>JAIETG010000009.1 GCA_019745395.1 Rhabdochlamydiaceae bacterium | reverse complement strand
TCACTGATATCAAATATACCCGTCCCGTTTACTGTTACAGATCCTGTAGGAGATAATGAACCATTAGCAACTAACGCCAAAGTTCCCGATGCGATCGCAGTTCCATTAGGATACGTATTTGTGCCAGATAAAGCTAAGGTGTCAGCTCCAGTTTTAATCAAAGATCCACCCGCACCAGTGATATTACCCGATAAAGTTCCAGTTCCAGGCCCTCCAAAAGAAACATCTATCGTACCTGCACCACCTAAAATGATATTATTGGCAGCTGAAACTCCAGATTCGATAGATAAGATTGTACTATTGGCCATCGCAAGAATCCCAGTACCTAAAGCTGAATTATTGGTAATGAGGATCGTACCTGCATTTAAAGCAACTCCGCCTGTAAACAAGGTATTTGGGTTAGATATCGTTACGCTTCCACTTCCATTTTTTACAAGAGATCCAGTACCTATAACAGAGCCAGCAATGGCCGAGTTCAAAGTAGACGTTCCAAAAACCAGAGAGTTAGTTCCAAGAGCAACTGTTGTTCCCGATGCTGTATTCAAATCTCCTATCGTTGTGCTAGTTGCAGGAGTAATACCGCTAATATCAAATGTACCAACGTTTAATGTTACAGCTCCAGCTGCTGCTAAAGAGCCTGCGTTAACTAACGCTAGAGTCCCGCCATTTATGATGGTTCCGCCGTTATAAGTGTTTGCTGCTGACAAATTCAAAATATTAGATCCCGTCTTAGCAAGAGATCCAGTTCCTCCGATAATCCCGGATAAGGTTCCTATTCCACCAAGAGAAACATCTACGGTAGCAGCGCCGTTTAAGGTAATAAGATTAGAAGCTGTAATACCAGGTCCAATCGATAAAATTGTACCCCCCGCCATCGTAAGAGCACCTGTTCCTAAAGCCGTATTATTAGTAATGAGAATCTCACCTGCGGTTAAAGCAACCCCACCACTAAAGGCATTTCCATTCGATATCGTGACGGTACCAGTTCCCATCTTTGCAAGTGATCCAGTTCCAGTAATATTTCCTGCAAGAATTGTGTTATTGATAGTTCCAAAAGCCAGCGCTTTAGCTCCAAGACCAACTGTTGTCGTTGAAAGTGTTGTCAAATCACCTATCGTCGTTCCGGAGCCTGAAAGCCCACTGATGTCAAAAGTTCCTACATTTAATAAAACTGATCCTAAAGAATATAAAGAACCCGCTCCAGACAACGCTAGAGTTCCCGCATTAATCGTTGTTCCTCCAGTAAAGGTATTAGATCCGGTAAGAGTTGCAGTTCCCCCACCTTGCTTTACAATCGATCCATCTAAACCTGTAATAGTCCCTGCAATAGTAGAGGGGGCAGCAGTTCCAAAAGTTAGAGAATTAGCACCGAGAGTAACTTGTGTACCTAATAGCGTAGTCAGAGCTCCAACTGTTGTTCCGCCGTTAGTAAGGCCACTTATATCAAATCCACCAGCGTTTACTGTCACAAAACCTGTAGAAAGTAAAGATCCAGTTCCAGTTAATGCTAAAGTGCCAGAAATTATCGTAGTTCCGTTAGCATAAATATTTGCTCCAGATAGATTCAAAATGTCAGGTCCCGTCTTGGTAAGAGACCCGCTAGGTCCACTGATGATTCCGGATAGAGTTCCTGGCCCTCCCGAAGAAGCATCAATCGTAGCAGCACCACTTAAGGTAATGAGATTAGAAGCATTGACCAACGCTCCAACAGATAAAGTAGTGCCTGCAGCCATTACAAGCGCGCCAGAACCTAAAGCTGTATTATTGGTAATAAGGATTTCACCTGCATTTAGTGCGACTCCACCAGTAAAAGTATTGGCATTCGATATAGTAACAGTGCCAGTTCCGACTTTTTGAAGCGATCCACCTGTACCTGTAATCGTTCCTGCAAGAGTTGTATTGCTAGAACTTCCAGTTCCAAATATAAGAGTCTTACCTCCTAAACTTACAGTCGATGGCAAAGCTGTTATCAAAGCCCCGATTGTAGATGAAGTGCCCGTAATAGTACTGATATCAAATCTAGAACTTCCATTTACTGTTACAGTTCCAGTCGCAGCTAAAGATCCATCTTGAGTTAACTCTAAGATCCCTCCGTTGATCGTAGTTCCACCACCATAGGTATTAGCTCCGGACAAGATCAAGGTATCACCACCTGATTTAGTAAGAGCTCCGCTAGGTCCACTGATGATTCCAGATAAAGTTCCAGGTCCTCCAGAAGAAACATCTATAGTAGCAGCACCACTTAAAGTAATCGCGTTTTCCGCATCGATCAAAGCTCCGATAGATAAAGTTGTACCAACTCCCATGGTAAGAGTTCCTGTCCCTAACGCTTCTGCTGCTGCAATAGTAATTTGCCCCTGACTTAAATTCACTCCACCTTCAAAGGTATTATCTTGCGAAATTGTGACAGTTCCAGTTCCTTGTTTTATAAGAGAACCTGCTCCAACAATTGTCCCTGCGATTGTTGTACTATTTCCAGTTCCAAAAGTTAGCACATTAGATCCAAGTGCAATATTTGTTCCAGATTGGGTTGTCAAATCTCCAATCGTTAAACCAGATGAGAAAGCGCTGATATCAAATATAGCTGTTCCATTGACAGTTACAGATCCTGAAGAATATAAAGAACCTCCAGAGCCTATGGCCAATGTTCCAGCATTGATCGTGGTTCCCCCTGTAAAGGTACTTGCTCCTGAAAGTGTCGCGATTCCGATACCCTGTTTTATAATCGATCCACCTGTCCCTGTAATAGCTCCTGCAACGACAGACTCAAGAGCCGTTCCAAAAGTCAGAGTTTTAGATCCAAGAGAAACCGCTGTCCCAGATATTGTTGTCAGATCTCCTATTGTCGCTCCTCCGATAACATTGGAGATATCAAATGTGGCAGTTCCATTTACTATAACGGCAGCTGTAGGAAGCAGAGAACCTGTTCCTGACAAAGCCAGCGTTCCAGCGTTTATCGTTGTGCCCCCACTAAAACTATTGGCACCAGTAATTGTTACTACTCCGGTACCTTGCTTTGTAATCGATCCTGTTCCTATAATAGTTCCAGCAAGAGTAGGAGATCCACTACCTCCAAAAATCAATATTTTAGTTCCTAGATTAACTGTAGATCCTAGTGACGAGGCTAAACTTCCTATCGTCACTCCAGATCCATCAACATCGCTAATGTCAAATGTACCACCATTTAATGTCACAGACCCCGCATTATCTAGCAACCCTGTATTAACTAATGCTAGAGTTCCGGCATTAACTGTAGTGCCACCACTATAGGTATTTATTCCAGATAGAGCCAAGACATAAGGTCCAGTCTTAGTAAGAGATCCGCCGCCACTGATAATCCCGCTTAAAGCTCCTATTCCTATAGAAGTAACATCTATATTAGCTGCGCCGCTTAAGACAATGTTATTGGCAGCTGTAACTCCAGCACTAACAGATAAAGTAGTTCCTGCAGCCATAGTAAGCACGTTTGTCCCTAAAGCGGTATTACTACCAATGGTAATCTGACCTGCATTTAAAGCAACCGGCCCTGTAAACAAGCCATTAGCATTCGATATTGTAACGGTCCCAGATCCCACTTTGCTCAGAGTGCCACTACCAGTAACTGCTCCTGCAATCGTTGTACTATTCGTAGTTCCAAAAACCAAAGAGTTCGCTCCAAGACTCACCGTCGACCCTGGCACTGTTGCTAGATCTCCTATTGTCAGCGAAGGAGCAGTAAGTAAGCTAATATCAAATGTAGAAAGTCCATTTACAGTTACGCTTCCACTTGTCGCTAAAGAGCCCCCCAAACTTACAGCCAACGTTCCAACATTAACCGTCGTTCCCCCTGTAAAGGTATTAGTTCCTGTAAGACTTACTATCCCAACTCCACGCTTTACTATGGATCCATTAGTTCCTGTGATAGCTCCAGCTATAGTTGTGCTATTATTAGTTCCGAAAGCCAAAGATTTAGCTCCTAGAACAATAGATGATCCAGATGCTGTTACAAGATCTGATACGCTAGTTCCAGCTCCCGAAAGGCCACTAATATCAAATGTAGAAGTTCCATTTACGGATAGTCCACCAGAAGCGCTGATATCACCAGCTAAAGAAAGAGCTAAAGTTCCCCCGCCAACAGTTGTACCACCTGTATACGATTCTATAGTAGTCAGCGTCAAATTTCCAGGACCTGGTAAATTTAGTCCTCCGGATCCCGATACTGTCCCACTTACTGCAACCGTTTGCCCTGAATTTACTAAAATTGCTGCAGTCGAATCATCTAAAGTAACTCCACCAACAACTGTTCCTGTAACTGCAAATTGCAACGTTCCATTTTGTCCAATTATGTAGTTGCTGATTTTACCGGAACCGTAACTACCAGTTCCTAAAAAAATCAAATGCGCTGTACTATTTGACACTTCGCTTCCAACAGTTACCGTACCATTTTGAAAAGTAATAGTAGGATCCACCGAAATATAAGCATTTGCACTATTCGTTGTAATGTTTACATTCAAAAGATTGCGAGCACCCGCACCTCCGCTTCCACTAATTGTAACAGCTCCAGATCCTGTAATGTTAAAAGGTGTTCCAGAAGTACCTACAGAAGTATTTAATAAAGCATTATCTAGTGCAAGAGATATGGGCGCAGTAATAGAAAGAACATTAGAACATCCTGATGGAGAAGCAAGAGCAGAATCATATGACAATTCATTGCTAGCAGCACACGATCCTTCCAATATTCCTTGCTCTAATGTAAAGCAGACCAAAGAAGAAAGTAGTAGGTGTTTCTTACTACGGAACCAGTTCATAAAGACCCCTCAAAGTGATAAATGTTTCCATCGGTATAGACCAGGCACATACCTATGTTATACGAGCTTGACCGGATAGTAGTTTTTTTTTCCAAAAGTATGCAAGAACTTTTTATAATGTTATCTTTTCACAAAGAGAAAATCGATTTTACAATCGTTTTTTAAACAATCAAAACATAACTTTTCAGAACATAATTTCCTATGATTTGCAACTAAAAATCTGCACAGTTTTTCTCGTTTTTTCATAGAGAAATATATTAATGCATGTGTGATAGCACATACAAACACATTACGTTTCTATCATTTGTAAAAACATACACGAAAAAAATAAATATTACTTCACACAAAAAACCAAAAAATCTTCCACTCTAATCGAATCAAAAAACATCATTTACACAAAATACAACTCAAAAATTTATAGATTTTAAAGAAAGAAAAACGTTACACTACATCTCGTTTTTTGCGGCCATGGCGGAATTGGTAGACGCGCTAGATTCAGGTTCTAGTCGGGGCAACTCGGTGGATGTTCGAGTCATCTTGGCCGCAAATAATTTCAAAACATCTCCTTCTTTTTTATAATCAAGATAAAACAAATTAAACCGCTGAAAAATAATGCTGATTTTGTTATCATAACAAACAACAACACAATATCAATAATCATATAAACTTAAAGATTATTAATTATTATGACGGAAATTTTCTCAGCAAAACATTTAGCAGGTAAAAATGCTTTTTTTAATGATGCAGATTACACAAATAAATTAAAAAAAGAATTTAACGCTCCTGCAGCTTCTTGCCTATATCAAGCAAACAAAAACAATCCTATAGACACACACTCACAAGACTCCTTACCCGCTCTATTTGCCAAACCATTGATTATCCCTGCGATGATCCGTCCTACCCAATTTGGGACGACGCTATCAGAACAACCAGATCCATGGAAATTCAAAAGACTGACAGTTCAAACGAAAAATGGATTAGATCTAGATGCTGCTATTATGGGGCGACCCTCTACTTTGCCCAATAAAAAATGGGTACTTGTCTCTGTTGGAAGAAGAGATCTTTATGAAGAGCGATTAGTCAGTAAAGCATTTCAAAATTTTTTAACGCAAATTAATGCTAACGCCCTGCTATTCAATTATCCTTCTATAGGAGCAAGCAAAGGAAATCGCAACACAAAAAATTTAGTAGAATCCTATCAAACAATGCTACATTTTTTGGAAGATAACAAACAAGGAATCGGAGCTAAAACAATTATAGGATACGGATACTCTCTAGGCGGAGGAATTCAAGGAGAATCTTTAAAAACTTACAATCTCCAAGATGGCCTCAAAAAAGGAATACGATATATCTTCATCAAAGATCGAACATTTTCCTCTCTAGAGCGCGCTTGCAAATCTATTACTAAAGGATGTCTTGACTGGATGATTCCTCATGCTCAGCTATCGCTTGACTCAGTAGAATCTTCTAAAAAACTTGCAGAACTTCAAATTCCAGAAATTATTATTCAGACAACAGATGCTGAACGCAATACCATTTCTGACGGGGTAATTTCTAAAAATGCAGCTTTACAAACAGCAATTCAAACCCTCTCCTTCCCCAATAAATGGTTCATCAACTTTACAGAAAGGTGCATCAATAACTCCCCCCAAGACCGCTTTAGTTCCATGTTCCTCCACACCTGTTCCATGGAATATTTTTCAGAGCGTCTTTCACGAAAAATCAACTCTCTTGTAAGAGCTTATCTTCTCGCATAAATATAAAATATTCCCAACAAGGGATAACCAGTAGGGAATATTTTATAAAAGACAAATATTATTAAAAAAAATCATATGAACAGCCAACTCCAGCAAAGAGGAAGGCACGTCTATTGTATGCGAATTAAAAAAGGCTAAAACTCAAAAAACTCTTACCACCAAAACATTTTTCTCACAGACTGTTTTACAATCTCTGCAGTTTTTGGAGGATGATAAGAAACCTGGAAAGTAGAAGCAGCAAAAACTATAGTGTTCAATCCTATAATAGCTAATAAATCATGCGGTCTAAAAAGAATAAACCCTACCGAGGCAGCTAATATCCCCTTGCCAAAATCCCCTGAATACACTTGAACCGCTCTACTATTATTTACCTTCGAAGAAGGCAATGTGATGAGAGGAATCTCCCCATCTTTAGTCCTAACACTAACAGAACAATTTTGAATAAAATTTATTGTATTTTCCACATTCGAAAAAACACCAGAAACATTCATAAATACACACCGCAATAAAACCCAAACTATCGACTGTATTTTAACAAAAAAACAAACAAAAAACCACACATAAAGAAAGTAAATGAAAACAAATAAAAAAATCGAATGCAATTAAAATTAGACTTTTGAATAGAGAGATTTCTTAAACGAAAAATAAATCGACACTTTAAATTTTATTATGGAGGAGATCCTATTGCTCCTTGATCATACCATTCTTTTAATTGCGATATAGCAAGATGGATCTTTTCCGAGATTTCCTCTTGCCGCTGTTTTGCATCATGAGAAGAATCGACAGGAAAATAAAGAGGTGAACCGAAGACACAGGCCGTTTTCCCAAAAAGTTTAGGAAATTTTTTACATTCAGGCCAAACAGAAAAAGTCCCATGAAGATATACAGGAATTACAGCAGCTCCCGTTCTTGCAACTAGCATAGCAACGCCTGGTTTAATTGCTTGTAATTTCCCATCACGCGAACGTGTTCCCTCAGGAAAGATTATTACTTTTTTCCCCTCTTGCATCAAACGAACAACAGTCTTAAAAACAGCCACATCCTGAGCTTTTCCAGAAACAGGATGCGCATTTAAATGCCGAATAAGTCGACCAAATAAAAAAGGAGTAAAAAGCGTTTTTCTTGCCAGAAAGTGAACTTCATACGGAGTAGAAACAGACAGAAGGGGTGGGTCATAAAAAGAAGCATGATTAGCAGCTAAAATTGCAGATCCAGAATAAAAATTCTCCGCCCCATAGATTTTATTGCGATACAAAAGCTTAAAAAACCAATACACCAAAAATAAAATCACTTTATAAAGAAGGTTATGAGAATTGGTAAGCCAGCCTTGCATTATTTTTTCTTGGTCAATGTGTGTTGTAAAAGCATTTCTACTACTTGATCTATTGAATAGTCTGAGGTATCAAGCATCAAAGCATCATGAGGACATTTTAAAGGAGCTACTTCTCTAGAAGAGTCCTGCTCATCTCTTTGCTCTAAAGAAGAAACAATCTCTTCTAAGCAAAGATCGGCATCTGGCTTTTTTGCTTTAAGCTCAAGAAAGCGTCTTTTTCCTCTTATTTCTGGCCTAGCAGTGAGAAAAATTTTCACTTCCGCTTCAGGAAATACCACTGTTCCCAAATCTCTCCCCTCAAATACAACATTATGGTTCTTTCCATATGTTCTTTGCAAAGGAAGAAGAAGCTGCCGAATTTCTCCAATTGCAGAAATCTTAGATACAGCCTCGGTCACCTCTTTTGTCCGGATTGCCTCTGTTACATCAACTTCATCTACCCAATATTTTTTTTCCCCGAGATTTTCGGTTATCAAAAATGAAAACCGAGGTAAATGTTTTTGAAGATCTGCAACATTATAAATGTCAAACCTTTCTTGTAAAATCCACCAAGCTAAAGCGCGGTACATAGCTCCTGTATCAAAAAAAGAAAAACCTAACCTTTGCGCTAGCAGTCTAGCGACAGTCGATTTTCCCGTACCTGATGGACCATCAATAGTAACAATCATTTTTCATCTATGAAATTGAAGGTAAAAATACACAATAGGAGACGTAAGTAAAAGAGAATCCAACATATCTAACACTCCCCCTAAGCCAGGAAGCGTATTGCTGTCTTTTATAGACGCATCTCTTTTTAATAATGATTCCGCTAGATCCCCAATCTGAGCGATAATGCCTATGCAAGATCCCAAAAAAATAGCCCCTAATAAAGGAAGATGGAAATAACTGGGGAATAATTTTGCTCCCAGCCAGCTGAATAAAACGCTACAACCTACAGCACAAAAAAATCCGGCGACGGCGCCTTCTACTGTTTTTTTAGGACTGAGAATAGGAGCCAACTGTCTTTTGCCCCATAATCTGCCTACAAAATACGCTCCTACATCTGTTACTTTTGTGACCAAAATCAAATACACAAGCCACACTCTTCCGTCCCAAGAAATCCCTGCAGAAGAAATAGGATAAAGAATTGCAAGCATAAAACTTAAAGGTACAGCTACATAACAAACCCCAAAAAATTCAACAGCAACGTGCAGCAATGCACCTGTCGTTTCTTTGAAATGAAGAACAAAAAATACACCAGCGCCCAAAGCGAGCACTATAGCTGGCATCTGAGAAAAAACCATTAATTTATGCGCTAAAAAAAATGCGACGATTTCGCTTACAGCAACCGCTATCATAGCAACTAAAGAAAGTTGCAATGATTTAGCTTTTGCTAACTGACCATACTCCCAAATTCCAATGGCAGCAAGACCTGCAACACAAAAAATCAGCAAAGCTTTAACAACTGCAAAATGAGAAAAAACCATAAGAAAGGCGATGATCAAAACAGCTATCGAAGATACGATAAATCGTCTATTTAAATCTGTTAAGTTTTTTTTCTTCATGTGCCCCCTAGTCTTCTTTCTCTTCTTTGAAATTCAAAAATCGCGTCTAATAGATCTATTGGCTTAAAATCAGGCCAGAGCACTTTAGTCAAATATACTTCAGTATAAGACAACTGCCACAGAAGAAAATTACTTAGTCTTTGCTCTCCACTTGTGCGGATAAATAAAGAAGGATCTCCTAAAGAAGCCGTATCAAGGTAACTACTGATTAATTCTTCAGAAATTTGATTTCTTACGATCTTTTCTGATTTCAAGTCATCAGCTATTTTCTCAACAGCTCTTTTAATCTCATCCCTACTTCCATAATTCAAAGCAAGAACCAAGCGGATTTTAGATCCTGATGCGGTATCTTCTTTAACTTGCCTAAGTTTTTCTCGTACAAAATCGGGTAAACGAGAAAGATCTCCAATTGTCTCCAATCTTACAGACTCTTCTATCATAGATTTCCTTTTTTTTCTTAGATAAAAAGAAATCAGTCTCATAAGCTGGTCTATTTCCTTTGGAGATCGAGACCAATTTTCTGTAGAAAAAGCATATACTGTAAGAACCTTAACTCCAAGTTTAGAAGCAAAACGAAGGATCTCCGTAAGAACCTCTGCCCCCTTCCAATGACCGTAAACAGGCGGGAACCCGCGGAGCTTAGCCCACCTTCTATTCCCATCCATAATTATGGCTACATGCTCCGGAATTAGTCCCAAACGCACATTAGCCATTTTTTGAGCATAGCTTTCTTCTGTACTCTTTCCTTCCTCTAACGACAGCAAGTTCACTTATAACAGCTTGCTCCTATATATAGTTCTCTCTCTTTGAGGCCCACAAGATATCAAAGAGATCGGACAGTTGCAAAGGCGTTCTATTGCTTCCAAATATGCAATAGCTTTTAGAGGGAGTTTTTCATAAGAAGAAACATCTTCAGTTGACTCCAACCATCCTGGAAATGTTTCATACACAGGTTCTAATTTTTCCCAATCACATGTGAGCATCTCTGGGAAATCCATTCTCTTTCCGTTCAGTTGATAAGCTATACAAACCTTTATCTCTGCTAGCTTATCCAAAACATCAAGCTTCATAATAGCCATCGAGCTCGCTCCATTCCTCCTTAAAGAATTCCGTACCAGTGGCACATCAAACCACCCCATACGCCGCAATCTTTTAGTTGTTGTTGCAACCTCTCGAGCTTCTTCATGACTTAAAAATAGAGAGGCTTCTTCTGTAGACAGCTCTGTGGGGAAAGGTCCGTGTCCTACACGCGTTGTAAAAGCCTTAACAACACCTATTACGTGATCTATCGCAGTTGGACCAACACCGGCTCCCTCAGCGATCCCAGAGGCTAATGCGCTTGTCGCTGTGACATAAGGATACGTGCCAAAAGTACAATCTAAATAAGAGCCATGAGCACCTTCTAAAAGCACTTTCTTCCCCTTATCAACGCCTTCTACAATTGCTTTTTCTACAGTAAAAGAAATATATGGCTGTAAAAATGAAGCATATTTCAAGTACTCTTCATAAATATCTTTTTCCTGAATCGGCGGTTTTTGTCCAAACTGAATGATCTCTTGATTTTTTAAAGCAACTACTTGATGCAAATGCTCTCTAAAACGGTCCGGATACACTAGCTCCCCGACCTGAATTCCGATTCGACTTGCCTTATCAGCATAACAAGGACCAATACCTTTCCGAGTGGTTCCAATAGCAAGATGCCCTTTCCGCTCTTCTTGCCATAAGTCCCAGTCTTTATGATACGGCATGATTAAATGAGCGAAAGCAGAAACATGCAATCTACCTAACAAAGAGATTCCTTGCTTTTCCAGCTCTTGTATTTCTAAGATGAGAGACTTCGCATCAACAACACATCCTCCTGCTACATAGCAATGCACATTTGGATAAAGCACACCTGAAGGGATTAAGTGAAATTTAAACTCTTTTTGCTGAGCTACAATAGTATGTCCTGCATTATTCCCACCTTGACAGCGCACAACTACATCAGCATGCGCCGAAAGAAGATCGATAATTTTCCCTTTTCCTTCATCGCCCCATTGTATCCCAACTACTATGATAACACGGTTTTGCATCAGTATATTTCTTCCCTAAAATGGATCAAAAAAATGGATTATTAATTGACCAGCATAGCTGATCCTTGAAATTGAGTGATACGTATTTTTGACTGAATCACTGCCAATACAGAAGGATTCCTTAAGAGCAATGTAACCAAACAACTCTCTCACCTTTAGATATAAACAATTTTTTACCCTATAAAAAATCTAACTTCCTATGATAGTCTAGCTAGCATTTCACTTACTTTTACAGAGAAATACGCAATGTCTTGTTCGCTAATTACTCCCAGCGACTCAACCCAAATGCTAGAGCCACAAAGCGCTCTCGCCCAAAGCTCCTACCCCGCTCATCGAATCGCCTTCGCCGCACTCAAAGCACTCGCCCGCTACCAGGTCGCTCTTGAAAATCATTCCACCCAAGACCCTTCCTCAATTTGGCAAGAATGCGAAGCTTTAGTAGATCCTATTGAAAAATTGCACGCCTTAAAAATCATCCAATTGGGCCTTAAAAAGCACGACCTGATACAGAAACTAGGCACCCCCACAGAGTGGATCCAAGATTGCAATCGGTCCGTAGAAGAAAAAATCCAATCAATAGCCTTACGAAACAAAGATTTCCCTCCTACTGCATCATTAAGAATACTCATCCAGGAACTGCAACCTAGAATCTCTATTCCCGAAGCAGATACAGCAATCGACATGGAAATTTCAAACTATTGCATCAACTGCCTACAAAATATCCACAGAGAATCATACGGACTGCACGTATCCCCAAGTGAAATTGTAGATCTCCACAAGAGTCACTTAACTGACAGATCATCTCCCACACAACATATAAGCCACATACTCAAATCATTAGCGACGCTTAGACAATGCATCAGACAATGCCGATCGCACACAGAAGCTGCAGCGCGAGAGCACTACACAAACTGCCTCCACGAGCTCAACGAATATTTATCTACACAGATAGAAGATCTCAGCATGGAAATGTTAGAAACATTAAATCCTGAAACTCCTGAACTTTTAGAAATCTTATGGTCAATTACAGAAAAAACATCAGAAACACCTATCAAAACTGCATTTCTAGAACTTAAAACCAAAATACTTAGAGGCATCCTCACCCCTTCCTCTTCAGAAGAGGTATTAGGTCAGCAAATCGAATGGGCCAAAAATCACACAAACGACCTAACAAACTGGCTTTGCAGCGGATATTTTCTTACACCGCAAAGAAAACAAGAAGTGATGCAATCTTTAATCCACTACGAGCGTTACACAAGAAAGCTAGAGGTGCAAAAGGCTGACGCAATAGTAAAAAGAAACTTCGGCTAACACCTTATATTAGACTTCTTTTCTTAAGACAAAGAACCGCCAGAAAAAGTCAGGCGCAAGCTTGCGATTGTTAAAAATTCCCTTCTTCGATACCATGTACCCATTACTAATGGCGAAACTTCGATTGCCTTTTCGTTGCAGGCTATTATCGCAAACGAAAACGAATCCGAAAAAGAGCTACCTCGCCGATCATTTATTTTATTCAAGGACCGAGCAGCTTATGCAAAAGCAAAAAAGATGGCAATGGATCCTCATTCTAGCTGTCACAGTTTTAACGATTTACAACATCCTGCCCACGATTTTTTTCTACACTAAGCCCCTCAAATCTCCAATTTACGAATCTCGAGGGAACCAAATTGCTATCGACGTAGCTAAAAGGATTAATTCTTTAGAAGAAGAGTCCCTACAATGGATTCGCTCTTTTTGCAAGCTTCTCCAAGTCAAACCTCAATCTATACAACTAAGCCCCCAAGATCCAGGGATTGTCTTAGTTACCTTCCAAAATAGCGATCAAGCAAAAACGTTTCGTCATTTTCTGCCTAGAGCCGGAGCTCTGATCCCTTTTATCCCAGCTCAGCTCTCTCTTTATGGAGAAACAGAAAACACTGAAAATAAAATCGTACAAGTGCAAAGAAATGTTCCAAGCCACTTCGACCCTAATTTGATAAATTCTTTTTTTCAATTCTCTACAAAGATCAACGATCAAGGACAAATCACTCCTCTCTACTACGCTTTGATTAAAGATAGATTGATGCAAATAGCACTTTCTCTAGGGGGAATTTCTCAAAACGCACAGTTTGTACAAGCCCTTTTAGCGTCTACAGATTCAGTGCTGAGCCAAGAACTCGCTACCTCTTTAGCAGATTCTCTCAATTCGTTCGCTCAAACATTTGGCACCCAGTCAGATGTTGCCAAAAGATATTTTTCTTCTTTCACACAAACCGAGAATGGAAATAGAGCAGACATTGCAAATGCATTTGTTAACAAACTCGATAACGTCTCTCGCTCTGTACAAAATCAAATCGATGAACTATCACGAGAAGAAGCCGCTTTAAAAGAACAAGGTAAATATCTAGACGCTTCCCAACTACAACTAAAGCAGATGCTCTCCAACAAAGTAAACTGGTTGCAATCTGCCATTTCCATACTGAAAAATAATACACCAAGTTTTTCTAAAGGATCTCAACCTTGGACCTATAGCAATATTGGGCCCTACCTACAAGCAGCTCCTTTACAACAACTTTCTTTAGAAGGCCGAAATCCTTTTATCGAATCCATTCAAATTGATTGGAGAAATGAGATTATTTCCCTACAGCTTTACAAAGATGTTTTAGATCTCAAAAACCTTTCTTCCACTCAAGCTCCTCGAGAATTTGAAAGAATAGAACAATTTTTATTCAATGAAATGGCTCTTCTGGCACGTCAAACAGAAGAAACAGTAGCTCCAGCCTCAAGCGGCAACTACCAAGTTGCTCTTTCTCAGCTTACAAATAGCAAAAGCTTTCTAGCATTTCGCTTAGCATCGATTGCTCAAGCAGAAACAAATGATATCCAATCACACATAAAAGCTTCATGGAATCCCAAGCATCCAGATCTGCAACCTAATGTATTTCCAGTTCTTGACTATGAATCTTATATATCGCTTCCTGTCGATCAAAAAACAGTGAGCCTTATAGTCTATGCACCAGTGACTCAATCAAAAGTTCCTGAAATGGGCTTCCGCACAAACTCTGTTTACGTCATCGCTAAAGGAATGGACCGCATCCTGAAAAAGATAGAAATAGATCCTTCGTCAGAACAATCTCAAATCTTCTTACAAGATTTTTATAAACTCAGAGACCTTTTACAAAAATCGGGCTATATGGGGTACGAAGGTTCCTTGCTAAGCGTTAGCAAAGAATTTGCAGGAGATTTCATCTTTGAGCTGCCCAATTATTTTCAAAATGTTTTAGCGGCTTCCAGAGAAAATTTTCAGGTAAAAGGAACTCAGCGTTATGCAGTGCTCGAATTTACAGATGTAGAACAAAGAATTTTAACAGAAAATAAAATCGACACTTCTATCCACGAAGATTTACTAAAATGGAGAGATGATTACATAGCTGCAAAATTAAACATTAATGGAGCCACTGCATTTGACGTTCCTAAGCCCACTCAAAGCGCTCTCTGGAGTAATTTCAAACTTAGCTTCATTAAATATTTCCGCGGAGACGATCGCAAAGTACTTCATTGGGGTCTTGATCTATCTGGAGGAAAAACCATTCAAATCGAACTCAGAGACTCTAACAATCGCGCTGTTACAGACGAACTAGATCTACGACAAGGAATGAATGAGCTTTATAACCGCGTAAATAAGATGGGCGTTTCTGAAGTAAGCATCCGCCAAGAAGGGAATCTCATCACTTTAGATTTTCCTGGATCGCAAAACCTATCCGCAGCAGAACTGGTTAAAGCTTCCTCCATGTATTTTCATGTCGTCAATGAAAAGTTCACTGACAACAACCCCTTACTTTCTAATGCTGTACAAAAATTCTTGCAAGAAGTCTGGAATGAAGCTGTCGTCAGCAACCGAAAAACCGTAGAAGATATTAACCTTATTGCTTGGAAACATTTATATGGCAATGCCGTAGATCCAGATCTCATCCAACCACGCAGCGAATCTGCTAGAACGTTATATGATAATGGATTGCGCCTTAGCAACCCCATGGATTCACACGCTTCTAATGTTTTCGATGACACATTAAGCCAAGTTGCGCTCTTTAGAGGAGATGATTATACACAATGGCATGGACAAACCCATCCCCTCTTGATCGTATTCGACAATTTTGCATTAGAAGGATCAAACTTAGAAAATGTACATGCTTCTTACGATCCTTCTCAAGGAAACTTCCTGTCATTTAACATCCAAGGTTCCTACACCTCTAAAGAAGGCATCAAGATCAACCCTCGAGAAGATCTTCACGCATGGACTCTTCCTTTTTCCAAAGAAAAAATTGCAGGGACTCCCAATGGGAAGTTTTCTCGCAATCTCGGATGGAGAATGGCCGTTATTCTCAATGGAACTATTGTCAATGCGCCAACTTTAAATTCTCCGTTAAAAGACAGCGCAATGATCACAGGAAGTTTTTCTCAAAGAGAAATGAACCAATTAGAAGGTGATTTAAAAGCTGGTTCATTAAGTTTTACTCCTAAAATTCTTTCAGAAAAAAATGTAAGCCCAGAATTGGGAAATAAAGAAAGAAGCATGGGAATATGGGCTACCATCATAGCCCTACTGCTAGTGCTTATTGTAATGATCAGTTACTACCGATTTAGTGGCGTTGTAGCCTCTGTCGCTGTGATTTTCAATCTCTTGATCATGTGGGCTACTTTACAAAACATACAAGCAACCCTCACTTTAGCTAGTTTAGCTGGATTGATTTTAACGATTGGAATGGCTGTAGATGCCAACGTGTTAGTCTTCGAAAGGATTCGAGAAGAATTCGCTCTTACAGGAAGAATTACCACAGCGGTACAGGCTGGTTATAAAAAAGCTTTTTCAGCAATTTTAGACTCCAACGTTACAACAATAATCGCAGCTTTAATTCTACTGAATTTTGATTCAGGACCAATCAAAGGTTTTGCTATTACTTTAATTATAGGAATTGTTTCCTCTATGTTCACAGCTCTTTTCATGACAAAGTACTTTTTCATGGGATGGATACAAAACCCCGAACATAAATCACTTAAAATGATGAACATTTTTAAGGCAAAGCGCTTTAACTTTTTAAAGTACACTCCTCACACAATAGCTATTTCAGCCCTAGTTATTTTGGTTGGAGGCGTACTATCTATAAAAGAAAAAAGTTCTTTATTAGGAATGGATTTTACAGGAGGTTATGCACTGAATTTGGAACTCGTTCCTTCTCAAGAGGAACACTACAGATACGCTGTAGAAAGAGCTTTAGTCCAATCAGGAGTAAAACCTCAAGAGATCCAAATACGCGAACTTTCACCATCAAATCAAGTTCGTATTTTCTTAAGCAGATCTTTAGATTCGCCTGGAAGGCCTTTACACAACACCTATTTAAATGCATCTGAGGCTACGGCATTTAAAATACAATGGGTCGTATCTTCCCTACAAAAGCATGAAGTAGCTATAGAAAATAGCTCCATTACTACTATTGCGCAAAACTGGTCGGAAGTGAGTGGGCAGATGTCTGATACTATGAGAAATAGTGCAATCATCGGTCTCTTAATCGCGTTGATATCGATTTTTGTCTACATTGCAATACGCTTTGAATTCAAATATGCAGCCAGCGCTACAATCTGTCTTATTCATGATGTCTTATTCGCTTTTGCAGCCATCGCTCTCTTGCATTTCTTGGGAGTACCACTACAAATCGACCTCAATACAATAGCTGCCTTAATGACTATTGTCGGTTATTCGCTTAATGACACAATCATTGTCTTTGATCGAATTCGAGAAGATTCTATTCACATGAGAAAATCCTCTTTTGCGGATATCATCAACCACTCGCTGAACATAACGCTCAGCCGAACAATTATGACATCCGGAACCACACTACTTGTACTGGTACCGCTTATCGCTATGGGAGGAAGTACCATTTTTGGATTTGCTCTTGTAATGGCTATTGGAGTGATTTTTGGCACTCTTTCATCACTCTTTGTTGCTGCTCCTTGCATGCTTTTCTTTCATACAAAAGAAAAAAATAAACAACAAAGAATGGCACTTAATCGCTAACGCCAGTATGTTATAGTATTGTTTGTAGAAATCCAGTCAGGAGGGCATTGCCCCTCCTGACTAAAAGTAACTGTAACGAATGTACTCAATTTCAATAAGAGCAAAGGATATGACACATGGTGCTGCCCCTCTGGATATACCCCAAGATTGATCCTACATGGGTGCAGACTATTATAAAAGAATTTAACATCCATCCAGTAACTGCAGAAGTATTGGCAGCACGAGGATTTACCAACCTCGAACAAATCCATGAGTATCTCTACGCCAAGCTTCCTAACTTACTCGACCCTCAACTATTTCCCGATATGGATAAAGCGGTAGAACGCATTTTCCAAGCATTTAAAAATCAGGAAAACATCTTAGTTTATGGGGACAACGACGTAGATGGGATGACCGGAACCGTCTTACTAACAGAATTTTTGCGATATGTAGGCGGACGAGTCTTTTTCTATGTGTCCAACCGGGCCTCTCTGAAGCAAAGCCCAGTTTATGATGCATTAGATTACGCCACTAAAAATGATTGCAAACTATTAATCACCGTTGATTGTGGAATTACAGCTGCTAACGAAATCGCAGCATCAGTACATAAAAACATCGACGTCATCATTACTGACCACCATGAACCCACTGCAAAGCTCCCTCACTGTATCGCTACGCTAAACCCCAAACTACTAAACAGCACCTATCCCGATCGAAATCTTACAGGAGTTGGAGTCGCTTTTAAACTAGCCCATGCATTTACTAATTTCTTGATTTCTCAAGGAGAGATCAGTGCTAATAAAGTAGATCTGAAAAAGTATTTGGATCTCGTCGCCTTAGGTACTATTGCCGATATGGGATCTTTAATAGGGGAAAATCGCATCTTAGTTAGATACGGCCTAAAACAGCTGAGAAAAAACAAACGTGTAGGATTAGCAAAACTGTTTTCTGTATGCGATCTTAAACCTGGAGAAATCACTCCTATTGATATCGCCTCTAAAGTAGCCCCTAGACTCAACAGCTTAGGTCGCATTGCAGACCCGATTAAAGGAGTAGAACTACTTTTGATCAGAGATCCTGTTATGGCGGAAACTTTAGCAAAAGAACTCGACTTAAATAATTCTGAAAGACAAAAAATCGAAAGAAAAAATGCTGAAGATATAGAAAACTATATCGCTCTAAATCCTCAAATTCTGCAAGAAAAGGCCCTAGTTCTCATTTCCGATAAATGGCATCCCGGCATAATCCCTATCATTACAGCCCGAATTGCTAAACAATACAACCGCCCTACAATTATCATCGCTATCGATCAAGGCGTAGGGAAAGGCTCAATGCGAACTATTCCAGAATTCCCTCTACTATCATATCTAAAAGAAAATTCTTCTTTGTTAGAAAATTTTGGAGGACATGACTTTGCCGCAGGGCTTTCTATTAAAGAAGAAAACATCGAGCAATTTAAGAAAAATTTCATCCTTGCAGCTAATGCAAAATTACAAGAACAAGATATCATTACAAAATTATTTATCGACGCAAAAATCCATTTCAAAGATCTAACCTTTGATTTCATGGAATCCTTAAATCTCTTGGAGCCTTTTGGCAACGAAAATCCTCAACCAATCTTGTACTGCGCCGCAAAACAAATTTGGCCTCCTAAAGTTGTCGGAAAAACCCATCTAAAACTGTATCTAGAACAGGACGATCGTCTCCTAGAAGGGATCGCTTTTGGCATGGCGGAGAAAAAAAACATGCTCTCTAAAAAGAATCTCAATTTGCAGATTGCGTTCACACCTCACATCAACAACTTTTTAAACAAGTCAAGTATTCAATTGCAAATACGAGACATTCAAATTACTCAACCTGACAAATGACCCTCTGTTCTATTCATAGCGTCGCATTTGGAGGAGATGGTGTCGGGAAAATTGGCACTCAGGTTTGCTTTGTTCCTTTTACGCTCCCTGGAGAGGTTGCAGAAATTGAAATCTCTGAACAAAAACGTCACTTTGCAAAAGGCAAGCTTAAAAAACTCATCCAAGTAAATCCAGAACGCGTGAATCCACCGTGCCCTTATTTTTTTCAGTGCGGAGGATGTCAACTTCAGCATGCCGCCTACCCGCTTCAATTAGAACTAAAAAAACGCTTTCTAGAAGACTCTCTTACAAGAATTGCGAAAATCCAATACCCCATTCCCCCGATAAAACCATCTACTCTTGCTTTCGAATACCGTAGGCATATTTCCTTAAAGATCCAACAAATCAATCAAACTTTTTCCTTAGGATTTACAACCAAAAAAGGCGCTCACCTTCCGATTCAAAGCTGTCTTTTGTTTCATAAAGGACCAGATCCACTCCTCATTTTTTTACAAAAACTTGTGGCTACACTAGATCCAACTCTCACTCTTTCTAATTCTTCTCTGAAAATTGTTAAAACATCCGAGGATCGCTATATAATTTTTTGCCACTTTCTAACGGAACTTCCCGACAAAGAAATGCAAAAGCTTAAAGATGCACTAACCAATCACCCAGCATTTGATGGTTGGATTATTCAAACTCCAAAAAAAATATTTACATTTGGAGAAACTACCGCTTCATTTACTCATAGAGGAATTACTTGCACTTTCTCCCCTTTAGGATTTGTACAGAACCATCCAGAGCAAACAGGTTATCTCTATGATTGGGTTTTAGAAAAAAATCAAAACAGTCAAAAAATCTTAGATCTTTACTGCGGCATAGGAGCTTCTAGTCTTCTTTTTGCTCGAGATGGGAAAATAGTCACTGGAGTGGAACTGAACCCTGCTTCCATAAAACTGGCCATCCAAAATGGGCAGCAAAATCAGATCAAAAACGTACAATTTTTGTGTGCTGATGTAGAAGAAGCGCTCCCTTCCCTTTTAGCTTCCTTTACACCAGACTCTATTCTCGTAAATCCACCTAAAGTAGGGCTTGCTCCCGCTGTACTAAAGATTTTAGGAGATAGCAAATCAAATATTACTTATGTATCGTGCAATCCACCAACTCTCGCTCGAGATTTGGCTTATCTATCCAAACAAGGATTTATCTTAAAAGATTTACAAGCTTTTGATATGTTCCCACAAACAACTCACCTAGAAACAGCAGTATATTTAGTACACTCAAACACAAATTGAATAATTCATTTAAATTTGGATAGATTGAAATTTATACAGCGAAGTTTTACAAAAAAAACACCGCTCATTTTTTTCAAAACGAGCGGTGTAAATAAAAAAAATTTGTATAATTATAAAATTATACAACCTCTGTATTGCTTTCTCTGCGGCTAAGATATAGCTCTCTGTAAGATTGAATATCATCTGTATGAACAACCCAAGCAGCTCCTTTACGAGAAGCTTTAAGAAGACCTACTCTTGTAGCATAATAAATTTTTTGAGCTGGTACGCCAAGTATCTTTGCTACTTGATTTACAGAAAAGAATCCTTTTTGGTTATCAAAAAGAAGTTCCCCATCAAAAATCGATTTAGATCGAGAATATTTTTGCTTTCTATAAGCATCCAAATCTTCTACGTCGATAGTCCATCGAGTAGTGTCTTTGTAAGCCTTTAGCTTTCTTTGCTTAATTGCTACGTAAATGGCTTGTCTAGTCACGTTATTGATCCTAGCAGCCTCCGTAATAGAAACCATTTTTTTGCGAGGAGCATCGCTTTGGGTTTCTACTCCGGTAAAATGATTGTTTTCCTTCTCCATTTTCTATTCCTTATACTAAAAACATAAAAAAAAATTATATAACTTTATCTTTATTAGAGAATTAAATATTCAGTACTCAGTTTCGTTTATTCTACTCTTATTCGCTTGTTTTTTCTCTTTTAGCTTCAATAGCTACGCTTTGATTAATTATTGTGACATAAAAATGAATTTAAATCAATCTTTCAGTTAATTTACCTGTCAAAAAATAGAAAAAAAACACCATTATCGAAGCAACCCACTGTTTTTAATAGCCTTAAAGTTTCTCATGTTTTATGCTCCGATTAGAACATTTACTGAGAGGAAACGATGCGCCGCAGGATATTCTTTTTTTTACTTGTCTGTATCCCCTGTCTTTGCTTTGCCAAACCCCCTTCCTTAACACCGCAAGACACTAAAAATAAGATACAAGAAATTTTAAAATCTCACGTTTCTTATCAAAAATTATCCGAAGAAATCATTCAAAGATCTTTTATACACTATTTAGACGAAATCGACCCCTCTAAAACATATTTTTTAGAAAGTGAAGTTGCTGAGTGGATAACTCCTTCCGAAGAACTTTTAAAACAAACTCTACAAAATGTTCAAAAGGCAGACTTTAGTAATTTTTTAACCTTACATAGCTGCATAGAACGAGCCGTTGCAAGAAGAAACCAGATCGAACTCGAGGTTGCCAGCATGCAAATGCCAACTCAAGTTAGTCTTAGTGAATTCAAGGACTTAACTTGGGTCAAAACAGAAGAAGATCTTAAAAATAGAATACTACGCATTAAAGCCCTCCAATTAGAAACTGCGGAAAAACTCAGCCTATCCGACCAAGAGCAATTTACGCTAAAACTTAAGAAAAGAAGAATCAACCGTGAGGAAGAGTTACTTGGGAAATCTGCTACAGAAAAAACACAAACGGCATTATCTTACACACTCAAATCTATCAGCTCTTCTTTAGACTCTCAAACAGCCTATTTCACACCTTCTGAAGCTACTCAATTTATGATCCAAGTGCAGCAAAAACTGTACGGAATTGGAGCTCAACTCAAAGATGACCTCAACGGGCTTACAATTGTCCGCCTCTTAGATGGTGGTCCTGCAGGAGCAGACAACAAGCTCAAGGTCGGGGACAAAATCATCGCTGTTGACAAAGAACCTATTGTAGGGATGGAAATCTCTGATGCCGTAGAACTCATACGCGGACAACAAGGAACTCCAGTGCGTCTTACTGTCCTAAGAACCGGTAATGATACAGAAACTAAAGAAGAAGAAAAACTAGAAATTGAGATTATTCGCGGAGAGGTCGTTTTAAAAGAAAGTCGATTAGAAACCTCTAAACATCCTTTTGGAGACGGCTGCATAGGGATTCTCCACCTTTTCTCTTTTTACCAAGATAGCACCAGTTCTTCTGCTAAAGACTTAGCTCAAGCCATCAATGAACTGAAAAAAGATAATAAACTCAAAGGGATCATTTTAGATCTACGCAATAACGCTGGAGGAGTTTTAACTCAAGCCGTTGCGGTCACTGGTCTTTTTATCGATAAAGGAGTTGTCGTATCCGTAAAAGATAATACTAACTCCATTCAAAGACTTCGCAATTTAGAAGAAAAGAAAGCTTGGGACGGACCGTTACTTGTTCTTACTAATAGAGGTAGCGCTTCAGCTTCTGAAATTGTAGCTCAAACTCTCCAAGAATACGGAAGAGCTTTTGTAATTGGTGATTCAGAAACGTTTGGAAAAGGCACCTTTCAGACCTTTACTTTAGAGTCTGCCAATTATGGAAAAGTCAATCCCAAAGGAGAATTTAAAGTAACTAGAGGAAGATATTACACAGTCTCAGGAAAAAGCCCACAACTAGTCGGTGTCATAGCGGATATCGTTGTTCCTGGGGGCCTTTCTCAACTAGAAGTCGGCGAAAAACATGCAAAATTCCCTGTTTCTACCGATGAAATTTCTTCAAGTATTGAAGATGATTTTTCTGACCTTTCTCCTCTACATCGGCTTCAACTGCAAAACCTTTATGCAGCAAGCAAGCAGACTTACATTTCTACATACACTCCCTACTTAGAAATGCTGAAGGCTAACTCAAAAGAACGTATCGACTCCGACAAGAATTATCAAAATTTTCTCAAAGAGCTCGAAAAAAAGGACGAGAAAAAGGACTACTCTGAAACTTTTGGACAAAGCGATCTGCAACTAACAGAAGCAATCCATGTAATGTCTGATCTAATCTTCCTTTTAAGTATATCCTCGTAAAATCATGAAATTTTCTATCGAAAAAGTAGATCCTTCTTCTCAGCAAGAAGTGATCTGCTTTTTACAAAAACACGAAAACTACGCCCTCTTTTTATTAGGAAATTTAGCAGCTCACGGAGTAACACTCTCAGAGGCTCCTAATTCAGCTAACTTCCAAATCATCCGATCCTCTCAAAAAATCGTTGCTGTTTTTGCTCTTACAAGAAGAGGCAATCTCTTAGTGCAAGCTTCCTTACAAGAATCGATTTTTGACATCCTTTTGCAAGCCTGCTTAGCAGAGAAAGTTCCTCTTACAGGCCTTTTAGGAGAATGGAATTTTTGCTCTTCTTTTTGGAAATTCCTGAAAACAAAAAAAATCATCACAACAGATATATTTACAACGAAAGAAATCCTCTACAGCAAACAGATCCCTAGCTTTACAGATATTATTCAGGCTCCTGTTCGATATTTAACTGCCAAAGACTATCCACAGTGGAAAATCCTTCGATTCGACTATCTTGCAGAAGAAGGAATTCCTCACGACCTAACAAGCGAGCAGCTTCACGAGCAATTTCTTACAAAAGCACAAGAAAAAATTATCTGGGGATACTTTTGCCAAGATACACTTGTGTCCATAGCAGAACTGAATGCAAAAGCTATAGGAATAGGACAAGTAGGGGGCGTGTATACCGCACCTTTATTTCGCAAAAAGGGATACGCTAAAGCCATTTTATCTCAGATGATGATAGATGTCCGAAAAACTCACAACCTTCACAAACTTCTCATCTTTACCCAAGAAAACAACAATGCATCCAATCGTCTATACGAATCTTTAGAAGCCAGTCGCATAGGATATTTTGCCATGTTTTTTGGTTCATGAATCTTGTAGATAATAGAGCAGAGGAATATCTTAGAACCGATCAACGACCAGGAGCTCTTCGATGACACGGATACTGATTACATTTACTTGCCTCTTTTTTTGTTTGAATTTGAATGCTGAAGAACCTGAGACTTTTCTCTCACAGGAAGAAATTACTACTTTCTATGAACAAGGCTATCTTATTAAAAGACAATGTCTGAGCGCTGATGAATGCAAAGATCTTCAAAAAAAACTAACAGCAAGCGTTGATCAAGCTTTAGATGCGATTAAAAATTCTAAAGATCAATCCATTTCCACATCAGAACAGTTCCTTCATATCGAAGGATCTAAAATCATCTTCAAAAGGCCCTCAAGCACATCCATTTCAATTGCACGAATTAATGGAATAGGGGGCATGCAGCCCTCTCTTCTAAAAATCGGACGTTCCGAAAAAATGCTCAGAACTTTCTTTGCATTGCTTGGAACTTCTGATTTAGAACATTTGATTTTCCAAGTCCACCCAAAAATGCCAGGAGACGGAATCGCATTTCCTAAACATCGAGATATCCAATTTCGTCAATCCTACGACCCAGACTGGCAAGATATTTTAGGAAATGGCAGCTATGCAATCTGCGTGATACCTGTAGATCCCATGACACAAGAAAATGGGGGCTTATGGATCGATAAAAACAACTACCCTATACCTCAAGATAAAGAAGAAGAGCGCGTTTGGATAGAAGCTCAACCCGGAGATCTTCTATTTATGCACCCCTACCTCTTTCATGGAAGCGGCCCTAATCAATCGCCTACTGCAAGCAGAAAAACCCTTTTAACAGGATTTTGTGCTTTTGGAGCTAACCACAAAACCTATCCTGGAACTGCTATAAACACACGAATAACTCTTAAAGATAATAATACCATCGAAATGCAACCCTCTCCCTGGGGGCAGCCAGATCCTACATCAGAAGGAAACCATTAATAGGAAAAAATATCGTACCATCTGCTCTGAAGGAACTCTTGCATTCTAAAGCTTAACTGGTACAATAAATCTCTTCTTTGAAATAACTATGCTGAAAAAAGGATACTCTTTCATGACCGTACGCGTGCGCATCGCCCCCTCTCCTACAGGAGATCCTCATGTAGGAACTGCATACATGGCTCTTTTCAATTTTATTTTTGCCAAACATTTTAAGGGCAATTTTATTTTACGAATTGAAGATACAGATCGCACACGCTCTAAGCCTGAATATGAGACAAGTATTTTTGACGCACTTCGTTGGACGGGTCTTTCTTGGGATGAAGGTCCTGACGTCGGAGGCCCTTATGGCCCTTATCGACAATCTGAAAGGACTGAGATCTATCAAAAACATTGCCAAATGCTTTTGGACCAAGGAAAAGCTTACAAATGTTTTGCAACGCCAGAAGAGCTGGCAGAAATGCGAGAAACAGCGTCCAAGTTAGGACAACGCGCTGGATACGATAGACGATATAGAAATCTCGATACAGCAGAAATAGAAAAAAGAGAGAAAGAAGGGCAGCCCTACGTTGTAAGACTCAAGATCCCATTAACTGGCGAGTGCTGCTTTGAAGACGGAATTAAAGGGACTATCACATGCCCCTGGGCTGACGTCGATGACCAGATTCTGCTCAAATCCGACGGATTCCCTACGTACCATTTAGCCAATGTAGTCGACGATCATCTTATGGAGATCACACATGTGATTCGTGGAGATGAATGGATGAGTTCTACTCCTAAGCATATTATGCTCTACGAAAGTTTTGGGTGGAAGCCTCCTATTTTCATGCATATGCCTCTTCTTTTAGGTAAAGATGGAAAAAAACTTTCCAAAAGACGCAATCCCACCTCCATCTTCTACTACAGAGATACCGGATACCTCCCTCAAGCCTTCTTAAATTTTTTATCTCTCATGGGCTATAGCATGACAGGGGATCGTGAAATGTATTCCCTAGAAGAGCTGATTACGGAATTCGATCCCAAACGCATCGGTGTTTCAGGCGCCATTTTCGATTCCGAAAAACTCGATTGGCTCAATCAGCAATACCTCATCAAGACCGTTCCTGAAAACCAACTTTGGAAAACAATCCAACAATGGGGTTTTCAAGAAGAGTTTATGAATAAACTCATGCCTCTTTGCCATAAACGCATGAAAAACTTCTCCGAATTCATTGAACTCTGTGGATTCTTTTTTGTCCGCCATTTGGACTACACAGAAGAACTACTATGCCCTACGAGTTTACCTAAAGAAGCCGTTGCTTTTGCTTTGCAAGGCATTATTTGGAGCTTGGATGAACAGGAAGATTGGAGCAAGACCGGGATTGAAAAGGCATCGAAAGATGTGTCTGACGTTTTCGGACTGCATTATAAAAAAGCAATGATGCCCATTTTATATGCAAGCTTGACAGGAAAAAAAATAGGCCCCCCACTGTTTGATTCGGTAGAACTTTTAGGAAAAGACCGTACGCGAGCTCGACTCTTGCAAGCTATAGAATTTTTAGGAGGAATCTCCAACAAAAAACTAGATCTTCTGACAAAAGCTTGGGCTAAAAAAGATGGAAAAGAATTGATCCCTACTAAAGGTCATTCTTCTACAATATAAGAATCCGCTTCTACATCAGAAATGTAGGAAGGATTATAGCCAGCTGACGTACAGCCAACGAGAGTAATCATGAACAACAATAAAACAGCGATTTTCATGAAGCAAAATCCTTATATTAACGTTTTTCTTTTTTTTATTTACTTCTTTTACCATACTTTTGTCTATGAATAACTCAGAAAACTCAAAAAAAACCCTCCCCGAGCATTACAGCAAGACAACTCCTTGCAAAGTTACCCTCCAAGAAAAACGTCTGCTCTCTCATTCTCTCTCTACGAAAAAAACTTACCACATCGCTTTAGACATTCGAAATACTAATTTACAGTTTGAACCGGGAGACTCAATCGGTGTCCTTCCTCAAAACGACCCCCTACTTGTACAAAATTTTTTCTCACTACTGAGTGATACTCCGGATGCACTTGTAATCGATCCCAGATCTCAAGAAGAAATGACTTGCGAGCACTATCTTTCACACAAAGTAAACCTCTCTAGAGTTAACACTTCGCTTCTTAGACATCTTTTACAAGAAAATGCAAATCCCTCGACAAAAGAGCTCCTAACGCACATTGTAGATCCTTTAAACAAGGCTGAGCTTGCCACTTTTTTAACAGGAAAAGATCTCTTAGACATCATTAAACTTTTTCAAAAAAAACCCAGTCCATTACAAGATTTAGCTCCACACTTCACGCCTATACTTCCTCGATTTTACTCAATCAGCTCTTCTTTAAAAAAATATCCTCACGAAGTTCACTTGCTAGTAGCTCTTCTTTCTTATCCTCACCAAAATGAAATCCGCTATGGCGTAGCAAGTCACTTTCTCTGCCATCTAGCGAAAGAAAAAGAAACTACCGTTCCGATCTACGTGCAACCTGCAGCGCACTTTAAACTACCAGAAAACCTCTCTGCCAATCTAATCATGATAGGTCCTGGAACAGGAGTGGCTCCTTATAGAGCCTTCTTGCAAGAAAGGCTCTGTCAAAAAGCCACAGGAAAACATTGGCTTTTTTTCGGAGAGCGCTCTTCCGAACATGATTTTCTATACAAAGACTATTGGCATGAGCTTATAGAGCAAGGACAGCTAAAACTTGAAGTCGCTTTTTCTCGAGATCAAGCAGAGAAAATCTATGTACAACATAAACTTCTAGAAAACGCAGAAATGATTTGGGAGTGGTTATCTAAAGGCTCTTATCTCTACGTCTGTGGAGATGCTTCTCGAATGGCTAAAGATGTGGACGCAACGCTTCTGCATATTGCAGAAAAGCATGGCAACCTCTCAGAAGAGGAAGCCAGAGCTTTTATGAAAAATATACGCCATACAAGACAGTATATGACGGATGTGTATTAGTTAGCTTTTCTTTGCCTCGAGAACGTAAGCCGTTTGAATCGTTTTTTCTGCATCCGATCTTTGAATCGCAAGCTCAATTAAACGATCTAAAAGATCAGCATAAGAAAGACCACTTGCTTGCCACAGTTTAGGGTACATGCTGATCTGCGTAAAGCCTGGAATCGTATTGATCTCATTTACAAAAAGCTTGCCATCTTCTGTTAAAAAGAAATCCACTCTAGCCATTCCTTCACAACAAAGCACTTGAAACACGTCCACTGCCATCTTTTGCACTCTATCAATCACATCCAGTTCTAATATTGCAGGAATTTGCAAGATAGCCCCATTATCATCCAAGTACTTCGCTTCATAAGAATAAAATTCATGCTGTGGAATGATCTCTCCAGGAATAGATGCAATAGGATGTTCATTGCCAAGAATAGAGCACTCGATCTCTCTACCATTAATAAACTCTTCTATCATGACTTTTTTGTCGTAAGAAAACGCATCATTCAGAGCTAATGCAAACTCTTCTTCGGAACGGATTTTTGCAACTCCCACTGAGGATCCTGCATTAGCAGGTTTTATAAAAAAAGGAGATCCTAATAAAGAAACACATTCTTCATAAGAGCATTTGTCTTTTTGGTGTTTTTGCAAAACTAAGAACTTACCAATCGGAATACCTGCATCTCTTAAAAGTCTTTTTGTGACGTCTTTGTCCATCCCTACAGCTGAGCCAAGTACACCCGCTCCCACAAAAGGAATATCAGCCATTTTAAAAAGTCCCTGAATCGTACCATCTTCTCCAAAACTTCCGTGAAGAACCGGAAAAATAACTTCAACTGGAGGAGAAGAGCTGGAAGGTGAGGAAAGATGAATCAAATCGCTTCCTTCTTTTTTCGGAATTAGAGCGACCGATTCTTGTTTGCTAAAATCTTCTAAAGCTTCCCTTAAATGCCACGCTCCACTTTTATCAATATGAATTAACACGGGTTCATATTTTTTTCGATCTAACGCCTCTACCACATTTCTAGCAGATCTAATCGAAACTTCATGCTCACAGGATTTTCCACCAAATACAATGCCCACTCGAATCTTTCTCATAGATTTCCCCCGTGTTTTTGCGTATGATTTTCGTCTCAGAATAAAGACTTCTATTTTCTATGAAAAGCTTTCTTTTTACAAATGCGTTCTTCGAAGAAGAGCTATCTACTTTTTCCTCACTTTCTCTTATGCAATTTTTGCAAAGACACCCTCTGTATACTCAACTCCAATACCTTTCCTGCTTTTTAGCGAGCTCTTCAGAGGTTCCACTCCTTTCCCATCCACCTGATTCAAGCTATCTTACTCATCTTAAAAACTTAGGCCTTGCTCCTTCTTCTTTTGCTTTACTAACAGATGCTCCAACGCCTTCTTCTCTATCTTCTTGGGGATTTTCTAAATCTTTATCTAAATGGGCTCAAGAAAAAAACTGCACCTACAATACACCTGCATTAGAAGTCATTTACAAAATACAATCTAAAGAATTCTCCTTTCTCTCGTTTCCTCAACCAAAGCACTCTCAAAAAATTGCAAGTTCTGAAGAACTCACTTTTTGGTGGGAATCCTTTTCAGGCCCCAAGGTATTAAAAACCCTCTTTGGTTCTTCCGGAAGAGGTCACTTTCTCTCTTCGGGAGAAACTCTAGATCTTCCCAAAGCTCTTTCTTTTTTTACTAAACATAAAGAACTATCCCCAGCGCTTATCGCGCAACCCTGGCTTACAAGAATTCTTGATTTCAGCTCGCAGTGGCACATTTCTCAGGATGGCACTTCTTCATATCTGGGAGCAACTCTTTGCGAAAACTCTTCTCGTGGTACATACCAAAAAAGCATCACAGGAAAAGAAGAACTTTTATTTCACAAACACCTTGCGTATTTTGAAGAACACCTTTTATATGCGCAAAAAGCTCTAGCTGTTTTAAAAAAACTTTCTTTTTTTGGCCATGTAGGATTCGACGCTTTCCTCTATCAAGATCCTGACACTCATATCATAAAACTATTTCCTATCGTAGAAATCAACGCACGCAAAACCATGGGATGGGCTGCTGTACAACTTCTACAAAAACTCTCTTTATCATCCAATACTCTCTTGTCAATCCACTACCAATCTACGAAGACTTCAAGTCAAGGACTTCTCCCATCTTCTCATCAAGGAATTACCTTTTCTAAACAACTTTTTTTCGAGACAAATCTTGTTTGCATTTAATGCTATTTCTCGTTAAGACTATAGGAGGGAGATCTAAGGAGGATGATCATGGAAATACTGAAAATTAAGGGTGGAGTTCCTCTGGAAGGAAGAGTTAAAGCAGCTGGCGCTAAAAATGCCATTACAAAGATTCTTGTAGCTTCCTTGATCTCCGATAAACGCTGCACTCTTTACAATGTTCCAAACATTGCAGAAGTAGAAGTAACTGTTGAACTCTGCCGTGAAATCGGATCTGAAATTGTCTGGGATAAAAAAGAAGGCGTCCTAGAAATCGTTACAAAAGATCTGAAAGCCCTATATATTCCACAAAGATTTTCTGGGTCCAATCGCATTCCTATTCTTATGATTGGAGCTCTTTTAGGCCGTACAGATGAAGATATCATCGTTCCAACAGCTGGCGGATGCAAAATAGGAAAACGCCCTGTCGATCTTCATATTGATGCTTTAGAAAAGCTTGGAGCTGTCATCGAATATCGCACCATGAAAAAAGAAGGAGCTTATTTCGCAAGAGCTCATCAAGGGCTGAAAGGAACACTTATTCACCTAAACTACCCTTCTGTAGGCGCTACAGAAAACTGCATCTTAGCAGCAGTTCGAGCCAAAGGCACAACAGTAATCAAAAATGCCGCTATGGAACCTGAAATTTTTGATCTCATTTTGTTTTTGCAAAAATTAGGAGCTCACATTTGCGTAGATGTCGATCGCACTATCCGCATTGAAGAATCTACCCAATTTTACGATGTCGAGCACACGGTGATTACAGATCGGATTGAAGTCGCTTCTTTAGGAATGGCAGCAATTAGCACGAAAGGCAAAGTATTTGTAGAAGGCGCTCAACACCACAGCCTCATCACCTTTTTAAATAAGCTTCGAGAAGTGAACGGCGGATTTAATGTGAAAAGCGATGGAATCGAGTTTTTTTACAAAGGCCCATTACAAGGTGGCGTACATATTGAAACCGATGTCTACCCTGGCTTTGCTACGGATTGGCAACAACCTTTTGTCGTACTTCTTACACAAGCGCAAGGATTTTCTACCATCCACGAAACAGTCTATGAAAACCGTTTTGGATACACAGAAACTCTCAATCAAATGGGAGCTCGTATCGAGCTGTTTACACATTGCTTAGGCGGAAAATGCTGTCGCTATGCATCTCAAGGACATTACCATAGTCTCATAGTTCAAGGACCAACGCCACTTACAGCCAAAGAAATCGTTATTCCAGATCTGAGAGCTGGATTTGCTTACGTGATGGCAGGATTACTAAGCCAAGAAGAAACCATTATTTCAGGTCTTCCTTATTTAGATAGGGGTTATGAAAATCTTACAGGCAAACTGCAAGCTTTAGGCGCTAATGTTACAAGACAACTTAAAGATGGGTCAAAAGCTAAAGAAAAAACCACTCAACTGCTGCAAGTACAAAATACTCCTGCTGCATCGTAGAACTGTGGGATGGAATAAACAACAGGCCTAAACAATCCTCTATCTAAAAGACAAAAGGTGGAGGAAAAACTTGTTTACTCACAAACTCATCAGTCGCCTTTTCTTCATCAACAGACTACAAAACCACTACTCCGTATACATTCAATCGAGAGATGTATTTACGATCCTTTAATCAGTATCATTAGATTTAATAACGGCTATTTCTAGCACAAAACTACAAATCAATGACATTCCTAACATTGCATCATTCCTATCTTCAACTTCTTCAAAACAAAGACTGTCTTATTTCGTAAATTTTTTGACATTTTACGACCAAGACTATGCCTAGAAAAAACAAGCTAGCAGCGTTTTTAATCGCTTTTTGTTAAAACAGAATGAAAATGAAGCGCAATCTAACAACCATCTAAAACACTTATTGTCTCGCTGTGTATAATTAACATTGAAGAAGCACTGACTCACAATACATTAGACATAGGATCAAATATCGATTGAGATCAATTCTCTCTCTAGATTATGTTTTCCTTTTTATTTATAAAAGACACATGACTATGAGAGCACAGTCATTACCCCAATTTCTGTGCTTCAGCCTCCTTTCCCTATTCCTATCTTGCTTTCCACTTCTTGCAAGTTATTCCCCGTCTCTTCTCATCTGCACGGAATCTGACCCAGATGCCTTTATCCAAGACGTTGTTAATGTAATTAATGGTGAATATTCTGAATCTGTTATCGACCTATCTATTACAGCCCCCTCTCCCCTCCTCCTACAACGTTTCTATACAAACCGAGACTATCTGACAGGTGTGCAGCCTGGTGGATGGAGAATTTTTCCAGAACGATTTCTAGTTATAGGCAAAGACAAACAAAATACATCTTACAGTCGAGCTTTTGCTGGAGGAAGATCTGGAGGAATTTTTCCCTATAGTGGTCAAGTCAATCAAGAAGGATTTTCTCAAAATCCTCTGAAAATAGAAATCGCTCCAGATGCCATTGGAATGTGCAATACCTCTGCTGGCGAGATCGGTGGTCAAACTAATCATCAAAATGAACGGCTGTATTGTAAAGGGCAGGTCTGTGACCTCATTCTAGGAGACGGGACCAAGCGTGTATATGAACTAGTGCAAAGTCTGCCATCCGACCTTCTAGGAGAAGAATTAGTCCCTCTCATGGCTATCCAAGTTTTACACCCTAAATATTATAAGCTAGTCCAAGAGACCATGCCAAATGGGAGCCATTTGTTCTTTTCTTATACAGAAAGAGGTCATCTCGCCTGTATTGAGATGAAAAATAATGCACAAAGCAAAACGCTTGCTTGGATCCAATTTTCCTATCTTTTTGAGACATCAAAATGTGTTGTTCACATTACGACAAGTGAAGAAAAAACAGTTCACTATACCTTTGATCAAGTAAGTGGCCATTACCAGTTAACTGACGTTAACGGATCACACCTCATCCCCACTTCTTATGAGTATGAAAATGGATTGACTAAGAAAATATTACCGGAGGGGCGCTATAGAGAAATTGAATACTACAAAGATGGCAGGGTGAAAGCTCTCAAATCACCCGATTCCCTTGGTAGAAATCCGAAAACAACTCAGACATTTTCTTACCATCCTGGATACACAGAAGTTTTTGATGCATTAGGCATGCTCACAATTTATCGATACAATCTCCGCAATGAACTTGTAGACATTGAAACGTATGATGACCTCGGAAGGTTATACCGCGTAGATCGAAAATATTTCGGAAAAACACAACTAGATATCGGACAGCTTTTGGCTAAAACAACAGAAGATGCAACCGGTAAAGTTCATTCCTATAGATCTTTTTCCTATGATCCCAAAGGCAATATCCGACAGGAGCGTTTATATGGAAATCTCACAGGAAATCCTGATATTTTCTTGGACGTTACTCCGGATGGATGCCTGTTAAATCCTAATAAAGACGAGTGCCACATAAAAAATTTCACATACTCGCAAGACGACTTTAATTTGCTAATTCAAATGAAAGACTGTAAAGGAAATGCTACTTCTTTTGCTTACAAACCTCAGACCAATCTTCTTACCAAAAAACTGCTTTGCTCTAATACTGAGTACTACGATTTTGAAGACGATAAACCAAGAACACACGAACCAAAAAGATTTTTCTACTCCTATAATGAAGATGCTGCCTGCATTAAAATAGTAGAAAGTGATGGATGGGCAGAAGAAGAAAAAGACACTTACTACGTTTCTAGAAAAAAGATCACAACCATCACTCCTAAAGATATCCTCCCCGGAATAGGACTTCCTTTGAGCACGGAAGAAAAAGCCTTCGATTACTCGACTAAAAAAGAAGCCTTTATAAAAAAACAGGTAAAAAATTATGACAAACAATGCAGCTGTATCAGCTTAGACAGTTATGGATCAGACGGAATATATGCTTTCTCCGAAAAATGGACTTACAATCACTTAGGCCAAGTTACAACAGAAATAGATGCTGCAGGAAGAATTCTAGAAAAAAGCTATGATGCGTTGGGAAACTTAGAGCTTATTTCTATTTTACATGAAAACAAGAACATTTCCTTTTGCTATAATCTAGAAAACCAACCTATTTCAAGCATAGAATCTAGAGGAGATGGGATTTTCACCTCTCAAAATGATTATGATCTTTTAGGAAGAAAAATCTCTTCCACAGACTGTTTCGGCAACACGACAAGCTATGACTATGATTTTTGTCATAGGATCGTAAAAACCACCCATCCGCCAGTACTAGATGAGACAGGAAAAGCAAACTGTCCTATTTTCTCTTACACATATGACCTTTTTGACAATATAAGCAGCATAACAGATCCCCAAGGACATACCATCTATACCTCTCGCAATCTAAGAGGAGATCCCACGAAAATCACCTATCCTGATGGAACATTTGAACTCTTTAAATATGATCCAGAAGGCAGTTTGCATCGAAGCTTAAGCCAAGAAAAAATCATCACAGTCTATGAATATGATCATCAGGGAAGAAAAAGCTACGAAGAAGTATCCACAGCAGGAGAACATGGAATTAAGTCGTTTTTATATGGTCATGTTTATGAATATAATGCCTCTTATTGCATTAGCGAAGAGATGAGATATCTTGACGAAGATTGTAGATATTTCACTAAACATTACAAATATAATGCTGCAGGATGTCTGATCAGAGAGGATCAAAAAGGAACTAGAGGATCTCGAATTGCCCTACGTCGTATTGAAATGCAATACGATGCTCTTTCCCGAATAAAACAAAAAAAAACATGGTTTTCTGAAGGAGCAAACGATTATACGGTGGAATCTTTTGAATACGATATACTTGGAAATATTCTTGAACAAAAAACTTCAAATAGTGAAGGAACCAATTCTCTTAAAAAAAGGTTCTCTTATAACGAAAGAAACCAATGTGTTTTGGAATACGAAGGCGATAAAAACACCCCTTCTCTACAAACTATTTACGATGATCATTTGGAGCCGAAAGCCTACATAGATGCACAAGGTCATCAAACACAAGTCATCGCTAATTATTCTCATCTCAATGCTCTTGGACAAAATGTTTTAAAAAAGACAACTTTTAACCCTCTTGGCATCCAAGTCGAAATAGAATTTGATGCGTTGCAAAGAGTCCACATCATTACCAAGAAAGAAGCAGATGGAACTTTGCTTTCTTCTCAAAAAAACTTCTACAATCTAGTTGGCGATCTCTGTCTTGAAATCCATGATGAAATTGTAGGGGGAAAAGTTCTAGGATCTAAAACACTTAAAAGATCGTATGGGCCCATGGGACGATTGGAAGAAGAAATTGAAGCTGCGGGTTCTCTAGAAGAAAAGAAAACTCTATTTTCTTATAACTCTTTAGGACAACTCAACAAAAAAACAACACAAGAAACTTCTACTAGCTATTGGTATACAGATCAAGGAATGATCCGAAAAATTGAAGTGCAAGATAAAAATGGTAGTATAGTGCTTTCCAACATCTACAAATATGACATAAATGGAAACATTAAATCCGCAACTGGATCTGATGAAACTAAAATAATAAGGAATTATGACGGTTTTAACAGATTAACTTATGAATCTGTAGAAACTGCCGGCACTATACATCATGTTTTCTATTCTTACGATCAAAAAGACCGCCTCACACAGATCGATCAACCGGATGCGTCCAAGATTGTCTATACGTATGATGCAATGTTTGGCAAGCAAGTTCAACGCTTCTCTAAGGGAAAACTCCTGTACGCCCACTCTTACGATTCCTATGATGAACAAGGAAGATTGCTCAAAGAAAGTCTAATTTCAGACTTGGGGACTCAAGAACATCAATATGATCTTTCTGGCAATAAAATTTATATTCATAGCGATTTTTACACTGAGTACTGTAAAAAAGATGCCTTAGGTAGAACTTATCAAACACAAAAAAAAGACCAGCTTACTGAATATGCCTATAATGGCCTTTCTCAACTTATTTCAGAAAAGAAAAACACATCTCAAACATATAGCTACGATTCCCTAGACCGCCGTCTTTCAACAAGTGAATGCGATTTAACATACAACTCTTTAGACCAGCTCCTCAAAGTTTCTAACAAAAATGGCTCCCTCCTAGAACTCTCCTATGACAATCAAGGAAACTTGATTCGAAAAACAAAAGGAAATGAAGAAACGAGGTTTACAAGCAATCCCTTAAACCAGCTTACATCCATCAAAAACGCCAAATTACGCTACAACTTTTTCTATGATCCTTTGGGCCGGATTACAATGAGAACATCTCTTGATGACAAAGGAAAAGAAAAATCCATTCGATACTTTTATCTCGGATTCGAAGAAATAGGCTCTCTTGACAAAAACCATGCTATTCAAACTTTAAAAGTTCCGGGACTAAGTGGCAACAATCTGTCTCAACAAGCAATCGCTTTTGAACTCCATGATAAATTGTACCTCCCCATTTATGACATATCCGGGAATGTCTCAGCTTTGGTAGACCCTGAAACCAAATCTATCATAGAAAGCTATGAATACACTTCTTTTGGAGTGGAAACTATCTACAATGAGTATGGACAAAAAGTGAGCAAATCTCTTGTAGATAATCCATGGCGTTTTGCAGGAAAACGTGTAGAGGCAGGTCTTATTTGTTTTGGATTCCGCTTATATGATCCTGAAATAGGCATATGGACCAATCCGGATCCTGCAGGTTTCATCGATGGAGTTAATCTCTACGCGTATCTTCACAATAACCCTTTAAATTATTTCGATCGCTTTGGCCTTGCTTCGGAATCTAAAAATGCCTTTGAGGGATATTTCTATGGCGAAGTAGAGAAACACTGTTATTGCGCCACTCACAGAACCTGTAAAAGGGGTGGAGATACTCTAGCTGCAAACGCCTTTAACCTACCTTCCGTCTCCTATAATGATCACTTTGAATCTCGACATAATTATGATCGTCATTCAATAAGTCCAACATATTATGAGCCTTCCAAAATTTTCGATCTAAGCGATTTAGAGGTGATTAACGCAGAAGACATCGGAATTGGATGGATCAACGGAATGGCCAATACTTATGAAGAATCAAGAGAAACCGCGATATATCTCTCTCAGCTAGCTAAAGGTCACAACATACATGCCATATATAACGCAACGCATGGAGTTTCTGCAGATCTCAAAGAATGCAATCTAGGACTTAAATGCACAGCCACAACGCCAGTCAGGCTCTTACACAAACTATGGAATGACTTTTTTGACAAGTCATCCAAAGATGCTCAATTTTTAATGATTTGTCATAGCCAAGGAGCCATCCACGTCAGAAATGCTCTCTTGGATTATCCTCCCAACCTCCGATCTCGCATTATTGTTGTAGCTGTTGCTCCAGGAGCCTACATCTATCGTAAATCTTGCGACACAGCAACTCATTACAGAGTGAGAGCTGCAAGAGATCCTGTCCCCAGAATAGACAGAGAAGGAGCTAAAAGAGAAGAAAGCACTATCATAGAGTTAACTTCCCACCCTGGGGCTCCGTGGGTTGATCACTCCATTAATAGTCCGACATACAAAGACTCTTTATTAAGACAAATAGATAAACACCTTCAAAACAGGAAATGAAAAATGAAAAAACTATTAATTATAATCATATCATTCACAACAATAATAGGATGTTCTAACATGCAACGAGATCCTTATAAAACTGAAGAAGACGCGGCAATTGATAAAATTTTAAACAATTATGCCACATGGGTAGAACAAAAATATAATATAGAGCCAATAAGTACAACTGTGAGCATGCCAAATGGAATACTAAAAATTATGGGAGTGGAGTTCCAAACTTATAGACTTTTGACAAAACAAGAAGCTAGAGAAATCATCGTAAATTCTAGTCAAAAGCTATTATCTATGATTAACTCCGAGCCTCGACTTCAAGATTGTTTGGTTGTGCGTCCATTTGGCATTAAAAACATTACTATGGCAATATTTATAAATGATGCTAATGGAAATAAGGTTTCAGATCCTATCATAAGCATTATTGGATTTGATAACGGATATTTGGAGTATCAGACTGTAAATCGAATCAACGACATACCTAGTATTGCATCACGCTCAAAAGAATCCTATGAAGAAGCTGTAGAAGCTTTAAAAAATCCAAATCCAAGTGAAAACGGTTACGAAAACAAATGAAGAACTTATTAATCGCAACCATATTGTGCATTACAGCAATAGGAGGTTCTAACATGCAGCGAGATCCTTATAAAACTGCTTCAGTTGGACATAAACGGACAATATTTCGAATACTCTCTAGAGACAGTGCATGACAACGTTCTACAGATATTCCCATATGATAAAATGATGCTGCTAATGTCTGAGATCCGCACTTACCAGAACATGAGACACACACATAATCACCGTATACATTAACTAAAAAAAAACAATAGCCATACAGAAATAAAAAATCTCAGTAAAATCCATATTTATTACCTGAGACTTTGGGCATAAAATTAGACAATTTTTCATATTTTTTTTGAACCAGAACTTGAAGTGATGTAGATATTTGAAAACCTTCTTTATGCCATTTTTCAAAGAGTACTCATCAAATTATTCTCACCTTGAAAAGCATTCTTTATTCATATAAAATGTCCGACAAAAACACAAAAAAAAGATTTACTGCTGTGATTTCTTCTTGGCGTCAGATTCAATTACAAAACTTTACTTCTTGGGATAAGCTGGCTTCATTTTTACAGTGGCCAGAAAAAGACAAAGAAAAAGTTTTAAAAAAAGCGATCTTTCCACTAAACCTACCTTTTCGTTTAGCTCAAAAAGCCGAGACAAACACATTGCAAGATCCTATTCTAAAGCAGTTCCTCCCTTCCTTAGAAGAACTGTCTTCCCCCTCGAATTTTTCTCTCGATCCCGTTCAAGACAAAAACTTTCAAAAAGCTGGCAGTAAACTACTCCACAAATACCGAGGAAGAGCGCTGCTTGTAACAACAAGCGCTTGCGTCATGAACTGCCGATTTTGTTTTAGGAAAAATTTTGCTTATGAAGAGCTTGGAAAAGACTTTTCCAAGGAGATCCAAATCATCCAGCAAGATCCTTCTTTAAAAGAAATCATCTTAAGCGGAGGAGATCCTTTATCTTTAAGCGACGCTTCACTGGAAAAACTTCTACAAGACCTAGATAATATCCCTCACATCCAAAGAATTCGTTTCCACTCAAGATTTCCGATTGGAATCCCGGAAAGAATCGACGCCTCATTTTTAAAGATCCTTTCTTCCTTACAAAAGCAGGTGGTGTTTATTCTTCACGTAAATCACCCGAAAGAATTGGATAACGATATTTATCAAGCGATGAAAAGCCTACAGAAAATAGGCATCCCCGTTCTTACTCAATCTGTTCTCTTGCAAGGCGTCAACGACTCCGCAGACACCCTACAAAAGCTTTTCGAAGATCTTTCCGATCATGGGATCATTCCCTACTATCTCCATCAACTCGATCGAGTGCAAGGAGCTGCGCATTTTGAAGTTTCCGAGGAAACAGGAAAACAACTAATGAAGGAATTGTCTACCCGAATATCCGGATACAGTCTTCCTAGATACGTCAAAGAAGAACCCGGCAAACCCTCAAAAACATCGATATCTTTCTTGTAAAGCGACCTTAATCTCTTCGCTATTTATCGTTTGAAACACTTCTGTAGCTTGCACTATGTCGCTTTTGCGAATGAGACTGGCGCAAAGAACTCTCTTCATAAAATCTGGAGCGTTCTCAAGCAATGTTCTCTCCACTTGAAATGAGCTAGCGCCTTCTAATACTCTGCGAACCGATTGATCTATTTGCATTGCATTTCCAGCTGACTGGCGACAATATTGCAGTTCTTGAGTAGCAAGTAACGCAATATCTTCTTTCGAGAGCTGGAAAAGAACAGATAAAATTAAATCCCGAACAGTTTTAGTAAGAAGCCCTGGGGGTGCATCAAAAAAATCAACCTGTCGAAGACGTTCAATCTTAGGCGTCAAAAGCTCAGTTTTTTGTAATGGTTCAAAAAACCGCTCAATTTCTTCTATCCACAACTCGTTAGATCGAATTTTTCCGCCTGGAAAAATAACCGATAGATGATTCAAAACCTCTTGCATACATGGACGCTCCTGAGGATTCGAAGACAGCATACTTTCTATAAGATCTTTGAGCCCTGGAGGCAATTGCTTCTGTTGAGGCCTAAGAACAAGAGCAGCTACATCTTCTGCACCTAAAGCTTCCTCTGTATACGGCTCTTCACCATAGCAGCGCAAATAAAAAACCCGGCCTAAACCAAAAACATCCATAGCTTTTGCCTCTTCAGGACATTCTTGTATCAAGCGCTTTCTTTCTTGACGCAACGAAGAAACACGCTCCACATCCCCGGCTTTTTTTGCTCGCCTTAAAAGCTTTCCGATATCTACTTCAATCTTTCCTGGAAGATCATTGAAACGGATACTCTCGGTAACAGGCAATTTGCTATAATTGTCACAGGCGTCATCATCAGTACGGTTCCATAAGGTGCTGAGCTCTCGAGCTCTCCCATAATCAATCAACTGGAAACTTCCTCGAGTTCTAAGAAAATTCCCATCATGAACATCTCCGTGCATATGCGTTCTGTGCAAGAAAGTAAGTGATGTCGCCATGTCTTTAAATTCTGAGCCAATCTGCTCAAAAGAACTTTCTGGGTGATCCGTCATATATCTATTGTAATTACATTCCCCCAAATCTGCAAGATAGCCTACCAAAGTTTCCTCAGAGCCTTCTTTCTCAGTAACTACAGCATGCACCGTAGGGAAGATTGACATTTCGCCTTTTGGATTCAGCTGATGAATCATAGAAACCTCTCTATGAAGAGAAGTGATACCTTCTCCGTTGATAATTTCCGTAACCTCATCAGCATCGCCACTTAGTTTTAAAGCCCAAGTACGATGGGCCCCATCCGTACTTAACAACCGAACTTCATGAATCGATCCATAACCACCTGCTCCAACGTCTCTTTCTATCGTACCTAAAAAAAGAACCCCATTGATTTCACGAGCTACATAAGCTATCCGCCCTTCTTCCGAAATCAATTTAAAGCTATTTTTATATTTCCCTTCTCGAGAAAACTGCTGCAGCTGCTAGCGAATCTTTATTTGTAACGCTTCTGGAATTCCATCTACTTTAGATTGTTTTCGATTTGCTGTACTCGAAGATGTTTCACTTTGAGACTCAGCATGCCTTTTTAGTCCAGAAATTGAATTCAAAATTAACCTCAAAAAATTGTTTTGTAGCAACTATTATACATGGAATCGGCGATTACTTATTCATTAAAAACATTCCCTTCACAAATTTCTTAATTTTTTATATCATGCGTTTTCAACTAATTAAGAAATAGTACACATCATGCTTTCTTTTTTACGTTCCTCTTCTATAGGAAAAAATTTACTCATCCTTTGCTCTGCCCACTTTGTCGTAGATTTTTTTACTGGTATTTGGCCTATCTATAAAACCATTTGTGGAATGGATCTAGCTCAAGCTGGATGGATTGCGGGTATAAGTGGATTTTTTGGAGAAAGCCTGCAAATGATTTTTGGATATTTTTGCGACAGGGGCTATCGTAAACAAATTCTTCTTGTAGGGCTACTACTGGGGTCTTCGATTCTATGGATCACCATGTCTCAAGGTGTTATTTTTTATTTTATTCTTTTGCTGTTTGTCAACATCAGCTCAGGAGCCTTCCATCCAGCTGCTGTAGGATATGCTGGATCTTTGACAACAGAACATAAAGCAAAATGCATTCTTTGCTTTGCCTCAGGAGGCCTTTTAGGTCTCGCCTGCTCTCAGATGATTTTTACAAAAATGCTCTCTATTTTTGGCGGACATGCCATAACTCTCTTCATACCAGTCTTTCTGGTAGGTATCTGGATGTTTTTCCATCATTTTCCAGAGAGCTCTACATCAAGAAACACCTCTCTTGGGCAAATGCTGGCCAATTTTAAACAGGCTCAAAAAACGCTTACTTTCTTATACCTCATCCAGTTATGCAGCTATAGTTTAGTCTTAGCACTTGTATTCATTCTTCCTGATGTCCTTATCACGAAAACACCGCATGTTTGGCTACAAATGGGAGGAGGACATTTTTGTTATATCTTAGGTGGAGCTCTTGCCCTACCTTTCATGGGATACTTTTGCGATCGTTACGGACAAAAAAAACTCATTTTATGCGCCATCAGCTTGAGTCTTTGTTTGTTTTCACTTTTGGTAGCCACTCCTTCTCTTGGCGCTCTCTCTGGAGTCTTACTGCTTTTTTTCTTAGGAGCTAGCTTAAATAGCATCAATCCTATGATCGTATCCTGGGGACACAAGGTCGCACCTCACAGTCCTAGCACTGTATCTGCTCTACTGATGGGACTTGCCTGGTGCTTTAGCTATCTCGGACCTTTGGTAGCGGGAATACTCTATAAGAACTTCGCAAAGAGCCCTGAAATCAAGACTCTTTGCTGCATGGGAATTTTACTTATTTTTGCTTTCTTGTTCACGTGGTTTGCTCCATCTCAAGAGCCAGTACGTCAAGTAAAAAGAGCTTAACGATAACTTTGTTCAATAAACTTCGGCAAGACAAAAGAGGCTTTATGCATAGCAGGCGTATAGTACTTCAGATCGCCTTTTACATTTTGCAAACGTTTTTCCAATTCTTCCGTCGAAACTTGCAAAGCATCTACATCATTTGTTGCCCATCCAAAAGCCATAAAACCACCCACATAAGTTGGAATTACACCCAAATAAAAACTCACTTCTGAAAAATGTTCCTTACGACTTTTGTAAGTGCTTGAAAGCTCTTCAGGCTGCATGAAAGGCACGCCGTTTTGATTGACAAAGATCCCCTTATCATCCAGGATCGCACGGCAATCTCCATAAAATTCTGGAGTAAATAAAACAGCTCCAGGCCCTACTGGATCGGTAGAATCACAAATGATGACATCAAATTTTCTTCCTGTTTCTTTTACATACAAGCTTGCATCTTGAATACAAACCTCTACACGAGGATCGTCAAAAGAACCTTGAGAAATATGGGGGAGATATTTTTTAGAAAAAGCAACAACACCCGGATCGATTTCTACTAGGACAGCCTTTTCTACAGTTTGATGACGAAGAACCTCTCGAAGAATTCCACCATCGCCACCCCCTATTACTAGGACGCGTTTTGCATTCCCATGAGCCAAAAGAGGAACATGACTCATCATTTCATGATAAACAAATTCATCTTTTTCTGTTGCTTGTATCACACCATCTAAAACTAGAACCTTACCTAAAAGCTCATTTTCAAAAATTACCAGATGTTGATATTCAGTTGTTTCCTCTTGCAATATTTCCCTTACAGAAAAAGTCTGCCTCCAATCTGAATGCAAAGTTTCTGTATACCACTCTTCCGCTCCTAGCCCCGTCATCGCTACACAAAGCGCAAATAAATATTTTACTTTTTTCATAAACCTTTCCTTATTAGGATCAAAACTATCACAATAACATATCAAAATATTTAGGTGCTATTTACATTAATTTCTTACATTAAGTAAAATAAAAACTATACACAAACCTTCTAGGTGCATAATGGCAGATAAACCTCTTGAATGTACCCAATGCCCTAATGCTATTTGCGTTACCTATAAAGAAATCAGTAAAAACGCCTGTACAAGCGTAGGAATGTGCTCTAATTGCCCTATTTTAGAAAAAAAGTTACACGGACAATTGCAGACAAGCTCCAACCCAGAAAACATTCCTAAGCTTTATTGCACAGAATGCCTAACCACTTTGGAATCTCTAGAAATGGGCAGCTCTTTAGGCTGTAACCAATGCTATGCTAACTTCGATAAACCTTTGTTGCAAAAACTCATAAAAGAAGAAAGCCTCCCCTCTTTTTTTGCAGAACAACTTTCTAATACTCAAATTCATAGAGGAAAATCTCCTCATCAAGCCCACACCATTTCTCCTACTCAGCAACTAGCCACTCTTCATGAAGCTCTAAATGATGCATTGCAAAAAGAGCAATATGAACAAGCCGCTTGGCTTCGCGATCAAATCAAAGAATGGGCGGGGGAAAACTTGTGAGCCTACCTAATACTATTATCCATCACACTCCTTGGGAAGCTCAAAGCAATCCCATATGGCCTGCCAGCAGTTTTTCCCTTTATCGAAATATCGCCAGTTACCCTTTTTCTGGAAAATTAAATCAATCTCAAACCTCTCAATTACTGCAAATTCTTCAAAGCATTCTTACGACAGTCCCGATTTTACAAACCCCCACCTACCTGCCTGCAGAATCTCTGTCTCCTCAAGAAAAAGAATTTTTATCCGAGCATTTTCTCTGCCAGGAAGGATGGCAAAATGCTTGTAAAGGACAAGCTTTTATTGTTGATGCCTCAGCACATTTTTTGGCCGTTTGCAATGTCAAAGAACATCTACTCCTAGAGTGGATGGACTGCAAAGGATCTTGGAAAGAAGCTTGGCAATTTCTTAATCAAGTAGAAACAGCTCTTGGGGAAAAAATCGATTATGCATTTTCTCCTCAATTCGGCTATCTCACCAGCAATCCTTCTCTTTGCGGAACAGCGTTGGTAGTGCATTGCTACCTTCATCTTCCAGCTCTCATCTTCTCAGAAACCCTCTTCGACGAATTAAACGCTTCTGCAGAAAACAGCGTACAAGCAAGCAGTCTCATAGGAGAGTCTAAAGATTTTATGGGGGACCTCGTCATTCTTAAAAATGCCTACACTTTGGGAGTTGCAGAAGAATCAATTTTACAAACTCTACATGCAGTAGCCACTCAACTTGTTCTAGCAGAAAAAAATATAAGGCTTCTTTACGGTAAAAATCCTCCCATGGAACTAAAAGACAAAATCAGCAGAGCCTACGGACTTCTCTTACACTCTTGTCAATTAGAGGCTAAAGAAGCTTTTGATGCGCTAAGTCAAATCAAACTAGGCATTGATCTAGGCTGGATCCAGGGAATGAATGATGCTGAAATCAATGAACTTTTCTTCCGATGCCGGAGAGCTCATCTATTACAATCCCAAGAAAAAACCTTTTTTTCCCCTAGAGAACTTGCCGAAGCAAGATCTTTATATCTTCATCAAAAACTACAAAAAACCACCCTAACTTTTTAAGGAACCCTTTATGAAAATGTTTTTATTATTCATTCCTCTCTTTTGCCTAACAAGTGTCATGCATGCAGATCAAAGTTCTCAAGAAATCATGAAAGAGCAGTACCAAAGACTCGTGCAGCTAGATCAACAAATTGAAAATCTTACTAAACAAAAGCTCGAATATAAGGCAGAAATTGCCAAACATTTAGAACGAGGTTCTACAGGAATACTGCCTGGTGTTGGAAGAAGACAGTCTAGAGAAGTGGAAAGCCTCATGCAAGATGTACAAAATACAAATCAACAAATCTTACAACTAGAACAACAAAGACAAGCTGTTATGCTAGCGTTAAAATAGCGGAAGCAATTGCACTTTTTCCCAATTTATGACAATGTTTTCAAAAACTTGGAGCATTGTAAAATGGAACGAGCTTTCAAATTAGGCTACGGTTATGACAGTCACCGCTTTTTGAATTTAGAGGAAAAAAAGCTATTAGAAACGCAAACTTCTGTAGAACTAGAAACGGAATATCTTTCCCAAGAGAAAAAGCTCATTATTGGAGGCGTTGTTTTAGAAGAAAAATATCAAAAAGCGTTTGGACCCTTTAAAGCCAGAAGTGATGGAGATGTTTTATATCATGCAGTTGTTAATGCTCTTCTTTCTGCTTTATCTAACAAAAAAGCAAGGGATATTGGCTCTTTGTTCCCCAACAACGACTCTAAAAACTCCAATCGCAATAGCGCGGATTTTGTACGAAAATCCGCAGAGCTCCTTCAGGGATCTTCTTATGAACTGATAGATTTAAAGATCATGGTAAAGTCTCAAATCCGCATGCAATGGCATCTTGTGGAAAAAAACTTAGAGAGTTTTTTTGCGTTCCAAAAAATCTTTCCTGACATTCATGTGCAAGCAACATCCGGAGAGGAAATGGACGATGCAGGGAAAGGTCTTGGGGTAGAGGTTTTTGTTGTGTGTCTTTTACAAAATAAGACGTTGCAATCTTAAATCTCCTACCTTCAAAAAATTTCCTAAAAAAGAGAAGTTCTAATAATTGCCTCGGCAAGATTTCGATCTCTTGGTAAAAAATCTTGTTTTTCACCCCCTCCCACAATATGGGATCCATACCAATTTCCCAAACCAAAACTATGCTGTGCATTCTCATGAACAATTTGCGCACAAATGTCTAACAATAGAGAAGTGACTTTTTTTTCTTCTACCAACTTTGCAATATCCGGATTAGAATAAAGAGTAGAACTCAAAGAAAATCGATGATCATTTAATGCGTTTAAAATAGTTATAGCAGGCGATCCTCCCTTACAACAATCAACAAAGTTCGATATTTCTTTCCCAACATTTATATCCCAACCGGAGAGCTTAGCTAACTGTAAAAGTATTGATCCCCCTATATATTCGTTACTTAATTTTGTGACACAAGATGGCCCCCGATCAAAGACCATATTCTTTGGTAAAGATTTAAAGGCTCTTGAGGGCTTTAAAGCAGTTGCATCACTTGATTTCATAAAAGTGTGAAAATACTTCAATGCAGCAGCAGTAACAACACTGCCTACAGAGTAGGACAAGAGTTGATGAATAGTTCCATACGTAGCTTCAATAGATTTTAAGGTTTCACTAAGAAGGAACCCTGCTTCAGTAAGAGTTTCAGGTGTATGTACAACACCCTCTAAAGAAATAGTCGAATAGTGATCAATAAGAATAAAACGTACAGGAGGCTTTTTTTCTTGCACGTCTAAATAGGCAGCCAAAAGAGGATATGTGTGCATTATGGTATTATTAATGGTTGACCCCATCCCAAGAACATGCACTACAGTACAACACTCTTTCTGAGGATCAATATCTTTAGATTCAATTACGCAGCACCGTACTTTGCAAGGTAGTCCTTTTAAAAAAATTGAAAAATCTACCTTTTGGTGAGTAAAAAGCTCTTTGATCCTTTTATGATGAGATAACTCTGGATAACACGGTGTATTTGGGTCCCAAAAACCCGTAAAAAACTGTTCTTCTTTTTTCATTTGAACCACATACTTCGCAGGAAACCAATGGAAAATAAAAAGGGGGAGAAAAAATGGTCTTATCAAACATCTTATCGGCCTAAGGATATAGTCTTTATAAATTCTGCGAATATTGCTGGATAAAGACGCAGAAAATGGAGCAGAACTTCCCAAAGAATTCTTGATATTAACAGAATAAATTACATTAGACCTTGTAGCCCATCCCTCTATAGGGGTATAGCTAGCTCCAAAACATAACCCCAACAAAAAATCGGTTATTCTGTTATCAACGAAACTATTCATTATTTCTAAATTATGCTTACGACTTTTCAACCAACCCGAAGTTTCGTCTGTATAGCAATATCCAGAAAATGTGCATGTAGAATGAAAATTGGATAGATCGATATTACCAACAGTTTCTGGTCCTAGATCAACAGGAAATCCACAAGCTGCTGCAAAACAATGATTTAACGAAAAGGATTCTGCAATTTTTTCCTGCAAATTAAACCAATCATTGACTTGTCCGTCACCCCAAGAAGAGCTTCGATTCGACATAATGCGCCTATTATTTAAATTTTACAGATTTTATTACGCTAATTTTATAAATAAAACACAAAAACCAATTAACTTGATAATATTTACCAATTAAAATAACGATCAACAATTTTCATTCAAAAAAAAACACAAACAAACGACAAAAAACGACCAAATCGCGATCAAACAACTTATTACCAAATAGATGCGATTGAATAATTTATTATTCTAATTTAAGAATAGGGCGTTGAAAACGACGAGGAAAAATCAGACCGGCACAAGCGCACCACACAAACATCTAATTATTAAATGATTACAACACTCTCCCAGCGAAAGCGAGAAATATTTCGTTTAATCAGGCTTCTTTATTAATCCATTTTTCTAACATGCGATGATGAGTTTTTCCTGTCGAGGTCACAGGAATGACTTTAACCTGTATCACTTCAGAAACTTTAACGATGCGAGCAAAGCCTGAATTTCTTAACTGCTGGTTAATAACCTTTTTATCTGCGGGAAATGTAGTAAATAAGACAATTTCAGCTTTTTGCCCTCCCTGACCTTTTTCAATAACAGCCAAAGATGGCCCTTCATGCATAGGAGAGACCCATTGATATTTTTGGGCCATATTAAGAAACTCCAGCTCCAATCCTCCTAAAGAAACCATCTCTCCACCGATTTTCATCATCCTTTTGGTTCTATCTGTTATATAAAGAGTGCCCTTCTTGTCAAGATGGCCCAAATCTCCAGATCGATACCATTTTTTTTCATCCCTATAAAAAAAAGAATCCGTATTCGCTCCTAAATATCCATTGAATACAGAAGGCCCACTAATACAGATTTCCCCCTTTTCTCCTACAGGCATTTCTAGCAATGATTCTGGATCTACTATAGACACCAAAACACCGGGAATAGGCTCTCCAACTCCCTTCTTGGCTCTTTTTCGTCTTTGTGCAGTAATGACAGGGGAACATTCCGTAATCCCATACCCTTCGATTACAGTCACGTGAGGAACTTTTTTCTTTATTCTCCTGAGTAAGTCTTGGGGCATTTTTTCTGCCCCACTTACGAGAATTTTCAACGTTTTTAGCTGCTTTTTCGTAGCTTCAGCAATCAATGGACGTATAAAGCTCGGAGCGCAGCAAAGCATAGTAATCTTTGCTTGAGAGATATCTAAAGCCATCTGCCTTGAATCTGTAGGATCTGGCGCATAAAACATCTTAAGACCCAATAGTAAAGGAAGAAGTCCTGTCAAAGAAAAACCAAAAGAATGAAAAGGCGGGAGCACTCCATACAAGCAATCTTTTGCTAGTGGCTTTATACAGTCCATTACTCCTTTTTGATTCATCAAAATCTGGTAATGAGTAAGCGGAACAGCTTTAGGTAAAAACTCTGTACCGCTAGTAAATAAAATTACAGCTGTTTGATGTGGATTTGAAGAGATCGTTAATTTATTCATAATCTGTTTTGTAGAAAAAAAACTCAGCCAGATGCCTCTGAGCTTTTCCCGAATAGAAATCGAGTGTTTGATATCTTCCAAAAACACAAACAAGTCTGCAATTTCCTCTAAATCTTCTGAGGGGATCGTATCCAGGAATTTTTTAGATGTAATAATCGCTTCAAACGCCCCTTGCTTTAACGCATCAGAAAGAGATTTTCTTCCAGCTGTCCAGTTGAGCATTACAGGAACCTTTTTAGCTAGAAATAGGGATAAAACAGAAAGATTTACAGCAACAGAAGAAGGAAGAAGTACTCCAATGTTTTTTCCTGGAAGGATTTTTAATTTTAGAGAAAATATCAATGCTGCCCTTTTCAATGACCTATAAGAAAAAACCGTAGTTCGATCAGCACAAGCTATTTGAGATTTCATACGATTACAAGAGTTCAAAAAGACTTCAGCAATAACTTTTCCATCCGGAAATTTTGGCCTTTTTCTTTTTTTTGCCTCTTGAAAGTTTGGAAAATATGTAGGACTTTTCTTTTCTTTTTTTAGAGAAAATCTATTCGGATGGGAAGCGATTTTTATTATATCTTTTACATTTACTAAAGAACCAGGCTCTATCTCAGAAACACCGTACTTTCTATCTAAAAAGGAATAAATTTGAGCAATATCTAAAGAATCAAGCCCTAGATCAAAGGAAAGGTGGGAGTCTATGCTAATATTATCAATAGAAAACAGCTTTGACAGATAGTCCTTTACTTCTGTTTCAATTTCAGGGGAAATGAACAATATCTCTTCTTTTTTTTCTAAAATAGCAGCAAGAGGAATCTTCTTTTTAGGATCCCATCTAGAGTAGGCAGGTAAGGAAAGAGGCTCTTCTCCAGGATAAGGATATTGATTGTACCAGTTTTCTAAAAACCTATTAAACTCTAAACGACTTTTACAGGGAATTGGAGACGTAATATAGGAAAATTCTATAAGCACTTTTCTTTTAGGTACAAAAAAAATTCCATTTTTAAAAACTGTAGATAATCCAAGCTTTACAGTGTTTAAAATATTAGGCGATCTTCCCGTCTGAGCTCTTGAAAAACTACTTCCCCAAAGTCCGGTAGTACGAACAAGAACAATTGGAATTTCAGGATTCTTTTGCACTAAGCGATGTACAAATGAAGCTCCTCCAATAGATTCCATAGCAAAATGTTTAAGTTTCCCTGCGGGATAAATGAGATAATTTTCACCCCCCAATAGATCTCTCCGGGTGTTATCCAAAATTTTATCCACAACTTTTTTCTTCCAACACGTAGCCTTTTCTTCTACATTCGGAATAGGCACCACTCTAAAAAAATTTAAAAACTTCTGAAAACTTTTTAAATAAAAATCCTCGGCAATAAGACTTTTAGGGAAAAAATCAGGAGCAATAATGGTCATAAGAATTACGGGGTCAATGACTGCTGGATGGTTAGGCAAAAACAGCACCCCAGGCTTTCTTCCTTTTAAGGACTTAATGTCTTTAAATCCTTTCACTGTAATTTGATATCTAAGACTTAAAAATCCTTTAAAGAAATAGCGTAGAAATCTTATGAAAACCATTTTCCCAGAACTTTGAACCATTCTTTCCTCTACTTAAAATCAACCTCACAATGATGAATATAGATTGAAATTCAACCAAAAAAACAATCTCAACCATTTGAATTGCATATAATCAAAAATCAAATAACTTTACAACCACAATGCGATAAACTGATCACATAAAGGCTAATGTTTATTTCTAAAAAGAACTATTTCATTGACAACGAATAGGTGGTTTTTTATGAACGAACTGACAAGGAGTATTATGCCTTTTTTTAAAAAAACACAGATTGAAAATCTGCGAGTAAAACCTAGTTCTTTCTTTTGTCTCAATACTGCTCAGTTTCTAGGAGCTCTCAATGACTGCATTTACAAACTACTTACGATTTTTTTTCTGATTTCTGTTTTGGGAGCAGAAAAATCTAATACTATTCTTTCTGCAGCGGGAGCCATTTATGTCGTCCCTTTTCTTCTTTTTTCTGTTGCTGCAGGTGTTTTAGCTGACAAATTCAGCAAGCAAAAAATAATCATAGTTCTTAAGGGTGCGGAAATCGTTATTTTGTTATTCGCTCTATTCGTTTTCCAATTAAAAAACGTCTGGGGCTGTTATGCCCTTCTCTTTCTTTTAGCAACTCACAGCGCCATACTAGGTCCATGTAAATACGGAATCATCCCTGAGGTGGTAAAAAAGGAAAAAATAGCAAAAGCAAATAGCATTATAACTTCTTTTACATATCTATCTATAATTATAGGAACGTTCTTCGCTTCTTTTTTAACAGAGATCACAAACTACAATTATCTCCTTTCCGCTTCAGTCTGTCTTGCATTTGCCCTCTGTGGATTTATTGCTTCTTTTGGAATAAACAAAACAAATTCCGGAAAATCTGTTAAAAAAATCCGAGTGTTTTTTGTCCGAGAAATTATTCAAACAATCTTAGGCTCCCGAAAAATAGCGCTGCTTACCCCTTGCCTTTTCGGGTCCGCTTTTTTTCTTTTTATAGGTGCTTTTACACAACTTAACATCATTCCTTTTGCCATCCAAGCTCTGCAACTTTCTGAATATGCCGGAGGATATCTATTTCTTCTATGTGCTATAGGAATCGCAGGAGGGGCTCTCTTAGCCGGAAAAATCCTAAAAAAAGGAATCTCACTCGGAGTCTCATGCCTGACAGGATTTGTGATATCTATCCTTTTTTGTTTGTTATGGCTTTTTTCTTCATTTTTAATTCCAACAATAACAATTATTATTCTCCTGGGAATAACAGGAGGGATTTTCATTGTTCCCTTTGATTCATTTATTCAAATATATAGTTCCCCTAAAAAAAGAGGCCAAACAATTGCAACCGCTAATTTTTTAGGATTTTGTGGAATTCTCATCGCTTCTTTTTGTTTATATTTTTTTGGTAATATACTCAAACTTTCGGCTGCAACTGGCTTTCTGTATATGGGACTGATTACTTTCCTGTGCGCTTTATTTTTGACTGCAAGACTGTTAGCTACCACGCTCCCTTTTTTCTCACAACTTTTAAAAACCAAAAAAACATCTTTGAAAAACGTAGAAAACATACAAATTTTCATCATAAAAGATTTCCGTTGGGCCCTTTTGTGGAAAGCTGCGGCGCTTTCTTTTTCTTGCCTTATTTTTATTCAAAAAAGGAAAAATCAATCCATTCCCTTTCTTCTATATATTGCTCCTAATGTTTCTTTCCTTCCTGAAGATATTTCTTTAGAAGACGCAATGATTCACGCTAAAAAAATGCTTAAAAAAGAGGAAAAAGCCTATCTTTTTCATGAAGCAGCGTTCTCCATCAAGCAAAAACCCTTAACTAGATTGTCCTTGCAAGAAGAAGTGGGATTACTTTCTTTGAAAAAAGGAAAAAAAAGACAAACTCTGACATTAAAAAGACATTACTTGTAAAAACATCCAACTAGCCAAGGCATAAAAAAACACACAATTCTCTAAAAATTCGAAAAAAAACGGTGACTATTTGTTATAATGATACTTAAGCATAATCTATGCACGTTACGTTAAGGCGCAGCTAGGGCCTTTTGATCCTCTTCTAAAACCCAACCGCCTCCTAAGGATTTGTATAGGTCTATTAGCTCGAGGAACTGATCTGCTTGGGCAGCTGTCGTATCGAGCTCTACAGAAAGCACTTTTCTTTCTGCATCGAGAACCGTAAGATATTGCGTTTGTCCTTCATAATACCTCTCCCAAGAAAGCGCTAAATAATCTTTTAAAGCAGCCACCTCTCGGGTATTTGCCTTAAACACCTTCTGAGACTGCTGAACTCCAATCAGAGCATTGTTAACCTCTTGCAAGGCTTTTAAGATCGTCTGCTCATATTGAAATAAGAGTTCTTGTTTCTCTGCTTTGGCCATGTTTAACTGACCTACAAGAGCGCCTCCTGTAAAGACCTGCTGCAACAAGTTGCCGCCGATAATCCAAGTCTGTGAATTTTTAGCGAATAATTTCCTTAGTTGCAGACTATCATATCCAAACAAAGTGGAAAAACTTAACTGAGGGAAGAACGCTGCTCTAGCAACTCCAATATTGGCATTGGCAGCTTTTAAATTATTTTCGGCAGCTAAGATATCAGGTCGTCTCGTTAAAAGATCTTGAGGTTGTCCTGTAGGAGTAATTCCAGGAAGCGTGAGCTGATTTAATGTTTTTCCCCTTTTGATACTATGAGGAGTTTCCCCTAATAGAACACATAAGAGATTTTCTTGTTGAGGTACTTGCATTTCTAGCTTTTCTACAATGGCCGCAGATTCTTCATAGACTGAAAGAGCTTGATCTACTTCAATTTTAGAAGTTATTCCTCCTTCAAATCTATATGTTGCAATTTCTAAAGACTGCTTAAAAGATCCCATAATGTCTTTAGCTAACTTTAACTGGGCATCTAGTTGAGTTAGATATACATAAGCTTGAGCAACTGATCCAACCAAAGTTAAAACAACAGTTCTTCGATTCTCTACCTGTGCCAAATACTGCGAATAAGAGGCTGATGTTTCATTACGTATTTTCCCCCAGAAGTCAAATTCATAAGAAAGAGACATATCTAGATGAAAATCAGAAGTAACAGGACTCACATTGGCAGGAAGAAAATCTAAATCAATAGGAAAGCGTTCTCTGACGGCAGAACTATTGAGTTGTAGTTGAGGAAATAAAGAAGATCTCACCACTTGATACTGCGCCAAATATTCACTGACACGCCAGATAGCTATTTTCAAGTCTTTATTATTTTGCAAAGCCGTTTGGATATATTCATTGAGCACTTCATCTTCTAATAGCATCCACCAATTGGAATTGGCAAGAGTATCCCCTCCCTCATTGTCTACTCGCCAATTAGACGGCAACGCCATATCTGGGGTAGAGTGTTTAGGAGCAAAGTTACAAGCGGAAAGCAAACAAAGGGGAAATAAAAGCCATTTTTTCATGACTTATCTCCTTTTTTACGCTCGAGCATCTTATAAAAAACTGGGACGAAAAAAATTCCAAAAAAAGTAGCAAAGATCATCCCACCCATAACGCCAACCCCTACAGAGTGACGGCTAGCAGCTCCCGCGCCCTTACTAAGAACTAAAGGTAGAACCCCAAGAATAAATGTCAAAGAAGTCATCATAATTGCACGAAATCTTTGACCTGCAGCTTCTAACGCGGCCTCTTTTACACCCAGCCCTTCTTTTCTTCGAATGATCGCAAATTCTACAATCAAAATAGCATTTTTTGCAGCAAGGGCAATCAATGTTACAAGACCTATTTGAAAATACACATCATTTTGCATTCCAGCAATCCAGACAGCCAGCAAAGCTCCTAGGGTTCCAAAAGGAACGACTAAAAGAATTGCTAGAGGAAGTGACCATCTTTCATAAAGTGCTGCTAAGATCAAGAAGACTACAATCAATCCTCCAATCAAAGCTGAGGTAGAAGTCCCTCCTGATGCCACTTCTTGATATGCTTGACCTCCCCAAGAATAACTTACATCAAATGGAAGTACACCTTTAGCAACCTCTGCCATAGCCTTAATTGCGTCTCCAGAACTATAGCCTGGAGATGCAGCTCCATTAATTTTAGAAGCTGGGAATCCGTTAAAACGACTCACCAAATTCGGCCCCTTCGTATAGCGAAAGGTCACTAAAGATTTTAAAGGCACCATCTGATTGTTTGCAGAGCGCAGATAAATATTTCCTAAATCTTCTAAAGAAGAACGAAAACTAGGGTCTGCCTGCACCATAACCTGAAAGACATGTCCATATTTATTAAAATTGTTAACATAGACAGAGCCGAGTAAGCTTTGCAGTGTTTGATAGATATCGCCTATAGAAACTTTTAAGGCTTTTGCTTGAGTACGATCTACATCTGCAAATATCTGTACACATTTCGTATCAATAGATGATGTTAAAGAAGTTAGCTCTGGACGCTTACGCGCCGCTTCAATAAATTGATCTGTAAGATCCTCTAACATCGCCTGTGAACCATCACCTTCATTCACAAGCCAAAATTCGAATCCTCCTACAGTCCCTAGCCCCTGTATCGCCGGGGGATTGAAGGGCATGACAATTCCTTCGGGGATTTTAGAAAAGGATTCGAAAAGATACAGCATCACACTTCGAAGACTTAAATTTTTGCTGGTCCGTTCTCTCCAATCTTTTAAAATCACAAAATATGTACCTACTGGTGTCCGATTTAAGTTATCAATCAAACTAAATCCTGTCATAGAAATACACGACTCTACTGCTGGATTATCTAAGACAAATTTCGTTACTTGATCTGTAACTTTTTGAGTACGATCTAAACTAGCCTCTTCCGGTAAATTGGCAAAAGCAAATACATATCCTTGATCTTCTTGAGGAACTAAGCTTGTAGGAATGATCTTCAGCAAACACCCAACAGAAATCAAAAGAAAGCCAAAAAGGATCACAGCGACGAATACATTATCTAAAAGCCATCCAGCGCCTCTCACATATACTTGCGTACAGTGGTGTAATCCTCGATTAAAGATCTGTGCAACTTTAGGTTGTTTTGCATGTTTTTTTAATAAAAAAGCAGAAAGAACTGGACTTAAAGTTAAAGCTACAAATCCTGAGATCACAACAGAAATTGAAATCGTAATAGCAAATTGTTTATAGAGTCCTCCGGCTATACCTCCTAAAAAGGCTACTGGAATAAATACAGCACAAAGAACACAAACTATCGCAATAATCGGGCTTGAAACTTCTTTCATGGCTAAGGTTGCGGCTTCCATAGGAGAAAGATCCTTTTCTCGAAGATTTCTTTCTACGTTTTCTACAACAACAATCGCATCATCCACTACAATCCCAATAGAGAGCACTAGAGCAAAAAGCGTCAACGTATTTAAAGAAAATCCCAAAACATACATGCCGATAAAAGTGCCGATAATAGACACAACCATTGCAATAATAGGAACAATAGAAGCTCGAAAACTTTGCAAGAAAACAATAATTACTAGAGCAACTAAAATAGCTGCTTCATATAAGGTTTTTTCCACCTCTTCAATCGATACTTTAATGAATTTCGTTGTATCATAAGGAATGGAATACGTAATTCCTGGAGGGAAACTTTGACTTAGCTGCTCCATCTTTTGCTTTACTTCAGAAGCAACAGTTAAAGCATTGGCTCCATACTCTTGATAAATAGCAACTAAAGAAGTCGTTTTACCATTTAAGGCGCCATTTACCGAATAATTTTGCGCTCCCAGTTCCGTATGCCCTATATCTTTAATCTGTACTGTAGATCCATCAGAATTTGCCCTTAAAATAATAGAATCGTATTCCTCCGGGGTGTCTAAACGCCCGAGTCCCGTTACAGGAAGAGTCAAAGGAACTGGAGCTCCTGTAGGAGCCTGCCCTAGTTGCCCTATAGGATAATCAGCATTTTGTTCTTGAATTGCATCTACAACATCATTTGTTCCGATATATAACTGAGCCATCTTATCGGGTCTTACCCAGACGCGCATTGCATAGTCTCTAGCATTGATTACAGTGGCATTACTAACTCCAGAAAGACGTAAAATATCATCTGCTACATGGATGGTGGCATAATTATTTGTATAGATTTCATCATATCGATGATCAGACTCAATGCTCACGACTAATAAAATCGTAGGAGTTTGTTTTTTTACTGTTATGCCTTGCTTTTGCACTGCCTCTGGGAGCTGAGCTAAAGCTAAATCCACACGGTCTTGTACGTTATATAAAGCGGTATCAGGATCCGATCCGATCATAAAATAGATGCTCATCGCCAGATTGCCCGTCGCAGAATTTTGAGAGTACATATAAAGCATGTCCTCTACGCCATTAATCTGGGTTTCTAAAGGTGCGGCTACAGAATCTGCAATTGTTTCAGCGCTCGCCCCAGGATAAGATACCGACACCTGGATCTGTGGAGGAACTATATTGGGATATTGCTCAATGGGCAAATTCAATAAAGCAACCAATCCTAGCAGTACGATAAGAATGGATGAAACCATTGCAAAAACCGGACGCCTCAGGAAAAAATGGGAAATCATGGAGAGGCCTGTTGTGGAATTTTAGGAGGAGGGACTGTGGAAGTCGAAGTCACATTCACTGTAGCCCCTTCCGACACTTTATTAACCCCATCTACTATGACCACATCTCCAGGAAACAGTCCTTTTTTAATGATCCAATAATCTTCATACCAATCACCCACTTCTACACTTCTCATAGTAGCCGTGTTATTTTTCCCAATCACAAAAACACTCATTCCATTTTGGCCTTGAAAAACAGAGGCCTGAGGGACAAAAAGCGCATTAGGGCGAACGGCTCCAGAAACATAAGCTTTTACAAACTGTCCAGGAAGCACAAGTTGCTGAGGATTGGGAAAAGTGGATCTAACTACTAAAGATCCAGTATCTGGATCTAAAGTTGGAGAAGAAAAGTTCACTTTTCCTGTTTCAGGAAATATCGAACCATCTGACAACTCTAAACTGACTGTATATTCTTGTTGAGGAGGTAAAATGAGTTCTTTTCGAGCTTTCTCATTTTGCCCTTGTAGCAGTTGATTGTCAGAAACACTAAATAATATCCAAATAGGGTCGATTACGGAAATTTCCGTTAATAGACCGTTGACATTCGGCGTAATTAAAGTTCCTTCTTTGTAGACCGCTCGCGCTGAAAGCCCATCAATAGGAGAGGTTACTTTAGTATAACTTAAATTGAGTTCCGCTTGTACAAGTTCTGCTTTGGCAGCAATTACATTAGCTTCGGCAGTCAGAACATCAGCAGTAGCATCATCTAGATCTCTTTGGCTTACGGCATTTTTTACAAAAAGCGGCTGAATTCTTTCTAAAGAGCGTTTAGCTCTCCACAAAACAGCTTCTTGTCTTGCTAAAACTCCCATAGATTGAGCAACACTTGCTTCATATGTACGCGGATCTAATTGAAACAGTTGCTGATCTTTTTTTACACGACTTCCTTCCACATAATCAATGCTCCATAAATACCCTTCTACACGAGCATAAATATCTACAGGGTGTGAACTTTTAGCTACACCCACAAAAGAAAAGGTGGCGGGTATCGTCTGCGCTTGCACAGTAAAAGCTGTGACTGCAGGAGGATGACGAGGAGGTAGCCCTCCTTTAGGTTGACATGCTGTAACAAGCAGCGCAATCCCAATCAAATGCAAAAAAGCATATTGTGTTTTTTTCATAATCATTGAAATCGCATTTTGAAAATAATTAATCAATAAAAAAATCTCAGACTCCTTGTTTTCTTTCAACAGTACGAATAACATGAAAAAAATATGGAGAGGAGCTGAAATGAGGACCCTAAGAGCCAAATTATTTGTCAGTATAGGCGCAATCCTTTTATTTGCAGGGGTTGTCAATACTTTGACTTCTGAAATCTGGATCAAACGAGACCTTTATAAAGCAGGAACTGCCATTCAACAGCAGATAGCAGAAGCACAAAGCTACATGCGTAAATTTTCTTCATTTGTGCTCTCATTTCACATCATAGACGTTGCAACAAATCTATCTCGAGAAACGGAAATGGCGGCTCAAACTACGTTCTCTTCTCCTTGGCAAGACGCTTTTAAAATCCTCTCTTCAGATCCAAAAATCGCCTTTGTAGAACTACAAAACGATGAGGGAAAACGAGCAACAATTTGTTTAGAAGATGCTACCTCTCACCCTTTTTCTTGGGCTTACGATTCTGAAGGAAAATTATGGATCCACATCAAAGGATATCTCTCTCTTTTTTCCACTCGCACTCTCACAGAAAAAGATCAAACGCAGTTTCTGCTTTTCGAAGATTCTTCTCTTCAAGATTCCTCTTCTCTACTTTTTACATCTGTTTCAGTCGAAGATCCTACTTATTATTGGCAAGACTCTCCTGAAACTCTTTTTCAAGCTCTAACATGGAAACAAGAACAATGGGTAGAAAAAATCAAGCTCATTTCAGAACTTCTACCTTGGCAAGAAGACAGCGAAAAAAACAAACCTTTTGCCATTATCTCTATCAACACTGCCCAAAATCAAGGGATGTGCTTAATCCCTCAAGAAATCTTCCCATCTCATAGACTCGTTGAGCAAGCAAAAGAAAAGGCAGAAGAAAAAGTTCCCTTCCCGCTTTTAAGAAATACGACTCGTGGACAAGATCTTGATATAGTAAAAACCTTTGCTTTATCTGAACAAACAACCGGAACTGTAGCCTTAGGTTTTTCCCTTTCTTCCCTTATAAAAGAAGTTTCTACTCTTATAAACAAATCTATTATTGCCACGGGCAATGGATTTTCTACAGGATTCTCCTCTCAAGGAAAAATGTTCAATCTTCGAAAAAATCAATTTCCTTTAGAGGCTCTTTCACAGACAAAAAACAAGCTCTCCTGGCATGGGAAAAACTACGTTACCCTCCCTATTGATTTAGATGTTTTAACTCTTTTTATTTTAACTCCTGAAGAAGAAGCGGATATGTTCTCTCGTTTTTTAGAAAATTTAAGCGATGGATTAACTATTAAAGTTTCCTTAACTCTTATGTCCGCGGCCTGTATCTCCTTTCTAATTGCGCTTATTCTCCTAAGTAATATCTCTAAAAAAATCACCGATCCCATTGCAATTCTTTCTCGTGCAGCAAAAACATTAGGGGATGGACGCTATACGGATCTTATCCTTCCTAAAATTCAGCATAGACAAGATGAAGTAGCCACTTTATCACATTCTTTTGAAGGGATGGTTTGCGCATTAAAACAGCGAGATAAAATTCAGGGAGTCCTTAATAAAGTTGTGTCTAAAGAGATTTCGGAAAAAATCCTACAACAAGGAATTGAATTAAGTGGTGAAGAAAAAATCGTTACACTTCTTTTTAGTGACATACGCAATTTTACGCATTTAGCAGAGGAACTACCTCCTCATGCATTGATTGAAGTTCTCAATGCTTATATGACACGCATGTGCCGTATTATCGACGCAACTCATGGAGTTGTCGACAAATTCATCGGAGACGAGATCATGGCGTTGTACGGAGCTCCTCTATCCTTAGACTTTCACGCGGCCAAAGCAGTAGAAGCAGCAATTCTCATGGTTCAAGATCTCTCTCTTTGGAACCAAAAACGCCAGGAAAGTAACCTTACTATCTTTGAAATCGGTATTGGCATTCACTCGGGTCTTGTTTATACAGGAAATATGGGAGCAGAAAATCGATTAAACTATACAGCAATCGGATCTAATGTAAATCAAGCCTCTCGCATATGCTCGGTTGCTAAACCGATGCAAATTCTAATTTCTGAAGAAACTCTGCAATCGCCCGGAGTTAAAGAGCGATTTACAGTTCGCAAATTAGAGCCTGTACAGCTCAAAGGAATCGCACTTCCTGTACAAGTCTATGAAGTCTTAGGAAAAAACAACCATTAAGGAGCTCTTGCCGGTGGCGGCCCCCTTGGGCCTGGCGATGGAGGAGGCGAAAACGCTGGCATTTGAGACATCGATTGCTGCTCACGTAGAGCTTGTTGCATTTGCTCATTCATCGGTTCTTCTGGAGCTTGCTGTATTTGCTGTATTTGCTGCGCTTCTAAACGTTTAGATAACTCAGATGTCGAAGATAAATTTTCATCTGGAAGGTCCGTATTTTGCACCTCTGTTTGACGAAGTACAGCAACATCAGAAGGCGTAAAATACTTATTCATATTATTTTGTATAATAGAAAGAAGAATTGCCCTTTCTTGAAAATTAAAACCATTCAGCCCTCCCACATCTTTTGCTTTCAAGATATACATCTTTAACAAAGATACGTCCTTTTGAGAAAGTGGGGATTGAGAACGTGCTATCAATTCTTGAAAAGCTTCCTTCTGCTGCCAAGTAAACCCATTTTTTATGGATTCCATTACCACCACTCTTTGGATGTTTTCTTGATTTTGAAACTCAGAACGTCTTTGCATAAGCTCTAATACTTCTCCTATCTCTGCAGGATCAAGCCCCGGTACTTGTCCAAATTGCAACATAGCTAGCAAAAAATTATTCCCAACATCTATTTGCTCTGGCCCTAATTGTAACGTGCCTTGGATATACTCTCCTCGATGTTTTATCAGATCTTGTAAAACATGCATCCCTCTGGGAGAAATGACAATGAACCCAATTTGTTTAGAAGCCTTCTGAAAAGCTTTTTGATCATTCCGAATAGCTTGAGCAGAAAAAGGAGGGCTGGATTGATCTTGTATAAGTAAATGCAAAGAAGAAAATTTTTCAAAATCCATCAATGCATATGCTGGAAAAACATTTTCTATCAGAATCCATTTTTCGAGAAGAGCAACCTCTTCCCCTGTAAGCCCTGATCCATTTGCCAGATGAGACAACCGATCCAAAGTAGATATCTCTTGATTAGAAAGTCCCATCATACCAAGCGTATTCCTACGTAAAATTGCTAAATCTTCTAAACTAAAGCCCTGGCCTAAATTTTGAATAATGATCTGAAGAATCTGCAATCGCATAAAAAGAGAAAATCCAACAAGTCCATTTCTCTGCTTAGCAAGATCGATATACTTATGTAAGGAGGCTCGATCAAATTCAGAAAGGTTATGAGGTTGAGCGGAGGCTAGAGAAGTTTTCTCTTGAGCAGTCAAGGCTGCGCCCATCAACTCCACTTGTCGAAGCATATTTACCTCAACAGGAGAAATGGGGCCATTAGGAATGGCCTTTAAATCCATGACATATAAAAGAGAATCCATTTCTGGAATATCAGAAATAAATTTTCTGCCACAAACTTTTGATTCTTCCACCAGGTGCTGCATAGCTCGCAAATCTTGTTTAGAAAGTTTCGTTCCAGGAAGTATATAGTCTGTAGGATGAGAAGCTATCTCATTCAAACTTTGCAAATCTTGATCCGTAACAATAGGGGCACATTGATCAATGGCAGCGCCTCCTGCTGGATTTTCATTTTGTACAGCTAGTACACAGCTAGAAAAAATACAACATACACAAAAAACACTACGCATATCACCACCTAAGTAAATTTTTATTTATCACAGGCAATGTTTTTATGCAAAATCATCAGATAATTTTTTAAATTCTGCAATTATTTTTTTACAATTACTTTTCAAACAACACCTCAACAAAAAAACATCAATAAAAATTAAAATAAAACACACAATTTATTACACATTGAAACTAATCAATCAGAGCAATAAAATTAAATAGAAAAATAAAACAACTTAAAAAGGAATTAATAATGATTCAAATAAATCAATTAGCTACTAGCGTAGAGACGGGATTTAACATCACAAATAGCATTCCCGTGATTGCAGTCCCCGGATCGGTCCTACGCACGAATGTAGCACAAGTGCAATTTGTCGCTTCTGCAGTTTTTGCATTAATTGGATTTATCGGGCAAATGATTCAATCGGGAAACTGCAAATGGAATAGTGTATTCAATAATAGTTGCGAGCATATGATCCATGGAGCTTTAAACTACTTTAGAGGACTTGGAGAACTTCTGCTGGCCGTAACAGTCGTAGGAAGCCTTGCACTTTTAGCCTATCAACTATCAGTTAAAAATGGATTTGCACCTATCGTTAAATACGACACATCACCTCTTACTCAGCTTAATAATGCAACGGCTCTTGCAGTAAAATAAAAAGTCATCTTTTTCAAGCTAAGATCGGATAAACCAAAAGATAAATCCGGTCTTAGCTTTTTTTGGATATCTTATTTTAAAAAGCGTATCCCAAACCTCCTCCGAATACAAAGCCTCCAACGTTCACAGTTTTTCCATAGACGTTGTTTTTATGGGAATGGAAATGCATTTGTTTATATGAATATTCTCCGAAAACATCTACGAGTAGATGACGCCAAAAAATAAAATTAAAGCCCGTATTAACAAATAATCCCAAACCGTTATTACTCAAATTTTTACTCACATAAGAAGAATCATTGTGTTGGTAAACAAAGAAATAACGAGGTCCCAAAGTAAAATAGTACTGAACATTCTGACAAATCGAAATGACGGGTTTTAACCCAAAGCTAAGCGGAATTTCCCAAATGGATGTACTTTCATGTTCCCCAAGAGATTTGCCATGTTTTTCTAAATATTCAACACTCCCATAAACCTCTAACCATTTCCATATAGGACAAGACCCACTAACTTGAACGTCCCACCCTCCTTCATTATAAACTTTACTCATTTTAGAATCGGAGAAAAAAAAGTAGCCGGCTTTCGCTTCCAGCGTCGCATTGACGTCTGAATAGGAGGAAGAAGAGCTTCCGGAATATATCGGAGATGCGTGATCAGAGTATGCTTTAACCGAAAAAGCACCCAACAGTGCAAAGCTAAAAAAAACACTTCTCAGAATCGAAAACAATTTAAAAGACATAAAAAATTCCTTAGTTAAGTTGGGTTGTAGCCGGAACACTTTCAACTCCATCTGCATTAAAAGCTGTTACCTCATAAACGGTTGTAACTCCACGTTTTTGATTATGCACTATATATTGCAATGTGAAAGCATCTAAAGTAGCAACTTTAACACCATTGCAATAAACATAATAACCAATAGCATCTACAGAGGGGCTTTTTTCCCACTGAACAACATTGAACAATTCATATAGCAAGCCAAAACTGTTTTTTTTCTGAACGCTTGTGAGATTAGTTGGAGCATCGATAGTTGAAGGCACAACTCCTCCAGGAAAAGTGGAATAACTTGCAATGATGTTATGATTGCTGTCTAACCACGAAAACACACAACTACCAGGTCTTACGCATACACTAACAAATCCAAACGCATGATCAGAATTGTCATGAAATACACTATTATCCGTTGTAATTGCAAGCGGCGTTGTCCAAGTTGCTCCATGATCATCAGAAAAACTTACATAACCATTATCATCTTGTCCTATCCAAGCAACGACAAAGCCGTCCACAGTTCCGCTTACAGAAATATTCGCCCCCTCGCCAGAGCTTAGATTATTTATCACTAGATTAGATGCAATCGATACTGGAGAACTCCAGCTACTTCCATGATCACTGGAAAAACTTGAGTAAGCATTTCCAAAACTATCAACCCATGTCGCCATAAATCCATCAGAAGTTCCATGGACAAACACATCAGAATTCACATCACCTGTATGTGTGATCTGAACAGGAGAGCTCCAGGTATCCCCATTATTATTGGAAAAACTTGCATAAGCATTACTATCACTTTGTAGCCATGTCGCAAGAAAACCGTCTAAGGTCCCACTTACTATCACTGCGGAATTATACCCACCAGGACCCGTTCCAAACACTAATCCTGACGTTGTAATCTGTACCGGGCTTCTCCAGTTCAATCCGTTATCCGTCGAAAAACTTGCATAGGCGTTATTATCCAATGTATTAAACCAGGTAGCCATAAATCCCGCTAAATTTCCAGTCACAACAACAGGAGTTGCCACTGTAGAGATAGATACAATAACCTCTTCTACCCCCCACGACTGCCCCTGATCACTGGAAAAAAGAGAAACAGGCGTTGCCGTAATAAAACCTGGCACCCCTGCTATATAAGTGGCCATAAAGCCTGTTGGCAGGCCTTTTATCCATGCAGCAGTATATGCGTTATTAAAAACAGGAGTTCTCAGATTCCAGCTAATCCCATCCGCAGAAAAACTCGAATAAAAATTCTGGTTATCCATACAACCAATCATAAAACCGTCTGCATTTTCACTTACTACAGGTGTATTCAGAAAGTCCCCTGTATTAAAAACCACGACAGGAGTCTGCAGAGAAATCTGATTCGTAGATGTAGCTAATAAAGGGAAGAGGGTTGTAAATAATGAAATAAGGAACAAAAACCGTTTACCTGGCATAGATTTCAATCCTTTATTCATCTATAAGGTGTACTCTGCAAATTTTCTCGCTATAAATCAAGAGTTTTCTTTAGATTTTCATTCGAAAAACTTCTACTTTTTACGTCATTAATAACGCAAAAAAACAAAGGAAATCTATATGTTCCAAAAATGGTTTTTATTGTTTATAAGTTTTTTCTCTTTCGCAAATGCATCCCTTTTTATGAATGCGTTGGATTCTTTAAAAGACAACCCTTATGGGTTTTATTTTTTTGATACAGGAATCACGCAAAATGATCTGAAAGATTTTCAAGCTATCAAAATAGAGAAAGAAAAATTCTATCAACAATTTGGAGAGCTTTCAAAAACAGAAAGTGGAATTACAGATTTTCTGAATAACCTAGGACAAAACGATCATCAAGTTACTTTACGCATAGCAAAAGTTTTAACACAAATTAGCAATCAAGTCCTAACAGCATCAGAAAGCGAAACGGCCTGGATTCATCTTCGCGCCTCTGTTCCTACAGACACATATGACATCCCGAGGTGGCATATGGATGGATTGTATTTCAGGCCCATTGAACCTACATCTACCATGTACCGATTTGTAATAACCCTCCTAGGACCAGCAACTCTATTCTACCTTCTTCCCCAAGAACAGCGTGAAACAGCTTGGAAAAACATGCGCTACAGAACGATCATGCAAACATTTTGCCTTCCTGAGCGAGTCGTAAGACCAAATATTGGAGAAGGAGTTTTTTTATAGGGGGCAGCAAACATAAATCAGCACTTCATTCGGAACCACCAATTCATGAAAATCGTCTTTTTTTCTCAATTGTCCCCTGCAGTGAAAAGCAACTGCCCGAACTCAAATCCAAAATTTCAGCTATTTATCCCAAAGAACCCAAAAATTAAACGTAATTGAGATGTTTAAAAAAGTGACAATCAGTACGTTCACAAGAGGTCAGCGCTGCCGACCTCTTCGCATATAACACGCCACTTTAAAACTTATAGCCTATGCCAGCGCCGACATTAACACCGCTAATGTTCATTCCAGTCGCCTCCACCTCAGAATTAGAAATAGAAGGAGCTCCAAAAGATTTAAAAGAATAAGACGCAAAAAGATCTAAAACCAGATGATCCACGATCGTAGTAATAAAACCAGCTTCAACTACGCCCCCCATCCCATTTTCATTAACCGTTTTTTTGACATAATCAGAATGATTATGCGTGTGAACAAAATAGTATTTCATACCACTAGCTGCATAAAAATTTACAGGAGCCGTTTTTCCTAAAGACGGAAAAAAATACTTAAGACCTAAAGTGATTGGAACTATCTGCACACTCGTCTTATCACCCAATCCTACAGATCGTCCATCTTTTAAGAAATAATCCACACCAGCCCAAACATCAATCCCACGCACCCAGGCATTTTGCCCCCAATAGACAGGACAAGTTCCTGTCAGTTGGTAATTGACTCCACCATCTTGAAATATTTCCCGAAAATCCGAGGAAATCGGATAGAAATAACTCGGACGAAATTCTAAAATCACTCCATCTGGCGGCGGTGATGTTGTAGCATCTGCACACAAGCCGCCACTTGCAGCCAAAACAACAAGCCCTAAAATCAAAGTCATATTTTTTTTCAAAGCATCATCTCCTATACACTATTGAACAACAACATTTACAGAACGCCACTCCAGACGGCGGATTAAAAAAATCTGACGTAATAGTCGAAACAACTAAATTAATCAACACGTCAATTACTGAAATAGTATTAGAACCATACTTGCTTACATATAAATAATTCCTATCGGGGGTAATAGCAACTGCCTGAGGATTCAACCCCACAGGAATTGTCGTAACAACCGAATTACTTTTAGTATGAATAACAGAAACAGTCCCATCCGAGCTATTAGCCACATAGGCATAGCTTCCAAAGGCCTGCTCTGCGCAAGCTAGCATCCCAAAAAATAGTACAATAGCCCATAAACGAAACGAAATAACTACCTCACTATAAATATTAAGAACATTATTTTTTTTGTTCATAGACTCTAACCCTACATATTATTCTGAAAAACTCATTTTATACCTCAACTTCCAACAGGCTATCAAAAAAAATAATTACACAAAAGCTCGCAGGGACAAAAAAAACCATTTAATATTTGCGTGATATAGACGCCAAAAATCCAAAAAAGCTACTTAAGAATATAAGAAAATCCCTTCGCAGGAAAAAGAATTTATGCAATAAAGAGATTTACTCTGACAAGGCCGATGTATGAACATAAAACTTGCAGCAATCCTTCTCACAGGAGGCTCTGGAACACGCTTTGGAAGTCCCTTGCCTAAACAGTTTCACAAACTCGGCGGAAAAACTCTTTATCTCTATACATTAGATGCCTTTATCGAAACGAATCTATTTCACTCGATCATTCTCCCTGTTCCTGCAGAATGGAAAGAAGAAATTAGCAAAGAGTTATCTTCTCTATATCCTAACAACTCTATTCAAGTCATTTCAGGCGGCGCCACAAGACAAGAATCCTCTTACCTCGCACTTCAATCCTGCCCTTTGAATACTGAATTCGTTGTCATTCACGATGCCGTAAGACCTTTCATTTCTTCAGATATTATCAAGCAAAATGTCTCTGCAGTTTTGACTCATAAAGCAGTAGACACTTGCGTTCCTTCTTTTGACACCCTAGTACATTCAAAAGAAGGAACTTTTATTGATGCAATTCCCCTTCGAAAAGAGCTCTTTCGAGGACAAACTCCACAAAGTTTTTCTTACCCTCTTATCATGAAAGCTCATGAGCAAGCTCTTGCGCGAGGAATAAATAACAGCTCAGATGATTGCAAACTCATCTTAGATTTAGGCCACCCAGTTCACATTGTTCCAGGGGAAGACCTTAACATTAAAATTACCACCGATTTCGATCTTTTTTTAGCCGAGCAAATTTTATATAAACCGCGCCTAGAAAAAGAGCTGCCTTGTAAAAGCTCTTTAAAAGGAAAAATCTTTGCTGTTACGGGAGCCTCCGGAGGCATCGGAAAATCTTTATGCCAAGAATTAAAACAGCTAGGCGCCACCACAATCGAGATTTCTCAAAACGCCTCTTCTTTACAAGCAGATCTCACCAACTATCAAGAAACCGAAAAAGTTTTTCGATCTATTGCCCGCACCTACGGAGACATCGACGGACTCATCAATAGTATTGGAACGTTTCAAGTGAAAGATTTCCCCCTGCTTTCCGAAGAAGAAATACAAACAACGATCGCATCCAACCTAACTAGTACGATCTATTGCTGCAAACATGCGCAGATTAAAAAAGGAGGACATATCATTAATATTTCTTCTTCTTCTTACAGCAAAGGAAGAAAAGAATGCCTCGTGTATTCCGCTACTAAAGCTGCCGTCGTCAACTTCACCCAAGGACTGGCTGCCACAAAACCCGATCTTTTTGTCCACGTCATCGTTCCCCAAAGAACAGATACGCCTTTACGCAGAGCCGCATTTCCTTTTGAAGATAAAAATTCTCTTTTACAGCCAGAGGAAATTGCACAAAAAATCTCTCAACTTCTTACTTCATCTCCTAGATCAGGAAGTATTTTAGAGGTTAGAAAAACCTATATACCTACCCATTCTGGGTAAATAAATCTCTTACTTAAAAAATCTATTTGCGCGCATAAAAATGTTTGTCTAAAAATGCGCATAAAAACAATTCTACAAAATACATTTTCATATAATACACTTTTTAAACAAAAAAATCACAAAACAAAAAAAACTAAAAGATAGAAAACAAAACAAAAGATCAGCATAATATATACAAAGCAAAACACATAAAATAAATAAATTAAAAAATACAATTAAGGAATTTCGATCATGAGAATGTTTTTTGATATCCCTCCCCATGAATTTACAAGCACATATAATGCTTTTTGGGAAGCTTGGACAGAATCAAAACCCTCTAAAGAAATACCTGCTCAAATCTCTAGTTTTTTCAGAGGTGCAGCGATAGGGAGCCTACAAACAATTACAGCCACTACGCTGGTCTATGCCGGAATCCCTCTCCTGTTACGCTACATAGCAAAAATTGCCGAAAACAACTTATCTCGTCCCAAGCTTATAACTGAAGCTCGCTACACAAACTGGTACGATCAGCTCGTCAATGCTAAGTCCAGTAATATTATAGAATTATTCATTAAAACGATCGGATATGGATCTTGCCTCTCCTTAGGAGCTCATGCCATACTTAAAAATGACTTCCTTCAAGCAAGCACTTACACCAAAAACCTTCAATGCTCTCTAGAAAATCAATGGAATCACCATTTTTCTCAAAACGTTGCTCTCTGTGACGGCAAAAGCGCGCTCACTCCCCAAGCTCAAGTTGTAACAGCCATTGCTATAGGAACCCTTTTTGCTATCTATCAAGCCTCTTGGATCCTCCCTTCTTTAGAATTTTCCAAAGACACTGCAGAAGGAAAGCCTATTTTTCATTCTAAGCTTTCTTCAGTTTTAGAAAAAATTACTAAAACTACGAACAATTTAAAGGAAAAAAAAGGATTTCTACAAAATGTCCTTCTGTATGGGCCCGGAGGAACAGGAAAAACAATGATAGCCAAGTTCATCGCTCGAAGTTCGGACATGAACTATGTCATGATCTCTGGAGGAGATCTTGCTCAGTACATTATGCTCGGAACCCACGTGTCTGAACTCAACAAGCTCTTTATCAAAATCAACAATGCGTCCACCCCAACGATCCTTTTTATCGATGAAGCAGAATCTCTTTGTTGCAACCGATCTCAATTAACAGATAAGCCAGAGAGACTAGAACTTCTCAATGCTTTCTTAAATCACACTGGAGAAAACAGCAAAAAGATCATGCTCATGCTAGCAACAAACCGTCCAGAAGACATAGACCCTGCAATCCTTAGCCGAATGGACCATAAGCTACAAATCTATCCCCCAGCCTTGGCAGAAAGAAAACAAATTCTACAGCTACACATCTCCCGGCTCTTTACCCCGCAAGAAACTACTCTTTTTGATATAGAGAAAATTGCCCAAAATACTGAAGGACTAACTGGTAGGGCGCTATTTAAAATGCTCAACGCTATCTTTGCCAATAAGTCCATTACAGAAAACGAAAAACTCACTAAGGATCTAATAACATCTACCGTTAAGCATTTCATCGAGCAAGAAAAGTTCATTGCACAATTAAATAGACCTACACAACCAAAAATTCTTGATGAGACCTCTACGAAAGCTAGCTCTACATGGAATAATTTTTTCAGAAAGAATCCGAAAAAAACCACCATACCTTCTATAAGCTTACCTAGAACAGCATAAGAGCAAAAACATTATGAACCCAATTAGTTCACATACAGAGGATCTTAATAAAGCGCTTGTTCCTATCACCAATGTTCCAGGATGGGATCCTAAAAACATCACGCAAACCATTGATAAAATTTGGCAATTTTTCCCAAAATCAAGTGTTGACACCCCCCCTGCCTTAAGCGCATTTTTTCTAACGCACCTGTCTCACATTGCTGTACATATAGCAATGACTGCAACTTTACAGCATCTAGCGGATCTCTCTATCCATTATTTTTCCCGGCCTAAACTTGCCATAGAAGCTCGCTATACAAATTGGTATGACCAAATTGTCAACGCTAAATCAACAAACATAGTACAACTCTTTCTTACAACAATCGGAGTAGGCTCTGCCACTTCTCGGTATGCCGAATACAGGATTAATGAAAAACAAGGAAAAAACGGCTACCAGACTGCCTTAAAATTTCTTAGCTGCGTTGTAAGCACCACCTGCGGTCCTAGATCCACAGAATCAGAAAATGGCGAGATCAAAGATTCTTGGTATAAATTTTGGAAATGTTTGGATCAACCTCTGTCACCTGGGTTCATCAAAACAACATCACGGGTTTGGGGCCTATTCTATGGTTTGTACACAGGCTATCCCCTGCTTCTTAAATTAGAATTTCCTAAGGCAACACCTGAAGAAAAACCCATTTTCAACCCAAAGCTAACGACAACATTAAATACTCTTGTAGAAACTACCAGCAAACTCTCAAAGAAAAAAGCTGTTTTACAAAACCTTCTTCTCTAC
>JAIETG010000011.1 GCA_019745395.1 Rhabdochlamydiaceae bacterium | reverse complement strand
CTGAAAATTGTCAAGCTGCTAACGACTTGTGAATTAGCATGTTAGGAGAGTTGGAGTTTTTTTGTCCTGTACAGAGATCGAAACGTTAAAACTCATGGCGCCGGAACAGTTTCGTTCTTATTTCTTAAATAATTATGAAATCTATAAGAAAAACCCTCCTGCCTTAGCAATCTCAACAGTCACTAAAAATGACAATAACAAACCGCTTTCATTGAATATGTGCGGCATGTTTGCAAAAGAAAAAATTTCTAAAGGGAGCATCATATCCGAGTATACGGGAGAAATAAAACCCGACAGTTACGCCAATTCGTTTTTTTCTCAAGTTGACGACACCTATCTTCTAGGAGTACACCCTGTTGTTGACTCTATCAAATACCGAAGTGCTACATCTATGTCAAACCACGGATTTCCTAATTCTCAGCTTCTAAGTTTGGGAAAAGGAGACTTGGATCAAGGATTAGATGGGCTACCTTTTAGACATGTATTAGTTGCTATCGACGATATTGCAGAAGGTGAGGAAATTATTTGGAATTATGGAGCGCATTATCCATCTTCTGGTTTTTCAGAACCCAGACCTAACGGTCTTGAGCAATTTTTAAAAAACACTTCCTGGAAGGAAATAATCCAAGCTCTAAAAGAATTTGGCTCAACAGAAATTGCTAAAGAAAATCTAATAGACATCTTTAATAAGGTTTACAAATTTAAATATTTTGTCGAATCACCTCAAGCTATGAAATTTGCTATAGAACATAAATATTTAGAAAAAAAACATCTCAGGCTTCTTGAGAAAGCGTCAAATAACGACTCTTTCCCCCCATTATCCAGAGCTCTCTTAACGCAATTTGTCGAAAGAGCTAAAAGTCAATTCAAGAACAAGAGAGAACTCTAAAATCTAGTAGCTTTACAGTGCACCAACATTAAACCTCTTTTCCAAAAGAGGTTTAATGTTCCAACCAACACATTTTACGCTAAAAACCGATGCATAACAAAGGCATCAACATAACCTAGCTGCTGATGATGAAATACCTTAGGCAGTTTCCCTACAATCTCAAAACCGAGCTTCTCCCACAGCTTAATAGCATTTTCATTGGTTGCTACAACAATGTTATATTGCATGGCTTTAAAACCAAGTCGTTTTGCTTCCTCTAGAGAATGCGCTCCCATTTTGTAACCAATCCTCTTGCCTTGATGCGCTTCATGCACCATGTACGATCCATTGGCCACATGAGATCCTAAGCCTGTATGATTCGGCTTAATGATATATGTTCCAACCACTTCATCATCCAAGATCGCAACATAAGGAAAAACACCTCGACCCATCCAAATACTTTTAGCTTCTTCATAAGAAATATCTGGAGCAAATACATAAGTATCCCCTTTCTGAACAATGGCATGAAAAATTTTCCAAATTTCCGAAAAATCGCTATCTAAGGCTTTTCTTATTAAAAGTTCCATTCAAATATCCTCACATGATTTTTCAAATACTGTAACTGCAACCTGCAGATCTTGTATACCAACTCCCGTCAAATCCGCTATAGTGATTTGATTTTCTGAATTTCTTCTAAGAGCGCTGTCCATAGCAACTTCTCCCATTTCAAGTAGCCTCTCTTTCTTGATAACTCCTTGTCTAACAGCATAGGAGACATCTCCTATTTCCAGGCATTGACTTCGGCTATCTACTACCACTATCTCTGCTTTTGCAAAAATTTCGGGATCTATCTCCTGCTTGCCAACGTCATCTGCTCCAACAGCTGTGATATGAGTACCTGGCCTGATTTGATGAGCAAATAAAAGAGGCTTAGATGAGGAAGTTGTCGTAACAATCAGATTACAATTTTCTGTAAGATCATCCAAATCTTTCGCTACTTCCATTTTCCATTCATGTAAATCAGGATGATCTTTGAACTTTCTCGTTTTAGCCAAATCTCTTCCCCAGATCATAACTCTTCGACATTCTGTTACAAACGACAAAAGTTTAAGTTGATAAAAAGCCTGAGCCCCTGTGCCAACAATCCCAATACATTGAACATTCTTAGGAGCCAAATATTTAGCTGCAATACATCCTGCTGCTGCGGTCCTAAGATCTGTTAAAAGACCCTCATCAAGCAATAAAGATAGCAAGCCGCCAGTTTGCTTATCAAATAGAAGCATCACTCCATTTCCTGCAGGAATGCCAAGTTTGGGATTGTCCGGAAACCCTGACGCGATTTTAACGACATAATACTTCCCATTTTTCATATAGCCATATTTGATATGACAATCCCCCAAAGGAAAATCAAAATGAAGCGCTGCAACGGGAGGAATAACTGTATCACCGCGGCTATAGGCTACAAAGCCGCGTTCTACAGCATCTAGAATATCAGGAAGTGACACCAGTTCTTCGATTTGTTTCCGAGTAAATATTTTCATTTAACTACCCAACACCTGTTTGAGTGTCGAATAGCTGACATTGTGACCTGAAAGAACAATAACAGTAGGCCCATTGAGATTTACATGACCAAACAAACAACCAGCAAGCGCAACCGCAGCTGACGGCTCAATAAGATACTGGTGATGCTCTAAAAGCCAACAAAGAGCCGACCTTAATTCCTTTTCTTTGACAAGCGCAATCTGATCTACTCTCGTTTTCAATACATCAAAACATTTTGGACCGAGCCCCCCTTCAATACCTCCTGCGAAAGTATCAATCGGCGGCATATAGGTAACTGGGAGGCCTGTTTCCAGAGAAAGTTTAAAGGCAGGAGAATCTGCAAGTTGACAGACAATCATCTGAGATGGGAAATTTTTAGATTTCACATGCCAAGCAAAACCCGCCGAAAGCCCTCCCCCTCCCATCGGAAGGACAAAATGGGTTGCTTCAGGAACCTGAGAAAGCACCTCTACTGCAAGGGTCCCACCATTGCCTGCCATAATCTTTTCATCATTAAAAGCTGAAATCATAGGAATTTGCATCTTGGCAGCCTCATTGGTTGCCCACTGCAAAGTGTCATCGTATCCTATGAACTCCGATTTCTGGACGTTAGCTCCAAGAGCAAGTAATTTATCATATTTTGCCCCGTCCACACTTTTAGGAACAAATACAGTGCAGGGAATATGCAATTGCTTAGCAGCATAAGCCACTCCCAGACCATGATTGCCTGCAGAACAAGTAGCAATACCAATTGTTTTTTCTTGAGGCTTCAATGTAGAGAGGTAAAAAAAAGCCCCTCGCAGTTTAAAAGAACCTGTAGTCTGTAGACATTCAAGTTTCAGATAAATCGGTTGACCTAAAAGTTTTGAGAGTTCTGGAGAAAATTCCACAGGTGTATTTCTAATTTTCCCCTTAAGAAATTCTGTAGCTTGTTCAATGAGCTGCTGCATCTATTTTCCATAGTTTTGTAAAAATTGTTCAAAAAGGTCCAGAGCCTTGATCATGTTTTTCTTTCCAAATCCCAATCGAAAGAAATTTCCAGGAAGATCAAAAACACTGCCCGGCATAATCAATACTCCCACTTTTTCTACAAGTTCCTCTGCAAACTTTTCCACAGACACCGGAATTAGCAGCTCTAAAACTGCCATGGTGCCACTTTGCGGCCGGACCCAAGATAGTAGGGTTTGGTGCCGTTGCATAAAGCCATCCAGAATATTTAGATTTGCAAGCATTATCTCTCGATTTCTTTGCAAGATCCTATCCCTTGCCCGAAGAGCAATCAACGCCAAAATTTCACTAGGAGCGCTATTACAAATAGAGGTATAGAGCTTATATGAGCCTATTTTCTGAAGAAAATCCATATCTTGTGTAGCGAGCCATCCTATTCTAAGTCCTGCAAGACCAAATGACTTAGTCATAACATTCAAGCTAACACCTTTTTCATAGGCATCCGCAATAGCAGGAACCCTCTTTGCTTCATCAATTTCTAGATATCTATATACTTCATCACAAAAAATGTATGCCCCACTTTTCCGAGCCAATTCAATCAGCCCTTCCAACACCTCTTTTTCTAATACAGCTCCCGTAGGGTTGTGAGGATAGTTAAGAACCAGAAGTTTTGTATCCGAGCGAAATGCCTTTTGCACCTCGTGCAACTGCAATCTCCATCCTTTCTTATAATCCAAAACAAGCCTTGTTATATCAGCGCCAAAAGACTCTGGTAAAGTTGCTAACGATTGATAACAAGGATCGATCACTATTACATGATCTCCCGGTTTAATGAGAGTTCTCATCGAACAATAAATTCCCTCTTCAGCTCCTGCGAATGTAAGCACTTGGGAGCTGTCAATTTGCGAATAGAGCTTGGCAATTTCTTTCCGTAAAATGGGAAGTCCTGGAGACTCAGTATACCCTAAATTTAGAGACTGCCAAAGCTCTTTAGATTCCAAATCCGCTAACTGTAAAATTTCCTGAAGAGTCCAACTCTCCGCATCTGAACAGCACAGCAAATAAGGCGCCGTAAATTCATACCTCTTCCAAAATTCTTCTAATTTAAACGGTGGGATAGTCATTTTGGATCCTTTAAATAGTTATAAACGGTAGCTCTTGAAATTTGAAGAACATCTGCGATATAGGAAGCTGCATTTTTCGTTTCAAAAGCCCCTTCTTTTTGCAGGGCGAAAAGGAGCTTTTGTTTTTCTTCTCTATTAAGAGATTCCAAACGCAGAGCGTTTTCTTTTAAATACGTAGAGACGTAAATGTTGATTTTTTCTCTCCAATCATTTTTAAAAAGGAAATCTGGCATTTGGGTAGCAGGTTTAATTAGATCTAAAATAAATCGGTGCATTTCTTCCCACTTGGAAATATCCAAATTCATACAAAGGAGGCCTATTGCTTGACCCGTTTTTGGCGCACGAAGAACCGCTGTTACAGACTTCATTTTCCTCCCATCCCAATTGGTTTTAAAGTACGGAGGAAACACATCTTCTAATTCAGAGAGCGCACTTGTTTGATCGAGGCAAGATTCATCCCCAACAGATCTCTTAGAAAGGTTATTGAAAATTGCCCCGATACATCCCGTCCTAAGGTCATGAACCACAACCTCAACATGCGGAAAAAGCAAAATACTGACAGCCCGTGCAACGGGTAGATATTGTTCTAATTCATTCTTCATTTAGCCTCCTACGCCCAACATTAGACATCATAGTCTAATCAAGACATTTTAGTCTAATATAAAAACGCAAAATTCTAAATATAAGCAACTTGAAAAAGTTCACCTACAGGACATTTCTCCGATTAACGAGAAAAAACTTCAATTTCTACTTTGAGTCGGCTCTGCTCAAGAACCGGATTCTTAGGATTTCTTGCAGAAAGCGGCTCTATACAGATATAAGAAGCTCCTTGCGGCCGGTAAAGCTGCCAAGAAGCTTCTTTTTCATCCGTCTGAAACCGGATTTTGAGCGTAAACTGAGCATTTTCATAAAGGATTTCAAAAAATCCGTCCTTCCCTTTTTTAGGAATAAATCCAAAATCACACTCTTGTGTAGCATCAAAAAAAAGATGCCCCTCCGCATCTAAAAAAGCAGAAGGAATAGGCTGCCATAGATCTTGTGCACGGTATTGATTTTCTACCAAAGCCTTGACCCTTCCCCCACTTACAGGCAACGTATAATAGTAGTGTAAACCTAGAACAGAAGGTTTTTTTGATTGCACAGAAAAATCAAGAGACAGACCATTTTTCAATAAAGAAGCAACTAGATTCATCTCAAAAGAAAATCCCTCCAAAGCAGTAAGGGGGCTCCCATTCCAAACATCATTTCCAGACAACGTTGCCATAATAGCATTTTCTACAACCTGCGCAGTCCATGGAGCATAACGCGCGATTCCATGAGAAAAAGGTTCCTCTGTACCTTTGGCTCTCACTCTTGCGATATGAGGAAATAAATCTTCTGAGACTACCGGAGGAATTTGATTTTTTGACCTATGATGAAAGTGAGGGCCAATCAAACTACCAAGCCCTGCAAATCTCTCTTCAAACAACGGTTTTGTATTTTGATCAATGATCTCTAGATTTCCCACTGCCAATCGAAGTAGATTCATCCCCTTGTCTGGAGAAAACTCCACCTGAACTTCTGAATTTTGTAAAATAACTCTATCCATAGAACCTTTAATAAGCTGTAAGTTGCTTATTACCAAATATTTTTTAAAACCACAATACACTTTAAGAAAAAACTTAGGACTCCCAAAAGGACATTGCTCCAGCTTTAATCCAACGTCCCCTACAACTTATATAGATATAATAACTTAGCTCTTGTTCCTAACAAGCAATTTAATGCTCTTGCAAAAAACGCTTCTAACATATGGCACATACAGATGGCTTCAGGATCAACCTTTACCATACAACAAAACATAAAATCCAACGAGATGCCCATCTGCCGAACGGCAAAAGCTTCTGTGCCATAACGTTCACATTGCCATATTCACTCAAGTTATGAAAATCTTTGCGCTGAACTAGAGCCTTTAGATTTTTTACTCCTGATCTTGCTCTGCTTACTGCCATCGCTAGGCTGCTGTATTATTTGAACATTTACAGTTGCGTCCGCCATTAAAGTTTCTGCAGTAAAGCACATCAAAGCCGTAGTTAAAGATATTAAATGTATTTTTTTTATTTTAAACATATATCCTCTTAACTTTTTATTACCTTATTGAATAATTTTTTTATTTTTTAAATTTCCCCACTAAGAAAAATGCCCAATGAGGATTTTAATATTTTTATACTTAACTCCTGGAACCTCTTTTTTATAAACTCTCTCCAGCACCTAAGCATTATTATCCAACACATAGACAAGAGCATCAACTTTATTTTTTAAACAAATCATAAACATCTAATAACAAACACATTAATGAATTTCAGAAACGCTTACTTAAACTTCCTTAAGTGACTCTTTTACAAAGAGATTAGAAACAAAGTCCCTTAAAATAAAATTGCAACACATTAAATTAAAACACGTTAAGAAAAACTATCACAAAAACAACGTAAACATGTAAGAAAAACCCAGAAATCAAGTTCATCCCACGTTGCAACGCCCCCTTAAGAATTAAAAAAAATTTGCACAAATATCAAAAAAAAATATAATCAGCGAGAACTCATAGAAATTAATTTGAGCAAACGAAGCTTAAGATTTAGAGTTCACGAAACCAAAAGAGGACAATAAATTGGACAGAAAAACCAAAACTATTTTCAGCATACTGGGAACAGTACTTATTCCTTTAGCAGCTCAAGCAGACCAAGCTATGAGTAACAACCAACGATCAGATAGAACACAAACTCAACCACTCTACGTGTCTGGAGAAAGTGTAAAAACCGGTCAACTACCAGCAGGATATAACGCCAGCGCAGCCTACAAATGTATGGATGGACAAGATGTATTTGTCTCTGCGGACTATATTTACTGGAATTGGAACCAAGATTCCTTCAAAAGAGGAGAGCTTGTAGTTACATCATCTACTATTTCAGGAAGTCAAGAACATCAATATCTAAATGCAGGATATGCTTCAGGATTTCAAGTAGGTCTCGGATTTAACATGCCAGGAATGGATGATTGGAATCTCTGTGCTGACTATACATGGTACAAAAATAGTGGCAAACTAGACGTAGATACAGATGCTCTCCATCTATTTCGCTTCCTTTCTCGTACTACTGACACTTTAACTTACAGAAAAGGCCCCGCTTCTTTTGAAATGAAAATGGATTTCAATGAATTTGATCTCCTTCTAAAAAGACCATTTTATTTTGGCAAAAAGCTAACAGCAAATTTAATTGCAGGGTTAGACGCTCTTTGGATTACACAAAATTACGATCTAGCAGCCTCTGGCTATGTCGGCTCGGCTGCGTCCGCAGTAACGACTGCAGACACTCGTGCTGTATCTCTTAAAACAAAGGCTTGGAGCCTTGGGCCTAAATTTGGTCTAGATACAAATTGGATGCTTGGATATGGCCTATCTATCCTGGCAAACATTTCAGCAAGTTTATTGTATACTAGCTATTACGACCTTAGTGTAAATAACACATTTACACAACTTTCAGGGACTTTTACTGTTACAGATTCTGTTCCACACAACCTCAACGTGTTAAGACCTATTTCTAAAATGTTTTTAGGTCTCGGCTGGAATATGGGATTATGTGACAACAGTTTTCGTCTCGGTTTTTCGGGCGGTTATGATTTTGGCATGTACTGGAACTATGACATGATCAACTTCACGAACACAAACGGAAACTCCGCTAGTGGAAATATGTATCTACAAGGATTAAATCTCCAAGCAAGATTTGATTTCTAAAAATAATTTGAAGCCCTCCTAAACGGGGGGCTTCATCCCAAACAAAAGAGCTCTGAAGGAAGAGGTTCTGCTACCCTCCTCAAATCGATGCCGTTTTTGCATCTTATCTAGAAATACATCGGGAAGGATTGCTTCGCAAAGATTAAAAAACTTATCTTGCCTTTCTATAGAAAGCTTAGAATCCACTAAAGAATGTGTTAAATTCATTATAAAATTGCAGACATTTTCATCACAATCTTCCAATTGAGACTCTACGGCGCGATCCAATAAAGCAAAAGCTAAAGGAAATAGCTCCGGGTCATCTAATTCTCGAAGCTCTGCTCCCAGCCCAATAAGAGTTCCTGAATATGGATGCATCCAATCTGTAACACAATGTCCCACAACATCATGAGCCGTAATCCCTAGTTGTTTACTAGGCCTTCCATGAACTTCTGGGATATAAAATAAAGGAGAAGCATAAGATATCGGTCTTCCCTTCACGAGATCTTTCAGTATTTCCTTATACCCAAAAAACTCTGAATGTTTCGTTGGAGGATAATCTTCAATAAACTGAAAGTTTGGTGAAAATATTTCTTCGTAAAGTTTTTTAGAAAACCAAGGGGGCAAGATCGTGACATATGCAGCATTTGGCTCTTCCGAAATCTCCTTAAAACCCATCGGTAATTTCCTACTTTCTTTATAAAGCTCATAAACAAAGAAATCGATCCCTGTCTGCGTTTTATAAGAAATCGCCATTCTCTCTAAGGGAGATTTCCCTTCAAGACTTGCGACACAAGCAAAGTCTCTTGCCGTTTGATGAGGAGTTAAATAATGGGTTTGCTTAAGGTGTGCATCTACATTTTCTTGAGTTAAAACAATGTAGGCTGCGCTATCTGGCGACTCTAAAAAAGCAGAGGCAAGCATTTGTGCTACAAAAAGCTCTTCTTTGTTTATTTTTTTTCCATCTAGATAAGCAAATAGAGCAAAATATGCCATATCAAGGGGTTTAGTCTTTGCCCATTCAAAATCTCCGGTCTGAGTTGATTGTAAAAATGTGTCATATCTCTCTTCAAAATCTGTAGCATCTCGTAATTTACATAGCCGCAGAAAAACGCTATGCTTTTCTAACGTGCTTTTAAAAATCGATTCCTTAACAAAATCAGACTCCGAGCAAGATCTCCCTTCTGTCAAAGTCAGACAGCTAAAAGGATACACCACCTTTTCACGAGAGAGCTTTAATAAAGATATCCATGTAGAAGTGTCTGGATAGTTAATCTGAAATTTGGAGCCAGGAATAGAGCAAATGGCTCTTTTTCGAGTATTGTAAAAAAACTCCCCAACATAAGCTTTAGCATTTTCAGAAAGTGTTCCCACAACTTCTTTAATATCCGAGAAAGTACTATCGGGATAAACAAACATCCCTAAATGTGCTTCAAAAGCAAGGCCTCTCGATTCAAAAGCGCTTCGTATTTCAAATATTATAGAGTCGTCCGCTAATTTTCTTTCTGAAAAGGCTTCTAAACTATGAGATTTAAATCCGCTCCCTCGAACACTGCCAGCATCCCGAGTATCAAGAGTTAGAAAGTTGAAATAACCTCCACTGGAACTCGACGACGCTTCCGCTGATATTTCTGACAGAGTAGATGAGGAACTTGGACGAAAATCCTTCATAGAGCCTGACATCAACGAACTAAAATCCGAACTACCAGGGCTTCTTCGCAGCATAGGACGTTTCTCTTGAGGAGTAGCTGTATTTGATCGAGAAAAAAGGCTAGAAAGATCCTCAGAAGAAGTTAAATTAGATTTCTTTATCCCTGAGAACTCTATTGGAGTAGACAAATCTCTAAATTCGTCGGATATCATACATCAACACCATTTATAAAGTTGTATTTTAACACAAAAACAAATAAACATAAATTTTTATTTAATCAAAAAAAACCAACGACACAAACAAATAAACACAAACAAATAAAAACAAAACAGTTACACTTATTACAACCTTCGCATCTACGTTAATTACTTAAATAATATCTATCCGAAAAATGATCATCTTTGCAGAGAAAGCATATAACTCTTGAAAGGAACAACGTATTCTGCTTAACTCTCTGACATTCAAAGTTATTTTGCATTAAGTATGAGGGTTAAGTGCATCAATACCAAGATTTGATAACTATCTTCAATGATTGTTTCTTCGAAAAATATAATACGCTACTAATCAAAGGCACAGACGAACCTTTGTATCTTCCCGCGGACGACACCAGACCCCATCATTCTCTTTTCTTCGCACACGGCTTTTTTGCTAGCGCCTTGCATGAATGTTCTCATTGGCTCATTGCTGGGGAAAAGCGTAGAACACAAGTAGATTTTGGGTATTGGTACGTTCCTGATGGACGTTCAAGCTCAGAGCAAACTCTTTTCCAAAGCGTGGAAATAAAACCCCAAGCTATGGAATGGATACTCTCTATGGCTTCTGGATACCGTTTTCGAACCAGTATTGACAACCTGAATGGAACAGAAGCGGATACCTATGCCTTTCAGCTAGCCGTTCATCAACAAGTCAAAGCGTACTGTGATCAGGGCCTCTCAGAGCGAGCTACAACTTTTCGTAATGCCCTATGCCATTTTTACGGAACATCTCCCCTATTAAAATTTGAAGATTTTGACATAGAGACACTACTTTAATAATTTGATAAAAAATCCTACCATCAAATATTAAAAAAAACAACAAACAAACAGATTAAAATTAAAACTAAAAACAACATAAAATAAAATGTTCTATGCAAATGCCGCAGTTATTGGAGGCTGAAGTCATTTCCACTCTCATAGAAACATCGTATATCCTGGCATGAATACAACGGCCCAAAACTCTCATGGAGGAGCGCAAATCCTCTCTCACTTAGATACTGGGATCAACTTAAACTTCCATGCCATTACAGTAAGACCTTTCGATTCTTTTGACTACATCTCTCAGACGGAAAATAGTTTCACAGAAACTGGCGCGGGAGGCTTTGAACCTTAAAGTACATAGCAACAACGCTATTATGCTTCGCAATGCGCTAGGAGTTCAATTTGCAGCCTGCTTTTGTGTGGAAAGTAGTAACTGGACTCGATTTCCCAAAATCAGCTGGGTTCGAGAGGTGCGGGTAAAAGGATCGAGATACACTGCAGAATTTGTAAATACTGACGATCAGTTTATAGTCACTGGTTATTTTCCAGACAGAAGCTTAGTTTCCCCTGGGGTATTATTGACAGGAATGCTCTGGCAAGACCGTCTAGGGCTTGATCTTTATTACAACGGAGAATTTGGGAACCATTACAGCGACCACAATTACGGAGGACAGGTCCGTTTAGGATTCTAATTTTCATAAAAGCAATACATGACGGCTAAATTTTTAATCCCAAAAATCTCTCTTAAGCGTAGATTATACAGAAAATCTTACTTAAGGAGCGATCATGTTCCCCACTTGTTTACCCCCAAATGCCCCACCTATTGTCCATGAAATTTCCCCTATTTTTGAAGAGGCAAGTCAAAGCAAGGAAGCCTTTTGGGCAAAACAAGCCTCTTGTTTAGAGTGGTTTGCTCCCTGGAATAGCGTATTAGAGTGGGATCCTCCCCTTGTAAAATGGTTCTTAGGAGGGAAGCTCAACGCCTGCTACAATTGCTTAGACCGCCATATGAACACGGCAACAAGCCAAAAAATAGCACTTCTTTGGGAAGGAGAAAATGGGGAAGAAAGAGCGTTAACTTATGAAGACCTCTACAAAGAGGTCAATAAATTCAGTAATGTACTAAAAAGTTTAGGGATTCAAAAAGGAGATAAAATTGCCATCTATCTTCCTATGGTCCCTGAGGCTGTCATTGCTATGCTTAGCTGCGCGCGCATTGGAGCTGTGCATACCGTAGTTTTTGCAGGGTTTTCTTCCGACTCTTTAAAAGACCGCATTGTCGATTCTCGAGCAAAACTTCTAATCACAGCAGATGGTGGCTATCGAAGGGGAAGTGTCACTCCTTTAAAAGCAACGGCAGATCTTGCCATTCAAGATGCATCCCCCATACAAACGGTGGTTGTGCTAAAGCGCACGGCAGAGCCTATTTCCATGACTCCCGGAAGAGACCTATGGTATCACGATCTCATGAAAAACGCCTCCGCCCAATGCCCTCCTGAAGAGATGGATTCTGAAGATGAGCTTTATATCTTATACACCTCAGGATCTACAGGAAAACCCAAAGGGATCGTTCACACAACCGGTGGATATATGGTAGGAACAACTCTTACAACTCGCTGGGTTTTTGACATTAAACCCACAGATATTTACTGGTGCACAGCAGACATTGGATGGGTTACAGGACACAGTTACGTAGTGTATGGACCTCTTTCCAATGGAATGACGCAAATTCTCTACGAAGGATCTCCTGATTTCCCTGAAAGAAACCGTTTTTGGAAGCTTATCGAAAAGTACGGAGTCACCATCCTCTATACAGCCCCCACAGCAATTCGCACCTTCATGAAATGGGGTGAAGAGTGGATCAAAGGTTGCGATCTTTCCTCTCTACGTCTTTTAGGTTCTGTTGGAGAGCCAATCAATCCGGAGGCTTGGATGTGGTATCATACGCATATTGGACAAAAGCGATGCCCCATTGTAGACACTTGGTGGCAAACGGAAACGGGAAGCATCATGATCGCACCGATTCCAGGATTTACACCGTTAAAACCAGCTAGCGCAACAAAACCTCTACCTGGAATTGATATCGCCATATTAAATGAACAAGGGGATCCAACCTCTCAAGGAAATCTTTACATCACACATCCTTGGCCCTCTATGTTACGAGGCATCCACAACGACCCTATACGATTTAAAGAGACCTACTGGAAAAACGGCCTCTATTTTACCGGAGATGGCGCTAAAATCGATGAAGATGGATACGTTTGGCTGACTGGTCGCGTTGATGACGTCATTAACGTTTCAGGTCATCGCTTAGGGACTATGGAAATCGAAAGCGCTCTTATCGATCACAAATACGTTGCTGAAGCTGCCGTCATTGGGATTTCTCATTCTATAAAAGGACAAGGAATTGTATGCTTTGTCTCCCTGAAAGAAGGAGCTCCTCTAACTACGGATCTGGAAAACGAATTAAAGCACTTTGTTGCCAAAAAAATCGGAGCGATAGCAAGACCTGAAAGGATCCTCTTTATCCACGATCTGCCAAAAACCCGAAGCGGAAAAATTATGAGACGCCTACTTCGAGACATAGCCGAAGGCAGAGTTATTGGAGATGTCAGCACACTGGCAGATCCTACTGTGTTAAATACGTTAAAAGAAAAATACTTAGAAGACTAAAAACAAGGGCTATTAAAATGAGAAAAACAGGTCTACTTCTGCTTTTATTAACAGCAACGCTCTGCCATGCATCTGTAAAAGCCCCTAGCCATCAAGAAGAACTCTTAGAAACGCACTTACTCAAAACCATACATTCCCAAGTGTCCGAAACAATACAACAGGCAAAGCAGTATTCTGATTTACAAGAGAAGCTCTGTACAGTTTGGGATACTTTGGTTCAAGATGGCGCATTAGAAGTAAGTAGTACAGACCAAGAAGTAAGGCCTTATTTTGTAGCTCTTCAAGGAATCGTTGAACAGGTCTTAGCATCCCTTTTACAAAAGGATATTAAAGCCCTTACTGGATTTATCCACACACCTATGCCGGCAACTCCCCTTTGCACTTTAGGGGAAATTTCCCCAAAGCTTGTAGATGCTTCCCTAGCAAAAGACCCCGCTCGTTTAGCATCTGTGAAAGCAAGAACTGTGATTATGCGAGAATATCTCACCAAAGGAGGAGATTTATATATCGTTTATCCTAAAGATGGATTTGCTAAACGCACGCAAGAGCAGCAAAAAATTTACAAGCAAGAACTAATAAACTATCCAAACCATCTTTTCGATGTTCCCCTAAACAGGGAAAATATTCCCGAGCAGCTCATTGGAGCCACGTATTTTTTTCAAGATCAGTTAAATAACACCTTTGTTTTTGCCATTAAAATGACACAGGCAAACGATCCAAAAGACATAGGAAATTTTGGACTCTGGTTTGGGCAAGTAAACCACCCAGCTATTGAAAAGCGTATTCAAGCTGTTTCCATCTATGTAAACACTACAAATAGCAAAAAAACATGAATATAACACGAGTGTTCAAAGAAATAATTTAACTGAATACACAAGATACCAAGATTGCCTTTCTCAGATCCAAGAAATGTGCGAAATGGATTCTACTTCTTATAGATGGGGCGACCCAAAATGCCTTGGCATAGATAGCAAAGACTGCAATGACGCTAATACAAACGATGAAAATCCATTCTAAGAGATGAAACAAACTCTGCCATAAAAGCTGTAAAGCTAGATTGCCTTGGACTCCATACTACTTATGTACTAGCCCCGGGTAGCACCAGATCTCGCTATTTTAATCAAATAAGCCCATTTGACGCGAAACTAGCTCAAAGTATTGAAAATTTAGCCGCTGGGGCAAAAGTCGTTGAAAGGATAGATTTTCCCAAACAAAAGAATTATTCATGCCCACCTGATGATCGCGGGTGTGATTACCATCCTGCTGATTTTCAAGTCTCTAGCGCAAGCATTAATGATTTTATTTCCTGAGCTCAGTCTTTGCTAAAAAGACCCACACCTATTGTTAAAAAAAGCAATCTGGGCTGAGAAAAAACTGAAGAGTCTTCATCATCTTATGTTGCTCCAGCTCTTGTCATTTTGGCGATGGCTGTCATTGGCATAGCTTCTGTTAAATTATATTCTTACATGAAAAAGGAAGAAGCGAAAAAAACAAAATAAAAATTTTCTTTCAATGTAAATGTAGATCTCAGTTCGATGCAATAGAGCTGGGATCTGCATCTATCTTTTCATTCAAAAAAAACTTCAAAACACATAAAACTTCTTAAAAGTTAGGCTCTATTCAACATAGACACGAGTTAATTCTTATGCTATCCTTTCGAGCTAAAATCTCTATTAGGATGGTATGAATAAAAAACGTATTAGGATAATTTTAGGCATCATGATGTTGACCAACATTGGTACGGCTTTGTTCATGCACAATAAAAAACACAAAGAGGCCTCCATAAATTACAGCCCGATCTTAGGTGATTGGTCAGGCATCCTTGATGTGGGTCTGATGAAAATGCATACAGTCCTTCACATTCAAAAAAATGCAGAAGGAAAGCTTAGTGCTACACTCGACAACCTATCTGTAAAAGCTCTTGGTATTCCTATTGATATCATCACATTTAATGACAATCAGCTTCAATTTGAGATGACAAAAACTTCTGTTACATTTGAAGGAATACTTAGTAAGGATGAAAAAGAAATTTCCGGAAAAGTAATCCAAAATGGACAAGAGTTTTCCCTATCACTTGAAAAAGGATTAAAAGCAATAGGGCAGACTAACCGTCCGCAAGAACCGGTAGCCCCTTATCCCTACAAAGAAGAACTTGTATCTTATGAGAATACAGAACCTGGCATTACTTTATCGGGAACGCTAACCATCCCCTCTTCTAATGGCACATTCCCTGCTGTTTTATTGATTGCAGGATCAGGTCCCCATGATCGAGATGAAACCGTCTTTGGCCATAAGCCCTTTTTAGTACTCGCAGATTACCTAACTCGGCAAGGAATTGCAGTCCTTAGAGTCGATAAACGCGGATGTGGAAAATCAACCGGCCATTACGATACAGCAACAAGTCAAGATTTTGCAGAAGATGTGCAGACTGGGATTGCCTATCTAAAATCCCTTCCAAAAATCAACCCTGAGCAGATAGGGCTGATTGGACACAGCGAAGGAGGCATCATTGCCCCTATGGTTGCGGCAAAATCCCAAGATATAGCTTTCCTCGTATTAGCAGGAGGGCCTGCAGCTACTGGCGATGAGATTTTATACGAGCAAAATGCTTTGCTCTTGCAAGCAAGTGGAGAATCCAAGGAGACGATAGATGAGCTAAACACTTTTCAAAGGCAAATCTTTGCGATCTTGAAAAAGGGATCAGACTTGGAAACTACCAATAGACAACTACAAGAAATCACGAAAAACTATCTAGAGTTACCACAAGAAAACCAAAAACAATCTATTATAGCTCTTCTTAACGGAGCTCCCAAGCTGTTTACTCCATGGTTTTGCTACTTCCTGAACTTTGACCCATCTACCGCATTAAAGCAAGTCCAAGTTCCAGTGCTCGCCATCAATGGGGAACTCGATTTACAAGTGTCTTCCAAGCAAAATCTTCCCATCATTTCTAAGGCTTTAAAAGAGGCGGGAAATACAGACTATACCACCCTAGAACTTCCCAAGCTCAACCACTTACTGCAAACCTGCCAAACGGGACATGTAAGAGAATATGGAGAAATTGAAGAAACGATCAGCCCTTCTGTCTTAGAGCTGATCTCTGGGTGGATTTTAGAAAGAACGGTTCAAAAAACATCTGGCTAATTGAATGATGAAGAGAATTTCGCTTTTTTTTCTAAAATCCTTTCTAGGTGTAGGTCTATTAGTAGGAATACAACAGTTAATCAAATTCCAGACACATGGCTTTTACCTAAAGGATATTCAAGCAAACGATCTTTCCTTTCAAGATCGCTGGCAAATACCCCCGCTCACCTTAAATGAAGAATCTGCAATCGATAAACTCTTATCCCAATCCTACCACCTCATAGGATCTGGTAGCGAATGCTTTGCTTTTGCAAGTGATGACGGATCAACTGTCATTAAGTTTTTTAAACTCGACTTCATACGTTGGGCGTATCTAAAAAAAGGATTATTTCTAGAAGATCATAGCTCTGCAGCTGGAACTATCTCTCACCATCGCCTTACAAAGCTTACTCTTCCAGAGTCTTTCCAACACGTACTCAACTCTATACTGGGGATCCGTGAATTTCGTATTGAACGTTCATTCAACAGTATCAAACTCGCTTATGAGAATTTAAAAGAGGAAACAGGGCTACTTTACCTTCACCTCAACCCATCGAATCACTTTCAGCGCACTCTAACGATTTACGATGGAAATGGAATCAATCATGAAGTCGACCTAGATTCTTCCCTCTTCTTCTTGCAAAAAAGAGCTGTTCTTTTTAAGAACCATTTTAAAACTCTTTCTAAATACCAAAGACATGATGAGGCAAAGCTATGCATCGATTCTCTGCTAAATATGATTTTGGCCCGCTCTAAAAAAGGATTTGCAGATAGAGATGTGGCCACTAAAAATCTTGGGTTCATTGATGGCCAAGCTGTAGAAATCGATGTCGGATCTTTTCATAAAGACTTGCGGATGCAAGATCCTTGGTTTTATCATCAGGATCTTTACTACTCCACTTGGGAATTAAAAAATTGGCTCAAAAAAAATTACCCCGAAATGACAAGCTATTTAGCAAATAAGATTTCCGAAGAAACCCATGTATGGAAGTTCGCAGAGGGAATAGCTCTTCCTTTTTTTACTACCCCTCATTCTACGATCTATAAAAACACATGTCCAACTACTACTAAAGGACTAGGATGCTTTTCTATGCTTTTTTCTGGATGCGATGGCATAGAAAAAAGTAAATAAAACAGACAAAAACAAATAAAGCACCTAAAAGCAAAGGAGAATAGATATTCCAACCTGCTAGAGGACCCGCTATAAGAGGGGCTACAATTTGTCCAATAGACCACATAGATCCACTGACTCCCATCGCCCTGCCCTGCATAGCTTCAGACGCTTCAACAGATAAAAGAGTACCCATATTAACCCAAGAAAGGGCTGCCCCTACAAGAGTAAATGGAATAATGATCCAATAAGGCCAAAGTGTTTCAGGGCAAACAAAAAGAACAACTCCAATGGCGGAAATCAACGTACCTACAATGACGAGAGAATGTAGAGAAAATTTCCCAATAAGTTCTTTGTTCAAATACATCGAAACAAAAAACCAGACAAGGGCCTGGTAGGCGAAAATATCCCCTATCATACTAGACCCCATAGAAAACTTCTGAACGAGATATGTTGGGGAAAAAACCAAGAAAAATCCCCAGCCTATAGAAAAAAGCAGATAGGCAGTAAGCAAAACTCTGAGCTTTTTCTGATGAAAAACGATCTTCATGTCTTTAAAGGTTGAAAAAAGACTCGCATGCGTTTCTTTCCGTTTCCACGTTTCTACAAAAAAGAAGTATACCATGAAAAAATTGATGAATGCAGCGATGGCTGCAAATAAAAAAGCACCTGACCCAAAAAGCCACTCAGGATTTGCAAGAGCGCCTCCTATCCAAGGCCCTACCACAAAACCAAGCCCCCCAACCCCAAGCAAAACTCCAAAGGCCTTACCTCGATGCTTAACATCGGTAAGATCCGCCGTTGCCGATTGAGCCAAAGAAAAATTTCCTGAACAAAAACCTGTCACCATACGACCTACAAAAAGCCATGGAATGCTTTGCCAGTAAATACTTAACGCCATTAAAAGATACCCAAAAAAAGCAAGGCCTATCGTCGCTAAAAAAACTCGGTAGCGCCCGTAATGATCTGCTAGAGCACCTGCAACGGGAGCTCCAATAAATTGTGTGACACCAAAGGCAGCAAAAAGAAATCCCAACATCATGGTTTTAGTCATTTCAGGGGTTCCTGAAGCAAAAAAATGCAGATCTGTATTGAGGAGTAATGGGGCTAAAACCGGAAATACAATGGAGTATCCAACAAGATCTAAGACATAAGTCAGAAGAATGGTTAAAAAAGTGCGATAATCACGAGCTGATCGAAACATAAATTTTCCCCTCTCTTGTTAGAAAAAATGTATATCCGATCTTTTTTTAAAGAAAAATAAAAAACTTGAATAATCTAGCTACAAGAAAGCTTCTTCTAATTGTTGCTGCTCCCAAATCAAGCTGTTTATAGCTTGAATAGAATGGCTACTTTGAAGTTTTTCAATAGTTTGCTTATGCTGTTTTAATAATTTATAGAGATCTCTTTGTATTTGCATCAGACCAAGTTCCCCTCTTTCCCAGGAATATTCTACATACGAAAGTAAAGGACTATATTGCTGTTGAAACGGAATTCTATGAAGCTCTGCTTGAAGCATTTCAATTTGTTTCTGCAAAACCTGATTGTATGTTTTAAGCTGCTCGTCGCTATATGCTTTTTTCTGAGATGTAGAAATATTGAGCTGCTCAACTTCCAAACTTAAAATCGTATGCAGATCTCCTGCTTCATATGCAGCAGTAAGCTTTCTCATTAGAACTTGCTTTTCTATCTTGCGCGCAGGATCTTGCTCCAAATCTGGATGGAACGCTTTGGCTAATTGTTTATATATAGTGCCGATCGCTTTTTTCTGCAGTTCTTCTTTTTCTAGGGCGCTTTGCTCTTTTTCTTTATCCCTCTTGCTTTTAGCAGAAGATTGTTTTTTCTCCTCTACTCCAGCAAAAGCTTGCTGGTCCTCCAAGGACTGAAAAAGTTTATCTAGAATTTCGTCTTGGGAGCCTTCCATTTCAATATCAGATAGATCGATCTTTTTTCCTTGGTCTGCAAAAAGACTTTGTATGTGGCTTTTAAATTCTTCAAATTCAGCGGATTGTTCCTCTTGTAAAGAACTTCCCTTATTTTTTTGATAGATTTGAGATAGCTCTTCATCCAGTTGGCTGAATCCTTCTAAATCTTCTATTTTTTCAAAAAAACTTAGGATAACTCTCTTCAAGCCACTCTTTTTATCTTTATTGAAGTTTTTTTTATCATTGAGATAAGGGGCGATAAGTTTGATCTCTTTTTTAAAGAGTTCTACCAGTTCTTTTTCTTTGGAATAGAGCTCTTTTTGATAGAATTCTAGATGTTTATCGAGAGCCTTAGTACATTCTAGACACTCTTTCTGAAGGCTCTCCACCCTCTTTTTTCGACCATTGAACGTTTGCTGTAAAGGACTTAGACGAATCTTTTCCTTCTTATCCTGCAAAATTAAAGTATTGCTCATGATCGCTTATCTCTCTGATTATTTAAAGAACGAAAGGGATTATAATAATAAAAGCCTTTTTACTCCACAATAACCAGGCGACGATCTAATTCTCTTTGAATCCTATTCGCTTGTTTAGAAAAATGAGGCCATTTAGAAACCGCTTCTTTAAACTGAAAATTCATTTAAGGCTCCTTTTACCTGTTTTTTGTTTGAGAGTAGCTGCAAGATGCCGGATCAAATATTTTCACAAAATTCCCTAAATCACCCACAGGCTGGGGCAATTTCTAAAGAGAAGCGAGAGAAATTCTCTTTTCAGATAGTAAGCAGAGTCTATATGGTTGAAACCATCATTTTTTTGCAATTTAAGGAAGCAAACATGGATGATTGCACAATAGAATTTGTAACCGCCCTTTCCCCCGATGAGGAAGAAAAAATGAGTAAGAGTTTCGTAGAATACGAAAGCTCTCATGGCATTGACGTGAACTACAAAGCCTTTGCCATCATCGCAAGAGATACCACAGGTTCTGCTATGGGCATTGTCCATGCTTATACCGCATTTGCAGAAATCTACGTGGATGACATGTGGGTAGAAAAATCTTTTCGTGGTCAAGGTTATGGAAAAAAAATGCTTCAAGAGCTCGAAAACCATTTTAAAGGAAAAGGCTTTAACAATATCAATCTAGTAACAAGCGCTTTTCAAGCTCCTGAATTTTATAAGAAATGTGGCTTTGAAGTAGAATTTGTTAGAAAAAACACAAAAAACCCTAAGCTCACAAAAACTTTTCTTGTAAAATATTTTGAAGATGCAGTACAAATGCAAGGAACTTTAGTAGATAAAAAAGCTAGATAATCGAGAGTCCTATGCAAAGATACCATCCGCTATCATTAGAAGAACAAGCTATCCTCCTTCACAAGCATACAGAGTCACCGGGAACAGGCCTTTATAACGATTTTTCTCAAGAAGGTATTTTTGTCTGCAAACAATGTGATACTGCCTTATATCTTTCTGAAAACAAGTTTTCTGCAGGATGTGGCTGGCCAAGTTTTGATGAAGAACTTCCCGGAGCTGTAAAAAACGTTCCTGACAAAGACGGAAGGCGCATAGAGATCATTTGCAAGCACTGCCATGGACATCTAGGACATGTGTTTACAGGAGAACGTCTTACTTCTAAAAATGTACGGCATTGCGTCAATTCCCTTTCCTTGTCTTTCATTTCGGCTATGACGGAAGAAGGCTATGAAAAAGCGTTTTTTGCAGGAGGCTGTTTTTGGGGTGTAGAACATCTACTGAAAGATCAAAAGGGGGTTATCAGCACACAAGTAGGCTATATGGGAGGCCATGTTGTAAATCCCACTTACAAAGAAGTGTGCTCAGCTCTTACAGGACATGCAGAATCTATCGAAGTAATTTTCGATCCGAAAGTTACTGATTATGAAACATTATTAAAGCTGTTCTTCGAGATCCACGATCCGACACAAAAAACAGGACAGGGTCCTGACATCGGACCCCAATATCGATCTGCCATTTTCTACGTAAGCCGCAAACAAAAAGAAATAGCAGAAAAGCTTATTCTCCTTCTCAAAAAACAAGGATTATCCGTTATAACAGAAATTACTGCTGCAAGTCCTTTTTACGCAGCTGAAGAAAACCATCAGCAGTATTACGAAAAAACAGGAAAAACGCCTTATTGCCACCGTCGGATTCAAAGGTTTTAAACACGCTTAGAAAAAAACGGGAAGTTTAGCAGCTTGCTCTTTGAATCTTCTTGGATCCAAAAACGTGGAGAGGTCAAAATTCCAAGCGTCGAACCGCTTGACTCCTTAAACAGAATTTCATGAATTCCAAAAGATTCCATCACTGTAGAAAGTAAAACTAGTCGAATCATAATTGTTTGAGGAGAAGATGAGGAAAATTTCATTAAATTTTCATTAGATAATCCCATATGGCTTTGGACTGCAGATCGAACTTGATCTAACGTAAAGCGATTGGTTCCAATTGCTTTTGCTGCAATACTAAAAATGGACCCAGAATCTCCAATACAAACCACGGTTTTTTTTGAATCCGACAAACAACCCTTCAACCACGCTGGTTGTACAATCTTATCTCTAATTATGCCCGCCAACTTTTGAGACTCTGCAAGAGTTATTGGATTAATAGGTTCCTTCTCAGAATAAGAAATCCCTCGCACTTTTTCTAAAAATGCTTTCGTAGTAGTTACGACTCCTAAAGGACCTTCATAAACAACATATTGATTATTTTCTTTGGAAACAATTTGAAAACTCGAGCTTCCGGTATCCCATACAACCATGTTATTTTCTTCTATTTCAGGAGCAAGAGCTAAAGCTGCGTGAAAAGCAATCATCCCCTCTTCTTTCTGAGATACTACTTTAAGAGGGATTTTTGTTTGGTCTCTTAACGACTTAAGACAAGCCTCCCCATTTTTCGCTTTGCGAAAAACATCCGTTGCCACACCTTGAAATTGCGTCGCTCCGTAAGCTTCAGCATCATTTTTCAATTCTTTCAGTGCCGTTAACGCTTTTTTCTGTATAGATTCACTCAAAGTCCGATCTGAACTTTTAGCAAGATCCTTTGCAAGATCTACTCTAATGATTTTTGAAAACTTTTCCTCTATTCGGCCCTTTCCATAAACATCTGCAACAAGAAGTTTAAATTTTCCAGAACCGATATCAAAAGCAGCCCGCGTTCCCACATGATCTATTGGATAAGAAGGAAGATCGAATCTCTCATTTGCGGCGTTATTTCTTTTTAATAATAAGTTCATGCAGCCCTCTAAAAAAGGAGAAAAAATATGCTGTTACAGAAAAAATGTCAACTTAACCAATCCAATAAGAAACAAGTAATTTAAGGACCATAAAGTGCTATTTTTTACTACAACAACAATCTATCAAATGATCATTTACAAGTCCGACGGCCTGCATGTACGCATACATAATGGTTGGACCAACAAACGTCATTCCCCTTTTCTTAAGATCTTTGGATAAAGCTATGCTCTCTTCAGTTTCTACAGGGACTTCTTTCCAATGATTCCACTGATTTACAATAGGCTTGCCTTGGACAAATCCCCAAAGATAGCGATCAAAAGATCCGTACTCTTTTTGTAAAAGTAAAAACACTTTCGCATTTTGACGGGTAGCATATATTTTCAACCGATTGCGGATAATGTCTGCATTTTGACGTAAAGAGTCCAATTCTTCATCGCTCATAGCAGCTACTTTAGCTGGATCAAAATCATAAAAGGCCTTTTTATACCCTGATCGTCTTTTAAGAATAGTTTCCCAACTAAGCCCCGCTTGCGCGCCTTCTAAAATGAGCAGTTCAAATAAATGTCGATCATCATGAGATGGGACTGCCCATTCCTCATCATGATACTTCGCATAGAATTCTTTTCCTGGGCCGTTTCCAAAACATCGTTTTTTTTCATTTTTCATGAGCTATTAACCATTTTTTGCGTGCAATTCCTCCTCCATATCCTCCCAATTCTCCATCTGTATTTACCACCCGGTGACACGGTATGATAAGAGCCAAGCAATTTGCCCCATTAGCTCTTGCAACAGCGCGATAGGCTGACGGATTTCCTATAAAGCGCGCTATGTCAGCATAAGATCTAGTTTTTCCAAAAGGGATTTTTTTTAGTTCTTCCCAAACAAGCTTTTGAAAAGGAGTCCCCAAAGAGGATATCTGCGTTTTAAACACCTGTAACTTTCCTTGAAAATACTCATTCAATTCCTGCTTTATAGAAAGAATTGGATCGCAGGATCCTGGAATAATAGCAGATCTTGTTTTTTTTCTTAAAAGCTCAATTTCCCGCTCAAGACCTCGGCGATCTACAAATTCTAATAAGTAAAGAGCCTTGTCATCCCCAATTGCAAGCATCGGACCTAAAGGAGTATCTAACCAAGATGCTTTTAAAACAGGACCTTCTCCTAATTTAGTGGGAGCAGATCCCATGATGCGAGAGAAGGCATCGCGAAATCCACTATCAGATTCATAGCCGGTAGAAATCTGGGCATCTATTACAGAAGATCCTTTTCGAATAAGTTTCATAGCAATACCGATACGGCGCGCTCTCGCATAAGCTACAAAAGTCATGCCAAACCGTTTTTTAAACTGGCGGCGCGCTGTTTTAGCATCAACAGAGATTTGTTCAAAATCCCAATCCTTCCATCTTTTATCTGGGTTTTCCTCTACGGCCTTTACAAGCGTTTCTATTAACTTAGAAGCTTGGTAAGGATGACAAAGCGGGCAGCAACGTTTGCATGGCCTAAATGAGGCTAAAAGAGCCTCTTGCGCTGTTTCAAAAAACTCACAATTTTCAAATTTCGGCTTTCTCGCCGGACAAGATGGCCTACAAAATACTCCAGTCGTTTTCACTCCGACAAAAAACACACCTTCATATTTGGTATTTTTTTCTAATAAAGCTTGGTAGTATTCTTGTTTAGAACGATCGTCGAGCATTTGTTCCACTCCCTTTTAATTGCCAGTATAAAATATCTGGGAAAAGTGTGCCGACGAAATTCGGACATCTATTTTTTTGTCTAAAAAAAGATCAATCTTCTACAATGAGGCACATGAAAAAATTCACTCTACTACTGCTTAGCGCCCTATCTCTTCATGCAGACGAACCATCTGATTCTTTTCTTACAAAGCACTTACTGCAAATATTAGAAATTACAGGAATGGAGCCGTTACATAATCAAGAGCCTATGCTAGATCAGATGAATATTTGGGCGCAAAAAAATCTTCTGCGTCAAGGAGAGCGTTGGGATGAGCAAACTGATCGTTATGAAAAATTGAGCTCTCAATTAAGACCTCTTTTGGCAGAGCTTAGATTTATAAACCAGATTGTAGCCCCTATAAACCACTATCAAGGAGCTCTAATTCATGGCTCTACAGTAAACACCACGAAAGTCCGTATTCAATACCTAGACACTGAATGGAAGCGAGGCGTCCGTTTTTCTAGCCTATATTTCCTAACCGGATCCCGCCCTCTTACGGCGGCTGAAAGATCTTTTATACCCGTCGAAACAGAAGCTGAAATGACCCAATTCCTCTGGAACGAAATGGATATTTCTCCCGATATGAAATCACAAGTAGAAGTTTTTTTCATAAACGCGCCTATGAAGCAAAATCTCTCTCTACGCCCTACAACAGAAGATACAGTAAATGAGTGGCTCAAAACATCTCCTCCTTTAGGACATTACCTAGCTATATCCAATGCTCCCCACATCCCACGGCAAGATTTTATCCTACAAACTTTAGCCCCCAAAAAATACAGCTTTGATACAATAGGCCCCGGAGCTTCCGAAAATGAGAAAATGGTCATTTTTCTCGATGAGCTAGCTCGATTTCTCTACAGCTTAAAACACTTGGAGGGGTATGAAAGAAAGCCATAAAACCGCCCATCAAATCATCTCCTCTCTAAAGCCTTTTGATCACACGGAAAAGCTACATATCGAACTGTCTTTAAAATGGATTGAACAAGCTCCTGAAATTTTCCGTATAGAAAAACCTGCTACTCCTTCTATGCATTTAGTTTCTTATTTTACCTTACTAGATTTCAAAACAAATAACATACTTCTTGTAGATCACAAAAAAGCAAATTTATGGCTTCCCCCAGGAGGTCATGTAGAACCACAAGAGCATCCAAAGATCACAGTTCAAAGAGAAGCTAAAGAAGAATTGGACATTGAAGCGAACTTCTTCTTACAAGACCCACTCTTTCTAACAGTATCTACAATCCCAGAAGATACACTTCCCCATACAGATGTTTCTTTATGGTACATCTTACGAGGAAATCAAGACCATGTGTATAACTTCGACAAGAGAGAGTTTCATCAAATCCGATGGTTTCCTATTCAAGACATCCCTTGGGAAAAATCTGACCCTCATTTACAAAGATTTATACAAAAGCTATCTCAGACAATCTCTTTAATATAGTTATAAATACTTGCACGTGAGGTGTGAAGTTGTTTGGCAAGAAATGGTGCTGCATGTTTAAAGTGAAATACACCTTTTTTATATAAATGCTGCACAAGCTCTTTTTTTTGTTCCCGTTTAAGTCTAAGTAGCTGCAGATGATTTTCTTCCAAATACTGCCCCATCATAGATATCACCTGCTCTTCAAAAGAGCCTCCAAAAATTTCAATAGGGTTTTGAGCTTCTTTTTGAATAGAGAGAAATTTTTGAAATAGCTCTTGTCCTTGCTGAAAAAAACTCACGTCCACATTGATACAAATCAATCCTACAGGATAACCAGATGTATCTCTCAATGTAATCGAAGTGCATTTTAAGGGACGTCCATCAAAATTTTGCTTATAATAGGGGGGAAAATACTTAGGAAACTGATCAATATCGACCTTCAATTCCTTTAAAGGAGAAGAATCCCCTACCTTCCTTTGAGAAATATTATGATAAATGGCAACCACCTTTCCTTTCTCTAAATCGTGTACTGCCGCTTCCACAAAAGGACTAAATAAATCTACCATAGCTTGAATAAACGGTTCATAGGATTTCCACAAAGAAACAAACTGGGAACTTTCCATTTTTCTCTCCTATTTTTCTACAGATACTAATCAAAAATAGACATTTTGTCAAATTTAAACAAATTGACTAAATTTATAGACGAATTGTATAAAGGATCCTTTCACTCGAAAAAGGAGTCAGCAATGCCAAAATTTACAAAAGTATCAAGACTTGCTAAGGTGCCGGGGATAGGAGTAGACCGTATGGGAAATGCTGCCGATGCCGCCTGCGACCCAGAAATTCTACGTCTAGAAAACCTCGATACAGACATATCGCCACCATCTATTGCCATAGAAACGACCCGCAACGGCGTTGATAAAGACAATAACAACAGCTACCTTCCTTTTTTCGGACTAGAAATTTTAAGAAAAGCTGCCGTAAAACGAGTGGAAAGAGTATGCAACGTGCCCTACGACTGGAACAAGCAATGCATCATCAGCGCTGGAGGCATGTCAGGAATCTTAAACTGCTTACTTGCAACAATCGAACCTGGGGATGAAGTGATCGTCACAGATCCAACCTATGCGGGAATTATCAACCGAATTCATATGGCTCAGGGCATTCCAGTTTTCGTCCCTCTAATCCCCTCACCTCAAGGGTGGAGGCTAGATCTAGAAGCTTTACAAAAAGCAACATCGCCTCGCACGAAAATGTTCCTCATGAGCCCTGGAATGCCTACCGGCCACATCTTTTCTTACGAAGAATGGGAAGCTGTTACCCAACTATGTCTAAAGACCGATGCCTGGCTTTTATACGACGCTGCGATGGAAAGAATCTTATATGACGGACGCTCAATCATCCATCCCGCTTCTTTTCCTAATATGCAAGATCGCACAATTACAGTAGGAGCAGCTTCTAAGGAACTGCGGATGATTGGATGGCGCGTGGGCTGGATCATTGGACCTCAAGAAATCATGAACGACATTGGGCTCGTCAGTTTGTCTAATGTCGTATGCCAAACAGGTATTAGCATGGAAGGAGTAGCAGCAGGACTAAGCAGCAAAGAAGATGGTCTTAAAGAGGCAATCGAAATCTGGGAAGAACGGCGAAATACCCTACTTTACGAGCTCAAAGATTTCCCGGTCATACCACCTCACGGCGGATGGTCGCTTCTTCTTGATGCAGAAGCTCTGGGAATGAGTTCTCAAAAGCTTTCAGAGCTCTTATTGCAAAAGGCCAAAATTGCAGCCACTCCGATGATAGGATGGGGAAATCAAGCTGCTAAATACCTGCGATTTGTCTTTTCTAATGAACCGAAAGAAAGACTTATCGGCATCGGAGAAAAGATAAAAAGAGCTTTAGTTTAAGATCTGTCCTATCTCTTGGAGCTTTCCAAGAGATAGGACCTAATGCCAAAATTAATGCTTAGACTTACGTAATTGGAACGAAGACGGATGCCTCTGCACTAGCGTATTATTTTCCCCAACATTGCGCATCAATTGAAAGGCTCTTTCAGAGGATGGATCGAATCGATCATGTTCTGAAGAGATATCGCTTTGTCTTAAAGGGCGCCCTGCTTCTTCCCGATTAATTACATTAAGGGCGCTAAAAATCTGCTCAGACAATTTTTCTGGAGATTCTAGAGCCTTTCTCATACGTTCAATATTTTCTTGATGATCTTTAGCATAAGTTGACCTTGCAGCATTCATAGTACCCCGTATTATCTTGAAGATTTTTTAGAAAAATTGCTAAAGATAATACGTGAATTAACTGTTTTTCACACCTTAAAACAAAAGTTCACAATACCATTAGATCCCGTCTTAAACACAATCGAGCCTTTTTTGCAAACGACGCATCCCATCCCAAGCTGCAAGTACTGTAAAAAAGGCCAAACACAAAAAACAAAACCAAAACGGCAGATACCCTTGAGATCCTAAAGCAGCAGATCGCATCCCTTCCATAATATACACTAATGGGTTGAGCAGATGAGCAAAACCAATCCATGAAGATATTTGGGATACAGAATTCCAAGAGTACATGAAACAACCAAACGTATACATGGGATTGACTATTCGAACAAACAGGTGAGAAATACTTCCCATTGTCTTTAAAATGCTAGAAAGCCATAGAGCAAAAAAACCAAAAAAAAGATTGCTCAAAAGAAAAATAAGAGCAAATCTCCAAAAGCAAATCTTAGAAAGGTCAAATTGACTCCAAAGAAGAACCTTTCCCAAAGGGAACAAAAGCAGGCTAATGATCGAAGAAATCAGCGCCCAAGAAACTCCGATATAGACAAACACCAAAACAGACGGAATGGGTAGAGTCAACGTATACAAAATCGTTCGATCTCCTTCCATGTCCGCGATCATAACACTTACTTTCCCAACCACTTCAAAAAAACCAAACCCAGCAATAACTCCGATCAGAAGAAAAGGACCGTAGTCTGACTGAAGACCGTAGGAAGGAAGAAAATAGCCAAAAACTACCACTACAGTAAAAAGAAGAATAGCCGTATCCAAAAACTTCCCCCAGAACTCTTCTTTAAATATGAGAAGATCGCGCCGGATCAGTTGACAAATTGTCGCAAAATAACTCCATTTACTAAGAAGTGGGAGGGACATAATCAGACTCTTGTATAAGTTTTAAAAAAACATCTTCTAGATTGCCTTGCTTGTGAAGATTCATCAGATTTTGCGGAGTATCGATTGTTTTCACAGTTCCATCATCAATAATACAAACGCGATCAGACAAACTCTCCGCTTCATCCAGATAGTGAGTAGTAAGAAGGACAGAAATCCCTCTTTTCTTAAAAGTGGTAATGTAATCCCATAATTGATGCCGGATATGAGGATCTAAGCCCACTGTCGGTTCATCTAAAATAATGAACTTAGGACTATGGATAAGCGTTCTTGCAATCAAAAACCTTTGTTTATAGCCACCTGATAAAACAGATGCCTTAGATTTAGCATATTCTTGCAAGTGAAACTGCTCCATAAGATCTTCCACTTGCCTTTTGATCGCTTCTTTAGAAAGAAGATGGTAGCGTCCTGCAAAGATCAAATTTTCTTCCAAGGTCAAAGAAATGTCTAAGTTGGGTTTTTGCGGGCAAAACCCCACAATTTTTCGATAAGAAATAATATCTTGGTAAATTGACTTACCTTGATAAATAACATCTCCCGAAGAACAAGGATGCAATCCCGCTAAAATAGTGGAGAGTGTGGTCTTTCCAGCTCCATTGACGCCAAGCAATCCCAAAATTTCCCCTTCTTGAATCTCTAAAGAAACGCCCTTTAAAGCTTCTTTTAGGCGAGGTCCATCATGGTACTGTTTTTTCACCGATTGCAAACAAATCAAGGACTTACTCATACACTTCCCTTTTGTTACCGAAAATAGTAGATGAATATTTAGAATAATTACAAAAGAAAAAACCTTTTTTAAATCCATAAATTATTTTAAAAATTCTCTGTTGCCCCTAACGTATACGTGATGCTTTATATTGGACGGATCCTTTAAAATCATAGGACGATTAAAGGAGACCCTATGGTCTATACAGTAAAAAAAACAGCAGAAATTTCCGGAATCAGTGTAAGAACATTGCATTTTTACGATGAACTGGGTCTTTTAAAACCAGCTTATCATGGATCCAATGGAACTCGGTATTATGAGGAAAAAGAGCTTTTGCTTTTACAACAGATCTTGTTTTTTAAAGAACTTGGACTTTCTTTAAAACAAATTGGCAAGATATTGAAGCAAAGTGATTTTCACCCTCTTGCCGCACTACATTCCCATAAAAAATCCCTACAAAAAGAGTGGGAGAAAATAGGAAACCTGCTGCAGACCATCGAAACAACCATCCAATATCTACAAGGAAAAAAAAGCATGAAAGATCAAGAATTTTTCCATGGATTTAGCGTAGTCTCAAGCGATCCAAACTCAGAAAATGAAACTATTGTTCTCGAAAACCTCAAGAAACAAGAGCTGTCATGGATCGAGAAAAAACAGATTGCAGACGAAGGGTATGCACTTTATAAACAAATAGCCGAGCTAATGAAACAGAATCTTTGCCCCTCTTCTAAAGAGGTGCAAATTCTCATACAAAAGCATCACACACTGACAAATCAGTTGCATAATGCGACAAAACAAGCCTACAAAGCTTTGTCAACTCTCTATGTGGAGCACATAGACTTTAGAAAGCAACTCGATATTGTAGATCCACACTTAGCAAAATTTTTAGCAGAGGCCATGCAGGTCTTTGCTCAAAAAAATCTCTAACTTTACAGGGCGGCTAGCTTGGGCTTGCCGCCTCAAAAGAAGCTGTCATGCGAGACTTTAAAATCTGTAGAATTTCTGGATGCGCTTTTTCAGGAGAGCCCACATCAAAAGGAGGCTGAGGATCGTATTCAATGGCTAGTTGCATAGATTGCGCGAAGCTCGGACCTGCAATCTTTGCCGTTAGCGTTAATGCCATATCAATCCCAGCTGAGACTCCAGCTGCCGTCATGATTTTCCCATCTTCTACCACTCGATCAGATACAGGTAAGGCTCCCCAAAGAGACAATCTATCAAGTACAGTCCAGTGTGTTGTCGCTCTGACTCCTGACAAAACACCCGCAGCTCCTAAAATTAAACTCCCTGTACATACGGACGTTGTCCACATCGTTTGACTATGCATATCACGGATCCACTGTAAAACATCTGGATGATCGCGTAAAGTAGTCGCAGTTCCTCCACCGGGTATTACTAAGATATCAGCTTGAGAGACTTGTGAAATACTATATTCTGCCATAAGTACTAATCCAGAATCTGACAATACGGGTCCCGCTTGCTTTGCTACGCGAAAAACCTCTGCTCCGGGAAGTCTGGAGAGGATTTCATGAGGCCCTATCGCATCTAACGCCGTCATCTTAGGATAAAACAGAAATACAACCTTCATAAAAACCTCCAGTGCTCAAGAAAAAACCACAATAACAGATACCATCGATTTTCTTCAAAAACTCACTTACTCATTGATTTTTCACCTTATATTGTCTACATTACAACCTTTTTCATAGAGGAGAAATAGCATGTCTCAGGATAAAATTCCCCTAGCTAGCGATAATTGGAGCCCTGCTCACCCTCTAGTTCTTCAAGCTGTCATAGACGCAAATTTGGGATATGCCCCAGCCTATGGCGCTGATCGTTGGACAGAAGAAGCTCAAAAAAAGATCCAAGAAGCCATGGAAGTTCCTTGCAAAGTTTTTATCATTCCTACAGGAACCGGATCTAATGTTTTAGGACTTAAAATTGCATGTCGTAGATACGAATCCGTTCTTTGTACAGACATTGCGCATATTGGCTATCAAGAAAGCGGCGCTGCAGAATCGATTGCTGGATGCAAACTTCTAACAATTGCCCATCACAAAGGCAAGCTCACTCCAGATGCTATTGAGAAAAAATTAAAGACTGAAAGAGCCTTTGGCAAGCACTCCACAGCCCCACGCATCGTTTCTTTAACGCAGCCCACAGAAATAGGAACCGTCTATAGTCTGGAAGAACTTATTGCTATTTCGAAACTATGCAAAGAAGAAAACCTTCTTGTACATATGGACGGAAGCCGCCTTTATAACGCTGCAGCGTATTTAAATGCTTCTTTAGCAGAAATTGTCAAAGCAGCTTCTTTAGACATACTGTCTCTTGGAGGCACAAAAAACGGTTTAATGGGAACAGAAGCTCTTGTCATATTCAATACCCAACTACAAGAAGGAAGCGATCATCTTCACAAACAAACGCTGCAACTTTTATCAAAAATGAGATATCTCTCTGCGCAATATATCCCCTTTTTCACTCAAGATCTGTGGCGCACTCTAGCTTTGCAAGCCAATCAAAAAGCACAAGAAGTCGCAGCAATCATCCAATCGATTCCAGAACTTTCTTTAACAAGTCCCGTAGAAACCAATCAGATTTTTTTCACAGCGCCCCCTTCTTGGATTCCGCACATTCAAGAAAAAATTTCCTGCCATCTCTGGGATATGGAAAAACATGAACTTCGATGGGTTACTTCTTGGAGTACTTCTGAGCAAGACATACAAAGCGTAAAAACAATTACAAAAGAAATATCCAACACAAACAACAGATAATAAAAATGTAACAACTAGGACAAATAACTAATTCTATTGAAACAAAAAACAGATCAATAATAGAATTAGTGCAACATCCAAGGGGTTACATGAATAACATCAATCAGCATACTGCAGTTAAAATACTAATGCCTGCATTGCTCGCCCATGGAGCTTATAAAAGCACTACTTACAAAGAGCCCCCAGTAGAACAAACTCCTTCTGAAGCTCTGATCTCGGCGAGGTTAAAACCTTTTTTAGATCAGATGGGTATCCGGCAAGATCTTAAAATCAAAGAACAAGTTAATCTTGGGTTTGCAGAAGCCATTGGAACAAATTATTTCACATCTGGAGATGCAGTCATCCATACTGCACCTAATTTGCATCAAATCGATCCTGAAGCCTCTTCTTTTATCCTCAAACATGAAATTTCCCACTTAAAACATAATGATTCATTCACAGCTTGCGCATTAGGGCTTATTTCAGCTCTCACCGCCCTTGCTCTTACCAATTCTTATGATGCGTCTCGGAGCGCTGATATTACTGCTTTTGCAGGAGCAATCCCTTTAGTAAGTTACAAATATTACTGTGAGGGGAAAGCCGACGATTTTGCTATAGCAAACAGCTCTATCGATGAACTAAAAGGTGGCAGACGAATTTTTAAGGCTATGCAGCAACTTTATTTAGAATCTCGTCAAAAAGCTTCTTGGAAAAAATTACTGATATCTCCTCAAGGGGAAAACCTATTAGATGCTTTACATCCTTCTTTAGCAAGCCGCATACAAAAAATAGAATCTCATTTAAAAATTAAACAGGGAATTATCAACGAAGCTGACGAACAGGAAAAAATTGAAAAACTAAAAACACTAGTGAAAGAAATGAAGCAAAAGGTTTTAGAAGATTTTAAACAACAAATATTAAGATAAATCTAAGTATAAGCTTTTCTCCGAAAGCCTAAGTAAGTAAGCCTCCCTAAACTACTACGAGTTTGGGGAGGCTTTTTGTTTATTCAAAAAAATGTATTTACTTCAAATCTTGCCAAGAAGTTATTCATAAAGCTACACTGCTTTTTTTAACAACTAGGTGCCTAAATGCCTCCCTTTAAGAAGCTTTTCTTTCCACTGCTATGCTTACTATTATGCATTAACACATCGACCTCGTTAACTTTTGAGCTCGGAAGAAACATAGAACATTCTCTCGTACAAAAAGGCATCCCTTTTCTTGCCATCCAAACCTGGGTGCACTTTCTTAGCTGTTTGTTTTTTGTAGCACTTGTACTCATACTAAGAAAAATTCGATTTGAGCTCCTATTTAAAACCGCTCTCCTATCGATTGCTATAGCACTTCCTATTAGTGTATATCTACTTTCTTCATCCCCTCTTTCTTATTTTCTTACTTCTCTATTTTCTCATTCAATACTCACTTTCTTAGGGTGGGCTTACATCAATCAAATTACAAAAGTTTCTGAGGGGAAAAAATATTATTTTATTCTATTATGCCTAAGTACTGTTGTATTTATGATTTTTGCCATTCCTTTAACCATATTCTCTCGTTTAGGCCCGGCATTTTCTTCTTTACCTCTTCTCTTAGGAACTTGGGGCTGTCTAGCCCTGACTTGGCTGTGTGATTGTTGGATCCGAAAAAAATCTCCAGATCGTATTCCTTTGCAAAAAGCAATTATCGCATTCCCTCGTCCTTGGCCTTCTTTGATCCTTTTTTCCATTCTCTTTGTCGGATTTAAACTCATTCTCTCACTTAATGCGCCTTTATTTGGATCTTATATCGAGCACGCAGCCGCTGTATCTCCTTCTGAATACAATTCCTTCCTAGGAAAACACGCGTTTTTTTCAGGACTTGGTATTTTAGTGATCTTTATTCTAGCTCCTGTAATAGGCCCCCGCCTTCTTAAAATCAAAGGATGGCAGTTTTGCATGTTCCTTCTGCCCGTTTTCGGATTGATTGCTCTTTTGATCCCTCAAATCCTCTCGAATCCTTTTTCTTATACTTGCGAGCAAACTCTTTTCAAAGGGCTAGACTACTCATGGTTGTTCCCGCTTTTACAAATCGCTTTTTTATGCTTTCCTCTTAGAGAGCGCTTTTTAGCGCAAGCTTGGGTCTGCTTAGCTCTCGCTCCTCTTTTAGAATGGGGAATGAAATGGTTACAACTAGATGCTTCTGGTATTTTAGCCGTTTCTATAGTCATTCTTATTTGCATGGCAGCAAGTATATGGACCTTAGCAAAACTAAAACCTGCTATTACGGAAAAAACATGAAAGCGTCGGTGAAAATAGCCTTCGTTCAAAATCTTTTATATTTTTAAGCAAGGACTTCATCCTCTTAGTCAGCTCCTTTCCAGGTAATGCCCTACCCTCTAAAAGGGTGTCTATTTCGCCTTGTTTTTCTTGGATAAAGGAAAAAACTCGAGCTCTTTCCGAATTGTGCTTACGGCCATCTTTAAGGTGGTTTTTTATAGCCATCTTGTAAAAAGCTTTTATTTTTTTGAGTCTAAGACTAGCAACTTTTGATATTACGGCTGCTTTTTTCTGAGCAATCTGATTTATAAGATCATCTGTTTTATGAGAAAAACTCAAAGGACATGTATTTCTTTGTTTAAGTATTCCTTGCTGCTTTTCCTTGAAAATTTGAAGAACCAGAAAAACTGTCGCCATGGCATTTTCTGCATTTTCAATAATTTTCGTACAATTGTGTTCCATAAGATGCAAATCTGAAGGGGACATGAGATGAATTTTCGTTAAATAATCATCTATGCACGATGCGCATGATTTCAAAAACAATTCCGCGCGCTCAATACATTCAAGTCCATCTTCTTGTACAACATTTCGAACAGACGTACACCCAAAAGCTGAAAAAGATCTTTGAGTCAGATCTGCTTTTTCTACGGCACGATTAAAAGCGTTTTTCAGTTCTTCGTAGTCCCGCTTTAAGAGTAGAATTTCTTGCCGTTTGGGTTCAGATAATCCTGCTAAATTCGCTCCCCCCAATCCTAAAATGTGATCTATCGCTGGATTAGCAACAGAAAAAGATGATCTCTCCTGGACTACTGGCTCGTCAAAAGACATTAACTTCATTGTGAGAAGGACTTCTTCTATTTTAGTAAATATTTCATCTACTTTTATTAAGAGTCTTTTTTCCCTTACAGCTTCATTTCCTGTGAATAATTTCCCACCTTTGACTTTTCTATCTTTTAAAATATTGGAAATTTCTTCCTGTAATGGTGCAGAGAGACTTTTAAACGTATAAATTAGATCAGATTTTTTTTCTTTATCCAAAACAAGAAGAGCTTCTTTTACTTTAATTTGACTCAAGGCAATTCTGGCCAGGATCTTTGATTTTGTTATTGGATCATTTTCTAGATCTCCTGCAAAAGGAAGAATCTTAGATATATCAGAACCCACAGATGTTTTGTCGGAGGGATGAAAAACAATAGAGAGATCTTGCCTAAGCTTTTTTACAAATTCTGAAATCGCTAGACATTGAGTTCGATAAAGCTCTCTCTCTTGTTCAATCTTGACTAAATTGAATCTTGAATACATATCAAGCAATTGCACACACGTATCAAGAACGTCTTTGGCAAATCCAGCACAATCTGCTTTTGCTTGATCCTTATCACGATCCATATATAAAGAAAGCGTTTTTTCACTATGCTCTAAATTTCTTAGCGAATTTTCGTATTCGGTTTTTTGAGCTTCATAATTACGTTGAAGAGTTGTTAGCTTTGATAAAAAATCTCTTTTTATCACATCTTTAGAGCTTACTTTCCCCTGATCAAAAACCGTGACTGCAGAATCTAGAGCATCTAAACCTACATCCAAGTATTTGTCTACAGGAGCCTTCGACCATCCAGACCTAATTGGCTTGATCGCACTAGAGAAAAAACCATCCTCATATTCATCACTACTACAATCCCTCTCTTCGATACTCTTATCAGAAAATTCATCGCTCTTTACATTCCTATATACAGATCTTACTTTAGCATCTGAATCACGACTTATTTCTATAGGGCCCCTATCAAAATTTAAAAAATTAAAAGATCGGGGGCTTCCCTCTGTAGAACCAAACGCTCTTATATTATCCATCTGTTTAAACGCGAAAATCGCGCTCCTCTTTTGGGTAAAAATAGCTTTTAACCTATTTGCATGCCAAAACATCATCGTCCGAAGACGCTTTGAATGCAAGCCCTTAAAACACAGAGATTAAGACAGTAATATTTTTAAACCTCATAAAAAAAACAATGTGTCTTTGCTTTTATGAAAAGTTATCAAGCACTCCCATTTCCTTCTTCTTTCCAAATGGCAAAAAAACTCGGGAAACGACTCAAAATTCTTATAATCAAACAGATACAATTACACACTTCTTTAACCTACATCCTCACGCAATCATCAATTTAAAATTTTAACTTAATGAATTAGAAAGAAAAACATAAAATTTTAAATTACAAAAAAACACACATTTGGTATAATAAACTTTTAATTAACAAAAAAGAGGCTAATTATGATGAAAAACAATAAAATTAAAATAACTACAAGCAGCGAAAGATCTTCTACAATCGTCAAGCCTTACAAAATCGTAGGTGTAAACACAGCATCTGCTAAACAAATAACTTGGATTAAGAATCAGTTAACAACCGTCGTCTCAAAAAATAAGTTCACAGCAGAGCATTTAGAAAAATATGCAAATAAAGCTAAAGTACGAATGGATATCAGAAAGCTAGCACAAAATGACGCAAATGTAGCTGACAGATGCATGCCGAACGAAAATCTAAGAGAAATTTTGTTACTGGAAATTTTCCACGAAATGTCCCTTCAAAATGTGGGATAAGTAAAAAAATCCCAATGGTCGATCGTGCTTTGCGCTGCACTCTTCAACTGATGAAAAAGCTTTGGACGCTCCGGTGGAGCGTCCAGCATTGATACGATGTTGATAAAGTCTGTGATTAAAGACGACCGCAGCCATTCATCTGGCAACTTTCCTCCAAAATCTGTATATCCATTTACTAAATATCCCAAGTCCAATGGAAACTGCTCCTTGTGACGTAAAAGGATCGCAAAATCCAAAAGTCCCATTCCAGCATGAGCAAATTCCCAGTCCAATACAAAAGATTTCCCTAAGCTGTAGAGCAAATTTACCGGCTTAAAGTCTGAATGAGTAAGGCAAATATTCCCCTCCACCTTCGGAAAAAAATCCTTGTTTCTTTGCATAAACTCTAGCATTTGTTCAGAAAGCTTATCGCCTAATCGAGCCCTTGCAAATCCTTCTTTAGATAATAAAGAAAAAGCCTCTTCAAAATAAGGACTAGAGCCAACCTTAAAAGGTTTTCCTATGGAAATTCCCTCTCCAAATAACCCTGCTACTGGAAATGTAAATGCATGGATAGAGGCAAGTAGCTTTCCTAAATCATAAGAAAGGGAATTTTTGCATTCCCAGGGAACTTCTGATATGTGAGATCCTTCAATAAACTGAAAAATGGCATAAGGGAAAAAAGGATGATTTTCTTCTAAATAGATAAGTTTCGGAGTAGAAACTTTACCATCTATCAGAGCGTGGATTTCTTTTTCCATTTTACAAAGAGCTCTGTCTCGGACATAGAGGCGTAAAACAAAGGATTGGTCTTTAATCTGGAATTTATACGTTGTATTTAAGGCTCCACCAGAAAGAAGTTTGTATGAATCAACTCGCCCACATTCTGGAAAAGCTTTTTGAACAATTGATAAAAATTGATTTTCACTAAGGTGAATGTTCTCTATGCTTCTTTCCACATCCATAAAATTTCCTTAATGCCATTTACTAGGAAAACAAATATTTTGCCAATTTTTCTATTCTAGCTCAGTACAGAAGAAATCAAAAAGAAAAATCCCCTTCTAAAATCGAAAACCTGAACATCTGATACTTTCACGAGTTATTCACACAAAACAACCAGAAACAACAAATTACTTAACATTTATTTAATACGCAAACACTTGCTATAATTACACCACATTTCAAAGGTGACATAATGAATAAAATAAAAACTAGAGATTTTTTAGCTTCTTCAGCTGGTGCTGTTATAGGTTGGAGCATTGCTTCTTCCTTTACAGAATCCGAGCCATTAAAAATAGCTGGAGCTGCTTTAGGTGGAGCTATGCTAGGGGGCATTTCTTTAGCGACAAGAAAAATTTTTCAAGCGCGAACCGTGGATGATTTAGAAATACAAAAAGGCAAAATTTCTATAGGTCAAGGAGAATATGTCGCCTTTTACCCTGAGAATATAGAAAAAGAATTGGACCCGGATACTTTTGAACAAATTTATGCAATTCTCAATGAATATGCTCCCGCTGCAATTGTCAATCGCAATTCAGAGTCTGCAGAAGAGGAATGTGCAAATCGCTACGATTTGATTCAGTCAAAAATCAAAGAAATAGATGAAGATTTAGAAGTGGCATTTGTTCCCCGCACTCTTTATGAATTAGTTTTTTTAAGACAGTGTATTGAAGAAGATATAGCAAACAACTCCGTCTGTCCTTTTATAGGGGGAAGTTGGTCAATCGGAGAGCAATATTTACCACCTGATAATATAAAAGCTGAAAAAACAAAAAGGAAATGTTGGCATCTTTGTTGTTTTGCGGATGAAGGCCATAATGACGATCATCAAGTAAAAGAAGTGGCTTATCGATTAAATCAAGTGATCATTGAAGCTCTATCTCCAAAATCTGGTGGTTTTACGTACCAGGATCTTATGTGCCATGCAGAAAAAGAGATCAGCTTTTTAAAAGAACATCACCAAAAATTCTGTAATATTAAAAAAGAATATGAAAGACATGGGAGAACCGGTGTGCCTTTTTATCCTGAGGTGTCTCAACCAGGCCCTACTATGAATTTTGCTACCGAATACCAGGCAGGGCGTCTTGCACCTATGGGAATTCGTAATGATAACGATGCACAAATCCTAAGAAATGCTATCGCTTTAGAATGTAGTAAAATTGCCGAAAAAGCATTTCTACTCTACAGAGGATCTGAGCTGCGATCCGATGTTGTTTTTGATCAAAGTCAAGGAAATTTCCTTTATAACAGTCAACATGTCCCCTATAGCCTCTCTTACGGATCTGGATTATTTGCCGGAGCAATTCACGATGGCGAAGCTGTCGCTTTTCATTACATGCGAAACGGAAAAAATGCGTATGCTATTGCTGTACCATTTGATCAATTGAACCAATCTCCTTTTTTCATCCCCTGCACAAATAGTTTAGTACAGCTATTTGGAACGGGAGAATCCTTTCACGCTAGAACAAAAGTTTGGAAAGGATCTGATACTAGCCAAAAGCCTGCAGGAATAAATATACGATTTCGAGGTGAAGGCTACGATCATTTGCTATCTTCTCTTAGTAAAAAGGACCTTATTGCTCAGTTTCAGAAATACAAAAACCAAGCGATTTTATTGAAATAATCTCAAAAAAATAGCTGAAAAAAACACGCATGGCTATGCTTCTTTTCCAAAGGAGCATAGCCATGCAACACACTCTCCCCTCTTTTTCATCGATTGCCAGATCTTTAATACCTGGAAGTATTTATGAACATTACTCAGGAAAAAAGTACAAATTCTTATCCGTTGCACGTCACAGTGAGACACTAGAAGAACTTGCTGTCTACCAAGCGCTTTACGGAGATCAAGATGTTTGGGTTAGACCTCTTTTGATGTTCTTAGAAAACGTCGTAATCAACGGAAAAGAAGTAGCGAGGTTTACGCTCCTTTCATGAGTCTACCAATCCAAATCCTTCCCTATCAAAGTAGTTGGAAAGTCTCTTACGAACAAGAAATGCTTAACCTTTTGCAAGCACTATCTGACCTGCAGATTTTTTTCTATCATATCGGAAGTACTTCGATCCCCGGATGCTTTGCAAAGCCTGTGATCGATATCTTAGCAGTTACCTCTGATGTAACATGTTTAGATGCTTTTGCTAAAAACCTGGAAAATCTGGGATACGAGACTTTAGGCGAATATGGAATGAAACAACGCAGGTACTTTCGAAAACAAGGATCTGTTCATCTGCATATTTTTGAAGACTCCGATCCGGAAGTAGAAAGACATTTGCGTTTTTGCAGCTACCTTCGCCTACATCCCGAAGAAGTGGCAAATTACTCCCAACTGAAAAAAAAACTCGCAGAGCAATTTCCTTTAGATATCATGCAATACTGCTTAGGAAAGGATTCCTACATCAAAAAGATCGATATCTGCGCTGCAAACGCCGGCTTTGGAAAGCTTCATCTACATAAACACGGCGGCAAAAAAAAGCATTGGACTCAAAAAGAGATCGTTAAAGCGATGACTGTCAATATGCACCTTCAAATGACCTATTTCGCCAAATGCACTCCAACCTGGGAAATCCTATTTCAACCAGATGTTACAGTTGTAAGATCTCAAATCCTCGATGACACCTTCAATTATGTGGTTTCAGCTCTGTTTTCTGAAAAAACCGCACAAAAACGCGTTCAAGAAATAGTTTCCTTATATCCTAAAATCCCTTTTTCCTGGTGGGTTGGCCCCCTGGATACTCCTACGAACTTGGAAGAATTTTTGCTACAAGAAGGATTTAGCTATAAGGAAGAAAACATCGGAATGTATCTAGATCTTACCTCTTTTACTTCAGCCTCATCTTCTAATTTAACCTTCACCCAGGTTCTTACCAAGAAACTGCTTCAAGATTTTTGCTCTGTTTTTGTCAGTATCGGAGGGAATCCAGAGACTTATGAGAAGCTCTATAGTAAAATTCCGACATCTCTATATCAAGAAGGTTACAGTCTAGAAATGTACATAGGTTATGCAAATGGGGTCCCTGCAGTAACCGGCATGCTAGTTCTTCATGCAGGATGCGCCGGCATCTACTACGTGATGACCCATCCTCAGATGAGAAACCAAGGTCATGGATCTGCTATGATGCAGCATCTGCTACAAAGAGCCAAAGACTTAGGATACTTTCTGGCAACTTTACAAGCTTCTCATGAAGGAAAAAACCTACATACCCGACTAGGATTTCAAGAAGCTTGCCTTTTTAAAGAATATGCCATTATTCAGAAACTGTAAGGTTTCCGTTTTATTTTTTGGGAGGACGTCCAAATGCTCCTTTCCGAAGATGTTTATTTTCTTGCATAAAAGATTGCGAATTACCAGATAGGGTAGAAGAAAAACCTCTGGGATTGTCCGATTTCATAAAATCGCTAGAGGACTTAACAGTAACATTGCTAGAGGACTTAACAGCGGCAGCTCCAGAGGACTTAACAGCAACAGGCTTTTGGATTTTCATTTCTGAAAACTCATTCTGCAGTACAGCTATATCTGGTCCTTCTTCTTTTTTTAGAGATTGAAGGCAATTTATGACTTCAGGAGCATTTCTACAATCTACCGCCAGTTGGATCATATTTTGTGATACAATGGGTTCTCCCTTTGTCCACTCATTAATCAACCAAAGTTTTGCGTCTTTTCCTTTCAATAGCCAGGGCTTTACACTATCTGGAAAAATGCCACCTACATATACATGTCCAGGATATTTTAACGCAGATATTACCATACCTGAAGATACCTCCACTCCCTTACTACACAAATGTTGAATCAATTCTAAGGAAGATTTGTGATGGAGTAATTCAACGATAAATTTAGGATTTTCATACAAATCTATAAAGTGCTTCACCACAAAAGTAGAAGCATCTCCGCAAGAAGCCTCTTTAATAAGATCGGAAATTTTTAGAGGATCCACATTCCAAAAAGGCAAAAGATAGTCTACGACCTCGTGCAAATTCCTATAACTAGCAGAAGAAAGGGCATAGCTTAAAATCTCATACGTAACTTCGCCTCCTCGATCGAGCCAATACTGAACAATTTTCAATTTAAGAGCAGGTGAAAGATCGGAATGCAAAATACGAGGAATGACCTGTGAGGAAATTTTCCCTTCTTTACTAAGAAAGTACTCTACGATCTCTTGTGCTTTTTTATGCCCTAAAAACTCTTCTATAAACTCTAAATTCGAACTTAAATCCATAAGAGTTTTTATAAAATCCACTAAGTCAGACCATCGGACAGCGGTTTTTAACAATTCAGGAATTTTTTCTTGGTCAATTGTCCAATGGGTAAAAAGGTACTGGATAATTTCCAGGGTATTTTTACATTGTATTTGAGAGCTTTTAGGAGTGAGTGCAAACTCAATAAGATCCGCCGTAACAACGCCTCCTTCTCCAATCCATCTATCTAAAAGTTTTAGCTTTAAAGAGGGCGGTAGAGCTGCCATTAAAATGCGCTGTACGGACCTTGTAGGTATGTATCCCCCTTTATCTAAAAAAAACTGAACAAGTTCTGGATAAATCGGACATCCACTAATACTTAAGGATAAAAAGTGATGTAAAATTCTATCCATAGAATAATCTTCAAAGGGATTTTCCAATTTACTGAATACATAATCCCATCTTTCTTTAGGTAAAAATTCCATTCCTACATAGGGAAGATCTTGTGAGGGACACAACTTTCCATTGCCATAGGAGGCAATAGCAAAGTCTAAAACATCGGAAGGACTATGCTGCAATGCTCTCTTAATACTTTGATGAGTCATTTTAGCTCCCGCTTCGACCAAAAGTTGCACCACATCTAAAGAACACTGACATTCTAAAGCCAAGGTAAGGACTGCATCGGGACTCTCACTTCCAATACCTGACAAATGAGAGATCATAAATGAGAGCATATCTAAAGGGTATCCCTTCTCAAATGCCAATCGAAAATCTTCTAACGTAGCCTTTTTTGTCGTCTTAATTAAAGCTTGCATGACCTTGTAAGAACAAGAAGAGCTTCGAACCATATCCATGATATGGGAAGAAATCCGGCCACCGTTTTGCAATAAAAGAGCTATTGCGTTCTCGATTTCTTGCCAGTTATCTGCTTCTATACAACAAATTAGTTCTTGCGTCCATCTCTTTACTTCAGAAAAGTTGATAGGTTTAATCGTGGCCTTAAAGGGATCTAGTTCACTTGCTCGAACAAATCTCTCCACATAATTTGCATTAGCCTCTACAAGAGAAAAATTGGGATTTTCGAAAAAATCTTCACGACATTTAGGACAATATAACCCATTAAATCTTTGTAAGCTTTCCATAGAAAGATCATCCATAGGATGCATATACGAAAAATTACCCCTTCTAGGATTGAGGTGCGTAAAATAATGTTCTCTAGGGATAATATGCTTAACAATAGCACTTGCTGCAGAGGAGTCTCTACCTTCAAGCCTTTGGAATGCATCTATAAAACCTCTAAGTTCATAACGTGCGAATGCGCCGAGACGAGAAAAGACCAGGTCCCTCATTTTTTGCAATACATCACTTGGAGGTTTTATTCGACTTACCTTATAAAGGTTGAGCAAAACTTCCATGGATTTTCTTACATTTTTCGCTTCTAAGCCCTCTGAATTTCTATTCAAAATTGAGAGGACAGCTGCATAATCAGCAGCTAGTTCCAGCTCCTGATTAATAGGATCAAAGCTAACAATCTGAGAGGTCATAGACATCTCAGGGACTTTGAGGTTAGTTTCCTCATATCTGCCTAAAGCCTCTGCGTTCAACGCTGCCATTAGGTCTTTATATTCAAGAGAGTCTTCAACTTTAAAAGACTTAGAATAATCCTCAGAAGGGGGTTGAGGTGGGATATCTAGTTCCAGCTGTTGATTAATAGGGTTAGAGCTCTCAATGTTCGGGGACATAGACAGCTCAAGGGCTTCCTCATATCCCCTAGCCTCTGCATTCAATGCTTGCATCAACTCTTTATAATCAAGAGAGTCTTGAGCTCGAAAAGAGTTAGAATACGAGGGAGGGAGTACAGGAGGACTTTCTACACTTTTTTCATATACTGTGGTTACTTTCTCATCAATGGAAGAAGCTGTCTGAGGCTGCTTGAGCCCCCCTGCTGGAACAAAAACCTTAGCAGCCGCATTAAGACCTGGGACAAAAGCCCTAGCAGTTGGACTTAGATCTGTAGACATATTTTCTCCTAATCAAAACGATGTAAATTCCACAAAAAGCGAAATATTTTAACACGAAAAACGATTAAAAGAAAAAAAAATCCACACACCAAAAAAATAAAACATCAACAAACAAATAAAAAACAAATTAATACATATAGATTTTTTCTATTTCTTATCATTCTGAAAGTTATAGAAAAAATTTATCGACAGATCCGCCCATAGAGTCAAATTTCTTTCCTCTATTGAGAAAAAGGCTCAAATCCCCCACCTAAAGTCTTATAAAGAACGATCAGATCAATCAAGGTATTGGATCTACTATTCAACTGCTCTTCTTCAGACATATTAAGATCCATTTTAATTTGAAGAAGCTGAGTACGATTTGCATATCCTTGTTCATATTGTTTTTCCACAATAAAACAAGCCTGAGTTTCCTTTTCTACCGACTCTTCCAAGGCCTCCACAGTTTTCACATCCCCTTCATAGCGAGCCAGCGCGCTTTCTGCCTCTTGTAAGGCAGTAAGAACGGTTTGTTCGTAGCTTTGTGCAGCATAGACAGCTTGAGCTTCGCTAACACGCAGATTCCCAATCAATCTCCCCCCTTGGAATAGAGGCATATTAACATCTCCCCCAATAGACCAGGTCTTACTCATCCCTGTGAATAAATTGACAAATTTCAAAGACTGAAATCCAATATCTCCTCCTAAAGTAAATTTAGGAAAAAAAGAGGAAACAGCAACACCCACATTGGCCGTTGCAGCCGCAAGCTGGCGTTCTGCTAGCCCCACATCAGGGCGCCTTCGCAACAAGTCAGAACGAAGTCCAATAACAACATTTTCAGGAAGGTCTGGGAGATTTTGAATAGGAAGAAGTTCTGAAAGAAGAGCTTCTGGAGGTTCGGCAATCAATATCGAAAGCGCATAGATGGTTTGATAAACTTGAGCGTAAGTAAGAGGGAGCTCTGATTTTGCTTTAGCAAGGACAGATTCAATCTGCATGAGCTCCAATTCACTAGAAAATCCTTGAGATACATTTTCCTGGATAATTTTTTGTATATCTTCTAGTAAATCGATATTCGCCTCAATCAAGACCCCTTGTTGTTGTGTTGCTCGTAGCTGCATATAGTTCATGGCAATTTCTGCAAACACGGAAAGAAGCACACCTTTTCTCTCTTCCTCAGCACTTCCAATCATAGCCGTTCGCGCTTTTACTTCATTTCTTGTCCTGCCAAAAAGATCAATCTCCCAAGAAACATCAATAAGAGCGTTATAAAGAGGCTGAATTTGAGGGATCTGAAGCTGAAATGGAAGCCCTGTTATAGAACTAACACCACCAACAAGAGATGGACCTGAAAATACCGGGCCATTTTTACTAAAGTATGTTTTAGATCCGTTGAAATCAAGCCCCAGCTGTGGCAAATACTGAGAAACAGCCACTTTCTTTAAAGCTCTTGCCTGTTGAATATTTGCCTCTGCCATCAAAACCGTGTGATTGCAAGCTGCAGCCTTTTCTATGTATTTTGTCAAAAGCTCGTCATGAAAAACTTCCCACCAACGCGTTGTAATAGATTCTTGTAAGGAAAGATCTACAGATTCCGCTTCTTGACCATGCCATTCATCGGAATACGTCAGCTCCGGAGGCTTGTATTTAGGACCTACTGTACAGCTAGTAGTCACAACAGCTAACAAAGAAACGATTCCTATATATCTCACTGTACTTTCCTCCTAAAATAAAGAGCAGCTCCAGGGCAAGTTACACAAGCAATTAGGGCCATAGGCCATAGATTGCTTAAAATATCATGAGCTGGCATGGCTTTGAGAAAAATCCCCTTAGAAATCACAAGCATGTACCTTAAAGGACTTCCATAAGAAACCCACTCCAACCAAGAGGGCATATTTTCTACAGGAGTTGCAAAACCTGATAGTAAAATGGATGGGACCATAAAAACAAAGGTCCCGAGCATAGCTTGCTGTTGCGTAGAAGAAATTGAGGAAATAAAAAGTCCAATTCCGCTAATTGCGGTAATAAAAACGATCAAGCTCAATAAAAACAGCAAAAAAGATCCCGTAAAGGGAATTTGGAAAACGAGAGATCCCATGACCCACATGAACAATCCCTCTAAAACCCCTATAATAATGCCTGGAATAATCTTCCCAAGCAAAATTTCCCTAGGGACTAAGGGAGAAACTAAGAGCTGGTCAAAAGTTCCAAGCTCTCTTTCTCTTGCGATAGAAATAGAGGTAACAACTAAAGCTGTAATCATGGAAAGCGTGGCTACAAGAGATGGAATATTAAACCAGTAATAAAGCAAGTTCGGGTTAAACCAGTTACGAGGAACTAAGGCAATATTTTCTATGGGTTTATTTTCTAGGGCAGAAACCTCTTTGCTAAATGCTGAAATAATCGTATTTGCATACCCCATGACAATTTGCGCTGTATTAGACTTGCGTCCATCTAAAATGAGCTCAACTGTAGCCTCCTTTTTCCCATCTACATCTCTGGAAAAAGTAGAATCAATGTAGAGCACCATCAGCCCCTTTTGAACATCCATGAAATGCGGAATTTCTCTTTCACTTTGCAAGTATGTAATATGAGAAAACGTGGGAGATCCTTGAAATCTTTCGATGAGCTCAAATCCCTTTTCTCCAGAATCGAGATTAAGCACCCCCATAGATACATTTTTCACATCTAATGTCGCTGCAAAAGTAAAAATAAGTAACTGGACCAAAGGAGGAGCCAAAAGTGACATGCGACTTTTGGGATCTCTCCAAACCCCGATAAGCTCTTTTCTAATTAAGGCTAAGATGCGCTTCATATCAATCAAGCCTCTTTACAGTTTTTCTAGCCGTAATTAGAAAAAAAACAAGTCCAATAACAATCATAGGAACCATGTTTCTCCAAATAAGATAAGGCACATCTCCGACTAAAAACAGTGTTTGCAAGCACTGCACAAAATATCTAGCCGGTATAATATGGGTAAGCCACTGGATCCACGTAGGCATGCTAGAGATTTCAAAAAGGAATCCCGAAAGGATATAAGAGGGTAAAAATCCTGTAATAATGGAAACTTGGTAGGCCACTACCTGATTTTTAGAAAGTGTAGAAATCATGAGACCAAGTCCCACAGCGCAAAATAAAAAAGCAGAAGATACCATTAATAGAGAGAGTAAAGATCCGCGAAAAGGAAGCCCAAAAATAAAAACAGACACAAAAACACAGAGACCCATAGAAATCATTCCTAACATAAAATAAGGAATGAGCTTTCCCAAAACTAGCTCCGGAATTTGAATGGCTGTGGAAAAAAGCGATTCCATGGTCCCTCTCTCCCATTCCCTAGATACGACAAGCGCCGTTAAAAGCGTTCCAATAAGGGTCATGATGATCGCTAAAGAACCAGAGAGAAGAAAATAGCGACTTTCTAATTCTTCATTATACCAAACGCGAGATTCCATGCGTACCAAAGCATTAGGCTGTCCTTGTTGCTGCAAATATTTCTGAAAAGCGCCCTCCACATAATTTTGCACAAAATTTGCTGTATTAGGCTCGCTTCCATCAGCAATGACCTGTACTGGCGCTATCTTATTTTGATTGCTGTAAAACTCCGAAAAATAAGACGGAATAACTACAAAACCACGAAGAGATCCTCGGATAATTTCCTCTATGGCCACCTGTTTGTCTCGAAAAATCTTCACATCAAAATAAGGAGAATTCGTAAAACTTTCGATCAAAGACTGCGCTTCAGGAGAGCTATCTTCCATTACAACTCCTAAACGCAGATGATTCAAATCCAAAGAAACCCCATATCCATAGAGAAATAAGAGAAATAAGGGAAGGACCATGCAAATTAAAAAAGTGCTGAAATCTGACCTGATCTGATACAGCTCTTTTTTTATAAAAGCCCTCATCCGACGATGTCTAGTAGAGAGACTAATTTGCATAGTCGTATTCCTCGATCAAGTGAATAAAGGCATCTTCTAAACTAGGATCGGGATTTTCCTTTGTTTGCGCTAGTTTTTTGAGCGCACCGGGGCTATCTACATGAATCATTTTACCTTGGTATATCAGTGCAATGCGGTCGCAATACTCTGCTTCATCCATAAAATGAGTTGTGACCATGATCGTCACCCCTTTTTCCACTAAAGCATTGATGTGGTCCCAAAACTCTCTACGGATCAAAGGATCTACACCAGAAGTTGGTTCATCTAAAAAAAGGATTTCGGGATTGTGCATCGTAGCGCAGGCCAAAGAAAGACGCTGCTTATATCCTAAAGGAAGCTGTTCTGCCGACGTTGAAAGATAAGGCGTTAAAGCAAACATCTCAATCCTCTCTGCGATTGTTTTTGTTTTTTCTTTTCCTTCTAGCCCATAAACTCCAGCAAAAAATTCTAAATTCTGCAAAACACTAATCTGTCCATACAAAGAAAACTTCTGCGCCATATATCCGATATGTTGCCGAACAGCTGCAGGACTTGTCCTCAAATTCAGTCCATCGACAAAAGCTTTACCGCTTGTTGGCATTAAAAGTCCTGCAAGCATCTTAAATGTCGTAGATTTTCCGGCGCCATTAGGACCTAAAAGGCCAAAAACTTCTCCTCTACGGATCTTACATGAGATCTGATCTACTGCAGTAAATGTGCCAAAAGTCTTTGTTAAATCCTCTATGTCTATTAAAACATCCTGTGAAAAATTTTGAGTGGTAGACAAAGAGCTAAATTTAGAGATCTCTTTACTGCTTCCCCCTAAAATATTGATAAAAGCATCCTCTAATCTAGGCGGCGTTTCTTTTAAAAAAATCTCAGGCTCTTGCCGATCTCTCCATTTAAAGGCGCTTTCTTGGGAATGAAAAACAATGCGAATATCTTCTCCTTGAAGAACGACATCAACCACTTCCTCTGCTTGAAGGATCTCTTTGACCATAACCCTTCGATGAAGGTCAGGAGCTTTGAGAAGATAGGTACGATGCTGCATTTGCTGTACTATTTCCTGAGGCTTACCATAAAAAAGAAGCTTTCCCTCTGTCATCAAAAGGATCTGATCGCATTTTTCTGCTTCATCTAAATACGCAGTACTCCAAATGACAGAAATTCCCTCACCAATCAGATCATGGACCATGCTCCAAAGTTCTCTACGAGAAATCGGATCAACACCAACACTTGGCTCATCCAACAAAAGAAGCATTGGTTTTCTTAAAAGAGCGCAAGCAAGCCCCAGCTTTTGCCTCATTCCTCCCGAAAGATCTTTAGCTTGCCTATCTGTGAAATCTTTCAGCCTTGTAAAATGCAAAAGCTTGGTAAAAATAGCTTCTTTTTCTAGCAAATCCCCACCTTGCAATTCAAAATATAGCGTCAAATTTTGCAAGACAGTCAATTCGTCATAAAGGCCAAATCTTTGAGGCATATATCCTGTCAAGACATGGATATCCTCCGCGTCTTGAACTGTATCTTTTCCTCCAATAGAAATGCTTCCTTTCGACGGGAGCAATAAGGCTCCCATCAAACGGATCAAAGTAGTTTTACCCGATCCATCGGGGCCTACAAGTCCAATCATCTGTCCTGAGGGGATCAAAGCCGTAATATCTACAAGGGCGGGTTTACTAGAAGAAGGAAACGATTTGCAAAGTCCTTGAACTTCTATCAAAGGCCCCATCTATTCTACCGCTTTTAATTTGACGGTGACTGGCATTCCTTGTTTTAATAAATGGTCTGGGTCTTCTACATAAATTCTGAGGCGATAGACAAGGTCTGTTCTTAAATCTGTTGTCTGTACTGTCTTGGGAGTAAATTCTGCTACGGGGGAAATGAATCCAATTTTCCCTTTATAAACTTTCCCAGATTTCGTATCTGTATATACTTGCGCCTCCATGCCAAAAGCAATACGTCCTAAATTAGGTTCGTTGACATACGCACGGATCCAAATAGGAGATAAAACAGAAAGTGTATATACGGGATTCGAGGGTTGCACTACAGAACCTGGCTCTCTTATACGGGAAAGAATAATCCCATCAACAGGGGCAAAAGCTTCTGTATAAGAAAGATTGTCTTCTGCAATCTGCAAAGTAGCTGCAGCAGCTTTGCAATTAGCTTCTAGCTGTCTAAAATCCGATTCAGAATCTTGTAAATTTTCCTGAGAGACGCCCCCTATTGGCTGTAATCCCTTTCTTCTATCCCACAAAACTTTGGCATTATCTCTTTCCACTTCGAGAGATTTTAAACGCGCCCTAGCAAGCAATACTTCTGAATCATAAGGGCTTTTTTGAAGCTCTGCCATTTTAGCCCCCTTAGCAACTCTATCGCCTTCCTCAAAACACAAACTAGAAACAAGACCTGCCACCCGAAACCCGATGTCCACTTCTCGGACATCGACATTTCCATACAAAGTAATTTCAGATCCATCTTCTTGATGCGCAAAGTACAAGTACAAAAAAATAGCAGTGGTTAATAGAAGCAAAACAAGAACGAGACGTCGTATATTTTTCTTCATGTACAATACCTTTTTTCTTCTGTATATATTTACCTAATAAAATCCACAAGAAAGATTGCAGTTTTTTTACACATAAATTACTCTATTTCTCCTTATGCTAATAAAAACTCTAATTCTTTTTTTCTTCGCATCTAAAGCTTACGCTCTTTCGTATGAGCATATCTGGCATGGATATGCATCTGTCCACATTGTGATTGTTGATCCTAAAGAACATATAATAGCACCTGTCAAAGCATCCCCTGAGATGGGACGAGAAACAGTGGAAACGCTTGCCAAACGCTATAAGGCTAGAGCCGCGATCAATGGAGGATTTTGGAAGAGCAATGGAGAGCCCTCAGGGATCTTAAAAATTGATAAAGTCTTCTTAGGCCTTCCAACCAAACCTAGAGGGGCTATTGGATGGACATCTCTTGAACAAAAAGTGTGCATGGACAGAATTTTAGTAGGTAATTCTTTAGAAATCATACCCATGACAAATCCGCCCTATACCTCAGCTCAAGAATGGCAGGAGTGTGACCATATTGTGGGAGGAACTCCCCTGCTCCTACAACAAGGAAAAGTTTTAGATGATTATAGTTTTGAGCAAACGATTCCCACTTTTTTAGCTCATAAACATGCAAGAACTGCAGTTGGCATTCGATCTACAGGTGATTGGGTTTTTGTCGTAGTAGATTCTTTTCCATTAGGCGGGATGAATATCCTAGAGCTTGCCCATTTTCTGCAAGAGCTTGGATGCATCCAAGCAGTAAATTTAGATGGAGGAAGCTCTTCTTCTCTGGTAATTTACGGGAAACTTATGAATACTCCTAAACACCTCTATGCAGAGGCTGTCTCGGATGCTATTTTAATTTACTAATTTTCAATTCAGATCATCTGACTCCACCTTAAAATTGCAATTGATATAAGAATTATATTATAGTATAATCATACGTCATTTAACCGATATTCGATCATGAAATGTGAAATTTTTTCTTATTTAAAAAAAGCTAATCCATATTTCGATGCGTATTCCCCTACGGCTCAAAAAAAAATTGTCGATGAAGTTTTTAAAAGATCTAAAAATTTATCTATAGATCAAACGCATTCTTTGATTAAAAAAATCATTCTCTCAAAAGCTGGTGCCTCCATTGCTCCTCCTTTGGATCACCCCTTAGGAAAAGCCTTTAGCTCACTACTTCTAGCAGAATCTGACTGGCATGAAAAAATTCCTTCCTTGCAAAAAGTCTTTTCTTTTCTCCCATCTATTTTATGGAAGACAGATCCGAATCTTTCTAAAGCAGCGCGCAATTGGCTCCAAGCCAAAATACAGCACTCTGTACAAGAGATCCCAGATAAAAAAATGAGATCTATTTACTTGAGAAACCTGCTAGCCTATTACCCCTTCTTTTCCCCGAAAAAAGACGAGGAAATAAGACTGCCTTTCGGCCCCTTAGGATCTACATTGAGTTATCGAGTAGAGCCTATAGAACTGACACCTCCTTATTTGGGATCTCCTTTAATGGCTTATGGACTTATTCCTAAAACAGCAAAGGCGAGTCCCCTACTTCTTTTTAAAGGAACTACATATCCAGCAGATAACGGTTTTTATTTAAGCCTTTTAACGGATATCAATCCTCTTGGAGCCGTAGGAAGTTTTGCCTTCCAAAGATTTGGGAAAGGGAAAATAGAGTCATGGCTTGCAAAACAAGCTCAGGAGCATGATAAGGTAGAAGTGCTTGGAGCAAGCTTAGGCGGCTCTTTATCGTTACAAACGGCTGCCACCTATCCAAAATATATTAAATCAGTCCACGCCTTCAATAGCCCTGGAGTTTCCTTCGAAGAAGTCGCTTTATGGGGAAAAAGCGAAGAAAAACCCGAAGTCAATGTGTACCTTCAAGAAGGAGATCCTATAAGCTCATTTGTAGGAAGATGCTTTGCTTGTGATTGGAAAATACACCAGGTATTTGTACCTAAAATCTCTTCTGCTCAAGTTCACGCATCAACCTATACAGCCCATCCAGAAGTTTTTATTATTCCTGAAGATGCAACTAACGTTAATAGAGATATAAGGCGCAGATTTTGGCCTTTTATCCAAAATGTCGTCCTATTTCCCCCTTTCTTGCTTGGCAGCGCTTATCTTCTGCTTAAAGTGCAAAGTTTTCATGTTCGATCATTTACTCGAAAAATGTTTACCCCAAAAGCATCATAAAAAAACGTCTCGGATGCGATCTCGATTTTCCAGCTCCACATAAAGGAAAATCTTCACTTTTCTATTTAACAAGAGATTCCTATAATGAGAAAAAACGCTGAAGGATATTTTAGTGAAACGCTTACCTATCGGGATTTCAGACTATAAAAAAGTTGTTGAAGAAGATTTTTCTTATGTAGATAAAACCTTATTCATTGAAGAAATAGTAAACTTGGGAGCTGAAGTCGTTCTGATTCCCAGACCTAGGCGTTTTGGAAAAACAATGAACCTGTCCATGTTATCATATTTTTTTGAAAAAACAGATAAAGATCATTCTTACCTTTTTCAAAATTTTCACATTTGGAAGACTGAAACTAGAAAATTACAAGGAAAATTCCCCGTAATTTTTTTGACACTTAAGGGCATTAAAAAGGGAAGTTGGGAGGCTGCATATAAAGGAATGCAAACCCTCATAGCAAAAGAATTTGAACGGCATGACTACTTGTTAAAATCAGAAAAAATATCACAAAAAGAAAAAAACCAATTCCAATCTATTATTAATGAAGTACAAAATCAACAAGGTCTTTTTGAGATTAGCCTACAATTACTCATGTCTTTATTAAAAAAACACCACAATGAACCAGTTATTGTTCTAATAGATGAATATGACACCCCCATTCATGATGCTTATTTATGTGGATATTATGACCCTATGATCGCATTTATGCGCAACTGGTTTACAGAAGGGCTAAAAGACAGTACGTTTTTGAAAAAAGCTGTTTTGACAGGCATCTTGAGGGTAAGTAAGGAAAGCATTTTTTCCGGATTGAATAATCCGGGCTGTTATACCGTCTTGGATGAAGAATTTAGCGACAAGTTTGGTCTCTTAGAAGAAGAGGTTTCAAACCTTTTGCAAGAGCATAATATTTCTCATCAAATACAAGAAATTCGCAAATGGTATAATGGGTATCACATTGGCCAAAGCTTTCTTTACAATCCCTGGTCCATTTTACAGTGTATACAGAAAAAAGGGCAGCTCCGATCCTACTGGGTAAATACCAGTGATAATAGTCTCATTAAAAAGCTCTTGATCAAAGGTAACACTCTATTTAAACAAGATGTAGAGCTACTTTTACAAGGAAAGACTATTACAAAACCCATTAGCGAAGAGGTTTCTTTTAAAAATTTAGAGCAACAAGTTGATGCCGTATGGGGACTTTTCTTGTTTAGCGGCTATTTGACCTTGGAAGCAGCCCCCACCTATAAAAGTGGAAGCTTACAATGTGAACTCAAGATCCCCAACCAAGAGATCTCTGATTTGTATAGATTTATTGTTACGGAGTGGATGACAGCAAGCGCCCCTAATAATAATCTCCCCCTTTTACTCAATAGCTTGGTAAATGGAGAGATCCAACTTTTTTCAGAACTATTGCAAACTCTCATTTTAAACACGATGAGCTATTATGATATTCCGCAAAATGAACCGGAAAAAGTATACCATGCTTTCGTGCTAGGACTTCTTGTGAATTTAGAAAATTACGAGGTAAAATCAAATCGAGAAAGTGGATTTGGTCGCTATGATGTTTGTTTAATCCCTAAAGACCCATCAGCTTTAGGCATTATTATGGAATTTAAAAAAGCTAAAGAAGAAGAAGATTTAAAATCGGCCGCTGATGATGCTTTAAATCAAATAAAAAAAGAAAAATACGTTCAAGAGCTTATAAGTCGCAACATTAAGCAGATACTCACTTTAGGCCTTGCCTTTAAGGGCAAGCAGGTTTTTATTAAGGAAAATTCCGTTTCGTTCTGAGAAACTGTTTCTTTCATTTTTTCTAATTAAATTTTTCCAAGAAAAAGGCACAGGTCCTGCGATAGGTTCGCATGACCATATTCTTCACTATAAATCACAGAAACATTAGAGGCCCTCGGGAGCGTTTCAACATATTCCGCCATTCTAGAGCCTTTGGGGATTATAGGATCTTGCTTATGATATAGAACTGTAATAGGGATCCCTTTTCTGATCAAATTTTGCATAGGAGTTGCCGCATCCAGCATCCCTCCTAAGACAACACCTACTGCATCTGCAATCCTTGGCAAATAAGGAAAGATTACTCTGGGAGTTGTTGAAAAGGAATCATGATTAAATAAGGCAACTTTAGAGCTGTCTTCAGGTTTTTTTGTTAAGTGTCGATCTAATGATGCAGTAGCAACGCCCGCACCAAGTGAGCTTCCTACTACTTTTACAGAGGAAAAAGATTGAAGTGCATGGCAAAGCGCAGCTTCTCCATCAACGACAACAGATTCATACGTTGCACGAAATCCCAAACAACTACGACCTGATTTATCGCTACTAATACCCGTTCCCCGATAGTCATACAAAATGATGGGACAATTAGATAATTTCACAATTTCAGCTGGAGTCCAGGAAAGCTCTCCCTCTTTCAAATATCCAGAGATCGTTACTCCATTGGGATTGTGATACAAAACGCATTTGCTCTTATCCTGAGGATCCCAATTTTCCGGATAATAAATGACTCCTCTTAAGGCAGTATTTCCATCAACTGGCAAACTAAATTTCTCCAGAGTAAATCCCTTGCTTTGCGCAGCTTTTTCAATAATTTTATTGGATTTTTTATAACCCGGACAAGAAAGTTGAGAGGGAACCATCACAAGTCCAAGAACACAGGCCAAGCCTCCCCGATTTTCCACCATCCAATGAGCCTTTTTCATCGTTTCCTTGTAGACTGACGACAAGAAAGCTCCAGCGCCAATACAGCTGTCTGTAGCCATTTTTGATGCATCTTTCGCATAAGAAGATAGACTAGATGAATGGAATATGGATATTTTTGATATCATAAAAACACTAAAAACAAAAACAACATTATATCAAGGATAACCAAACAAATCAACACAGCAAACTAAAAGGCAAATTAAAATTATAAACAAAAGAAAAAAAATAAAATTTACTCAACTACTAACAAGTAGATTCTTTAAAACCTTACATCCCCCACACTTCAATAATTTTTCCCGAGATGTTTTCTATTTTATGATAAATTTTCTCATCCCAAGATTTTTTGATATCTCGGTCAAAAACAACTAGATACCCCTCTGTTGCTCCAGATACATCCATATACTCCGAGGTCTGCTCCAAACCTTTAACCAAATCTGATTCTTGCCGTTTGACTTTAAGCTCAATTACAAAACGCTGTGTTTTCCAAGTAATCAAAAGATCAACACGTTTTCTTCCTAGAGCATACTCTCGATGGATCTTCCCTCCCCCGTTGATAATTCTTTGCAAAAAAGCCAAAAGAAGTAAATGAGGGCCTGCTTCTTTATAAGCAAATTTTTCTGTCCACACTTCTGAATTTTCTCGATAAAATTGCACAAATCCCGTTAAGAGCTTTGGCACATCCAATAAGCCATCTTTTTTCTGATACCAAACCAAGTCTTGTAAAATCTCTTCCTGCTTTGTATAAGCCAACGCTCGAGGGATGATTTCTTGATAAATTGGATTGGCAATCCGAATTTCTTTTCTACTAATAAGTCCTAAATCTCGTACGTATTGTAGATCATCGGGAGGAAATCCTGTCCCCTCACTGCTGCTAAGAAGAACATCTACAATATCACGAACTCTCGTCTCATTAAGCCTATCTAGAAGAGCATCCATATGAGTATCACATCTTTTAATCAAGGCTTCACGGGCTCTTTCGATCACATCAAGTGTAATAGCGACTGAACGATCTTTTACATCTCGAAAACAAGCTTGATAAGCTAAAGCATTCACGAGCCAAGGTTGCCCCCTCGTTTGCTCAAAAGCATAACCGATTGCCTCTGGTGTAAAAACTTGCCCTGTCTCTTTTGTGTGCTGTCCAAACAACTCTGTTATCTGCTCCAACGAAAAATCTGGAAGCCCCAAAGACTCTGCTTTGATATTAAAAGGACTATAAAGAACTCCTAGAGCTTCCTGTTCCTTCGTTTTCACCTTATAGTCCCGCAAATCACAAACTCCGACTAAACAAAGAGTTTGAGGAAAATGTTTCGGACGGTTTGTGTATCCTGTACGAAACTGCTTTAATAAAAAAATTAAAGAATTACCTATAAGACCATCAAACTCATCCAAAAACAACACCAGAGGTTTGTCACTTGCTTCTGCCCAAAAACGCAAAAAATTATACACATCATTGTCTCTGCACTCTTGCTTATCTAAAAGATCCCTCAAATATTGCAAAGCTTGATTCTCTTCCGGAAGAAAAATCCCAATTTGATTGTAAAATTGTCCTAAAACAGCTCTTTCCATCTCTTTGGTACTATGGGAAAAACAATGAGCTGATTCTGTAGAAAAATAGAGAGCTTTATAGGTTCCCTGTTGATTGAGATGTTTTACAAATTCAATAATAGCCGTTGTTTTCCCACTTTGTCTGGGGGCGTGAAGAACAAAATAATATTCTTTTTCAATAAAACCCGTTAATTGATCCTAATCTAGTCGATGAGAGAGAAAATAGTGTTTCTCTGGATTTATGGCTCCAACCGTATTAAAAAACTTTTCATTTTTAGACATAATTATCTCTAGGTAAATCATTTATAAGGATACCGCTGAATTTAAACTTTGTCTAGGCTTTTCCACTCTTTAAAAACCGCAAAAATGGAAAAGTTTCTATTTCATGCCTGATGTATATTGGTCCTAAAAACAACAAAAGTCAACTTATGAACTCTCTAGAAGAACACGTAAAGCGGATTTTAAAAGTACTGGTTACGATTGAACAGAACATCGATGAAGAGCTAACAATAGAAAATCTTGCTAAACAAGCATTTTACTCTCCGTTTCATTTCCATCGAATCTTTCAAGCCATTACTAAAGAAACACTCCACCAGTACATCAAAAGGCTTAGAGTTGAAAAAGCTGCCGGAAAACTGAGATACACAAACCAGTCCATTACAGAAATCGCACTAAACGCAAGCTATGAGACCCCTTCAGCCTTTACCAAAGCTTTCAAACAATCTATGGGAACTTCTCCCAAAAAATACCGAGACCTCCAATCGGCTGCTCGCATTATCGCAAGAAAAATTAACCAAGGACTTTCTATGATTCATCCAGAGACGATTGAAAAAAGCACTCCTAATTTGAACCTATCTTTTGTTAGAAGGCTTGGCAACTACATGCAGTCTCCCTTTGAAGCCTGGCAGGCTATGGGCCAATATATCGAAGAAAACAAATGGGATAGATCCCAGATCCGCTATTTTGGGATCTGCCATGACGATCCTAAAATCACTCCAGAGGAAAAGCTACGCTATGATGCAGCCATTTTAGCCCCTTCCCCTGGAAAGGAGAAAGGAGAGGTTGGCCACCAAACTCTGCTAGGTGGCAAGTATGCTATTTTCACTCACTTAGGATCTTATGAGGGATTAGAAAAGGCGTTTGATCAGATTTTTCTCAAATGGCTTCCTCAAAGCTCAGAGACCTTTGATGAATCCCGGGCTGTCTTTTGTGAATACTTTCATATGGAGTTTGTACAGACACACCCAGAAAAGCTAAAAACACATCTCTTCATTCCTTTACTCTAAAAAAAAGCAAGGGTCCTCTGCTCTGAGGACCCTTTAAGTCCTTTTACAAAAACACCTTAAATTCTATAAAAAGCTCATTTGCTGCAAACTTGATTTTCCAAGGATTGCTTCCAATATCCATAGCACTTCCATCGGCGCTTCTCAAATATTGAGAGCTATTAAATTGCCCTACATCAAACCAGCGATACCCCATAGAAAGACCGCAGAGATTTTTGTATCTGAACTCAAATCCCCCCATAAGCTGATAAGTAAATTTGTATTGCACAGAGTATTGATTCTCAGAAGCAAAAGAGGGAAAATTACCTACAATAGGACTTAGTCCTGTAGAACGAAAATTGGAAAGCTTCATTTGGCTTATGCCAACCCCTCCTCCAATTACAGGAAAAATAGAAGAACAATGCCCTACTTTCCAATCCAACCATCGCCATCCCCGACCATTTAAATAGATAGTTTCCATAATTGAGGCCACATCTAACGTAAATCTTCTGGTTGTTGATCCGAGCTCTCCGATGGTATCGGTTGTTGTGGGGGTTTGATATTTTTTGTAATTGTAATTAGGACGGTAGGACGCTGTAATGTCTGTGGATACAAAAGAACTATCGTAGCCAAGTCCCGCTAATACGATCGGTGCCGTTCCAAGGCTTCCATTGTATCCTTCTGCCGCAGTATCCCATATAGACAAAGGAGCTTTTATCTCTGCTTCGTTTGCAAAAGAAGGTCCAGATCCCAGTTTTATATAAAAACCCTGGTCCTTACAAGGATGCGGCTTTTTCTCTGGTTCTGCATAAATAAGACTACTGATGGCAAGACAACCAAACACAATCGACTTTTTCATATTAGGTCCTTTGTTGACAATCCCTTAGAAAAGATTAGAAGGCTTTAAAAAAATTTCCGACATTGGATCATAACGAATTTATTTGATCAAGTAGGAAAACTGAGAAGATTTGTACTCAGAAAGAAGTGAAGTCCCCTACATTCCCTTACTCTAAAGAAAATCCAGGCCAATCTGCTTTGAGGACCTTTAAGTCCTTTTACAAAAACACTTTAAATTCTATAAAGAGCTCGTTTGTTGAATGATTAATCTTTCAAAATTACAGATCAACACACTCATTAATTCAACTAACCAAACAGAATGTCAAACACGCAAAAACACAACAAACTAAAAACCAACAATTAAAGCAATAAATTTACATTAAACTGAAAATAATATTATAATAAGAATTAACAACAAACAAAAACGATAGTTTATTTATGAGCGCTCCTAATAGATACGAATCATTGAACCCTAGTGCCATAGACATAAATACCATCCATACACTTCTTGATCCGAAAAATTCAGTGACTGTAAGCAAAGAACATCGGTGGTACGGAAAACGCTGCATTGTTGACCCTGTGACTAAAACAGCGTATAAATTAGATACATTGGCTGAAAGGCTAACTCAAGAATTGGAATCAAAAGATGCTACAGTTGAAGATGCTCTCAAACTTAAATCAAGTATAGAAATCCTACTACAAGCATACAAGACAAGTTCTCCGAATTTTAACATATTTGGTAAGAAAAACAAATTCCAAGCGCAACTACGCAATATCTGCTGTGAGCCCTCTAAAACTGTTCACAAAACTACTACTGCATTTTCTCTTTTATGGCCTTTTAGCAATCCACCTAAGGTATTCCCAGTCGATAGCCTCAGACAAGCAGCATATGAAGATCCTGCCTATAGAAGAGCCCTTGACCATAAAGAACTCAGCCCCATTGAAGCAAAATTGCAATGCTTAAGAGGCAAAGAAAAAGCGCTGGAACAATTTACATCTGAGGCAACTGGAGAATTGTTTGCTCCACAAATCACAGACACTCCCACTCAACCGGAAGCCTCCACAATCCTACAAGAAACTGCCCAAAGATTAGAGCTGATCAATGCTGATTCATATAATGTATCCACAACAGAGAAAGCGAGGCAATTATGTGATGTAATACTTCAAATACGGCAAAACGATCAGAATGCCATTATCCTTGATGAACAGCCAATCAATATCTTAATAGTCACTAACAAACTTATCGCCGCAATGGATTTGATTCCCTCTGATAGCACAAGTGAAAAAGAAATTAAAGCTTTATGCCATCAAATGCTTAAGCGTTTAGAAGTAGCGCTTTCAACAATTGAGGGCATTGATACACAAGATCTGCGTTCAGGAATACAAGGAAAATGTCTAACGATTGAAAATTTACTTTTAAGTAGCCTATCTCAGCAATCTTGCGGTCGGATAGATTTACTTTTTGCGACCATTCAAGAAGACTTAAAAAAACTAAAAAATCCGGAACTAGAACAATCAAAAAAAGAAATGATTCCTGATAATATTAAGCGGGTAAAACAGCAAATTACAACTCTAGCCTTCGAAGGAATTTCATTTGCCTTTTCCCCTGATGATAGTGATGGCCTACTAGAAACTACGTTTCAAAGGGTAATCGCAGTTAGAAATAGCCCAATGTGGGCCTCTACCGCATGTTCAGCAGAAGCTATCGCAAATTTCCTAGACCCTTTTGTCGATGCTCCCGTAACTGCTGCACCAGTTCCAGGTCCAAATCCAATCTATCAGACAAGCAAAGTAGCCCCCCTAGGCAGTCACAGCATAGCATTTTGCGAAACTAGAGGTCAGAATCCCGACCGATTTTATATGGAAGATCAACATCTTAACATTGCGTTTTCTGTAACGATTGGGACACAAACCTATCCTGTTGAATTATGTGGCATATTCGATGGACATGGAGACTCTATGGCTGGGGGAGGGCTCGCAGCAAGCTATGTACAACGTTTTTACCAGCCGATGCTAAAAAAAGAATTAGAAAAATGCAGAGAAAACCCAACACCCACAGAGATATCTAATGCCTTAATTCGCACATCAGTAGCACTACATGAAGCGTGGCTTATGTATTGCGATCAAAAAATGGAACAGCTACAAATAGAACAAGATGCCACTCCGGATGATAATCAGAAAGCTATAATATTTAGCAAAAAAAAGAGACTAATGGCTGGCACTACCAGCTGCACTTTAATTCACATTAATAACAATTGGTATACGGCAAATGTTGGCGATTCTCGGATTATCCTAGTCTCTAATAAGAGAAACAATACGAGACAAATTACAGCTGACGCTACACCTGAAAGTCAAAAAGAGGAAATAGAAAAAAGAGGAGGGACAGTACGGATTTCTAGTCGAAGCGGGAAATCGACCATCGTTGTTGAAAATAATCAAGGAGGAGGAGGATGCTCGAGTGGCGGTGCTATCGGAGATGCCTATATAGGATTTGATACCGCCAGTAACTGGGACTCGAGATGGACAATCAGTGATCAAGGGATCTCTCCCGTGCCTAACGTTATATGGCTTGAGGATGAAGAAGTTCTTGAAGATGATATATTCATACTTGCCTGTGATGGACTTAATGAAATAAGTACGAAAAAAGTTGCGAGTTCAGAACAAGTTGGAAACTTTGTACTAGCAAACCCAACCGCTAGCTTAGATCGCCTAGCAGAAGGCATTACCGTCGGAGCTATTAAGGCCGGATGTCAAGATAATTGTAGCGTGGGAGCTATGAGAGTACGTTATCCAGTCTCAGAAGATAGACCCTCTAAGTCGCTAGATGAATATCTTAATCGCTAGATGAATATCTTAAACCAACTTCTAGGCCAGAGGAATCCTAGTCAAAGGCTCCATATCAAGAGGATCTCCTTTTCCTTGGCTTTGATAGACATGAAATCCCAGGCCTGCAATCATGGCTGCATTATCTAAGCAAAGACCAAAAGGCGGCCAAAAGACAGGAAGAGAAGGCGCTTTTTGTGCAAAGAGATCACGAAGCCTTTGGTTACAAGAAACTCCACCACCAATATAAATTGCTTTGAGGCCAAATTCTTGAACCGCTTGTAAAGCCTTGGCTACAATATCTTGCAAAGCTGTTTCTTGAAAAGCATAGGCAACATCGGCTTTTTGCTGATCAGATAATGGGCAGGCTGTTTTTTTCGTGCCGTTTTGTCCATAAATGGAATAGAACACGTTCGTTTTAAGTCCACTAAAAGAAAAATCATAGGGCCTTTCTTTGACTCGACCTGATTTAAAAGAAAGAGAAGGAAAACCTTTTAAAGCTAATTTTTCTATTTCTGGACCTCCAGGATAAGGAAGATCTAGCATACGAGCAATTTTGTCAAAAGCCTCTCCTACCGCATCATCCACAGTGGTCCCAATTTTCTCATAAGATCCAAGACCATGGATCCGTACAAGAAAAGTATGACCGCCGGATAAAACCACTCCAAGAGATGGGAACACAGGGTCCTCTTGCTGCATCATGGCAGCATAAAGATGGGCCTCTACGTGATTGACCCCTATGAAGGGTATTTGAAGTCCTAAAGAAAAAGCTTTAGCGGCATTAAGCCCTATGAGGAGCGGACCAATAAGTCCGGGGCCTTTAGCTACGCTTATGAGATCGATCTGATCTTTAGAGAGCTTGGCATCCGCCAAGGCTTGCCTCATAACCCAAGGTAGAGCCTCTACATGGCTACGGCTTGCCATCTCAGGGAAAACCCCTCCAAACTTGCTATGCCCCTCTGCTTGGGAGGCAATCACATTGGATAAGATCTCTTTCCCGTCTCGGACTATAGAAACAGCTGTTTCATCACAGGTAGTTTCAATCCCTAAAACAATCATGCTCAATGTCCTTTGGAAATAAAGGCTATGAGAATACCACACTGTATTTTTTCTCGCAACGTGCAAATATTTTCACAAATCACTAACAATTAACACGTTAATAAAAATGCTGTAAAAAAAAAGAAGAAGTCCTTGCTCTCTATTGCTCACATTCATACAATTTAAGGGCATCTGAATTTTTATTTTTTGAGGTTGGACATGGCAAAAGGCGCAAGAGATTACGTTAAGTTGAAAAGCACAGAGAGCCCAGAGCAATACTGGACTGTAAAGAACAAAAGAAATACGACACAAAGATTGGAACTGAAAAAGTACGATAAGAGATTAAAAAAGCACGTTATCTTCAAAGAATCAAAATAACCTCTGATCGCCATTTCGTAAGCTCAAGGGGGTTATTATGATGTTTGAAGTATCCGTAGCATTCAAGTATCTGATCCCCCGCAAAAAACACCTCTCTGTTACCCTAATTGCGATGATGTCCGTTGGGGTTATTTCTTTAATTGTTTGGCTCCTTTTAGTCTTTCTGTCTGTGACCAGTGGAATCGAGGCCTCATGGCTAAAAAAACTCACCGATCTAAATGCCCCCCTCCGCGTAACACCGACCTCGGCCTACTTTTCCTCCTACTACCATAAAGTCGATGCTTTTAGCAGCGCCTCAAACTTTTCTGTAAAAACGCTAGGAGAAAAAAAGGACGCAGAAAACTCGGACCCGTACAATCCCGAAGAAGACCCAGAAACCCCGATGCAGTTTCCTAAGCCTGCATTCGATGCAAATGGTGTTTTCATAGATCCTGTAAAAGGTCTAATATCCGCTTTTTCCGAACTTCAAAAAAAACATCCAAGTATAACTTTTCAAGACTATGAGATGTCAGGAGCCTTACTTAAACTCAAACTCCTACGCAATAACCCATCGGGTCAAGAATCGATGCAGTTTCTTACCCAGGTCTCCTACTTGGCAACTCCTCCTTTACCGCAAAAAGTTCTTTCCTCACTACTGCTTCCCCTTTCCTCTAAAGATCTCAACCACCTCCTTTTTCTCGCCAATTACCGCATGGAAAATCTTTTGGAAGATGGAATCCCCTCCATCCACCCATCAAAGGAAGCCTTTCAAGAACGTATAGGACAGATATTATCCTTTGTGACAATCCATTCTGTAAAAACAACTTCAGACTGGATGCTTCCAGCCTCTCTTCTTCCAGAAAACACCCCTTTCAAAGCTTACGGATCGCAAGAAAGAGGAAAATGGCATTGGACACTAGCTGAGTCTACTTCGAATAAGGGCACTCAAGCTACGATTGTAAAAACAGAAAAAGAAATTCAAGTAATACTACCAGATCAATCTATTTCGTTAGACAGTCCCGAGCTATTTTCTGTAGAAAATCCTATCACATTTCAAACTACTATCGACAAGCAAAGTCTTCTTGAAGCCGGAAGGTTGCAAGAAATTTCCCTTTTGGTCAAAGGCTCCTTACAAGGCCATACCTTGCAAGGCCCTCTGCCTTGGAAAAACCTTCAAGCAGACAAATTTACAACCTCAACGAGCACATTTCCTGGCGAGCAAGGAATCTTGCTTCCTAAAGGATTTCAAGAAAATGGTGCTCTAGTTGGAGATCACGGTTTTTTATCCTACCAAGCATCGACCTCTAGCTCTTTGCAAGAACAGCGACTGCCCATCTTTATTGCAGGTTTTTATGATCCAGGGATTATCTCTGTAGGGAACAAGTGCTTACTCGTACCCAAAGAAATCACAAGATCGATCAATGCGGCCAATCTCTCTACGAGCTTTGATAAGATTTCTTTAGGGGGATTTCAGGTCTGGATGGACCCACCCAAACAAGCAAAACACATAAAACAAGAGCTGATAGAAATTCTGCAGCAAAAAGAGCTTCTGCCTTACTGGAATGTAGCATCTTACCAAGACTATGACTTTGCAAAAGATCTCCTACAGCAGTTTCAAAGTGATAAAATGCTTCTTTCTTTAATAGGGATTATCATTTTGATTGTAGCTTGCTGCAACATCCTTTCCTTTTTAATACTCTTAGTAAGTGACAAAAAACAAGAGATCGCAATTTTACAAGCCATGGGAGCTAGCACCAAAAGCATCGCCAGCATCTTTGGTATTTGCGGAGTGATTGTAGGCCTTCTTGGCTGCGCCATAGGGGTTGGAGCAGCTCTTATTACGTTACACAACATTGACAGCCTGTCCTCATTTTTAAGCGCGCTGCAAGGACACGACGCCTTTAGTCCTGCTTTTTATGGAAACTCTCTTCCAAGCACATTAAGCCCCGATGCGGTCTTGTTCATTTTCCTAGCAACACCAATCCTCTCTCTACTATCGGGTCTCATCCCTGCTATTAAAGCATCCAAGCTCTCCCCCTCTTCGATTTTGAGGTCTGAATCATGACATATCTTTTACAAGCAAAAGACCTCTACAAAACTTTTGCAGGCCCCAAACCTGTAGAAATTTTACAAGGCGTTTCTTTCGATCTCAAAGCTGGAGAATCCTTAGCAATCATAGGAAAATCAGGAAGTGGAAAAAGCACCCTTCTTCATATTCTCGGAACACTTGACACCCCATCAAAAGGATCTGTGACTATTTCAGGAAAAAATGCCTTTTCTCATGCTTCAGAGCTTCGAAAACATACTCTAGGGTTTGTCTTTCAATCCTTTCATCTTCTAGAAGACTATACTCTTTTAGAAAACATCCTCATGCCTGCTGCTATTACCAGAAAAAGCACAAAACCGGGAAGTGACAGTTTTTTAATCGCTAAAGAACTCATAAAATTCATCGGACTTGCAGATAGAGAAAACACTCCTGTCAAATTCCTTTCCGGAGGAGAAAAACAAAGAGTTGCTATCGCAAGGGCCTTTTGCAATAACCCCGATCTTCTTCTGGTCGATGAACCTACAGGAAATCTCGATCCCATCAATGCAGCAATTGTACAAAATCTTTTACTCGAAGGATGCAAAAAACAAGGCAAATCCCTTATCTTGGTCACACATGATGAAGAATTTGCTTTTCTTTGCGATAAGGTTTTTCTACTCAAGGAAGGACAGCTCCTTCTGAAAAAATAGGAGTTCTGTAAATGATCAAGACGCATCTACCTTTGCAAGAATGCAAAGATTCTCTAGAAAAGGCGCTAGATAGGCTCCTTACCCCTCCAGAGGGTCCTTATTCTTATATTTTTCATGCTGCGAGATACTCCCTTCTTACTCCAGGAAAAAGACTGCGCCCACTTCTTGTGATAGCAACCGGAGAAACCTTTGGTGTTTCTTTAGAAAAAACACTCAATCCAGCTTGCGCGCTGGAAATGATCCACACATACTCCCTCATCCATGATGATCTTCCCTGTATGGATGATGATGATTTGAGAAGAGGAAAACCCACCCTACATACTGTATATCCAGAAGGGCAAGCTGTGCTGGCGGGAGATCTTCTGCTTACGCTTTGCTTCCAAACATTAGCCTCAAGTCCCAACCTTACAGCAAAGCAGATTGTCGACATGATTTCCGTCTTATCTAAACACGCAGGAGGAACAGGAATGATTGGAGGGCAATCTTTAGATCTTTTCAGTGAAGACAAAGTGATCTCCTGGGAAACGCTAAAAGCGATCCATATGGGAAAAACCGCAGCGTTACTCAGCGCTTCCTTAGAAATTGGAGGCATCGCTGCAGGGGTCTGTACCTCGATTCTCAAAGAGCTTTGTCTGATCGGGCAAAAAATCGGTCTTTCCTTTCAGATCATCGATGATATTTTAGATGTAGAAGGAGATCAAACAACTCTTGGAAAACCTCTAGGATCAGATCAGGAAAACCACAAAACGACCAGCATATCTCTTTTGGGACTAGATGCTGCCAAAAAACTTTCCGAAGAGCTTTTACAAAGCGTTTTAGAACAATGTAAAAACATGCAGATCGAGCAGTCTCCTTTAGCGCAGATGCTCCCTAAACTTGTCCATCGCAGTTTTTAGCGTTTTCCTCTTTAAGCTTAAGGTATTTGTAAAAGGCTGTATGCCCATTATAAGTAGAAATCAAAAAACCTTCCGATCCTTGTAAAAAGCCTCTTTTCAAAACATAGCTTTTGAAAAAAGCCATCCATCCATGAAAAATAGCCGTAATCATAGAAGATGGCCTGCGCCCTTTATGATCTTTCGCAAAGAGATCCGAATACGATTGCATTTTCTGTAAAAAATCCGATATCCGGCGATACGGGACATGGCTCATTGTATATAAGAGCTGCTCTTTTCTCAAAGAGCCTTGGATGATCTTTTCATGCACTTCCGCTTGATCAAAAGACGTGCTTTTTCTGTTGTACAGACGAACCACCCAGTCAGGATTCCATCCCGAGCATGTTTTCATCTCTTTTCCGTATAAAAAATTCCGTCTACGAATGGAATATACACACTGGGAATCCAACGCTTTACTATGAAGTTCTGCAACAAGATCTTGAGAGAGTACTTCATCGCTGTCCAAAGATAAAATCCAATCGCATGAGGCAAAAGAAGTAGCGGTATTATGCGTTTTTCCAAAGCCTTGAAAAGGAGCACTAAAAATCTTGACGTTGGGAAATTTGCGAGCAATCGTCAAGGTGTCATCTGTGGATCCCGTATCGAGCAAAACAACCTCTGTAAAAGAAGAAACAGACTCCAAAGTGTTTTCTAACGTTTCTTCGCTATTTTTCACCAAGATAGTTACGCTGATTTGATTCATTTTCAATACATCTCCAAAATATAAATTTTTACTAGACTAGCAGATTTTTCCTTTTAGTACTAGATAGCTTTATATTGAAATATATTTTAAAAGCCTCTATGCAAAAATTATTACAAGGAAATAAGAGAGAATATGGTTCCAAAACTGTGGCCCAACGGATTAACCTACGCAAGGGAATCTACTGCAGCGGAAATGCCTCTTTGCCTTTTACAAACTTTCCTTAGCACGGGAAATTCTGAAGACCTTGAAAAAATCTCTTGGGTCATTGAAGAGAGACGAGTGATTCCGCAAGTCCAGATCAGAGAAATAACTCCCTTATTTACCATTGATGGCCAAAAATCGCACCCACTTTGCCATCAAAAAACATTAAGAGGAAATACACACCGTGGTATTTTTGCCACACAAGAAATAAAAATGGGAACTCAGATAGGAGAATATGTTGGAGAAATATATTTAGTAAATGACCAGAGTTCTCTAAGAGATCTTTTTGCACGAGTCCCCAATTCTTCCTATGCATGGGTAATAAAAAAAGATCATTTATTTTTAATCATAGACGCTCAGAACATAGCAAATGAAACTGCTCTGATCAACGATTTCCAGGGGATAGGACCTGCACCTAATGTGAGGATTCGCCCCTTGATCCACAAAGGAACTTTGCATTTTGGATATGTTGCAGTTTGTGATATCCCCAAAGGAAAAGAGCTTCTTGCAGGTTATGGCAAACACTTTACCCTCTAAATCAGCTCTTATAAGAAATATGCTGCTTAGAATCTTTGCTAGAGCGAGCTATACCTGGATTGATATTGAGAGCCTCTCCTGCTTGCTTTCCTAGCTCAGAAGAAGTCCGACAGGACTTGACTCTACTTGCAGAAGAAGTCAATCGCCCATAAACCAAACTTTGAGCTTCCTTAAGCTTCCCCTCAATTACCATCAAAGATTTAGTAACGTCCCCTGGATAGGAATTTTTAAGAGCGTTTATTTTGCTGACATAACCCGATGCGATACCACGAAAAAAAGAATTTTTTGCAACAAGGCCTTTTAAATCATACTCGCGCTTTGTTTGATTCCATAGATCTTCTAGTTTGTCATGAAGAACATCTGCAACATACTCTGCGATTTCCAAATTGACTTTACTTCCTAAAATTTCGAGATATGTACACCGATCTTTTCGCCCAAAAACAGGAGAAACAAAAAACGTATTCAAAATCCGTGCTATCGCACACATTTTCTCCGTTCTTTGAGGCTGTTTCATGATACGTTTGAGGTAGACTTTTTCCCCATCATCAACGTCCCTATATTTCGATTCAATATTGTGCTTTAAAAGAAGTTGCTGAGCTTTGATCATTGCAAGTTCAGATTCGTGCTTATTGCTACTACTAGAAAGAGCCATTAATTTTTGAACTTTTCTCAAAATGTCAGATTCCCTTATCTCCTCCGTTTTTTGCACATCATCTAATTGAATCGTTGCACTATATACTTCAGGGCCCCAACCTAAGCTCTGGCAAAAAGCTCTGAACTCAATCCCATGAGCAGTAACCTGTCCCCCTCCAATAAATAGAAGATAATGAGCAAGCTCATGCCTAACAATATCATGAAGCTGTTTTTCGCTCGCATACATGAGGCGCTCATGAAATCCAAGCTCATAAAGACCCGGATCAAAGTACCCAAGCATATTCCTATCGTTGTAAATGCCCACGGCTATGGGATAGTAGGTTTCCCCAAATCTATCCATAAACCAATTGCCAGTTACATGTAGACGAACCTCATGTAACAAGATATCCTTGATTACATTTTTAATAGTATGGATAAACTGTGCGATTTTTTTAGAATAGACAAACATAAAATAGACCCTACACAAGCATACAGCCGTTAAAAGTCATCAACGATAAAACCTGATCACCAAACTTCACAATAGAAAAATCACAAAAAATGCTTACAGCTATCTAAAGTAAAAACTACGTAGCTTTCAATAGGTTGCCATTAGCAACAGGTGCGCGCACCTTTTCCATAACAGCTTCAACAGCAGATTGCAATCGCCCCTCTATCCTGTCGATCCTTTGAAGAATTTTCCTTTGCCCATCTCGAGCCCACTGGTTGTACAAATTCTGTATAAAAATTTTCTTACATGGGTGGATAAAGAAATTTTTCTCTGTAATAGGATCTGCATCTTTGGAAAGAGAGAGCTCCTGAGTTACTTGAGCAACTTTACGCAGTCTTTTTTGTGTAACAAGAGGCTGAATATCAAAAGAAGCATACAGGTCTTTAGCGCTTCCAGTTTTTTCAAGCCCAGATAGCAAAATCTGTTTTTGCATAAGCTTAGGAAGCTTATGAAACATCTCTTCCTTATCTTCAAAAGAAGCTTTCGAAGAGACTTTTTGAGAAAAATCCTGCAAAGTAGGGTGAGCCTCTTTATATCTTGCTCTTCTTTCTTCGATTTGGAAAAGCGACCAAATATCTACGCCCATCCATATGGATCCAATAGTCAAAATAGCGATAGGAAGAAATAATCCCCCTGAACCATAAGTTACAGCACCCATAACTCCGATCAAAAGCAAGGTAGCCATAGTCACAGCAGCAGCCCCTAATAGAAAATGGCTAAAAACATACAATCGATCCCACTTTCCAACAGGACCATCTGACTCACAAACCTTTAAAAAGCTCATGAAATCTGCTACCCACATAAAAACAAAGCAGCAAAAAAATCCAGCAACGCTATATACGCTATCTGCAAGTCCTGTAAAAATAGTTCCTAAAAGACCTGTTAAAAAATAAAGCCCCCAGACCAAACGGTTTTCTCTAGCGCCCATGTCCAACTCTTTAAATAACACTTCGGTCTGCTTTTCTGCATACTCTTGATCCGCAACTTCTTTGGAGCTTAAAAGCTCATAAAGATGCATCTGCTGCGCCTTAGAAATAGCAGACATTGCTTTAGATCCAAAAACGCGCCCATGAACAACTTCTTTACTCTTAGCCCAAATAGATCGAATAAGTATTTGATCGCCTTGCAAATCACCTACTGTTTTCACTGTCTTCGCTGAAATCCCCATTCTCTCTAAAACTAAAGGAAGGAACTTACGATACTCTTGCGTAAAAAGAGCTTTACCAAGCTCTTCGTGAGACAATTTTTTTACAAGTTTAGGGTCGATCTCAGAAAACACCTCTTTCAGTCTCATTCCTAAATGGATGTATACATCTTGCTCTTGGACTTTTTTTCTTGCCCAAAGAGCAGAAATGACCTCTGCATTTTTTTTCAAATCGTGAGCTTTGATCCCACTTGATACAGAAATAGAAAGGTTTTTCAAAACATCTGGCAAGTATTTACTATGATCTCCAGGACCGCGTAAAGCTTGTTTCATGGAAGAAAATGATGCATTCAAACTAAATAGGGATCTTCCCAAACTTGCATCAGAAAAAGAAGATAGCTGAGGTTGCAAAGAAGTATTAAGGATATGGCGAAGTTCTTTTCCAAGTCCCTCATAAAAATCTTGAGATGGCATACTCTCTGGAAAAACTCCTGTAAGCTCACCTACCAAACGACGCAAAGGTTCTTTGCTGTGACTTGCTTGTGCAGATTTCATTCTCCCCAAAAAACCATTGATCTCTCCTATACTGATTCCCGCAAGCGGTAAAAAAGCAGCATATAAAGCGCCAAATCCATAAGTTGCTATAGGCAGCGCATAGGAGGTAGCTGCTGCGAGCCCAGAACGAGTTCCATGTAAGCCATTATTAATAATGTCATTTAGGCGAATAAAACAAAAACCTCCGCCTCCTAATACTTGGCCCGATCTTAAAACAGCATTAGATGAGGCCATCACTTGTCCTGCTGTATCGTGAATTTCGCTAGCCTTCAAATAGGATTTCCTAGCTTGTCTAAGCCCTATCAATCCTTGAGGTAAATTCCAGCAGGTAGTCAATCCTAATGCACTAGTGGCGGGAGAAGATGGCCCTACCTGACGAACCAATGAGCTTGTATTAGCGGAAAGATCTTTTTCCCCGTAAGCAAAACTTCCAATTCCTGGTTCTTCCGAAAAAGGTTGAGATGGCAATGAGCTTTTAGAAAAAAGATTTGTTTCTATAGTGTTTTTTTCTAAAACAGAAAAAGCAGATTGCAAACGACTTTGAGAAGACTCTGAAAAAAGTAAAGAACCTATACTCATTTTTTACACCACATCTACACATATAATAACTAACGAATGCAAATTATATCACAACAACACATTAACAAAAAACAAACAAACACCTTATTAATACACATTAAATAACACGCGCAAATAATACAGTTCAATCAAAGACAGAACTATTATGCGATCAAAAATAACATATGGTTATAGACATTCTTTTTTATTCAAAAAATAGACATAAACAAGCGTATTTTTTGTTATTATCTTGATAAAAACTTTAAATACACAACCTGTTCATTTCCAGAGATGAGCGCGTGTCAACCAAAAATTACACATTACAACAAAACGACAATTAAATTTATAACTATTACTATATTTAATTTAATATTAAAGGCTTACGAAAATTATTCTTCGCTTTTATTTTACAATTTGATATCATTTTAATTTACGATGAATTGTATAAACATTAAACAAAACAAAAACCAAACAATAACCAATAAACAAGTAACCAAATAATAATTATTTCGGAGAAATTATGTTCATATCTAATAAAGCAACGCCTGTTGAAGGCACAACGCCTGTTGAAGGTATCACCCCATCTGTTACTCCAATCACAACTGATGCGGTCACTAAAAAAACTTCTATCATCAGTAGATTTACAGGTCTTTTTTCAGGATCTTCTAAACCTGAAGTAAATAGAAACCACCTGCACCAGTCTCGTATTATTAAGGTGATGAGTGAAACACAAAGAAAAAGCGACTACCTCGCAAACCAAATCGCTATCGATTACAAAGCTGCGGATGTAGAAACTTTAATTCCTTTCTACCGTGACTTGTTCTACCTACCAGTAGATAAAGCTGTAGTTTCTGCTTCTTTTGAGACTCTTATACAAGGGCTTAAAGACAACACAATTACAAAATTGGTTGGAAAAGCAAGTAGCTGGTTTGCTAAAGCTGGAAAAGTTCATGCTGAAGACCAAGTAAAGCTTACTCTTCTCGAAGGGATGCAAAAAGGTCTTTTAAAGACATTGCAAGGTAAACTTGCTATGGATTCAGAAAAAGATAAGTTTCTTGAGTCAGCCCTTAACTCTTTAGAGCAAGGTCTTCAAGAAGGTTCTGTAGATCCAATGCAAGCTTTACAAGAAGCTGGGAAAATTGCTAATGACCCAATGTTAAATGGGAAAGCACAAGATCCAGAAGCTGCTCAAAGAATTGCAAAAGTTCAATCTGATGCAGCTAAGCAAATTTTAGATGCAGAAAAAACTGCAGCTATTGAGACAATTACTGGTGCTTATCAGCAACAAAAAGATCGTTTAGACGAGCTCAAAGCTTTGTTTGACAAACTACAAAGTTTATCTAACAAGCCAGACTCAACTGTAGAAGAATCTATACAAGTAAACCAAGAGATTCTTGAAGTTACAGATCAAATTCTTTCTCTAATGAAAGAGTTGAACATTGAGACAACGATTACAACAGCTGGACAAATCATCAATCCTCTCAGTAAGAATATTACTGAAGCGGAAAGAACAGTGTTGAACAGAACCATGCAGAACGAAGTGGACCGTATTAAGCTTATCATCAAAGAAAAGACTGAAGAAAACAACGCTGAGCTCGTTTCTAAATTGATGAAGATGCAAGGTACAAGAACTCTTGGTCAAAAAGCTCATGATGCTGTATTCGGCAGAACTGACGAAGTTAGCAAAACACTACAATTAAGTGCTGCTAATCAGTTCGAGATCGCTCAGTTGAAAAAAGAAATTGCTGCTTTTGAGAAATCAACAGCCGTAAAGACTGAAGTTCCTGCTGAAGAAGTTAAGCCAGGAAAAAGTTTAACAGAAAGATTAAAAGGTTTTATCCCGACCTTTTCAACAAGCAGAACACCTTCAGCTGAAGAGAAACTGATTGTTGCGTTATCGGATCTGGAAAACTTTGAGCAACAAGAAGAAGTACAGCCAGTTTTAATCGAGCAAAGAAGACTTGATGCCCAATTACAAGATGTAGAAGGCAAAAAGTTCTCTTTCTTAGCTAAGCCTTTCTATGCTAAAGCTCAAAAGAAAGCTATAGAAAAAGCTACTAATGCTATCGTAGATCTTCAAACGAAAAATGCGGAGATTTTCACAAAGCATGCAGAGCTTACACAAGCTGTAGCTGAAGCTGAAGCTGCTCTTCCTAGAGTTGAAGAGGCTGTCGAAGAAATCGACGCGGCTTACTTTCCAAATGTTGCTGTCTAATATTCATTAGACTGCTGAAAAGACTACCCGCTAGGAAAACCTAGCGGGTTTTTTTATTTTAATAACTTTGCGATTTTCCACATCCACAAGATCCCCTTGCATTGGGATTGGATATTTTAAACCCAGAACCATTAAGTCCATCGATATAATCAATCTCACAACCGAGCAGACGAGGTAACATATTGCGGTTAATATGAATCTCAACACCTTGAGAAACAAAGACTTCATCTTCTTCTGTCGCAGCTTCCGAGTAGTCTAAAATATACTCAAAGCCACTACAGCCTCCTGCCATATCTCCAAAACGAAGCCCATAGCCTGCTTTCCCTTCATCTTGCAGAATAGCTCGATATTTTTCAGCCGCTCTTTCTGTAACAGTGATGGTATTAGGATCGATTTTTTCTTCTAAAATTTTATTCAGTCTTTGTAAAAGATTTTCTAGCTCATCTACTGTAAAACCGTGACCTAGAACTCCAGCCTCTAAAGTTTCCCACACTGCCGCTTGACATCCTACACAATGGAGTCCTGCGCGTGTCATTTCTTGGGCTAGCTTTTGACTTTTTTGAGGAAAAGTAGTTAGAATTTCCTCGATCGTCATATCACGGGTAATTTGCATTACATCGGTTTGCTTTTCTTCTGCCATTTGTCCTCTCCTCAAATTAAAATGTTATTTTTACGCATCCGCCGAGGATCTTGCATTGGCAAGCTAGCCTTTCACGGTCTGGTTCACCTAAAAAATCTTTTTCCTCTTGGGTAAATGGAGAAAGATTTTCCATTCCTTCCATTACCTCAATTACGCAGGTCCCACATACCCCTTCAGTACAAGCAAAAGGAACGCCTTGCTCCTCGCAAATTTCTATAAAATCCTTACCATCAGGAACATCTACTTCATCCCTAGAATTCCCAAATACTAACTTTGCCATATTCTTACCTAATTTAAATTTGAAGAGCAAAGGATATCATAAAAACGGGCAAAAAAGCAATTGTGATTATAACAGAGTCTATTTCTCTATAAGTCTTTTACATCTGCTGTAAAGGAAAAAATTTTTAGACAGATTCAGCATATGCGATTACGTCACTGAATCTGTGAGATGAACCAAACCCACATATTTCTAGTAAAATTAGATCATTCGATTACTTCTCTATTATTACAGATACAGGTCGATAAAAAATTAGAAAAAAATGCAGATCAGAAAGAAGATAAGTATGCCATTCTCAGAAAATACAAATAGCATCGCTGACCAATTCCAAAAAGCTACCGAAGCTACTCAATCTAAAGTGCCTTAAGGGAAAACAACCGTTGATACAATGGTTTGAGGTTGGATCTCTAAGGTAATACCTTTTTCCTGACATATGGCAGCAATACGAGCGATTTCCTCTGGAGGAAAAGCGTTATTTCGTAAATTGATCTTTTGGAGCTGGTGAAGGTCTCTAAAAAAAGAAGGAGGAAGGCTTGTAAAAGCATTGCGGCTTAGATCGAGTTCTTCCAAGTTCCCCATCTGGGCTATTAAGCTTAAAATCGATAAAGAACTGCTTTCATTTCCTGCAAAACTCAGTTTTTTCACCCCTTTAAAATGATAAAAAAACTCGGGAGGAATCGTCTGTATACGGGTTTCATCAAGATTTAATTCCTCAATCTCTAAAGAAGAATTTTCTAAAACAACCCCTTTCTTAATCTCTTCAGATTGCTCTTGGTAAGGCCTTGCAGAAGTCACGCAAAATTTTTCTAAAGAAGGAAACTTTTCCTGAAGCCTTAAAAAAAGAGAGATTCGGTCTGTATCTACTTTGATTTTTGCCTGTTCACTAAGGCTTAAATGAGGGAAAAGGATATGAGCAAGCTCCTCTCTCCTTTTTGCTCGAAACTCAAGCTGCTGCTCACAGCTGCCATAGACTGCAATAGGGTGCAAAAAGTCTCTATAGGGACCTGGCGTGATAAACCTGCTCTCTGCAAGCTTATTTACTATAGACTCTAGTTTGTCCTGAGGGAACTTTTCAAAGCTCTGATTATCAGGATCTACTTTATCTTTACAATAGCTGAGAATCATCCGACTGCATATAGCCGAATTCAATGAAATTGGGGAGAAAGAAAGAGTACGAATCGCAAAATCTGCGATTCTGTAGCGATTTGTTATCCTGCGATCTTTGGGGATAAAACATTGGACGTCTAAACTGCCTTGCACTGCTTTATGAATTTCATCTTCCTCAATCTGAGGAAGATGAATTTGCGGATCAGGAAGAGGAAATAAACAAGTGGACATAGAGAAATTATCATTTACAGGTTGTTTAAAAAGGCGCTAGAAACAGACTTTTTTCAATTTCACTGATCGGAAGAGGCTATCCAGTCTCCAGAAGACCCCAACTCTCCGTTCTTTAAAAGATCTTGCATTGTTTTCATCAGGGTGGGAATCCCTTCCAAAAAACCACATTCAATCAACAAATCGTTTAAATGGGACCGCTCTGTAAGAAGCAGGTCCAATTGCGATTCTAAACTAGCAATTCTAGCTCGGCTATTTTCTACATTTTCCATAATAAATCAAACCAAACGTTGAAATAAAACTAAATTATATCACACTAACATAATAATTTCAATTTCAACATTTAGATTTATTCTTAAAATACTTTACAGCTTCATAAAGAGCTAGTCGCTCGATCCAAGAGTAAAGGTTTTTCTTCCCTTCTTCCCTTTTAGCTGTAATTAAAGGAGCTACGCCTATTAAAATTCCTGAAACATCTTGAATTAACTGCCGTTTATAAGCTTTAAATACACGACTAACCACCGGACCGGTCTCTAACCACCAATGGATCAAATCTAAGGGGAAATAGAGTATGCCAGGCTGCATTCTACGAACTTTGTTCTCCAAAAGATCTACATGCTCCTGCAGGTCTTTTACACCCTCTTGCAAAGAAAGTCTGTTTTGCCTTTCTAGAACTTCATAACCATGCTCTTTCTTTAAAACCCACAAACTCAATTCTTTAACAAGTGAGTTCATCGGAAGAGGAACAGAAAAAGAAGCGGCGGGTTTTTCGGGATGAATCCGATGAAGAAGACTGAGCTGCAGATCTTGAACATACTGCCGCTGCTGCCCCATCTCTTTTTCGATTTTTTTTATGATCTCTTGCAAAGCAGACTCTATAGATTCCACTTCCACACGTACACTGTTCTGACATAGGGAGTTATATTTTTTATAAAGCTGAATAAACTCTCTATCTTCTCTTAGTTTAGGATGTTTAGACAGCAGCAACTTCATTTCTGCAGCCCCTTCCACAAAATCCACAGAACCTTTCCGCTTAGTCTTGAGAACTACTTTAACCTTTTCTAAGTCTTGAAGAACTTTCGCTGTATTGTTTAGAGATTCGAAAATTTCTTCGAACTTCTTTAAAACTTGCACCTCTATAGGATTTGGGGGCAGCAAGATCTCAATTTTATTAACTAAAGCTCGGAAAGCCACAATGTCGATATCCTGCAGTTTTTTTCCGTCAACGATACAAAGCAGAGAGCAAAATAGAGCTTTCAGCTCTTGATGTCTTGTATAGAGCATCCACTGATCTTGCATTTGTGAAATACAAGAAATCTGGGAAGATGCCTCTCTACAAAGAGGGTAAAACTCGAGAACTAACGCTTCATTCGCGCGCGCTGGGTAGTGTGATTTCGTGGACTCTTTCATAAGATCTAAAAAGCTTTCCCAAAATACGAGATGTTTTCCCAAGACGACATCAAAGCCTATGCATTCTGATTTTTCCAAATCTTGAGAAGCCTTAGCCAAAGAACTTTTAAGACCTATAATATCAGAAAGACCTTCTTCTAAAAATCTCTTCGTTTTTTTATGTTGGGTATCCAAGTGATAGGTAACTTGACTAGAAGGTGCTCCACTAACGCGTTTCTTCACTTCTAAATCAATGATGCGATTGCACACTAAATCCACTCGTTCATTTTGAACTTTCCACAGTTCTTTATACTCTGCGCGGTCCACCTCAATATCCGGGACCCCTTCAGCCTCAGTAAAAGGCAAAGAAGCCAAAGACAGCAATTGCTGTAAGATATTTTCCTGCTCTCGCTGCCAGTATTTCATTAACTGGTATCCACCGTCAATAAGTCCATTACGAAGCCCATCTCGGATATCTTCATTTTCGGACGGATGGACAGATAACTTCATCAACTGATCGACGACTTCCCCGAGCTTTTCTGCTATTCGCGGAGGTGTAGGATCTGGCACTTCAAGCTGAGGGTTTTTTAATTCCGTAGCAAAGGCAAACAATTTATCATTAATAAAGCGAATAATCGGATTGGCAAAACGGTAGTTCACAGAATAAACAGTAGAAGGATCTGCTGTTAAATTTGCTAAGACCATCTCTGACAAATTCTGCAATATACTAGGAAGAGAGCTTCTCAACAGGCCTTGTACGCCCCAATTGAATAGTGATCCTATCGTGGCATCCAATATCCATATGTTAAAAAAGCGAATTTTCGGAAAACACTCTTTTACAAGAAAAGGAGCAAGTTCTCTACAGAGCTCGGCAACTTCCTTTTTTTCCGTAAAATCACCCAAGGGGGCTTCCCCTCGATAGTCTTTTAAAAACTGACTTAAATGGACAAGAAGATTTTCAAAAATCCCTTCCATTTTCCCATCGGTAGATAAACGTATCTCTCTTAAAAGGTTTCGAAAAGACGAGTCGATAACCCGAGAAATAATCCCAGAAGAAAACCAAGAAAGGCATCGCAAACCTACAGTTTGCCACCAAGACATTTTACTACCAGCACGCTCTATGTAAAGCTCTAGAGGACTTACATGCGGAGTTTTTTCGCTTTTAGCTACAATATCTAAAAGAATCCCCTCATCTATTTTTTTTCCTGCTCCCGCAAAAGAATGGAGCAACCAAAGGGTCGTATATTTAGAAACATTTCGACTCAAACCAGCAAGATCTTTGTTTGTAGCTTCTCTAGCAATTTCCCGATTATAACCTAGCCCATTTCTAGAAGACGCCTGGGAAGGCAAATAATCCACAGAAGAGGTCTTCTGAACCCCTTCAGCAAGTCCAATAACCTCTTTTTTCCACGCCTCAAGAACTGGAGGATATTTATTGGCACGAATTCCAGCCTTTTCCTTGCAAATTTCAACTTTTTCTCTGAGTGAATTTTTAGATTCTTCCAGATTCTTTACAGAATCCCAAGAGCACCACGAATTCATGTTTGAGGAAATTTTTGGCATATAATTACAAAACTCTGTCATTTTAATATCTATTATCATAACCTATTTATTCTTAAAATGATAGATAAACATTTTTTTATTATAATATGTAAATTTTTTTAAATTCACGGTGGCTATGAACTCTTTAGCTCCTCAAAATACAATTCCTACTTTGCTTCAGGCCCTTTCTCAAAAAGAACCTATTTCTCAAGAAGCAGCAATTACCTTACAACAGATTAATACTCTGCAACATGCTGGGCTGATCCCTCCTTTTGAAGCTCTTTTGATAAAAAACAACCTCAACAACCCACTTTTTGCTGAAGGAATTTTATCCGACCTTATCCTAAACCTTGTTCAACAAGGAACGCTCGCTCCCGAAATGAAGCAGATCGTAGCGCAAAGAAAACTGCAGGGGACCATCCGCTTTTTGTATACATGCCACCTGGAACAAACCTATTCCACCCTTGAGCCTTATATCCTCCAACAAAAGCTACTGGGATACACACCAAAAAAACTTTTGATTCGCATGCAAGAAGCTGAGGAAATGGAAAGTAAAAAATATATTAAAGAATGGCTTCAGTCTTTGAACCTTTCCAATCTCGAATGTCAACAAGCTTTAGCGCCTCTTTTAAAACCTCTTACTTGGCAGGAATTCAAACAACATCTGTTAAAATTTTTAGATACCCTACGAACTCAAGAGGAAGAAATTGTCCATCAATTTTGTTTAAAAGAGCTTTACTCACTTTTACAAGCAAAATCAGAATCAAGTGTTTTTTTTACTCTTTCCCAATTCGTTAAAGCTTTTCGCTTCTATAAAAAATATGCAGATTCTATTGAGAAAAAACTACAAATAAACCACCAATTTTCTTTCTGTGTTGCAGCAGACGCTATTAAAAATGGCCCATACAGCAAAGAGCTTCCCACTTACTATCATCTCATCTATGGAAAAATTAAAAACTCTATAGAAGAGCCTAAATTGCTTATTGTACAAGGAAGTTCTCCTGATGACAAAAACATCTCTACTGTCATTCAATCTCTGTGCAATAAAATCCAAAAACCTTTTTCCACATTAAACTCCTCATCGGTCAAATCACTTTCATCGCTTGTCCAAGCACTACTAAAAAAGGCCCCTGAGTCGATTGCAGCCCCTATTTCTGAACCCCCTTCTCTTTTGTTAGAAGCAGCTAAAGCCCTCCACATCCCTATGACCTTCTTCCCTTCCTACACAAATGCCAACCAATGGGAAGATATTTCTCAAGACTCATATTCTAACTTTCGCATTGCTTTCCCGACTCCCCTTCCACCTAATACCCTGGAAGAAATCCAATCAGAAAAGACGACAGTTTCAGGGATCCCTTGCGTTTTTTCAGAGCAAGAATCCCCTGATAAACTAAAACAAAAATGGGGATTTACTCCTGAGACTAAAGTTATTATCCTCGATACCCCTGAAGGGAACTCCCCTTGGCCAGCACTTCTCTCCAAAGAATACACAAACTCCAACAACTTGGCCCTTATAGTTCTTACAGACGAAAAAAATGCCTCTTTTATTCACACGATCAAAACCAAAATCAGGCCGCAAACAAACCTCCCTATCCAAGTCTACTCTTCACTAACTCCGCAAGAGAGAGAAGAACTTTTGACGCTATCTGATCTTTTGATCGCTAGAGCCCCTGAAAATAGCCATACCCTTCTTTTTGAGGCTCAACAAGCTAAGACGCCAGTTCTCCTAGACCGATGCCCTCCTCCCTTGTTTTCCAAGGGAATTTTGGGCTTTTTTAGGGCCTTAGGGACACTTTTCCACTTGAGTAAAGAAAATCCCGAAAAAGCTATTCAAGAAAAAATCATGAGTGATTTAAATCTTGGGCTTTTCATTCGTTCCCCAAAAAACTTTAAAAGTGCCGTCGACGAGCTGCTAACGCAAACTTCCGTAGAATCTCCTCCGACTCCCACCTTCTCTGAGTCGGCTCCGCTTCTTCTACAAAAGATGCAAAAAGAAGCTTTTGAAAACAAACAATCCCCTTTACATCCTGAGCTGAGCATATTCACTATAAATTAAAAAACCCAACAAACTTAACCTTGTAATAAAACACTTTCGCCTGTTATAACTTTCGATAAATTATTTTTTAATTTAAAAAAGGCTATAAATGGATTCCTCTTCATCGCTTAATTTTAAAAAATCAGAGATTGCGCTTTTATGGGATTGGCCCTCCATTCCTTCAACATCTAGCATTGCAAAACAAGATATCGAAGAACCTTCTTTCGATAAAAGCGTAACAACTGCAGCTCAAAGCTCAATACAAAATTGTAAAAAAAGAGATCGAGAGCAAATAAAACATTCTGAATCTTTCTCCTCAGATGAAACTTCGGATGATGAAAATCTGAGAGTGATTAAATTTGTTCGGCAGGAACTTACTAGACAAAACACAACTCTTTCCAGTCTTATAGAGGAAAGGTGTATAAGTCCCAACCTACTCAATAAATCCCCTATAAAATGCCCAGATTCTGATCAATCGACACGCAGTAAAGCAGAATCAGATGTAGGACTCAATTTTGATGGTTTATTTGCATAAATTAAAAAAGCCACAACCAGTTCAAACAAGCAAACTCAAAGGATAGATGATGAACGGTACAAGTACTCCTACGCCCTATAACACTTACCCCTGCCCCGTTTTACCTTCAACGGCTACCTTCCTACCTCTGCAAGAAGACAGTTCCATAAGCGATATTGCACAAGATGTTATCCTCACTAAAAGACAGCGAAATGAGAATCAAGATGATACCTCTAATAAAAAAAAACTCCTACCTCAACAAGAAGAATACCAAATAAAAGAATACTCTTTTCTCGCTCCTCAAGAAGATGGATTGCTTACTTGCGTAGAATCTAGAGCTAAACGCACCTATCAAACCTTTGCCACAGAAGCACTTGCAGCAGAAGACTTTCATGCAGAAGACATCAACGCTAGAGCTTTTGTAGAAAAAAAGATAACCTCCCCTCACTTTTTCGAAGAGCGTGATCCAACTCCTCTACAACAGATTCTTCCGAGCAACGACCTACAAACTCCTATAACATCCCCTAAAGAAGCGCCCGTTCCCGATTCAGAAAAGTCAACATACTCCTACCAATCCTCCATAGGACTTAATTTTGATCGTTTTGATCTAGAATCAGAAAACGATGAGAAAGACTATGAACGCCATAGAGTAGATGATTCTGGTTTTGTTCCATTCCTCACCTTAGATGCTACTAGAGGTTTTGTACCTATTCAACCTACTACCGACGGCCCATAAAAAACAGCGAAGCAAATACTTCACTTTATTTATCATAAATCACAAAACCTTCCCCAGAAAAACTACAACAAATCTAACTTAAAACTTCTTGAAAACTCAACTTGTATTATATTAATTTTTCATTTTAATAAAAATACAGCATATGCAAAAATACCCAGAAAGAAATATATAACATTTATTTATGATAACTAATTGCAATTTCCACCCTATGAATCACCGTATTTATACGGAAAGCAAACTGCCACAGGCGCTCTCAGTTTCTGCCAACTCTGAAAAGCTCGTATCTCTGGCCTGCAAAATTTCTGAAGTAGCCTTTTCTATCTTAAGCGATATCTTGATATTGCCGGGTATAGGCCTTTTACTGATTTGGATGTTGCTACGCCCCTCCTTTGATCCCCTATTTCTAAAAAAAGATAAAGTTCCCATCCTTCTTTTACACGGATCTGGATTTAATGAATCGCAATGGATTTGGGGGAAATTTTTTCTTCGTAACAAAGATTATGGATCCATCTTTTCGGTTTCTTACGACGCACTTATTACCAATGATCCCAAAAAAGGGATCGATGACTGCGCTATGGGAAAAGTGCGAGATAAGATCCTTCAAATCCAAAAGCTAACAGGACAAGCAGAGATCATTCTTATCGGACATTCTATGGGAGGACTTATTGCCAGCTACTACGCAGAACGCTTAGCCAAACAAGATGGGACTAATATCCGTCACGTAATATCTATAGCGTCTCCCTGGCAAGGAACCCCGGTCATAAAACAATTGTTAACAAAAAAACACAAAGAAAAACGCTATCTGCAAATGAGTCCTAATAACGCATTTCGAGAAAAACTCATTCAAGACGCTCTGCATTCAGAAAAAACCGGCAAAAGAACCTACTACACTATCGGAAGTAAAGCAGACCTTCTTGTTCCTTTTCCGGGCAGCCATCTTTCAGGAGATCTTCCGCATCA
>JAIETG010000021.1 GCA_019745395.1 Rhabdochlamydiaceae bacterium | reverse complement strand
CTAAAAAGAACCATGGTCGGATGTCTAAAAGCTTATTTCGGCTAGGATTAGACTACTTTAGATCAGCTATCCTCTTCATAGAGAAGAGAATGCGCGAATTCCTGAAAATTGTCAAGCTGCTAACGACTTGTGAATTAGCATGTTAGGAGAGTTGGAGTTTTTTTGTCCTGTACAGAGAACCAATACACTCATTTAAACGACAAATAAACCAATAAATAATTAATTGAAATAAAAAACAAATACGAATAAAATTAATATAAAACTTAATTTAACATAAAAAGAAAAAATGATACGGAACGTAAAATCAGAAGAAAACAGCCTAATAATTAGAAATTACGAATCTAAAAAATCGACTGAAAATAGACAGATCCTCGCCCCTACCTTCTTCAGGGTTTTTATAAAAAACCCTTTTGTAGAAGTATTTCAAGCTGAAATGGCTTTTTCCTCTGCTTATGACGCAAAACCCATCCTCGCTTCTTACGGCGCTGGCCCCTGCATCATTATGGCAGGATATAATTCAAAATTTAAGGCAGGATTTATAGCGCATTTCAGCTGCTACCAAGAAGTCATTTGCAGTTACAGAAAAATCACGCAGATCATCAAAAAGTATTTTGGAACTGGAAATACGAATATTTCTTTATTTTTATCTGGGGGCATCAAAGGCTGCGTCACCTCAGAAAACATATTTAGAACAATTAAATCTCTTTATTCACTTTGCGTAGAACCAAACCTCTCTTTTTCTTTTAAATCAAATAATCCTCTGCACTCAGAGACAGAAGATTCTAAAAGCCTAGCTCTAGACACACGCTCGGGAGAAATTTCAACCTACGATCCTTTACAAGATAATCCTGTATCGTTTCGAAAGCTCACACATGAGGATGTTCTCTGGGCACAGCAAAGCTTCGAACAAGCTCCAGCTCTCAAAATCATCTACCCACCCACTAATATCGAGACTTAATTTCAGATAAGTTTTTTAGCTCGCAGAAAAACAAAAATGATTCTGCAATTTCTGTATATGATCTAAAAGCTGCTCTCCTTTAGGAAATTCGACTCCTAAAAGAAGGAAACCTAAGTAGGAAACAGATCGTTTTTTCATAGAAAAAAAGACCCATTTAGACGAACTAAGCTGCAACTCTTTTACTCCCTCGAAGAGAGCTGTATGGATCTCTTCTTCCATAAAGCGAGTCATAAAAGCAATACCCTCTTTTTCTATGCGAAAAGAAAAATCTAAGGGAATCTCTTCTTCCACTTCTACAATTTTCTGCCAAAGCTCGTAAAATGTTTTTAGAAGTGAGGGCTCTACTACAGCTCGCATCTCTATAGGATGTATAGAATGAAAAAACTCTTCTAACTCCACCTCTTCTTTTACTGTACTAGAAAGAACGAGAGTCTTCAAAGCTCGTAAGTTTTCTGATTGTTTGGCAATCATACCGCCATTATAGTCCCGAAATTCGCCGATAGCTTCTTGAATAGATTGAGAGACCGCCTCTCGAGCTTTGAGAAGATCTACAGAATGATTGGATCTCACATAAAAAGCTTTAGACAGCTTCAATCTAAATACTGTAGCCTCTTTAGGATACTTTCCCCGCATCAAACCTACATTTTTAACTCGATCTTCTACAAACACATATCGAGAGGATTTCTTCAAGAAAAGGTCTCTTAAAGGGGGAGATGCATCTAAAAGAACCCGAAGCAAAACCACAGTAAAGGTAAGCTCAACATCCGTTTGCTCTTCAAAAGAAATAAAGACTTGAGGAATATCTTTGAGATATTTGAGCTCCTGAGACAAACGTATGATATTTTTCATAACCTCTTCTTCATTGCGAGGCATGAAAAGAGCCGGCATAAGCTTTTCAACTTGATGCTCTAAAGTGTTAGGAAATTGCTTTCTTAACTTCTGCATTTCTTCAGCAGAGAATGGATGCCCATTTTGCTTTTGTATCTCTAAATACAAAACTTGAATCCCTTCTTCTTTATGCAAGTACACGAATAACGACCCCTGAACAAGAGTTGCGTCTGGCAAATGCTCTTGAAGAGCCCTTATTACATGCCTTTCTTCAAAAAGCTCATGCTTTTTCAGGAAGTTTATCCCAATAAAAACACTCAGAACTCTTTGAGGGCCAAAAGGCTGATGCAACCTAATTTGACCAACTTTAAAGCTAACATGCCTTTTATCTGGCGCTTTTTCCGTTACCTTGCGCAATCTTCTTCTAAACAGATAAAAAACGTACACAATTCGACTCAAATGCGCATGCTCACGGATTTGCTTGAAATCTTCTCGGCAGGATAGAAAAAAATGTTGCATCTGGCCAAAAATATCATAATCAAAATCCTCTGGCCTCCTATGAATTAAGGAAGCCACCCTTTCTCGAATTAAAGAATTTTTCTCTGAAGAGAAAAGACCTCTATGCTCTAAAATTTTATGAGCCTGATAAGGAGAAACGGCACCCAGCTTAATTTCCGAGGCAAGTTGAGAAAAGCTTTTCCGAATCCCTTCCGCATCATATTCGTTAGAAAAAGAAAATCTCATTTCACAAAAAGAAAATTTGCCTAAAGGAGCTTGAGCAAAAGAAAAAGTTGTATGAAGAAAAAAATCAGACACAATCCGATTCTCAGGCAAAAGCCACCTAGCTAACATCTCAGAAAAAAACTTTTCAACCCCTGGAGAAAACCGACAAATTAAAGAAAGAGAACAAGTTTGCATTTCTCCTGGAAATACTTCCATATCTACAAGAGGCAAAGCAGCTAAAAATTCTTCCTCTTGTGAATGAAGGACTTTTTTCAAACCTCTACGAATAAGAGCCTGCAGCAGATGGCTATGACCTGAGTTGCCAAAACCATGAGGGATTATTTCCCAAGGAGAAAATGTACTCATATAACCAAATCTCCCTCATAAACTGGAACAACCTTTACTCGAGCCTCTTTAAGTCCAATCCAGGTCCCTTGAGCTGAATCGAAACTCTGTGCAAAAGACAGGACATGAAGGGGTAATTCATTTTTTTGAGCAAGCTCAACAGAGCGCATGTGAAGAATTTTAGCTCCTTTCTGAAGAATGGCTAATGCATCAGTATAGGTAAGATAAGAGAATTTTTTCGCATCTAACTTATTTTTAGGATCTTCTGAATACACACCATCTACATCTTTGAAAAATTCTACTTTATCAGCTTTAAGAGCTGCCCCAAGAGCAACTGCAGAGGTATCAGAGCCACCACGACCTAAAGTGGTAATTTCCCCATACTTACTAACCCCTTGAAATCCCGCAACAATGACAATTCTTCCTTCTTCCCAATGCTTTAAGATCCTTCCTGGGCGCACATCTATAATTTTCGCTTCAGAGTGCTCTTGGGTTGTAACAATACCAGACTGACTTCCTGTAAGACTAATCGCCTCTTTTCCCTTCAGAGAAAGGGCCATAGCAAGGAGTGCCATACTAATTCGCTCTCCGACAGAAACCAACATATCTTGCTCTCTCCTAGGTGGAGACGGATGCACTTGTCTAGCTAAATTCAATAATTGATTAGTCGTATCTCCCATCGCACTGACAACTACAACTATATTTTTATAAGTTTCATGCCTATGAGCAATCAGATCTGCAATCCGAGGAAACTGATCGGGGCTGCTCAAGGCCGCTCCCCCAAATTTCATGACTAATGTAGCCATAGACTCTCTCAAAATTTTGATATGCTAAAACTAACGGTCACTATAATCCATTTCCACTCAGGAAAGAAAGGTGAAAAAAAGAAAATATGTTTTCACAAAGTCGCAAGTAAGGATTCTTCAAAAAAGAGCATTGATTTTTTACATAATGCTTGTTAGACTCCTCCCTTTGAACGTAAACATCAGGAGAAACCCTTAACATGCCCGCAAACCCAAAACACGATTGGAATGAAATCAGCAACATGATCGATGACGTCGGTTACAATGAAGAAGACGCCAATCAATTCAAAAAATTACTAAAATGCAAAGAAGAAGACTCTAAAGAAGGAAGTATTTCTTCTATGAGCTCAGGTCAAATCCTTAATGGCCGCATCGTAGAGCTAACAAAAGACTTTGCAGTAATTGACGTAGGTTTAAAATCAGAAGGTCTTGTACCTAATGGTGAATTTTCGACTAATGAACTAATTTTGGGAAGTGAATGTGAAGTGTATCTCGACCAGACAGAAGGCGAAGATGGCCAAATCGTTCTTTCTCGGGAAAAAGCTAAAAGACAAAGACAATGGGAGCATATCAGCACTAATTGTAACGAAGGATCGATCATCCGAGGAAAAGTCATGCGCAAGGTCAAAGGCGGCCTCATGGTTGATATCGGAATGGAAGCTTTCCTCCCCGGCTCTCAAATTGACAACAAGCGCATTAAAAACCTCGACGAATACATCGGCCACGAATTCGACTTTAAAATCCTCAAAATCAACGGGGAAAGAAAAAATATTGTCGTTTCTCGCCGAGAAATTTTGGAAGAGGAAAGAATCTCCAGAAAAGCAGAACTACTCGGAAACATTCAAGAAGGTGAAGTTCGTGTTGGTGTTGTAAAAAACATTACGGATTTCGGAGTATTCCTCGACTTAGATGGAATTGATGGACTCCTCCACATTACAGACATGACATGGAAGCGTATTAAACATCCTTCCGAAATGGTTCAGCTAGGACAAGAATTAGAAGTTGTAATCTTACATCTCGACAAAGAAAAAGGTCGTGTAGCTTTAGGAATGAAGCAAAAAGAAAGTAATCCATGGGAAGAGATTGAACAGAAATATCCTATCGGGACTAAAGTCCACGGGAAAATCGTCAATTTAGTTCCATATGGAGCTTTTATTGAAATCGAACCTGGAATTGAAGGATTGATTCACGTCTCCGAAATGTCTTGGGTGAAAAACGTAGGCGATCCTACTGAAGTTGTAAAAAAGGGAGACGAAGTGCTAGCTGTTGTTCTCTCTATTCAAAAAGAAGAAGGTAAAATATCTTTAGGGATAAAACAAACAGAAAAAAACCCATGGGATAATGTCGAAGGAAAGTATCCAATCGGAAGCAGTGTTCAAGCTGAAATCCGCAACTTGACTAATTATGGAGCTTTTGTTGAGCTAGAACCCGGCATTGATGGTCTTATCCACATTTCTGATCTAAGCTGGATCAAAAAAGTTTCCCACCCTTCTGAAGTTATGAAAAAGGGCGATATAGTAGAGTCTGTAGTTCTTTCTGTCGATAAAGAAAGCAAGAAAATCACTCTTGGAGTCAAACAACTCAGCGCCAACCCTTGGGAATCTATTGAAAAAAGAATTCCTGCAGGAAGTGTAGTTGAAGGTGTCGTATCTAAGATTACAGCATTTGGAGCTTTTGTAGAGTTATCAAACGGTATTGAAGCATTAGTCCATGTAACTGAAATTTCTGATGAACCTTTTGGGAAAATCGAAGAAGTTGTCAATAAAGGCGATGTCATTAGAGCAAAAGTTATCAAACTAGATGCTGAGCACAAAAAAATTGCTCTATCTATGAAAGAGCAAATGATCGATGAAAATCAGTGCAATCGAGATGACATTGTTGTAGGAACTTCTAAACCTGCTGCTAAGAAGAAGAAAAAAGAAGAAGTGGAATCCCCAGCAGAAGATGAAGCGGCTCCAGCCACAACTAAAAAGAAAAAGAAAGAAGAATCTAAGGAAAGCGAGGAGTAATACTCTCTCTCCTCTTTAGAAAAAAGAGAAAGTCCACTAGGCAATTCTTGAAAGCTTTTTTGAGAATTGCCTAGAATTGTAAAATCAAGCCCTTCTAGGGCTCCGCCGGGAGATCGGAAAATCCCTCCCGTTTTTTGGAACTTAACAAAAGGAGAACGAGATTCCCTCTTTGAATCAAAATCAGAGGTTTATTTCTCGTCTAATTTTATGAATAAAGATTTAGTTGCCATTTTCGAATATCTTGAGCGTGAAAAAGGAATCAAAAGAGATATCATTATTAGCGCCATTGAAGAAGCTCTTCGCGCTGCCGCAAGAAAAAGCGTAAAAGATCTCTTAAATGTTTCTGTTACCATCAACTCCAAAACAGGCTCTGTAGATGTAACAGCTCAAAAAGAAGTCGTAGATGCTGTAACAATCTCAGATGAAGAAATCAGTTTGGAAGATGCTCGTGTATTGTATCCTGACTGCGAACTTGGTCAATGGATTGATCTAACTGTTACTCCTGCAGACTTCGGTCGTATTGCTGCACAAACAGCTAGACAAATTATTGCTCAAAAGCTCAAGGGAGCAGAAAGAGATGTAATTTATGAAGAATACCGTCATCGAATCAACGAAATCATCTCTGGAACCGTCAAAAGAGTCGTTCGAGGTGCAACTTTAATTGTCGATTTAGGAAAAGTAGAAGGAATTCTACCCGATCGCTTCTATCCAAAAGTAGAAAAATACAATGTCGGAGACAGAGTTCAAGCTCTGTTATACGAAGTAAAAGACACTGAAAATGGAGGAGCTGAAGTAGTTCTTTCTAGAAGCCATCCTGAATTCGTTGAACAGCTTTTCCTTATGGAAGTTCCAGAACTAAAAGATGGAACTATTACTATTGAAAGAATCGTCAGAGATGCTGGATATCGGACCAAAATTGCCGTTAGCTCTTCAGATTTCAAAGTAGATCCTGTAGGAGCTTGTGTAGGGGTCCGAGGAACTCGCGTAAAAAACATCATACGAGAGCTCAATAATGAAAAAATCGACATCATGCCCTATTCAGATGATCCTGTAAAACTTTTGCAGAATGCTTTAGCGCCCATAGAAGCAAAAAAAATCCAAATGTTTCCTGATAGAAAAATGCTTTCTATCATCGTGGATGATGAAACCTATCCTACAGTTTTAGGAAAAAGAGGAACTAACGCTCGCTTAAACGGAGAGCTTATCGGGCTCGAGCTTCAAGTACAGAAATGGAGCGATTATCAAGCGGTTATGAAGTTAGAAAGAGAGCAAATAGTCTCTCAAGAAGATCCTGAACTAGATCTACCTCTTTCTATTGAAGGAATAAATCCTTTGATTATTGAAAACTTAGCAGGTTCTGGATACGACACTTTAAGAAAAATACTCAGCGCAACCCCTCAAGAACTCTCGACAAATTCCGGTATTAGCTCGGAAATGGTGGAAAACGTTTTAGAGCAAATCAGAAAAAAAAGGATGTAACCGTTGGCTAAGAACCTGAAACTTAACATTAAAAATGCGCAACTCGCAGAGGCTTTAAAACTCAACCTCCCGAAGAAGGCTTCTCCTGCTAAAAAAGCAGAAGAGATTCCTGCTAAGGAAGTCGTAGAGACGCCTGCTGCCCCGCTTCCCGTAGAAGCTACCGCAGTTTCTTCTTCTCCTACTGTGTCTCCTAAAAAAGAAGAGCGCCCTGTTAGCCAAGCGGCAACCCCTGTTCCTGAAAAAGTAGCTGCAGAAAAACCTGTAGATAAAGCTCCGGAACAACCTGCCCCAACTCCTCAAAGAACAGAAGAAAAACCAGCTGAAGCTCCTCCAAAAAGGATCATTACTGGATTTGAAAGAAAAAGCAATATCCATATAAAGCCTCCTCGGCCGGCTTCAGAAAGAGAACCTTATGGTAGTAGCAGACCACCTTATCAACAAGGCTCTGATAGACCTCCTTACCAGCCAAGAGCTCCTTATCAAGGAAATTCCGACAGACCCTATACTCCTCGCCCGGCCTCAGAAAGAGAGCCTTACGGCAGCAGACCTCCTTATCAACAAGGCTCTGATAGACCTCCTTACCAGCCAAGAGCTCCTTACCAAGGAAATTCCGACAGACCTTACACTCCAAGACCAGCTTCTCCTGGCGGATACCAGCCAAGAGCTCCTTATCAAGGAAATTCCGACAGACCTTATACACCAAGACCAGCTTCTCCTGGAGGAGCCGGAGGATATCCACCTAGAAGACCTATGACGGCCACTAGACCTCCTTTTGTAAGAAGAGAAGGCGGATCTGTTCTACCTCCTGCAAAAGAGCCTAGCTTAAAAGAGATCCCTCAGCAACATCAAGTTTACAACAAAAAACCTATCGGTGACCTTTCTAAAAAAGTTGCTCAAGGAAAAGACCAAAAAACCCCGAAAAAGGGTGAAATTGGAAAATCTTTTGACGTTCGAGATAGACAAGGACTCAGAGCTTCTGATGATGAAGTTTGGAGAAAAAGAAAGCATATTAAGCATAAAGCGCAATTTGTAGATGAAATAATTCGTCCAAAAGAGCTCAAAATTCGCCTTCCAATTACATTGAAAGATCTCGCGGTAGAGATGAAGCTCAAATCTTCGGAGCTTGTCGCAAAGCTATTTATGCAAGGTGTCGTTCTTACTCTAAACGATTTTCTCGACGATGAAACAACAGTACAACTTTTAGGAAATGAGTTTGACTGTGCTATCACAATCGATACTTCAGAAGAAGAAAGAATTCGTGTAACAGATAAGACTATCAAGCAAGAGATCCAAGAAACTGCTCCTGAACTTCTCATGTTAAGACCTCCGGTGGTTACCTTTATGGGACACGTTGACCACGGGAAAACCAGCTTGATAGATACCATCCGCAAAGCCAATGTTGCTTCGACAGAAGCTGGAGCCATCACTCAGCATATTGGAGCTTTTAAGTGCCACACGCAAGTGGGAGAACTTACCATTTTGGATACTCCTGGTCATGAAGCTTTTTCTTCGATGAGAGAGCGTGGAGCTGATGTAACAGACATTGTCGTTCTAGTCGTGGCTGGAGATGAAGGAATTAAAACACAAACAATAGAAGCGATAGAGCAAGCGAAAAAAGCGAATGTTCCTATTCTTGTCGCTTTAAATAAATGTGATAAACCTGCATTTAATGCTGAAAACGTCTACCGACAATTAGCGGATCAAGACCTTCTTCCTGAAGCTTGGGGCGGATCTATCATTACGGTCAATTGCTCCGCTTCTGCAGGAACTGGCATTAAAGAACTTTTAGAAATGTTAGCTTTACAAGCGGAAATCTTGGAACTCAAAGCAAACGTTAATTCCAGAGCACGCGGTACTGTTATTGAATCAGAAATGCATAAAGGATTGGGAACTGTAGCAACCATTTTAGTACAAAATGGAACTCTTCATCTCGGTGATTCTTTAGTTTTCGATCAATTCTATGCTCGTGTCAAGACTATGCATGATGAACATGGAAAAGAGCTTCTCAAAGCGGGACCTTCTTCACCTGTAAAAATCACAGGACTTTCTGGATTCCCAGAAGCCGGCAGTGAATTTATCGTGGTTAAAGATGAAAAAGAAGCTAGAGAGATCTCTGAAAAGAGAAATGAAGGCAAAAAACAGAACATCTTACTGCAAACCAAAAAAGCTTCTCTAGAGAACATGTTGCAGAACAAAGCTGATTCTGGATCTAAAAAAACACTGAACCTGATTCTTAAAGCAGACGTTCAAGGTTCTTTAGAAGCATTAAAAACTTCCTTACGTAAAATTCCTTCTACGAAAATAGACTTGAATTTCATATCGGAAGGAGTGGGAGAAATCTCTGAATCTGATATCCAATTTGCAGCCACATCTAAAGCTACAATTTTAGGGTTTCATACGAAAATAGAAAGCCATGCAGAAAGCTTGATAAAACAAACAAAAGTGTCTATTTGTCTACATGATATTATCTATCATGCTGTAGATGATGTGAAAAAAATCATGCTTTCCTGCCTCGATAAACTCGCTAAAGAAAATGAAACTGGGGAAGCTTTAGTAAAAGCTGTCTTCAAATCTTCTCAGTTCGGGAATATTGCAGGATGTCAAATTACAGACGGAACTATTAAAAGAAACCATCACGCTCGTCTTCTACGCAATAAAGAAGTGATTTGGAAAGGTCCTATCGCCTCTTTAAAACGCGTAAAAGAAGATGTAAAAGAAGTGCAAAAAGGATATGAATGCGGAATCCTTCTTCAAGGATTTTCCGATTTTAAAGAAGGAGATATCATTCAAGCTTATGAAATCTCTTACCTACAACAAGAACTGTAAATAAAGGATTTATGGCAGCCAGCAAGCGAGTTATTCGATTAAATTCTCTTTTAAAAGAAGTCCTCTCTGAGGTTATTCGAAAAGAGGTTAGAGATCCAAGATTAGGCGTTTTAATTACGGTGACTTCCGTAGATATAACCAAGGACTTGCATCATGCAAAAGTCCACATCAGCGTTATAGGAACACCTGAAGAAAAAAAACAATCGATCGAAGCATTGCAATCTGCTGCGGGTTTTATTGGGGTTCACGCTTCTAAAAAGGTCGTCATGAGGTTTTTCCCTTCTCTAACCTTTAAGTTAGACGAATCGGTAGATACTTATATGGCGATCGATAGCCTTTTAGGAAAGATCCACCAAGAGCAAAAAACGAGACAACATACATCCGATGCTACAGAATAAACCCTCTGGGCTCCTGCTCGTAAACAAGCCTAAGGGCAAAACTTCTTTTAGTCTTGTTTCCGTGTTAAGAAGGATCTGTCAAGTACAAAAAATAGGCCATGCTGGTACTCTAGATCCTTTTGCATCAGGAGTGATGCTTCTTTTAATCGGGAAGGATTTCACTCGTCTATCTGACCGCTTTTTAACACAAGATAAGGAATATATTGCAACTCTTCACCTAGGAGTTCGTACTGACTCCTACGACTGTGAAGGAACCATTCTAGAAGAGTCTTCCTATGTCCCCTCTCTAGAAGAACTAGCCTCGGTGATTTCCCGTTTTCAAGGGACTTATCTACAGACCCCTCCTATGTTTTCTGCAAAAAAAATCGGGGGAAAAAAATTATATGAACTGGCTCGTAAAGGAATTACGATAGAAAGACCTGCAGCTTCAGTTACTACACACATTACGCTTCTTTCATACGATTATCCTCTAGTGAAAATTCATGTTGCCTCCTCAAAAGGAACCTACATTCGCAGTTTAGCTGAGGATATTGGGCTTGCTCTTAATTGCGGAGCTCATCTCGTGGACCTTGTGAGATCTCGTTCTGGACCGTTTCTTTTAGAAAATTGCTTAGATGGCTCTCTGCTGTTTGGCTCCAATCCTCCTGATACTCTTCCCCTAATTTCTTTAGAAAATCTCACACTTTAAATTTTTTGATTGTTAGATTTTTTTGAAATTACCCATTGAAAAAAGCAGAAAGAATGACACCCACAAAACGTAGGCGCCATTCTTTAACTGCCTTTTTTATATTATTCTAAATTTATGAAGAGTTCGCTGCTATCAATCCACCTATCACAGCTCCAATCGCACCAAATAAAATCCCGCCCCCATAAGTAAATATTCCTAGGGATGGATCATCAGTCTTTAATACAAGATCCTTAACTCCATAATATCCCGCGGCTCCAAACCCAAGTCCGCCAAGAGCAATCCCTGCCAGAGTATTAGCGACGCAAGATATTCCTGCGGAATTGGCGATTACCCCGACAAGTCCTCCTGCAACTGCGCCTCCAAATTGTCCAATAAGGCCTGATAAAGCTCTATCAGCAGCTGACTGCACATTATTAGTCATGAAGTTTTTACCAACAACAGATCCAATCGCGGCGCCTCCGGCGACTACTACTGATCCAACAACAAAATTCAAAGCTTGCATATTATACCCTTTTTTTAATTTAAAGTTTTATTTAAATTGAATAAAAAATTATTATATGCAAATCAAAATATTTAATCAACATATTACATAAAATTTAACTAAAAAGAACCAAATCATAAATTCATAAAAAGTTGAACTTCTCATTTACGGCATTAACTAACCAAGCCAACGTCTACATCCATCAGCATTTATGACGCTTATTTATTATGAAAAAACATTGAAGCTAAAAATCAACAGATTGATTAAAAAAATTAATTCATCTGAATCCTTGAATTTCATGAGATACTCTTTATACAGATCCCCCTAACCAGTTAAATATTTTTTTAAATTTAACATATACAAAGTTACATCCAATTACATGTGCCAACTAGCTTCTGTCTGTTGACAATATCTAACTTTCTGGCGTAGATTTTCGAACTTAAATAATCTCCAAACTTAAGAAGGATCTTTATGCAGGGCACTCTAGATAAAGTAGAATGGATCGCTTGTGGTAACTACCAAGATATTACGTATCATAAAGCAAATGGAATGGGTAAAATCACAATCTGTAGACCAGAAGTTAGAAATGCTTTCCGTCCTCTCACCGTACAAGAAATGTCTCACGCTCTTAACGATGCTAGAGAAGACCAGGAAATTGGAGTCATTATTTTGACGGGATCTGGCAAGGAGGCCTTTTGTTCTGGAGGAGATCAAAGAATTCGTCAGGAAGCTGGGTATCAAGATGAGCAAGGTGTTCAAAGACTCAACGTTCTCGATTTTCAAAGACAGATTCGAACTTGTCCCAAGCCTGTAATCGCTATGGTTGCCGGTTTTGCCATTGGTGGTGGACATGTACTTCATATAGTATGCGATCTTACTATTGCGGCAGACAATGCTATTTTCGGACAAGTTGGCCCTAAAATGGGATCTTTTGATGGAGGCTTTGGATCAAGCTATCTAGCGCGCATTGTAGGACAAAAAAAAGCAAGGGAGATTTGGTTCCTTTGCAGAAAATACTCTGCACAGGAAGCTCTTAGTATGGGGCTTGTCAATTGCGTTGTCCCCTATGAAAAACTCGAAGAAACAACCATCGAATGGTGTCAAACCATCTTAGAGCATTCACCTCTAGCACTTCGCTGCCTCAAATCTGCCATGAATGCTGACTGTGATGGACAAGCAGGACTTCAAGAACTTGCGGGGAACGCAACACTTCTTTACTACATGACCGAAGAGGCCCAAGAAGGACATCAAGCACTTTTAGAAAAAAGACGCCCCAATTTTCAAAAGTTCCCTAAAAGACCTTAGACACAAACTTCTTTAAATTAATTCTCCTATGATCCTAATGTAAAGATATACATATAGTATCATGGGAGTTTTCTATGAGCAAGAAACGGATATACGGAGTTGTACTGGCAGTAGTCGGCATCATCATGCTATTTACTGCTCAATACATATACAAACAAGTTTTAGAAGGGAAAGGTCAAATTTCTCAAGCTCAAGAGAGAGTAAATCAAAGCAATGCTCTTTTTTCTCTTAGCCCTTACTCTCACCAAGTAGGAAAAGAGCTCACAAATTCTGCTCAAAGTCAAATCTCAGAAGGGCAGAAAAAAGTCCAATTCTATGAACAAGTAGCCTCTCTAATGTATGTAGGAGGCATTGTTGTCATAGTAATTGGTCTCGGAGTTGTGGGATTTAGCTATTTGAAAAAAAAGTAAAAGCTAGCGTTTTTATTTTACAAAAGCCGAAATTACACTAGGATTTACAGTCCCGGTGTTTTTAAAGTTCTTCACCGTAAATGTGATGCGTAGATTCGTTTAATTGACCCGTTTTTTCTACATCACGCAGTAAATCTTTGTTAGGTGTCAAAGCCCGCCAAAGAAAGGAAGAAGAATCGACTGGATCAGATTTTCTACTTTTACTGTACTCTGTTGTGTTAGATCTTAAACCTGGATGGTTTGGTGTAAAACCATCTAATAAACAATCCGATATGGCTTGAGACACTCCTGGATCATAATACCTGAGATCTCCGTGTTACCTGTAACTTTTTTTAAAAAATACAATTAACCTATTATAAATGTAATTGGGAAATAAATAAGTAAGTAGCTACATACTCCCATGATCACGCCTCGACAAAGGTTCAAAGTCTTAGATTTTGAAAAAAAGGATGACTGAACATTTTTGCGTATATCTAAAAGAGCTATCCATTATAGAGTCATTGCGTTAGCAAGATAAAAGATACTCATATTATGGATAGCTCCTCTTCTTGTACTTTTAGAAAACGTCTACCTTACGATAGTGAAGACACCTCAGAGGATCTTCCTGCCAACACTTTTGCCTCTTTAGCAACAAAACACATCCCTATTACAGGAATAGATAAGCCCAAACCTCTAAAAACCAATACGATTTTTAAAGCTCCTCTCCCCGTTATCGCAACGAGTCGATTAACCTTAGACAATCAATTACCAGATTTACCTCCAGAAACCACTTTAGATGATCTAAAAGCAAATGAATATACAGCCTCATTCGTCACCCCAGATGCATGCTACGAAGAAATTGCTCAAAACATTCGATCACCTTTAAAATCCAGCTGCGACATCTTATTTCCCTACGCATCACGTACAAGCAAAAACCTAATAGAATCTTGTCTTAAAAGGATTTCTCAATGGAAAAAAGAAATGATCTCCTCTATTGTCAAAGAGCTTATTTCCCCATTGGAGGCGCAAGAACTTTCTCTTAACCCCATATCATCACCACGCGCACATAAAAAAAAATTAGAAGAACTGTGCAAACAAAAAACAAACCTTTTGACTACTCCCGCGCTAACAAGAGCTCTCATTAGACATTTACCCCTGACTGTCATAGCTCAAGCTAAAGTGGAAGCCAGTTTTTTTTGTCTACTTCTTCGTTTTATAAAGCAACTATCCCCTTATGAAAAAATACCAGATATTTCCACCATTGACCGAATTAGAGCGCAGATCCAACACCAAGAGCTTTCTCTGATAGAGGATTTAAATCTATCTCACAGTTATATCGAAATCCTCCCCCTCAGCATTTGCGAGCAGATTACAAACATCAAAGCACTAAATTTTTCAAGCAATAACTGTGACTCTTTACCCCTACTTCATTCATTACAAACGCTATCTTCTCTTGAAGAACTCGATTTGAGCAGAAACAAATTCACCTCTATTCCTCTCTCTTTTTTTGATCATTTACCTTATCTGCGGAAAATAGACCTTCGCTCCAATCCTATCTCTGATCTTGAAATAGAGAGAATAAAAAAATATTTCGAAACTCGGAACCTAGAACAAAAAACAGAAGTTTTCATTTAGACAAAAGCAAAGGATACTCTGATTATGAATAGTGCTTCTTCTTGTACTAATAATGATTCATCTAATAGCAACCTCCCTATTTCCAGTCCGAGAATTACCAACGATCTAAACTCTTTAGCAAAAGAAAACATCCCGATTGCAAGCTCAGATATTCCGAGACCGAGAAGAAGATCTAGAAGCTATAGCATAGAAAGACCTCTTCCTACTATTGAATCACAAAAATCATCTAGTATAGAAGAACTGCCTCCCCCGTTTCCTCCAGAAAGCACTTTAGAGGATCTTCAAGCAAATGAATATACAGCTTATTTTATTGCACCTGATGCTGATTATGAACAAATTACTCAAAGCATTAGAGCCTCTCCAAACTCCGAAGGCAGGTCTTTACTCCTCTATATAGTGCATGTGAGTAAAGCTCTTATAAAATCCTGCTATGAGAAAAGCTCTCAATTCTCAGAGGAAACAATTTTTTTTATTATAAGAGAGTTACTTCCACCTTTAGAAATACAAAAAATTGCCGTAAGCAGAAGATTGGCCTTCTGCACCTACCGAAAACGGCTAGTAGAAATCTGCCAAGAAAAACTAGACTCTCTAAGTTTTTTTAGTTTAGTAGATACATTGATCAAATACCTGCCGCTAACTATGATCGCTCAAGCCAAAGTAGAAGCAAGTTTTTTTGTACTGTTTTGCCGTTTCACACAACATCTGTCTCCTGATGCAATAATACCTGGTTCTTTCATGAAGAGTTCGATCGAAGACATCAAAGGAGGGATACAAACTCACGATCTCTCTCTTATTTGTGATTTAGATCTTTCCTGGAGTTATATCGAAGTGCTTCCCCTTGATATTTGCTCGCAACTTGTGAATATCAAAAAACTAAACTTTTCGAATAATAAATGCGCTTCCTTATCTGTTCTCCATTCACTACAGACGCTATCTTCCCTTGAAGAACTTGATTTAAGTAAAAATAAATTCACCTCTATCCCACTCACATTTTTCGATCATTTACCTTGCCTGCGAAAAATCGATCTTCGTTTAAACGCTTTCTCAGAGCAAGAAAAAGACAAAATAAAAGAATATTTCACATCTAGAGACTCCCAAACAGAAACAAAAATTTTAATATAAATTCATCTTCCAAGGATTACAAAAACACAAATCTACTTATGTAGTTTCTTAAATATTCCCATTTTTTAGAATCCAAAGCGAAGCTCTCCTCCAAAGGAGTTATCTGAAAATTTCCGTCCGAACTCTCCGTTATAGTAAAGATCTAGATGCAGTAAGCCTTGCAACATTGTCCCTGATAGCAAAGCTCCGGGAGACACTAGGCTGCGATCTGGAAAATACCCCGTAACAACAAAAGAAGTATCTGTCCCTGCAAATGTGGCGGTATAATTTTTTCCATGCACACGTACTTCTCGGATCCAACTAATCTTAGGAGAAAATGTCCAAGTAGTTTCTTTGAAGCATAAGCAACTGGCTAGCTGTAGTCCCAGTTCATTGCGAAGCAAAATTGCATTGTTCTTACGTACGGATAAGTTCAACGCTCCAGCTCCTGTTTCTGTAAATTTCTGCTCTGTCTGCGTGACGTAGTCTAAAGAATCAAAGGGCCTTAAAGTCCATCCCCTACCTCCAAAATTTAGTCCCGTATCGATATGAGAAAGAAGAAGAGAGGTTCCATGGCTATTACTTGCCGTTGCATTCATACCAGGATATACGATCTTTCTATGTTCCGTTAGATGACCAAAACCTCCCATCAAAGAAGCATTGCCATAAAACAGATCCCCCAGAGCTGAAAAATACATCCCTCCATATCCGGAGGTAATGCTGCCGTTTCCTTGACTCTGAGTCCAATGCGTCGTAGAGCCCGTATACGCTCCAAGAGCTCCCGCATAAAAATGCTCAGCAAAATGGCCATCGATCCCAAGAACTGCACCTGTAGTTTTCGTCTGATATCCAAACTGCGGACTTCCCTGAAAGAAAACAGATTTTTGATGCAAGATATCTCCAAAACCATCTAACCATACATGCACCGTTTTGTCTTTCTTCTCACACTCATTTTGTTTTATGGAATAGCAGTGCACACTATCTAAAAGACTTTGCATGCGAAAGCTTAAAGCGTCTTGTACTTTCAAAGCATTGTTCTCTCCTGCCAGTGCTTGCCCCTTCAAAAGAGCGGGCTGCATCTCATTTAAAGCATTTATTAAATCTTCAGGGCTCGTAAAATACGTAAACCCTTGTAAAATAGGCACAAAAGCTTGATCCTTTTCCCGTGCAATCGAGCTTAGAGCAACTCCAACCGCTTTAGCATTGTCATTGTTCACCACAAGAGAATCTAAAGGTCTAACTCTTGGCTGAATATAAAAGGCTCCTTCAGAGAATGAAAGGTCTCCTGTCATAAAAAACAAGTTACTGTCAACTCCCCTAAATCCAGATCCTATTATTGAGCCTGTCACCGATAAAAAAGATCCTCTTTCTAAGTTCAAAACATCGGTTCCTGGAAGAATCGTAAGCAGAGCATCAGAATCATTAATCTGAGCGTCTCCAATGACATTTACATGGGAATTGTCACGATTGTTCGCAAATAAGATCCGAACAGCAGAATCTGGCTGCAATAACAATTCATCATAAATTGTTAGGTTTCCAGGATTGGCTTGATCCCCTCCTCCCACAATTCCGAAAACATTAGTAGCTCCAACTTCTCCAGTAACCAGAAGAACCCCATCTGAGTAAACTAAAGGGTCTGCAGAATTGGGGATGCTACCGTTAATAACACAAGTAGTATTTCCTGAAGTGCAACTACCACTAAGACAGTTGGCGCTTCCAACTAGGATCTTTCCTGTAAAACTAGAAGAATTGTTCAAATTCAATGTCTGCGTTCCAGATCCAATGACCGCAAGGGTCCCGCTTCCTGTTAGCTGTCCACTACTTGAATTGTCTGAAAGACCATAGGTGTAACTACCGCTATTTAGATTTAAATACAGATGAGAACTTGAAGATAGCTGTAGCGTTTGACTTGATACAGATCCTCCATTACCAAGTCCTTCTATCTGATTGTCATATTGATTTGTTAACGTCCCATTCGTGATAAAAACAGGAGGAGCGAGAGTGTTTATATCATTATTAGCCCCACTGAAAACATAGCTAGAGTCCGCTATTAACGTACCATCTATAATAGAAATAGGGCCAAGAGGGTACCCAACAGATGGCGAGCTTCCGCCACTAACTCCTCCCGATTGCAAAATTAGCGTTCCTCCACTTCCTTGTAAAGTGATCGTTGCCCCCCCACCATCGCCTCCAATTACATCAGGTACTGTTACAGTATTTCCATCCACCAAATCAAAGGTTAAAGAAGCCGGAGTGGTGGCAACAGCATTAGTCTGATTGGAAAAGGAGCTAAGGAAAATATGATTACCGACTCCTTGTCCATTATTTCCACTTCCTCCTAAGCCTCCTAAAGCACTATTACTGCTAAAAAAAACATTCCCTAAGGTTAAAGAAGCATCTCCTGATACAAAAATAGCCCCGCCAAGCCCAGCTCCACCGCCCCCAGCTCCTCCACTCCCACCGGCCCCTCCGGAAGCACTTGAAGAACTATTTCCATAGCTTTCTCCTGAAGATCCATCACTTCCAATTACCCCGCTTCCTCCAAATGTTCCTCCCAATCCAGCTTGTCCTTGGCTTCCGCCGCTTCCGCCGGCAATTGTCGGACCTCCACTACCTGTGGTTTGACCGGCACCACCTCCGCCTCCTCCTCCACCACCACCACCTCCTCCTCCTCCATAACCACCGCCACCACCAATTCCTCCAGCCGCACCATTCCCCCCGATTCCCCCTAACAAAGTATTGGGCAACGTCAAAGCTGCAGCCCCACCGCTACCACCACCTCCTCCTCCACCACCAGAACCACCGCCACCACCACCTTGTCCATAAATGCCATTTGATCCATTCCCTCCGGAAGTTGCCGATCCCCCAGGTTTTCCATAATCAGCAGATGGAGAGCTTCCTCCTGAACCGAGAACTCCAGCAGATCCTCCAGTTACTACACCAGAACCGTCGCCACCTCCTATTCCAGAATTACCATCAATACCAGAGTCACCTTGCTCGCCTCCGGATCCTCCGGATCCTCCATTAGCTCCTGGAGCCCCTCCAGCCCCCCCTATGACTTCACAATTTTGAAAAACAACAGGAATAGAACTCGATCCAGAAATAGTTGCACTAGAACCTGCTGAAACAAATAAACCAGCCCCGGCACCAAGTCCACCACCACCTCCCGGAGAGTCTCCCGCTTGCCCCTGTACAGACATGTACTCAATTGTGAAAGGACAAGATATCGTAAGAGAGCTTCCTGGCGCTGTATAAAAACCTTGGAATGAACTCCCCCCATATATAGTTATAACCTCAGGAGCACTACTCGTATTGATGATTGTGACATTTCCTGTAACAGGCTCGAATGCTTCCATTAAACTGATGTTTGGAGAAAGATTGATCTGATATAGATCTATAATTCCACTATTACCTGAGGTAATTGAAGCCAGCCTGTAACCAAGACTGTATTGCACTTCGTTCGATCCGGAATTAGTGTTCACAATCTCATAATCAGAAGCCACAGCCGATAAACAGTAAAGACAAGTTGAACTGAGAAGCGCTTTTCTTAACATCTTTATATTCCCCATTTTTTAAAACCCAAAGCGAAGCTCTCCTCCAAAGGAGTTATCTGAAAATTTCCGTCCGAACTCTCCGTTATAGTAAAGATCTAGATGCAGTAAGCCTTGCAACATTGTCCCTGATAGCAAAGCTCCGGGAGACACTAGGCTGCGATCTGGAAAATACCCCGTAACAACAAAAGAAGTATCTGTCCCTGCAAATGTGGCGGTATAATTTTTTCCATGCACACGTACTTCTCGGATCCAACTAATCTTAGGAGAAAATGTCCAAGTAGTTTCTTTGAAGCATAAGCAACTGGCTAGCTGTAGTCCCAGTTCATTGCGAAGCAAAATTGCATTGTTCTTACGTACGGATAAGTTCAACGCTCCAGCTCCTGTTTCTGTAAATTTCTGCTCTGTCTGCGTGACGTAGTCTAAAGAATCAAAGGGCCTTAAAGTCCATCCCCTACCTCCAAAATTTAGTCCCGTATCGATATGAGAAAGAAGAAGAGAGGTTCCATGGCTATTACTTGCCGTTGCATTCATACCAGGATATACGATCTTTCTATGTTCCGTTAGATGACCAAAACCTCCCATCAAAGAAGCATTGCCATAAAACAGATCCCCCAGAGCTGAAAAATACATCCCTCCATATCCGGAGGTAATGCTGCCGTTTCCTTGACTCTGAGTCCAATGCGTCGTAGAGCCCGTATACGCTCCAAGAGCTCCCGCATAAAAATGCTCAGCAAAATGGCCATCGATCCCAAGAACTGCACCTGTAGTTTTCGTCTGATATCCAAACTGCGGACTTCCCTGAAAGAAAACAGATTTTTGATGCAAGATATCTCCAAAACCATCTAACCATACATGCACCGTTTTGTCTTTCTTCTCACACTCATTTTGTTTTATGGAATAGCAGTGCACACTATCTAAAAGACTTTGCATGCGAAAGCTTAAAGCGTCTTGTACTTTCAAAGCATTGTTCTCTCCTGCCAGTGCTTGCCCCTTCAAAAGAGCGGGCTGCATCTCATTTAAAGCATTTATTAAATCTTCAGGGCTCGTAAAATACGTAAACCCTTGTAAAATAGGCACAAAAGCTTGATCCTTTTCCCGTGCAATCGAGCTTAGAGCAACTCCAACCGCTTTAGCATTGTCATTGTTCACCACAAGAGAATCTAAAGGTCTAACTCTTGGCTGAATATAAAAGGCTCCTTCAGAGAATGAAAGGTCTCCTGTCATAAAAAACAAGTTACTGTCAACTCCCCTAAATCCAGATCCTATTATTGAGCCTGTCACCGATAAAAAAGATCCTCTTTCTAAGTTCAAAACATCGGTTCCTGGAAGAATCGTAAGCAGAGCATCAGAATCATTAATCTGAGCGTCTCCAATGACATTTACATGGGAATTGTCACGATTGTTCGCAAATAAGATCCGAACAGCAGAATCTGGCTGCAATAACAATTCATCATAAATCGTTAGATTTCCGGGAATTGTTTGATCCCCTCCTCCCACAATTCCGTAGACATTGGTAGAGCCGACTTCTCCGGTACCCAGAAGAACCCCACCTGAGTAAACTAAAGGGTCTGCAGAATTAGGGATGCTACCGTTGATGATACATGTGGTTTCTGTTGAGGAACAACTGCCATTCAAGCATAATCCCACTAAAATTTTTCCTGTAAAGCTAGAAGAGTTGTTCAAATTCAAGGTCTGAGTTCCTGAGCCCATAATCACAAGATCACCATCTCCTGAAATCTGTCCAAGAGATGAATAACCAGGCGCTCCATATTCGTAAGAGGTATTCGCATTACCGTTGGCAGATAAATCAATCCACAAAACAGAAGCAGAATTAAGAGTCAGCATTTGATATTCAAGATTTTCAAAAGGATTGGCAAGGCCAGCTATTTGATTACTCTCGCTATTATTGGTAAGAGTTCCACTCAAATAAACAACAGGAGAAGGAGTTCCGCTTATTCCCGGAGATCCGTTTAATACATTAGGAGCGTTTAATACTAAATGAGGCGTCGATCCGTCATAATAAGGAGCGCTACTACTCGTGTTATAACCGATAAGAACTTTATCGGCAGGCCAAAACGAAGGAGAATTGTTATTTTCTAAAACAACAGTAAGCGCTGAACCCGAAAGAGAAATGCTCGAAGAAGTTGCAAGCTGCCCAGCTACACTATCTCCCTCAATAACATTCGGAATGGTAATAGTAACAGGAGTTGATCCCATAATGTTAAATTGAAGAGACGAACTATCCCAAGCCAGTCCTGTAGAATCTCCAGTAACTGCACGGCTTAAAAAAATATCTCGCCCACTTCCAGATCCATTGTGAGCTCCCGTCCCTCCCTCTGCGTTATTATTGCTAAAAACCACCCCAGAATTGACCTGCAAAGTACCATTTCCGGCGATAAAGATAGCACCTCCAAGTCCGGCACCACCACCACCAATTCCACCGCTGCCTCCTGATCCCGAGTTATCATTACCGGTGTCACCAGATCCACCAGTTCCTCCAAAATACCCAGCACCTCCACCCAGCCCTCCAGATCCTCCACTTGCGGAATGTCCATGATCACAACCGCCACCACCGCCACCGCCACCACCACCGGCGCCACCGCCAGCGCCGTACCCTCCCATTCCTCCCTGTCCACCACTGCCCCCCGTACCGGCAGTTCCCCCGCAGGATGCACCTCCGCCACAACCTCCACCTCCTCCTCCACCGCCACCACTTCCCCCACCTACCGCAAATTCAGCAGGAGAAATTCCTTCTCCACCAGTAGATCCGTTACCTCCATTATGCCCACAGCAAGTACCGCTATTACACGTCCCACCTCCGCCACCTCCGCAACCTCCATCTGAGTTACCAGTATTGCAGGTATTCTGATTCCCTGCCGTATTGTAACCGGAAGCTCCCCCGCCTCCACCACAACTACTACAGCCGCCTCCATCCCCTCCTTTTCCCCCATTTGCAATACTGACGCTTCCCGAACCTCCTATAGATAAACAATTTGTAAAACTTATGGGTTCATTGATTATTACGACAGCATCAGAATTGATAAATAAGCCACCTCCCGCACCAAGGCCACCTCCGCTTCCATCCCCTTGCTGGGAACTCAACCCTTGAGCGACTGCATTTTCTATAGCAAGCTGACAATTGATCGTTAAAGTTGGACCATTACCTACATTGAGCACAGAATAAGCTGATGCGCCATCAATGGTAATGGGAGAATTCGACCCAGTATTTATAATATTCATAGACGTAAGAATCTGAGGCAAATTGTCTGACAAAGTAATGGTGGACTCGGAAGAGGAAAGATCTCCAAAATCAATCGTTCTAGTTCCTGCAGGGTTCGTGTTGATATAGTTTATGCAGTATCCCAAAGTTCCCTGGACACTATTGTCTCCTGTATTATTTGTAACGCAGGAATTTCCCAGGGCACATTGCGCAAACCCCTGTAAAGAACAAAGAGAAACTGGTATGAGTAATTGGACTATTTTTTTGAACATGAAGACCCATAAATGATTGTTAAAAATACATTCCCATCTATTGGTTTAGTATCAAACAAATATTTAAAACACAAGGTTGCTCGTAAATATTCGGTCAAGCACCTTGATTGAAAAAGAAAGGAAAACATGTAAGGAGCCTAATCTGAAAATTCTAAGGAGAAGAACGGGGTCTCTTTAAAGCAAATTCGGAAAGTCATTCCGAAGACATGCTCCAAGGAAGCCAGCTGTCAAAGCCTTTACTCCAGGCACTTCCTGTAAGCTCAAAAAACTGGCTAACCCAAAATTGGAGGTTGCTCTCCCAAATCAAAAATGTCTGACTAATGCTAAACTTGATTGCAGTAAATTCGGCTGTTTCTTTCCAAAACTGTTTCAGCCGTACATTGCCTTCTAATTAAAATTTTAAAAACTATCTATTTCCTTACTAATAGCTCGTTTTTCTTAGAAGACCTTTGCAAAAAAAGCAAAACCTCACTATAGTCATCTATTTTTTATGTAAAATCATAGGGAAACATGTCTACTATAGCAGCATTATCACCTTCTAATTTCTCCTGGCAAATTCCTGAAATGTTTGTGGAGCCTGTTAATAAGGCCGCAAAACTTTGGCAAAATTTCCAGACCAGCTTAGGTGCCCCTGTTCAAGATGTTATGCTTCCTAGAGCTAAAAGCCTTTCTCAAGAGCACATAGACATTCTACAAAAAGAAAAAGATTTTTTTGCTCATTTTTGGGATCCTTCCTATCAAGTCAACCCCCATCTCCCCTATCATGCAGCAATTCGAAAGCACTTTGTTTGGAAAAAGGAATCTTTGCCGATCGAAATGCAAGGAAATCCCATGAAAGTAGACTATTCCATTATTGAGCCTTCTCATCAAAAAGCTTCTCAAAATTTTGTTTTCTTGCTCGGAAACCTTTCCGTGCACGATGACAACATCACAGGAATATACCCTTTTCTCGCTTCCTACATGAAAGAACGAGCAAAAAACCCTAATATGCCCGGGATCCGATTCATTCTAATCAGCCAATATGACACCAAAACACAAGATAACACACAGTTTGTACCCAAAAACGTAGATGAAATCGGTCAAGTTCTTGCAAAAACTCTAGAATCTCTACAAAAAGAAAAAGGGGCTATCCACCAGATAATGGCATACTCTCTAGGCACAATCGCTTTATCATCCGCACTACCCTATATATCCACAGAAGAGCTTCCAAAAAACATCTATTGGGATCGAGGCCCTTCCTCGCTGGAAGTCATCAGCCACGCCCATGGGTTCAAGGGTTGGTTTCTTTGGCACTGCGCTAAATTTGCTGGATGGGATTTTGATTTAGGCCAGAATATTCGAAAGTACTTAGCTAACAGAAAGGATCAAAAGATCTATATAGCTGAAGTAGAGCACGATTGCTACTTTGCTAAAAAATGCAGCCTTGCCCAAAGTCCCCACTTAGAAAGTTTGGGTAAAGAGCAAGGATTTCACAAGTTTTCTTTTGATTTTGCAAAACAACTTCATGACGAAAGATGTCATCATGGACTACACAATGGACTGCTAGACCATTTTCATCTTAAAAACCCAACTACTGAGCTTAAAACTCATGAAAGCATGGCGGATCTTCTGATCCGTTCTTTTCCCAAAAACACATCTACCTCAAAATCTCTTCTAAGATGGGCATTTTCTAAATAAAAATAATTAATCCCCTTAAAATAAACAAGATAACTAATACAACAACAATAGACGCATTTGATTTTTAAATAGAAAAATGTTTATATTGACTGTATAAAGAAACGCAATAAACTCCAAGGGGAGAATATTTATGAAAGACTTCTATGCGCTTTTTATGGAAGAGCTCAAAAGGATGTATAATGCAGAACGACACATAGTACGAGCATTGCCCCAGCTAACTGCAGCAGCATCTTCCACTAAGCTAAAAAAATATTTAAAACTTCATCTTCAAGAAACCATGGCTCAAATCTGTAGACTTGAAGAAATTGCTGCGGAATTTGATGAAAAGCTCGTTCCCGGCGAAAGCGCTGCTTTAAAAAACATTCTTCAAGAATCTCGGAAAGGCTGGCAACATTGTCATGATGCTGCGACAAAAGACGCTGCAATTATCATGAGTATGCAAAAGATTAAACACTATGAGATGGCGTGTTATGGAAATCTCAAGTCATTTGCAAAGCATTTCGATCTTAAGCATATCATTGAGTTATTAGATACATCGAGCCAAGAAGAAGGCGACATGGATAAAAAACTCACAGAAATTGCAGAAGGAACTTTTTTCGATGCGGGAGTTAACGCTCGCGCTCGTAGACAATGTGCGTAAACCCTGCTTTTCCGCGTAGGACACATATTAATGTGATCCTACAGGGCTCTCTAATGCAATAAGCAAAGGGGGGCCTTTTTTTTTACAAAAAAACCTTTTCAAGATCAGAATCCTTTTGTAATCTGATCTTTTTAAGGAGAAAAGCATGACAGAACATGTCGTCATTACCGGGGCCTCAGCAGGAATTGGGGCAGCAACTGCCCGTCTTTTAGTCAAAAAAGGATACTACGTTACTTTAATAGCTAGAAGAATAGAAAAACTGCAAACCCTAGAAAAAGAACTTTCAGGACATGTTTCTATTATTACCCTAGATATCACAGAAAAAGAAGCCCTACAAAACTCTTTTGAGCGTATAGAACAAAATCGTCCCATAGACGTACTTATCAATAATGCAGGAGCAGCTTTTGGCATTGACAAGGCCCAAGATGCCAATTTAGCAGACCTAGAGAGATGTATCGATCTAAATATAAAAGGCCTCTTATATTGCACGCAATGTGTACTGCCTTCTATGGTAAAAAGAAAGCATGGCCATATCATTAATTTGGGATCAATTGCAGGTACTTATGCATATCCTGGAGGTAACGTTTACGGTGCAACAAAAGCCTTTGTGCACCAATTTTCCATGAATCTACGCGCAGATCTTTTAGGAACCTCCGTAAGGGTTAGCTGTATAGAACCAGGTCTTACCGGAGAAACTGAATTTTCTGAAGTACGCTTTAAAGGAGACCTCCAAAAGGTCAACAAGCTCTATGACAAAGCAAATCCTCTAACAGCAAAAGACATAGCAGAAACGATCTTTTTTTGCATGAATGCGCCAGCTCATGTTAACATCAACCGCATCGAGCTTATGCCTGTTTCTCAAGCCTTTGGAGCGCTATCAGTCCATCGTGACGATTAAAATTCTTAAATATTAGAGAGCTGGTGGCTTGACTTAGAGGCTTTATATTAGATAAACAACTCTAGGGTCGTCGCAGGAAACTAAGGAAACCTCTGAAACAAGAGAAAATACTACTGTAGCTATTGCCCGATCAATCTCGGGTCTAATGAGGATTTCCCCTCTAACTGACTACATCTTACTTTCGTATTTTGTAGATAACAGAAGAACTCGATAAACCTATCTATATAAATCCTTTAGAAGATGACGCAAATAAGCAAGTTGAATTTCTTTTTGAAAAATGTCCAAGTCAATATCAGTGACAAGCCTTATAGAAGAGTTAGGATTATTTTCCACATACATTTCACAGGAGCTTTGCTTGCTATGAGATCGGTCTATCTGTATCGATATGGGTTCATAACTTTTGACAAATTGTGGATTTATCATACCTATAACAGGACATAGATCCGCAGGAGTAAATTGATGATCTTTATAAGGACCTATAATTTTCTCCAGTTCCACAATGGTTTTCATAACATGTTCATTCCAGTGAATCGTCGCATTCTGAGAATCTTGCAAAAAGCCAAGATAGGGCGTGCATTTTTCTATGATGTCAATCACAGCAGGAAAATTATCTCGATTAACAGATCTTCCGAATGTATTTTTTAGAAGATGGGAAGAATACAAGTACATAGGAATATTTTCCATGGCCATCAAATCAGCTGCCGCATCTATATCCATATCAAAATTGTAAGATGTATATTTTTTCCCCTCTTTTTCAAACCAGCCTCCCATTATGTGTATAGACCTGATTTTTTCGGCAATTTTAGGTTCTTTTTTCAAAACCTGCACCAGATCTGTCGGAGGAGCTAAAATTATAAAATCTATACTCTTGGGATCAGCTTTATCCAAAGCTTCTGCCAAACTATTTTGCAGCGCCAAAGAAGAATAAGGCCTTAAATTGATCTCTTGTAGTTCCCTATCCCCTAAAATCCCTACGCCTTCTTGCAAATACGTTATAGCAGCCTTCATCGAAGAAACCGTACCATAAGAAAAAAGATCTCCGCCTGTACCTTGAACAACCGGAACTTCCTCAGCACCTAATTTATCCAAATGTACTCTAGTCAATGCTGTTTTTCTTCCTGAATGAGCTAAAGAACATCCAACGAAAAGAATATATTTGTTATCAAAATAAGAGGTAGCGATTTCTAAAGCTCTTCTATCATCTGGCTCTAAATCTGTAAGGATAATAACCGATTTATCGGATGGGGAAGAAAACATTTTCTGAAAAATTTCTGACATATTTTGAGTGTCATAAGAAGAAAAAACCTTCTGAAATATTGCCTTATAAAGATCCCACTTATTTAAAAAAGCCTCTTTTTTTATAGCATCACATGGGCATAGCATATTGACTAGTAGACGTAAATTTTCCACACTCTGATCAGAAACATCACAAGAACTGATTGAGACTTGAGAAGAAGGATTAACAGAATCTTGAATCAACATAAAACACACTAAAAAAACATGATTGATGCAATAATCCTAATAATAAATCGAATAAATAACAAGAAAGATCATTTTACAATCAACAAATAATCCTTAGAATTAAGGCTTAGAATACTCCTTGAAATACTGAAGAAGTGCTTGAGGATCATCACAGATGATCCCGTTGACTCCCATCTCAATTAATTCTCCCCATCTTTTGGGATCATTTACGGTCCAAGGAATGACACGAAACCCCTTATTTTGCCAGGAAAGCACTTCTTCTTTTCCATGTAATAGCTCATGGCTAGGAGAAAGAACATTCACTTGCAAAAGCGAAGCGATTTGGAGTAAAAACTCCATTTCAGCCTCAGGATGAAGCAACCTTACCACTTCTAAGCTCAATCCTTCAAAAATTAGCCCTGTACTAGCCGATGGATCTGTATGGCGTATAGCCGCTAAGATTTCAGGATCAAAAGAAGAGTAATAGACTCTGCCTTCAAAACCGTTTTGTTTTACTTGTTTTGTGATAGACTCAGCCATCTCAGATGGAGACAAAGTCCACTCAGGAAAGCGTAAATCTCTTTTGATCTCTAAATTCAATCGGATTTTTTTTGCATGAGGATGAGAAGATGCATTGATAAAATCGAAAAGTTCTTGCAAAGCAGGGATCTGGGTTCCTGGAACGGAAGCTTGAGATGGGAATAAAGGGTTGGATTTCACCCCAGCATCGAGCTTCTTCAATTGCTCTAAAGTCAGAGAACGAACTAATACCTCTTTAGTAACAGCACTACCATCTAAATAAACACAAAGATTCTTATTAATAAAAAAATCGTGATGGATCACTAATTGATTGTCCGCTGTCGCCAAAATATCGAGCTCTATAGTATCCGCTCCCGCTTCTATTGCTGCCGCAAAAGCCGGAAGAGTATTTTCCGGATGAAGCGCGCGATAGCCGCGATGCCCTTGCACTTCTAGCCCTTGAGAAAACCCACTACAAGGAAGAAAGCAAACTAAAGAAAATAATAAAGCGCGAATTGTAATTTTCACAATCTTCCAATGCAATAATAAGTATAAATATAAATTAACTAATAATTAATTTAATTTACAGCTAATTATAGCACAAAAGTCACATTCAATCTACAAAAGCAAGTTGAGGAAGACGTAAGTCAATGACTCTCTGATCCTTTCCTAAGTCCGTTTCCTCAAGATGAGGACGTAAATTCAAGTAGTTAGCCACTTCTTTTGCCACATGAGCCGTACTCATTCGTAAAAAATGCAAAGAATTATTGCCATTTTCTATAAGAACAACAATCCCCCGCTTTCCTAAAGTGGGATAAAAGGCTTGAGATACATCAATTCTTTTAATAGTAAAAGACTCATTCCCCTGTTTTTGGAAAAGATCTAACACATTATAAGCCAGGTCTATGTATCTTCCTTGCAAAGGAAAAGCAAAGGCAGGGTCTTTTCCTTGAAAAGCTTCAACAAGCCCCTCTTTACCCAAATAGAATTCAGGAAGTTTTTTGGGAGAAAAAAAGGGACTAACAGGAAACACATAACCTTCTTGATCAATCGCCGTGTTGACAAAATCTGCGATCCATCCCATAGGCTTTCTGACTGAATAGTCAATATAAACCATATTGGGCAGAATTTTTTTAACAGAAGCTTCTTTAATAATAGCAGAGGATAAAAGGGCTTTTTGAGCAGATTCCTCATCAAAATCCGAAAGCTGAGTCGGATTATCAAAAGAAAGCCCCAAAAGTTCTGCAAGATAATCTGCGTGCAAAACTTCTTTTTGTAGCCCTGTTTGAACAATATAGGAAATCTGCAACAAAGGAGATTCCATTTTTACAGGTTTTTTATGCAGATAGCGATAGCCCCCTCCTGAGATGAGAAGGCTCGACCCTATAATCCATAAGACAGACTGCCAAACCGGCAGCTCTGGACTGTCTTTCATAAATTTTCGTCCAATGTTTGTAAAAGCTTAGATCCAATCTGCGTAATATCTCCAGCGCCCATAGAAACAAATACATCTCCTGGGCATACAACCCTTACCAGAGTTTCTAAAAGATGTTCCTTGGGAACATAGCAAGAATGCGGACAACCTTTTTTTTCTACTAAGGTTGCATACAAGCTCTTCGCATCGATTCCTTCAATGGGGGCCTCTCCAGCGCTATAAATATCCGTTAGAACAATTACATCCGCTTTTTGTAAAGCTGGAGCAAACTCATGAAAAGAATCTCTCGTTCTAGTAAAGCGATGGGGTTGAAAAGCAACGACCAGTCTTCGTCCTGCCGATGCAATCTTTAAAGCCTCTAAGGTAGCAGAAATTTCTGTAGGATGGTGTCCGTAGTCGTCATAAACGGCAATACTACGCACCTCTCCTTTTTTTTCAACCCTTCTTCCAACGCCTTGAAATGTTTGAAAGGCTCTGCGAATATCTTCTTCTGGCAAACCAAGACGAATACAAAGACCCCATACAGCAGAGGCATTAAGCACATTATGCTTTCCTATCATTGGAATATGAATATCGGGATAAAAATGTCCATCTAAGCGGATCGAAAAATGGCTATTCCATCCTCGATAAGAAACATTTTCGATACAAAGGGCTGCTTGAGAAGAAAATCCATAACTAGTTCCTTCCAGAGATAAAGAAGATAAGCGTGAATCTTCAAAACACCAAAAGAATAGTTTTTTTTCCTGTACCTTCTGATAAAATTTAAAAAATCCTTGGATCAGTTCTTGTTCCGTGTTCCAGTAATTTAAATGATCCAGTCCAATGTTTGTTACAATCGCTCCAAAAGGGGAATATACTAGGAAGGAACGGTCACTTTCGTCTGCCTCTGCTACGAAATATTTTCCCTTCCCCCATCCCCCATTACTATGTAAGCTCTGTACGAGACCTCCAATAGCATAGCCCGGATCTTGCTGAAGATATTTCAAAACATGAGCTAAAAGAGATGAGGTCGTGGTTTTTCCATGAGTCCCTGTAACAAGCAACGGATGAAAATCTTGCATAAGCTCATCCAAACAATGGGAGCGGTGATAAAGAGGGAGGCCTAGTTTCTGAGCCTCTTGCTTCTCGGGATTGGTTTCCGAAATATCCGTACTATAAACTACACAGCTATCTTGTGGCACTTGCGTAGCATCATGACCGATACTGACCTGAGCACCTTCATTGCGCAAGGCTGCCAATATAGCAGATTCCCTAGCGTCACTTCCTGAAACCGCTTTTCCTTTTTGCAAAGCAACACGAGCAAGAGCGCTCATGCCTATCCCCCCAATACCGATAAAATGATACTTAGAATGTTTCGTCATAATTACTCCTTAGAAGACCAATATTCATCAATGCAATCGATAAGTTCTTTTTTAGTTTTTTGCTCCGAAAAAAGAGAAATAGAGCGTTTCATTTCTTGTAAATCACACTTTGCAAGTACGGAAAAAAGCTTTTGACTTGTCAATTGACTCTGCTCTAAACAAAAAGAGCCCTTCACAACTTCTTGCATAAAGAGGGCATTTTCTTTCTGATGTTGATCTGCTGCAGCTGGATACGGAATCAAAACAGAGGGAACTTCAAAATGCATAATCTCCGCTAAAGTTGCAGCGCCAGCTCTGCAGATTGCTAAATCAGAGCAAGCCCAGGCCAAATACATTTTTTGTTCAAAAGGTTTTACCACAGCGTAAACATCATGATCCTGGTACATCTTGCTAATTTTTTCTGAGGAATCCGCACTGCCGGTTAAGTGAATCACTTGAATTGGGCCCTTCTCTCGATGTAACTGCCCAATTGCCTCTGCCACTATGGGATTTAGAGACACAGCTCCTTGAGATCCTCCAAAAACGAGTATAGTAAAACAGTTTTCCTTCAAAGGAAAATAAGAAAGAGCCTCTTTCTGTGCTATTTTTTGATCTATCTTCTCTCCCCAAAAAGGCATACTTACTTCTTTGCAAATCCCCTTCATCCGTTTTTTTGCTTTAGGAAACACAATTCCAGAAAACAGCGCGTAACGAGAAAAAAGACGATTAACCTTCCCTGGGATAGAATTGGACTCAAATAAAACAAAAGGAATTCCTCGTAAAAAAGCCGCAACTAGTACAGGAAAGCTATGAAAACTTCCAAATCCTACAACAAGCTCTGGATCAAACTCTCGAATCCCTTGCCAGGCTTGAATAACACCTTTGCCTAAAGAAACGAATGCTAGAGCTTTTTGTAAAGCCTTTTTACGAAGAGGCGTTGCAGCGTCAATAGAAAGGCTTGCAAAACGCTCTTTATGAAAATACGCATTTTCACTCAGTCCTTTTCCCATAAAAAGAACGTCGCACTCTTTTGTCTGTAGCTGCTGAGCTAGTGCTTGAGCAGGGAAAAGATGGCCTCCTGTCCCCCCAGCAGCAATGAGAATTTTTTTAGATTGTAGGTCCATAAGATTGTACGTTTTCTTTGTGAATATTTAAAATAAGACTAATTACAATGAAATGGGAAAGCAAACAAGAACCTCCCTGACTAAAGAAAGGCAAGTTAATGCCTTTACTGGGAAGAAGACCTGATACAACCCCTAAATTGAGAAAAGCTTGAAAACAGATTAAAAAAACAAATAAAGAGACGAGATAAAAAGAGGACAGATGAGAACAAGACATAGCAATGGAAAAACCTAAAAATCCAATAACCATGTATACTAAAATCATCAAGCAAATTCCCACAAAACCAAATTCTTCTGCAAAAATAGCTGCGATATAATCGCTCCTTGCCTCCGGCAAATAATTCATCTTTTGCAAACTTTCCCCGAGTCCTTTCCCTAAAAGTCCTCCAGATCCTGTAGCAATTTTAGATTGATATGGTTGGTGTCCTTTTCCTAAAAGATCTGCTTCTGGATGCATAAAAGAGCGGATTCTATCAGGAACATGCTGCATCTGAGAGGCAACAAGTCCACCTAAAAATACAGCTGCAAGAAAAGGTAGCAACCAATAGGTCCATCGTAATCTTGTTAAAAGAAACAAGACCATAAGGCTACAACCTATTATGAAAACCGTTCCATTGTCAGGTTCTAATAAAATAAGTCCCATAGGAATAATGAAAAGCCCCATCAATCGCAAGAATGCGGAAAACTTAATCGGTTCTGCAGACATAGTCACTTTTTGGACGTAGTACATAGGGATTAAATATTTGACAAATTCTGAGGGTTGAAAGGAATTACCAAATACATTGATCCAACGATGAGCCCCGTTGATTTGGAGGCCCACTTTGGGAAGAAAAACCAAAACAAGTAAAAAGGAAAAAAAAATTAAAAGAGGACCGCTCATCTTAAGCAGTGTTTGATATCCTATAAACCACACACCAAGTGCACACAAAAAGCCTACAACAGCATATAAAAGCTGTCTGACAAAAGCATAATGAATATCTCTATCGATCGCACGATCCAGCACTTCAGCCGCTGTGGTATTAAACACCATGAGAAGTCCCATGATGAAGAGCAGCGAAACACATAGCAATAAAGCCAGTCCTTTTTTATCTCTCATATTTACCGAATCCGGATTTGGTCTCCAGGCCGTAATTTTCTAGCTTTTTCTTCCGTCATGTTATTGAGCTTAAGAAGTTCTTCAACCTTCATATGATTTTTTACAGCAATAGTCCAAGGGCTATCTCCAGATTTTACAGTATAAAATTTTGAAGGAGCAGAATCGAGCACTGCAGTCTCCACCTTAGGAGCTGAAACTTCTTTGGAAGAAGTAGATATCTTGAGCACTTGCCCAATCTTAAGCTGTGTCGAAGAAAGATGGTTGGCTTTCATTATCTCTGTAACAGTTGTGTGATGTTGACGAGCGATCTTTTCTAACACGTCCCCTTTTTTTACTTTTACTTCCGTCCAAGATGCAGTTGTTGGAGCTGGAGCTGCTGCAAAAGCTGGAGCTGGTGTCGGTGCAGGTGTTGGAGCTACTGCTACAACTGGCGCTGCTTGCACAATTCCCTGTAAATCTTCTACAAAATTCGGAGCTGCTGGCACCTCTGCAACAACAGGCAACTGTAAAGGATCTGGTTGAGCATATTGTTTGAGAACCAAATCCACTTCATCCCCTGCAATTTTTTTCGGCTCATTATAGGCAATCACTTCACGATGAGCTGGTTCTGGTACGCTCTTTTTTACAACTACTTTTTCTGTATCTTCTGAACTTTTTAAAGCACTGACAAACAAGACTATTAATAGTCCTGCATTGACGAGCGCTGCCACTAATATCGTATCCCTGCGCGTCATGATAGTTCCCTCCTTTCTTCTAATGAACATACATAGCGTTGAAACTCTTGACCTCTGTGCACATAATCTCGAAACATATCAAAACTGGAGCAACCTGGAGAAAGAAGTACGCAATCTCCAGATTCGGCTATTTTTGCAGCCTTTCGTACGGCATCTTCTAAAGACGCTAACACATTTATCGAAAAAGACGAGTTAAGCTCTTCTTCTATCTTTTTCGCAGATTCCCCTATGACTAATAAGCTCTTCACTTTTCCTTGAAAAGCTTCTTTCCAAGGTAAATAAGAAGATCCCTTATCAACTCCTCCCGCAATCAAAACAACGGACCCTTTCATAGAAGCTACAGCCTTAATCACAGCATCTACATTAGTCCCCTTGCTATCATCGTAGTACTGCACTCCTGCAATTTCTTTTACGAATTCAATACGATGGAAAGGCTTTTGAAATGTCTGTAAAGCTTGAGCAAACTCTGGCTTGGTAACACCAAATTTTGCGCATAAAAGCGAAGCTGCTGTCGCATTGACAAGTTCATGTCCTTCTAAGGGAATCCAATCAGATTCTCCTATAAAGGAGACAAAAGGCTTCGTAAAAAGAGATGAGTACTCTTTAGCAGCCTCCTCATAAACATAGAGAGTTCCTTGAGGCTGAAGACTTTTTTCGATCTTTACTTTGGCTTGAGCATACTCTTCTAAGCTAGGATAACGATCCAAGTGATCTGGGGTAATATTCAAAAGAACTGCAGCCATAAAAGGAGAAGACTCTAAGGTCTCTAATTGATATGAGCTGAGCTCAACAACAGCAATTTCTTCTGGATCTGCTTTAAGGGCATACTCTGTAAGCGCCGTTCCGATATTTCCTACTGCTTTAGCTTTTTTACCACATGATCTCAATACATGCTCTACAAGAGAAGTCACTGTCGTTTTTCCGTTAGTGCCTGTGATGGCTACCGCTTTTTGTCGAAGATACCTAAAAGCAAGTTCTGCCTCTCCGACTATTTCGACCCCATCTTTTTGTGCTTGTACAGGCAAAAAATGAGTTAAAGGAACTCCTGGAGATAAAACTAATAAGGAAAACTGATCTAAAGCACCCACTTCTTTTTCTTGGAAAAACTGCACATCCTGCAAAAGATGCTCTGGTATTTTACGATCTGCTGCACAAACCTCATATCCGAGGGAAAGCAAAAAAAGAGCTGCCGCTTTTCCACTAACGCCCCAACCAACAACTAATGCTTTTTTTTTCATAAAGAGCCTACTGCAGTTTTAAAGAGACAACGCCTAATAAACACAGCAATAAGCTGATAATCCAAAAACGTAAAACAACTTTCGTTTCAGGCCATCCCTTATACTCAAAATGATGGTGTAACGGGGCGCATAAAAACACGCGCTTTCGACACATTTTATATCTTCCCACCTGCAAAATGACAGAAAGCGTTTCTGCAATAAAAATCCCCCCGGTCAGAGCAAATAAGAACTCCCTTCGGAGCAAAATGGAACTTACCCCCAAAATAGCTCCTAAAGTCAGCGATCCGGTATCTCCCATGAAAATTTCTGCGGGACTTCCGTTGAACCACAAGAAACCTAAACAAGCTCCCACCAAAGCAAATAAGTAGATCGCAATCTCTCCGCTCCCTTCAATATATAAAATATTTAAGTAACTAGAGAGTTCAATATTGTTGGAAAAAAACGCAACAATAGCCATCACGGCAGCTACCATGATTAAACACCCAGATGCCAGACCATCCAAACCATCGGTTAAATTTACAGCATTAGAGGAACCTGTGACCACAAACCAAGTCAAAAGAAAGCCTAAAAGGATAGCTCCTCCTTTTAGGATAAAAACTGGATCCTTGCAAAAGGGCATATAATATCTACACGAATAGTCTGATAAAGATAGCGTCTGAATTTCCTCTTTACCTTCTACGAAAATCTGTTGTTTGGCTATCGGAGCTGCGAGCCAATTTCCTCTGGAAAGAGACTGGCTAATAGAGGGAACTAAAAGATATAACGCAAGTAAAAGAGCAAAAACACCTTGCAATAACATCTTTTTTCTCGCTCGAAGTCCTTTGGAGTTTTTGTATTTAAGTTTTAGATAATCATCATAAGCGCCGATCCCGCCAATCCAAATCGTTGTTAGAAAAAGAATCCAGGTAAAAATCGCATGTAAATCCATCCAAAGAAATAAAGAAACCAACATCGAGCTCAAAATCAGAATTCCTCCCATCGTAGGAGTATCTTTTTTCTTTTTGTGAAGCTCAGCAAGAGGAGGACAATCTTCTACACGAATTGAGTTGCTAGCTTTCAGACTGGAAAGTTTCCGAATGAACCATGGGCCGAGAAAAAGAATAAAAAATAAAGAAGTAAAGGCGGCTAAAATCATACGGGTGGAAGAATAGAAAAAAGCCGATGGAATCTGAAGAGAAAAAGCTTTTTGTAAAAAACCAAATAAAAATAGCAACACGATGAAAAATTCCAATGATAAAAGTTAACGGGCTACCATGATCTTAAAGAGAGATGACTAAAAACTCAAATCCTAAACGATCTCTTCTAACACTTCCCACATCTTCAAAGACTTAGAAGCCTTAACCAAAACAACATCACCTGGTTTCACTTGCAAAAGAAGTTCTTTTTGCAATTCTTTGAGCGTTAAAAAAAACTGCGAAGGCTTTCCTGATTTAGAAAACTCCGTTCCCATATGAACAGCATCGCCGACTAAACAAAGGAGAAGATCTGCGTGACTTGCTGCAATCTTTCCGATTTCTTGATGCGCTGCCTGAGAAAAGGCTCCCAGCTCTCGCATCTCTCCTAGCACAGCAATCACCTTCCCTCCCTTTTGAGGAGCTGGAAGATTTTGCAAAGCGGCTTTCATCGATTCTGGATTGGCGTTATACGCATCATTGATATACAAGACTCCATCTTTAGGAACAGCCTCAAAACGCATTTTATAAGGAGCTAAAAGCTGCGCTTGAACAAAGATCTGCTCCCAGGACATGCCAACTTCTCTTGCCACCAAAGCTGCCACTAAAAAGTTTTCTGAAAGATGGCGAGCCGTAAAAGGAAGAGCGAAATTTTTTGTTAGTCGATCTCTTTCTTTCTCCACATAAAAACAACCTATAGCCTGTTGCAATAACACGTCTCCTGATTGCACAAACTCATCTGAGGAGAGCCCATAAAACACTTTTTCAAAATATTCTTGCTGTTGAAAAGCGGGAAACTGTCTTGCTTGCATATGAATAAACGCTTTTCTCGTATGAGAATGCGATAAGATTTCTGCTTTTGCTTCAGCAATCTCCTCTAATCCGCCTGGGAAAAAAAGAGAATGAGCTAAAGCGACCTTTGTCATTACCACAAATTCTGGAGGAGCAATCTTGATCAAGTTGGCGATATTTCCTTTTTCGCTCATCCCCATCTCGGTGACAAAAAACTCCCCTTCTCCTGTTGCATTTAAAATGCTCAAAGGAAAACCGATCTGAGAATTAGCGCTTCCCGGAGTTTTTTGTACAGTAAAGGCACCTTCTAATAAAGTTGAGATAAACTCTTTGGTAGTCGTTTTACCAACAGAGCCTGTTACAGCAATACATCGAGTTTTTTTCTGGGACATCTTCCAAGTAGCAAGTTTATGTAGAGATGCGAGTACATCCTCTACTTTTAAAAGAAGAAGCCCTGGAATCTCTTGAGAAAATTCTTTGGAAACTACGGCGCAAATAGCCCCTTTTCTTTTTACTTCTTCTAAAAAGCAGTGCCCATCAGAGTGAGCTCCCTTCAAAGCAAAAAAAACAGAGCCTGGTAAAACAAGCCTGCTATCTACTGCAAACCCTTCTATGGGAAGATCTGGCAAAGGATCTCCGCCTAAAACATAGGCCATTTGTTTCAAATGCATCTTTTCCATAAAAAGCCTCCTTGCAAAAAAACAGGCTACAAAAAACGCACTAAAAGCGCCATAAAAAGATCTAGAAATATGAAGTTCTTAGGATTCCCAAGGTTTGAATTCTGAAATTCCATGATACTGTTCAAAATATGAAAGAGTGCTGTCACATATAGACTGAAAACTATCACGATAATTTTCTATATCAGAATGAATTTTCTCTAACTCTTCCATGATTTCATTGAAGTGATCTGGGAAAAGTTGAAATATCACAGGATCTACGGGAAACTTTGGAGAGAACTTTTGAGGTTCTGAAACGAAACAACCTTTTAAAAAAGCTGGGAACATACTGTCTTCCTCCTCTTCTTCTTCCCCAGTAAAAAGCTCGAAAGCACTTAAAGACCGAGTATTAGATTCCAATCTAAATTCCTCTAGGTCAATAAGAGCAACTTTCCCCTCTCCAGTTATTGGATCTATATATAAAGGAATATTGTCATATTTAACTTTGTTATCATCATCAACTAAATCTCCAATACGGACATAACAAAAAAGTCTAGCCAGCTCTCTTGCAGCTTCTGCAAATTTTTCCTTATTGAGTAAGTAGAGTCGAATTTGAGCTGGAGAACTTATATCTTTTGCAAGTGGAACACACTGCTCAACTAAAAATTCTTTATATGCACAAGCTGAAGGAATCGTTATATGAGTTAAGTTCATTTCTTGACATAACGCTTTCGCTTGCTCCATCTTACTCAGACGTTCGGTACTAGCACTTCTACTCAGTTTTAATACACTGCTTCTATCGGGAGAGTAATAGACTGGGGTAGCTCCAGACCTTGCCCTATCAAAGCCATAAACAGTCCCCTCATCGATAAAACTCATAGACCTTAGAAAAATATTTTGAATTTCCAAGTCTTGTTCATGAACTCCGGAATCCCCTCCAGAAGAAGAACTATATTCAGCTAAGGACCAAGTTCCTGTTGCTTCCACAATACCCTCAAATAATTAACTCTCCACTATTTATATACGCTAAGCTTTTATATTCACACACTTTCCCTCAAAGAGAAATTAAAATTAATAATACTATATATAAAATTGTAAAAAATCAAAATTTCACCAATGAAAAAACTCACATTTTTTGAGCGCTTTTAAGCGGTAAAAAATCGACCCAAAACTCAACTTCAGATTATCGGAGGCTTATATTCCAGAGAATATTATTCACACATCTTCAAGACCTTGTAATAAAGCACACAACTGCTACTGTGTAGGCCCCAAAAGCATTATACAAAACTATCCACAAGGTGCCATCTGTGATGAAGCGCAAAGTACACCAGAGCTCTTATCCCACATCCTAGTGCGCGTTGATCTCATCTTTAGCTTAATAAATTCTCAATATGAATAAACAAAAAGATTACTTCTGCAACTTCCCACTAGCCGCAATCCCCCCCCCTCTTTTAGATAAAAAAAATTTGAAAAGACCTAGACAAAGGAAAGTCTCGCTGCTAGGATGAAAAAAAACAGGAGATTAGGTTCTATGAAAGGCGAGGACATAGAAGACAAAAAGCCATTGATTTCTGCAGAAACAAACCTTCCAGAAATTACGATCAAGGCTGTAGTTCTAGGAATTATTCTCGCTTTAGTTCTGGCAGCCTCTAACGCTTATTTGGGCCTAAAGGCTGGAACTACGATCTCAGCTTCTATTCCTGCTGCTGTGATATCCATGGGAATCCTTAAATTCTTCAGACGTTCTAATGTTTTAGAAAATAACATTGTCCAGACTGCTGCCTCTGCAGGGGAAGCCTTAGTTGCTGGCATGATCTATATGATCCCAGCTCTTTTAGTAATCTCTTACTGGAAAAGCTTTCATTATTGGGATAGCGTGATCATTGCTTCTTTAGGAGGCGTGATCGGAGTCTTATGCTCTATTCCCATTCGCAGAATCCTTTTAAACAACCCCCAGCTCCCCTTTCCTGAGGGCGTCGCAATCGGTCATGTTCTAAAAGCCAGCGCTGACAACGCTACAGGAATGGGAGCGTTAGTCCATGGAGGTATCGTAGGAGGGATTATTAGTTTTGCTCAGTCTGGTCTTAAAGTCTTATCCGACAGCTTCGCCAAATGGAGTAGTATGGGCAGTTATGTAGTTGGAGGAGGCATGGGATTTTCTCCAGCTCTGATCGCTGCAGGCTATATCATCGGCGTTCGTGTAGGAATGAGCATATTAATAGGAATTATTGCAGGATGGGGTATAGCTATGCCGATACTCAGCCATGTGCAAGGATTCACAGGCGCTGCGGATGATTTTGCAAATGGAGCAGGGCGTACAGATCTTCGATACATCGGCCTTGGTGTGATGTTATTAGGAGGGATTCTTACACTGTTTCATTTTTTAAAGCCGTTTTATATGGGACTAAAACAAATGCTAAAGTCCAATAAAACATCCCCAACACTTGCACAAAAGCCCATCAGAACAGAACTTGATATGTCTAAAAAAACTACTAGATGGATCGGGGTCATTTCTTTTGTAGGCCTGTTTTTCTTACTTCGCTACCACCTCCATGAAGCCATCCCCCTCGGGACGGCGCATAGTATGCTTGTGCTTGCTTTTTGCGTAGTGTTTGCCTTCATTGCAAGCTTTGTATTCTCTTGCCTATGCGGATATTTTGCAGGGCTTGTAGGATCTACAAACAATCCGTTATCGGCCATGATGCTTGGATCCTTAATCATTGGATCTTTCTTGCTGATCATCTTCTTAGGAAGCGATTATTTTATAGGAAAAGAGCATTCTAATTTTGGTCCTGCAGCCATTATGATCATTCTCTCTGCAATCATATCTTGCGCAGCTGCCATTACAACTGACACCATACAAGATCTCAAAGCGGGAAAAATGGTAGGCGCAACTCCTTGGAAACAGCAAGTGATGCTGATTTTAGGAGTTTTAGCTTCAGCACTTGTAATCCCTTTGATTTTAGAGCTTCTTTTCAATGCCTATGGAATGGCTGGGGTCTATCCTCGTCCGGGCATGGATCCATCGCAATCTTTAAGCGCCCCTCAAGCTGCGATGATGGCCATTGTTACGGAAGCTGTTTTTACCCATCAACTACCATGGCCTCTTTTGTGGGCGGGTTTTGGCATTGCGCTGTTTTTTTTAATGGCCAATCACTTTTTAAAACGCAAAGGTCTACATGTCATCGTACTTGCTATCGGCCTTGGAATTTACCTTCCCTTAGATGCTACAACACCTATGGTATTAGGTTCATTTATAGCCTATATTGTAACGCTCTTTTATCGTAAAAAGCACCTGAGCAGACCCTCCTTTTTCACAAACACACGGATTGAAACACACAAACAAAAAGCACTTCTTTTAGCCTGCGGTCTAGTTGCAGGGTCAGCTCTTATGGGCGTTATTTTAGCGATACCTTTTGCCTTAAGTGAATCCACAGATGTGCTCAGTATTATATCTGCTACATTCACTCCTTACGCTATTGGTCTTAGTATAGTTGTGACAGTAGGGCTTCTCTATTGGCTCTACTATGCAGCATGCCACTGCGCTCCAGATGAAAAGTAACGATCAAAAAAGCTCATAAAAAAAGCCTCCATAATCTTAGATGCCATAATAAGCGCTACAAGATCTCATGACCGTAAGCATCTGGTAGCGCTTCAGCAAAAAATGCAACTAACAGCTTACCGAGCGCTTATCAAAGCAAAAAGAGCTCACGTGTTTTTAGCGGAACATTGCACTAACCCGTCAGTTTCTAATAAACATCTGATAGCAATCGCAGAAAGCCTCGCCTTTGCGCAAGCTCTAGCCTCCAATCTTTTAGAAAATTCCACAGACCTACAATCCCTCGAGGAGCAGTTACAATCAGCACTACAATACGCCACGCTGCACGATATGCATATTGAGGAAACTCCAGATAATAAACTTTTCCAGGAAATCACAAGCATTTCCTTAAACGACCTCGATAAGGTGCAAAAGCTACAACAAGCTCTTGAGTACGTCAATCAAAACTCTGAAAACCATCTGCTGCTAGAATCTAACACTATTTGTCAGCTTGTAGGATCCTACCTTTCGTACGTTCGCAGCAACTCGCAAAGCTTTATTGAGCAGCTATCGACCAAAAGAGGCTTTTCAGGAACTCCTGGTAATGGAGTGCTCAACCCTAAAAGCTTGCAAGACAACATCTATTTAGATGCAGGAACAGAAGGGCGCATTGCCTACGAATTACTTGCAAGAGCCCAAGAAAATCCTCACTCAATCCACAGTATTTCTTCCACAAATGTACAAGCCGCTTTAGGTAACATATTAGACGGCATGGATAACTTAAGAAAAAACAAATTACACGGATTTATTGATAGCGCCGGGTTTTTCAAAGAAACCAGCAATTTCCTCGTTGCTAAGGGTATTTTAGAACATTACAAACAAGATGATCGAATTCAAACCGTTCTTTATTTTGGACGGCCTCCTAAAGACCCCACTGCGCCAGCAGTTTTAATGGCTATCAAAAAAGGATCTGAAAATGATCCTATTTTGATTGGAAGCACTCAGAAAACAGAAATTGCCAAATATGGGATCAATCCTAAATCCACTTTTGTGTACTACGATGAATACCACTGCGAAGCAACTGATGTGGTACAAAACCCTGATGCGATCAATGCAATTTCTGTTGGGCACAAGACGACGCTAAGAACCTTTTTACAAGGGATGCTGCAAAACCGCGGATACCTCGGGCTAGGAGATCTCGAATATGTGATCAAAAAAGAAGAGGCTCATCATTTTTCCGGATCTGAAGCATTACCAACGCATGAAGAGATTTTACTACAAACCGTCCATAATCAAGCAACACGGCTTGCTGATTTAGCATTTAGAACCTATAAACAAAAAGTGGATAATGCCCTAAGGCAAGTGGCATTAGACCTAATTTTACAAAGTAAAGACGTTTCCCATCAACAAGCATTAATGAAACAATTTAGAGATGTTTTAGTCGTCACTACAAGTCAGAATCTTCCCTGGGAAATTGCAGAAATGCAAGATACACTCGATGTAATGACAGGATACCGTAAAAAACAAGAAGAACTATTTCATAGACTCACTGGTGATGAGACAGTAAGAGATTTGGCAAAAAAGAAACTCGATGAGATTTCCATCTCTTCATACCTTCCATCTCAAGTAAAAAACCTAGAAAATAACAACCTAGAAAGCCAGATCGAGGTATTTTTGCAGCAAGAAATAGCGCAAGAAATGGCCCAAGAATTAGAAAATGAACTAGAGCAGGAACTTCAACAAGAGCTGCAATCGTATCAAACGAGAGATTATCTAAAGCCTTTCAAAGAAGTTTTATGGGAGCAAGAAAAAATCCAAAATTGCTGCAAAGCAATCCCGTACACATACGGAAGTCCAATACCAACCATTCATCCCCTCAATGAATTACTTAAGCCGAATAAAGAGCTTGGATTTACCTATCCAAGAGAGTATTTTAAACTATTTAGCGACAACCTACAAATTTCAAACAACTTTGCACACACTCTTACCAAGCTACAACCAGTTTTCTCCAAAAAACAAAAGCATGCAGAGCAAATTTTAGTGACTAAAGAAAACGGGATACTCAAAGCGACAATGATCTCTTCTTTAGAGGCAAAATCATTTAGAAAGCAAAAAACCATCAGATATGTGGCTTTTTCTGCCAGATGGACATTCTTACGTCAAAAATCCGCCAAACATGAGCTCTCAAGACACAGAAGGTCTCAAAATGCTTCTTTGGCAAGTAAACCTATTTAATGGCAACGTTCAAGCGTTGTTACAACATGAACTCACCCCCGTCATGCTCGAATTCCTAGACAAAAAGCTCCTTTCCTGATTTTTAAGTCTAAAGGCAGAATACAACCCCACACAAAAAGCGATTTTCCTCAGCACCAAAGATCATTTTTCTCAAAAACATGGAAATGCCCGCGCCTATGTTCAAACGATGCTACAAGAGCCTCTACATGTGAAAATCCGTAGGATGTCAAGCCAAGATCTTGAAAACTTAGAACCCCTCCTATTCCAATACCTGTCTCTAGAGCAAATACAGGAAATAGATCCAAGACATTTGGACAAACTCCTGGACATCCAAATCCCTTTTCTAAAACCAGACAAGTTTGCCGAGCTCAAAAAACCGAGCCATATCAGACAAATCCCTTTAGAACATATCGACAAACTAAAGCCTTCTCAATATAAACATCTTTCCTCTGAGCAAAATTTTGCTCTAAAGGCAAATCAAAGAAAAATCTATTCTCCCGAAGAAGTAGAAAAAAATTGGTCACAGGCTGTAAGTATCTGGGGAATTTCGACTCCATAACTTCCTGGAATTTTTCTTTATAAAAACGGCTATTTTGGCCTATAATCTTCGGACTTCCATCCAATTTTCCATACAAAAGGCATATTAAATTCAATGATTGGTTCTTCAATGCTCGTCGATCGAAAAAGAAAACACGAAGAAATAAACACTTCTTTTCCATCCGAATCGACCTCAAATGTAGAAGATAGGGTTTCCTCTCTATTTCGCATCGTTAAAAGAAAAGTCGAAAAAAGAGCTCAAGGGGAAAGAGTGCTGCTAGCCTCAGATCTTCGATCTTTTATGCAATTAAATCCCAGCTACGAAAACTTACAAGCTTTATTGAAAGCTTCGGGACCTCAATCTTTTTCTTTGATAAAAAAAATACTAGACTCCCTAGTAATAAAAGATACAGACACGGAAAATTCACACATCCCCGAGGGCTCAGATATTCTTGAAAAACTGACACATATCTGCCAGAAAGAAGAGTCCCTCTCAATGATTTTAAATCACGCTATTAGGTATAATTATCCCTCAAATCTCCAAATGAACATTGCAGATAAATTTCTTTCTAAAGATCCTTCTTCTGCAGTGATTTTTGAAGTTCTTAAAGAATCTATCGCGGCTTTAAGCAATTTCAGTCCTAAAGACCTTCCCCTGGAGATTAAACAACTGAACCTTACGCTTGTAACTCGATTTTTAAGCAAACAACCGGGAGCTTTGCTTCTGACCAGGCTATTTTATTATGCAAAATCCACACTAGATCTTTCTGCATTAGAACAGCCCCATTCTTTTCTTTGTCCTGAAATCATAGAATCTCTTACATCCGCCATATGCACAACACACATTACAGACGCAAATTCAACCCTACTCTTTAGAGATGCTGTAAAAACAGGACATCAAGAGTTGTCTTTCAGGTTTTTTAGTGCCCTCTTAAAAAAGCCGCGTCAAATCGCTTTTTTCCACAAATTACAAGAATATACCGAAGTCCACAACTCTCCTTACGCAAATAAATTTATTGACAAAGTTCTTTTACAAGCGGCTTTTTCCGTATGCGCTGATGATCCCCTTTTAGCAAATTATGATTTTCAACCTTTGATCGAAGAAGACCCTCAACTTTTCCATCTCTTTGTATCCTGGATCACAAGCAATGAAAAGGGACTGGTGCATGCCGCCCACTTTCAAAATGAGGAGCTCAGACCCGCATTTGTTTCTACAGTACTAGACATTATGAAATTTGCTCAGGAGCATGTAGAATTTCGTCCTATCGCATCCTCAGAGCTCAAAAAAGCTCTAACCTCATGTGCTGATCGAGCAACACTATCAGTAAACAATCTTCTTCTAGAAAAAAGGCTTTTTGAGTCCCAAGGAATGCCCTACTCCACAACTTTAGAAATATGCAAAGCAAAAATTGCAACCGACGTTCTTAGAGAATTTTCTGCACGCCTTGGAGAGCAAAAAAAGGAAGGGGATCCGATTGAAATACAACTTTATTTAGAATCCTTCTTTCGAGAAGAGTTCGGATTAATTGGAGCAATCGAAGAACAACGTTTTGAAGCCAATGTCAAACCATCCGATATCCGTCGAGCAAGAGCCGCTATTAGAAATGTTCTAAACAATCCCACAACATTAAGCGATTTATTACTGATCCCCGACGAATATCAAAATGACAGTCCCTGGGTAAAAAAGCTCAAACAAGATCCAACGATTGCCAAAGAGTTCCTTGCCATTCAAGAAATTTCCTATCAAATACTAGAAGCTTTTAACGAAGATGATTGGGAGAAAACCCTTAAAAAGATCCCTAAAAAAGACCGCACTCTTTTCAATCGCTTACTAGAAAAGCACAAATTCAAAGGACCTGAACTTGCAAAATACGATGCCCTAAAAGAGATGAACTCTCATAAAGAGCAGCTGCTCTTTCAACAAAAAACCCTTGAAATTATTAATGCCTGTTGATGAAAAAACTCTTGACCTTATCTATAGCTCTGCTCCATAATTCGGGCACTTTACATAGGGTGGCATAGCCAAGTGGTAAGGCCGTAGTCTGCAAAACTTCTATCCCCAGTTCGATTCTGGGTGCCACCTAATTTAACATCTAAATATCACTCATGCTTTATCTCATCGCAACTCCCATAGGAAATCTCTCAGACTTTTCCTTTCGGGCTATAGAAACCTGTCAAAAATGTGACTATCTACTTTGCGAAGATACCAGAAGAAGCTCCATCCTTCTCCAGCATTACCAAATCAAAAAGCCCTTAAAAAGTTACCATCAGTTCAACGAAAGCGAAAAACTACAATCTGTTTTAGACGACCTATCTCAAGGATTAGAAATTGGACTACTCAGTGATGGAGGAACTCCAGCCCTCTGCGATCCTGGAGAAATCCTAGTAAGAGCTTGTCGAGAAAACAACCTAGCCATCACTTCAATCCCAGGCCCCTGCGCGGTGATACAAGCCCTGATATTGTCCGGATTTCCCACGCATCCTTTTCAATTTTTTGGATTTCTTCCCCGCAAGGAATCAGAAATCCTCCAAATAATCCCCTTTGCACTTTCCTTTCCTGGGACCTCCATCTTCTACGAAAGCCCCCAAAGACTCACCTCAACTTTAGAGTTGCTCTCTCAAATTTCTCCTAATTTAGAAGTAGCTGTTGTTCGAGAACTCACAAAAACATTCGAAGAGGTAGTTCGCCTTCCCGCAAAAGATGCGCACACGCATTTCCTCGAGCATCCTCCAAGAGGAGAAATCGTTCTTTTGTTCAAAGGGTTTGAAGAAAACTTTACCAACAAAGAACCTCAAGATCTCGTTGAAGAGCTTATGACTACTTATAAAATCTCTTTGACAGAAGCTATTAAAACAGCCGCTCACCTGCTAAAAACGCACAAACAAACTATCTATAAATTATTCCACTCGGAAAAATAGCACTCAACATCGCCATTTGCTAAATAGACAAGAAAAAGGGTTGCTATTTTTCTCTTTTTTCCCGTAAGATATGACCTTTTATAGAGGCTCACAAAAAGCAAGGAGAATAAAGCATGTCGACAACAGCTAAAGAGATTATATTCGAAGAAGAAGCACGCTCTAAACTCAAAGAGGGCATCGATAAGCTAGCAGATACAGTAGCTGTAACGCTCGGCCCAAAAGGTCGCAATGTAGGATTGCAAACCAGCTGGGGAGCCCCTACCGTAACTAACGACGGAAACAGTATCGTCAAAGACATCGAACTCAAAGACATCTACGCTAATATGGGCGTCTCTATGGGGAAAGAAGTCGCAAGCAAAATGAAAGAAAAATGTGGCGATGGAACAACAAGCAGCATCCTACTTCTAAGAGCCTTAGTTCAAAACGGGATCAAAAACATCTCTTCCGGCTCTAGCCCTATCCACATCAAACGAGGTATGGAAAAAGCTGTAGAAGCAGTTACCGCGCAACTTACCAAGCAAGCGATCAGCATCCAAAACGACAAAGAGATAGAGCAGATCGCTGTAGCCTCAGCGTCTGGAGACACTTTTATTGGAAGCACAATTGCAGAAGCCTTAAAAAAAGTGGGTAAAGCTGGAGTAATCACCATCGAAGAGGGAAAGCTCACAGAGACTACCGTCGAAATCGTAGAAGGGATGCAGTTTGATCGCGGATATACAAGCTCTTATTTCTGCACCAACGCAGAAGCTATGAGCGTTGAAATGCACCTTCCTAGAGTCTTAGTTACAGACAAAAAAATCGGATCTATCCAAGATATTTTGACGATCCTTCAAGGAGTTTCTTCTTCAGGAGAATCTCTCCTAATTATTGCTGATGATATAGAAGGTGACGCACTATCTACTCTCGTTGTCAACCGTTTACGAGGATCTTTAAAAGTATGCGCTGTCAAAGCTCCTGGCTTTGGAGACAAACGCAAAGAACTTCTGCAAGATATCGCTGTTTTAACAGGGGCAACCTTCCTAACAGAAGACACAGGACATCATTTGAAAGATGCCACCTTTGAGATGCTTGGACAAGCAGAAAAGATCGTTGTCACGAAAGACAAAACCACTTTAATCAACGGTGCTGGAAAGCCTGAAGCGATCCAAAAACGGATCGAACAGATTTCAGCAGAAATCGCGCTCGTAACAAGCTCTTATGACAAAGAAAAACTCGACGAAAGAAAAGCTAAGCTTTCTGGAGGCGTTGCAGTTATTCGCGTTGGAGCTCATACAGAGCCTGAAATGAAACAGAAAAAACAAGTCTTTGAAGACAGCCTAAACTCTACAAGAGCTGCTGTGGAAGAAGGAATTGTCTTAGGAGGCGGAACTGCTCTTTTACAAGCAAGAAAAGCCATCCTAGAGCTTTCTCTAAATCCTGAAGAAACCATTGGGGCGCAAATTGTCTTTAAGGCTTGTGAAGCGCCTTTCAAACAAATCGTCTCCAATACAGGTCTTGATGCCTCTCTTATTTTAGAGCAAATTGAAGCAAAAAAAGGCAATTTTGGATTCAATGCAACTACAGAGCAAGTAGAAGACCTACTTTCTGCTGGAATTGTAGATCCAGCTAAGGTGATCAAGCACGCTCTGCTCTATGCTTCTTCTACTGCAGGGATCGTACTTCTCTCTGAAGCTCTCATAGCGGACGCTCCAGAAGACGAAGAAAAATAAGTCCATCTCTTAAAAAGGAGCTTTTGCAAAAAAGCTCCTTTTTACTTCCTGCTCCAAAAATTAGAAGGCTCCGTAATTTTTGTCATTTCATCATCTGTTTTTTTGAAATTCCACATAAAGGCTCGAATCTTTCTGTGCACAAGCTTTAAGACTGTTTAAATAAGCTATTTTATCACTTTTCGACTTAATAGTTTTCAACATATCGAGAGCCAAATTTTGCACACCTGGAAATGGGTAAACTGTCATTTCTGCAAACGTAGATAAAATAGCAGTTCTTCCTTTTTCTGGATTTTTCCCGGACAATTCCCTCATTTGCATACATAATTCATTCATAGTTTCTATACGCAAATTCTACAAACGCTGTCCCTGAATTACGAGGTCTATTCGAGGAATCGTGTTCTTGACATGTGCTCGTATTAAGGCACAAGACCAAGCAGCCACACCACTTAAAGCATCAACAGACATCATTCCCCCACGCCACACAATTTAAAAACAACACAAAAAAAACAAATAAAACAACAAAAAACATCAACAAATTTTAACTTTACAATTAATTTTAAAAAGTATAATTTTATAATGAATAGCGAGCAGGGAGAGCTTATATGAACAAACGTAAAGAGCCCACGACAGCAAGAGAATCTAGAAAAGCAAGAAACGAGGTAAGAAGAGGGATGAAGGAAGAGACCCTCGTTCCTGTAATAAAAGCCCAGAAAGCTAAAACTGCCACTAAAGCTGCTCCTAAAACTGCGGCTAAAGCTAAGTCCGTAAAAAAGCACTCAAAAAGAACTTCCCCTAAAGAAAAAATCGAAGGATCAACGCCAGCGAACTATCACAAAGAAAACGAACACTGGCTTATGACACTTAGCAGACAAACACTTATGAAAGCTCGAAGTTTAACCAAAAGACTGGGGAAGAAGCACTAAGCTCCAAAAAATGATGTTTTTTTGTTGTTTGTAGGCGTGGAATACCTTTTCTCTACCACAAAATCGGGCCCGGAAATCTTTCTGCGAATATTAGTAGATACGCCTTGAGCAACACCATTTACGACGGCTTGAACCATTGTTTGTGCTACAAATTGGGACATCCCAGCTATTGCAACTCCTGTATGGTGTTGTAAATTGGAAAAATATGTATCTAAATTTCTGGAATTAGTATCCATCCAGGCAGCAATAGAACCAAAAGATGCACCTGTAGAAATAACCCCAAGAATTCCAAAAGCAAATTGGGTTGTCATAGCAGCAGCAGTGACAACCGCATAAACACTACCTGCAGTAGCTAAAGCAAGTCCGGTCGTCACACAAAAAGCTGCTTGGTTTACACGAGTTGCATCAACATTCACCACCTGACGAACTTCAGCAGTTGCTACCGACTCTGAAGCTTTATTAAAAACACTTATAGGCATAAAATCCTCCCAGTTCAAAACGGTCTCATTATATGAGATCCTTCCCATTTGTTAAAATTATATAAATTTATTAACAACCAGATTGCTTTTGAGTTTTAAGAAATATACCAGTATACTCGAGGTTTATAACCTAACCAATTTTTTGATATTTCATGAGTTCTTTTCGTTTAGCGCACCTTTCTGATTTACACTTTTCAGATGTAGACTTTGATTTTAACCAATTTTTTAGCAAAAGATGGGTCGGGAACTTCAATTTCCTCTTAAGACGTAAAAAAGATTTCCAATATTCCCATTTAGATTCTCTTCCTTCAATACTCCGAAAACAAGGAGTTCAACTGACTCTTATTTCTGGAGATCTAACGTGCACATCTACAGAGGCGGAATTTCAAAAAGGTTGCCAATTTGTGAAATCCTTACAAAATGAAGGTCTCGAAGTAGTTGTAATTCCTGGAAATCACGACCATTACACAAAAGAAGCCTACAAAAGCAAGATTTTCTATCAGTTTTTCCCCTCACAACATGAGAACTGCTCTTGGAATCTAAAAGAACACCAGATTGCTACAAAGCATATTCAAGGATCCTGGTGGATGATTCTTTTAGATACAACCCTTGCTACCCCCCTTTTTTGCTGTCAGGGAAAATTTTCTGAAGAACTAGAAAAAAACCTAAAAGATGCACTCTCTTCTCTTCCAAAAGATGCTCAAATCCTTTTAGCCAATCACTTCCCCATTCAAGGCACAAAACAAAAACCTGATCTACAAAGGGAATCTGCCTTATTAGATATCTTAAAAAAAGATCCTCGGATTAAATGCTATTTACATGGTCATAACCACAGAAATACCGTGCTTGATCTACGTAAAGACGGCTTGCCTATATCAGTTGATGCAGGCTCTACGACACATAAAACACGAGGAAGCTTTACGCTGATGGACTGCCAAGAACGAGGAGTCTCTATTCTTCCATTTTTTTGGAATGTAAAGAAATCTTCTTGGAATCCGCAAGAAACAACAAATTCTTTTAATTGGTAATTCTATGGAAAAGACACCTGTTTGGTATCACAAAGGACTTTCTTTCAAATGCACTGGATGTGGGCAATGCTGCACAGGCAGCCCCGGTTATGTCTGGGTATCGGAAGAAGAAATGCAAACAATCGCAGATCACCTACAACTTTCCTTAGAAAGTTTCCGTAAAAAGTACGTAAGGCAAGTCGGGGAACGTTTTGCTCTTTTAGAAAGGCCTAAAAACTACGATTGCGTTTTTCTAGAAGGGAACAAATGCCAAATTTATTCTGCACGTCCTAAACAATGCAAGACCTTTCCCTGGTGGAAAGAAAATGTAAGCTCTTCGAAAGCTTGGGAAGAAGCTGCTAAGCGGTGCGAAGGAATCAATCACCCAGAAGCTCCTCTCATTTCCTTAAAAGAAATTGAGAAAGACCTCCACTAGACGACAACCTACATAAAACAACATGCGCACTTGTTGAGTGGTAGTCTAATTGCACGCCCTACCTCTGAGGAAGGATTCTACGATTATTTACAGGTTTAATCCTATAAACATTCATAGAAGCTGACCAGACACAGACTACACATCTTCATGCGTTTCTTGCCATTTGAAAGAAATAGTTAAAAATATCAGATTTATGTCAAAAAAAGTTTCCCATCCTATCTCCCTAAAGGCTTGCTCATGATTCTAGCCCTCTAAATTCTTCCCATAAAGCAATTTTTCTCTACTCAGAGCTTCACAAAAACCATAAGCCATTGACTATAAGCTATGAAAGAATTAAAAAATCAATTTCTCACACAATTTTTTAACACATATTGTATAAAACATAGCCATGTTATATACTAAACACGTAAACTAATAGGCCATGTTTCATGCGTTTCAAGAGAGATATCAACAACATTTTATGTATTTGGAAGGACCATTTACTTAGAACTCCACTTATTTTGAGAGGAGCTAGGCAAGTCGGGAAAACTTATGCAATAGAGGAATTTGGCCGTCAAAATTTTGAGATTATGCTTACTCTTAATTTCGAATCGGATCCACACTACAAAGAATGTTTCGAAGATCCGAATCTCTCATCAACGATTAGGTCCATTGAACTCATCTCTCATCAAAAAATAGTTCCTGGTAAAATTCTTCTTTTTTTAGATGAAATTCAAGCTTGTCCAAAAGCTCTACAATCTCTACGCTATTTCAAAGAAAAAATTCCCGAGCTTCACATAATCGCAGCAGGATCTCTTCTAGAATTTGCTATGCAAGATGAGGAATTTTCTTTCCCTGTAGGACGTGTGCAATTTGCCCGTTTGTACCCTCTTTCATTCGGAGAATTTTTAGAAGCTTTAGGGGGAACAGATCTAAGACAACAGCTACACCTCTTTGGGAAAAAACACCCTCCCTCTTCTGCAATACATCAATATTTACTACAAAAAGTACGAGAATATTTTATAGTAGGAGGAATGCCCAGTGTTGTATCAGCATTCTTACTAACAAATTCATTTTTGGATGTTAAACGCACTCAAAAATCCATTTGGGACGCTTATGAAAACGACTTTGGCAAATACGCTCCAAAAACCCAACATAGACATCTTCGAAAAATTTTCTCAAAAGTTCCTGCATTGATTGGAGATCACGTAAAATACAGCAAAATTGATCCAGAACTACCCAATCCCTCACGTGAAATGAAACGAGCAATTGAGTTATTACATTTAGCAGGACTAATCCATCCTATATTAGCCACCTCTGCAGGAGGGCTACCTCTTGCATCAGGACTAAAAGAAACCATTTTTAAGCTTCTTTTTCTCGATATTGGCCTTGTGGAACAAGCTATGAATATAGACCCGATGCACCCCGGACTTATGGCTGGAGCTTTAGCAGAACAGTTCGTTGGACAAGAACTTCTAGCTACAGCAGACCCCTTCACAGGTACTCAACTGTTTTTTTGGAACCGAGATCAAGGATCTGCAGAAGTAGACTACTTAACTTCATTAAATGGATCCATCATCCCTATCGAAGTAAAGGCCGGAAAAGAAGGAACGTTAAAGTCGCTTCACTTATTTCTAAAAGAAAAAAAAGTTCCTTTTGGAGTTAGAATCTCCGAAGCTCCACTTTCTTTAAAGGATAACATTCTATCGATCCCTTTTTATTTGATCCCCGAAACACACAGATTAATTTCAGAGTTTCTATAGAGAAAAAGAAACAAAAAAACAACCTTTTGCTTGTATAAGATCTTGCTTTTTGTTATCAAGCGGCAAGAAACAAGGAAATGCCAATGGATTCTCTCATACGAAGTCGCATTGAACCATGGATGAACGAACCTTTTGATCAAGAAACACAAAAAGAAGTACGTCATCTTATGCAGACAAACCCTCTCAAACTAGAGGATGCTTTTTTCTCAGATTTGAGCTTTGGAACAGCAGGACTTCGAGGCCTAATGGGAGTTGGAACGAACCGGATGAATATCTATACGATCCGAAAAACAACGCAGGGCCTTGCAGTATATTTACAAGAAGCCTTCCCATCACAATCTATTTCCGTATGTATCGGCTTTGATAACAGATTTCACTCTGAGCAGTTTGCTCAAGAAGCCGCAAGTGTTCTTTCCCACTATGGTATCTCCGCATATCTCCTGAAAAAACTAAGACCAACCCCCTATGTTTCTTTTGCCTGCAGGCATTTTCATGCGCAGGCTGCCATCATGATCACAGCCTCTCACAATCCCAAAGAATACAATGGGTATAAAGTATACTGGCAAGATGGAGCGCAGATCTTATCTCCTCACGATCAAAACATATTAGCCTGCATAAAAGCTATTGATGGATTTTCCGCACCTTTAAAGCCTAACCCTCAATTAATCCACGTAATAGATGAAACTTTAGATGCTGCCTACTTGGATGCTATCCGTCCTTTAGCGCATTTTCCTACGGAAAACCACCAACACGGAAAAGAGCTTCAGATAGTCTACACAAGTTTTCATGGAACAGGCATTACACTAGCGCCTCAGGCTCTCAAAGACTGGGGATTTTCCTCTATTACTTATGTAGAAAAACAAGTTGTCATAGATCCCGCCTTTCCAACTGTTGCATTTCCCAACCCCGAATATCCAGAAGCCTTAAAACTCGGGATCGATCTTCTGTTACAATCCCACGGAGACCTACTGCTTGCAACAGATCCCGATGCCGACAGACTCGGAGTTGTAATCCGTCATCAAGGACAAGCACAAATCCTTACAGGCAATGAAATCGCCTCTCTTTGTACCGAATACCTATGTCGCTTAATGAAAAAGCAAAATGCATTCCCTCCGAATCCTGCTATAGTTACAAGTGTTGTTTCATCAAGGCTGATGGATGCAATCTGCGCAGCTTTCCAGGTTTCTTGCATACGCGTACTTACCGGCTTTAAATATATTGGAGAAAAAATCCGCAATTGGGAGCAAGACAAGTCTCACACATTTCTTTTTGGGGCTGAAGAATCTTATGGTTTTTTGATTGGAACCCATAGCCGAGATAAAGATGCCATTGTCAGCTCTTGCCTAATTGCTGAGATGGCGCTTTTCTTTAAAAGACAAGGAAAGACCTTAGTAGATATACTGCATGAAATATATCAAACATATGGGATCTTTAGAGATGCTCAGCTTTCTATAGATTTTGAACCGAGTAAAGAAGGCATGCAGGCTCTACAAAATCTCATGAGTAAATTAAGAAACTCTCCTCCCTCTCAGATCCGAGGAAAAAATGTGCTCCTTTTTGAAGATTATCAAAAAGGGCTTCATAATCTCCCTCCTTCTAATATGCTTTTACTTAAACTAGAAAATGGAATTAAGCTAATCATCCGTCCTTCAGGAACTGAGCCTAAAGTAAAAGTCTATGGCGAGATCGTACAATCTTATGAAAAAGATCTCGCTTCAGAGATCGAAAAGGCAGATGTAACGCTAAAAACCTTTTTACAGGAGTTTCATATAGATGCCCTTTCCTGAGATTCAAGCGCGCTTAGCTTTCATTTCTGGAGCGGGATCGGGTCTTGGCAAGGAACTTGCTAAAGAACTTGCCAAACGCAGCATTCCCCTTCTTTTGACTTCAAAAGATCCTCAAAAACTCAACCTAGTAGCAAAAGAACTCCAAGGCATGACTACCGTGACAACTCAAGCAGCGGATCTTTCCATTCCTCAAGATCTAGAGTCGCTTCTAGAGCGTGTGAGAGCAGATGGACCCGATCTTATCATCAACAACGCTGGAATGGGACTTTACGGAAAAGTTCTCTCCTTTCCATTAGAAAAACAAATGGAAATCTTGAAAATCAACATCGAAGCTTTAGTACAAATTTCCATCGAATCGGCAAGAACCCTACAAAAAAGACACGAGAGCGGCACGATTATGAATGTTTCTTCAACTGCAGGGCTTTTTACCTATCCATCTTTTGCACTATATGCCGCCTCTAAACGTTTTGCCTATGAATTTTCCCTTTCCTTTGATGAAGAGCTATCTTCTCAAGGGATCCGTGTGCTTTCTTGCTTACTCGGCCGCTTCACCAGCGACTTTCGCTATAACGCTTCTTTGCACAAGAGCGCTGCCTCCGCCTCTTCTTGGGATACAATGTCCCTTGCCCACACAGCAAAACTGATCCTTCGCCAAATTGAAAAACAAAAGGGTTATCAAATTATCGACTGGCGATACCAGATCCTCACCTATCTTTCTAAACTAGCTCCTAGAAAATGGATTGCAAAAACCCTTCAAAAAGACATTGAACGTATGGGGTAGAATTCGCAAAAAAGCTGACAATTTGCCATCAAGTCTGTCAGCCAATATTCCTGAAATACTTACTACTTTTAATTCCCTCAGCATCTTGCATTTTTCTCAAAACAGCCAAATAAGCTCTATATAGGACAAAACAATCACGAGCCTGGATGATATACTAGTGAAAACCCGCCTCCGGTAATTGGAGTTAAACTAACAGATGCACCAGCTGGTAAAGCACCCCAATCGCTTGCATTATAAGAAGCGAAAAAAACCTCATTGCTTACGCTCCCACTTTGTGGAGTGCCTCCATATTGGATCGTAACCGACACTAAAACGGGCTCTTCTTTCCCCTCCTGTATATCTTCCCCCTGAACGGTAATGCCATTTAAAGATAAAGTATACTCCAATACAATCCACGCACCACTCTCGGAAAATAGCACACTTTGGATATCACCAGGGGATAATAAAGAGCAAAATGGGTAATTACCAGATTGACTACAGCAGCTCGAACAAGAGGAACTACAAGGTCCGGGAATTGCAGTTGCGCCTGCCGATTCAGGCATTGCGCAAATAGTAGAACCATTAGGGAGATAGTATTCTCCACCGTAACAAACAGGGCACGTCAGCACGACAAAAGTTAAAGTGTAGTCATATCGAGACGTTGCAGAACCATTTTGAACAAAAGATGAATAGGGATAGGAAGACGTTGTCTATCCAAATACTTCTTGTTGAAAAGATATCCACAAACCAAAACTCACCAAACAAAGAACTGAAAATAAAACTCTTCGCATAAAAACACATTTATCATAATAAAATTTTTTAAAAAAATAAACATAATCACAAAAACTTACTCACACGGTTCATAAGTATATTCTACATTTGGAATCGTAAATTTTATTATTTTGGATCCATCAGCATCGATCGTTACAGAAATCTTAGTGCCTACAGGAAGCTCCCTAGGAATCCCAGGGTTAGTAGTCAAAGCACAGGATGGGGTTAGCAAAGACTGAGTCGTAGCAGTATCTAGCTGAGTTGAAGTTGGAGTAGGATGGGAAACTGTGATTTTTGCACTAGATGGGAATGAGAGTCCAAATACATCCGTGAGAGTTTGCTCCACATACATCACGTTTGATAAAGCAGATTGCATACATTGGTAATAAAAATCTTCAGATGTATTAGCTTGCTCATAGTACAGATTATATAGATCTTGATATTGCGCATCATATTCAGCCGTTCCAGGCTGAAGCTCTGGATACTCATACTGCATCGCCCAAGTGGCATCCGAAGAGGCTTTTTCCTCAGCTTGCAGACACGCATTTATGTTGCACTGGCATTTCATAAGCCACTGCGCAAAATCGATAGTAGAATAAGTCGCCGCAGGCATTTGCAACCAACAATCCTGCGTTAGATGATTGTCCTCACCATTATCGTTGGAATATGTTTCTTTAACCTGTTTCCCAAAAGACAACGAAGCAAAGTTCATTGACTGAGGAGGAGGACTAGAAAAAAGCTCAAAACTCCCCCAAAAGCTCATGAAGAAAAAAATGAAGAACATACACGACTTCATAAAACACCCCCTAAAAACAAATTATTTTTCACACAATTGAGAAAATGCAATCATTTCACTTACAGGAAATTACGACATTAAAATTATTAATTAACAAACTTCTCCATTTCCAAACTCATGTGATCGTTTTAGTGGATGCAGAAAAAACAAACCTTAAAAGCAATCAAAAATATTTGCTCTTTTTTCAAGAGAATTTTCCCAATCTAGATCTGGACGGTTTAACGTTTTTATAACGGCATTATGATTTTTTTTAATCTCTGCATACTCATTAGGCAAAATGATCCGTAAGGTGCCTAAGGGTTCTAAAGAGGAGATATTCCTAGTCCAAGTAGCAGCTAATTTAGCCTTTTCCTCAACGCCTTTGCGGTAGTAAAATTCAATTTCGTCCGCATAGGCAAGAAATACTTGATTCATTTGTTGCGGCAGCAAAAATCCATCTTCTTTTACTTGAGGTTCTGCAGCGTGGATAAATGTTTTATTTCTCTCCTGAACTGATTCCCAGCGAACATCATCTGGAGCTGTTACATGAAGTAATTTGATGTGATATTCTTGAGCTTTTAAAAATTCTAAAAAAAATTTCGCAAAAGGTCTTGCAGAGGTTGTTCCAAAATAAAAATTACATTTATCTTCGATTAGATTTTGAAGAATCAAATGACAAGCTCCATGGGATGCTGGCTTCCACTTGTTATAAATAGCTCGTCTCGAAGCTGTTGATTGATCACAACTTTCTATATCTTTTTGAAAAGTTCTCCTAAGATTCCTTAAACAAACATCGTCATGGCAAACATATGCGTAGTTCATTCCTTTTGATATGTTTTCTTTCAGGTGTTGTCTAAGCACCGTTGTTTTACCCGAACCTGGAGCTCCCGCAGTTATAACCGCAAAACGTTTTGAAGGGGGGGATTTTATATTTAAGCCCGAAATTACATTGTTATAAATATCTCGGATATCCGCATATAAATCGTTTTGTTCCTTTACCGAGTACTCTTGAGAACGCCCAAAAGCTGTTCCTGACAAATAATTTTCTAAACTCTCTCTTTCTAATGGATATTTGAATTTCGCATTATAAAATCGTTCTATGTCAAAAAAAAACGGAGATTCTTCTTTCATAAATACCGCCAACAAATCTTTAATTCATTCTTTAATTGAAAAAAACAATTGTCAACACATTTAATTAATTACCTAACACAAACAACTATCATTAAATGTCATGCAAAACTTTTTTAAATCTTAAAGAAGAAGCCCAAAAGAAAAATCAACAAAAAAAGCACTGAATATCAACAACTTGCGAATTTCCCATGTGAAATTGTAATTTTATTACCTAGTTGTCCAACACACAGAGATAGACTGTTTTTTGTATGAAAATAAGATAGGATCCAATTTGCGTTAATCAAGGCTACAGATCCTCATTCTATTTTTTGAACAAGCAAAAAAATTGTCTTTTTCAGGTTGAAAGCAATCCCTATGAGCGTCTTTAAAGATTCAAAAATTGTATACAACTCCAAGCTGCAGTCAGAATAAAAACTTCTATTAATCAATTAAAACACATCAACTCACAACAAAAAAATCAAATTACTTTAAGACAAAATTAACACATACCACTCCGTTGACATCTAAATTGCAAGAGCTTACAGAAAAAAACAAAAAAACATAGACTCAATTAAATTAAATAACTCAATATAAAAATGTAATAACCATCAAATCTAAAACAATTCAAAAAACATAAAAACAAGGAATGGGTTATGAAAGACAGAGAAAATCCACAAGTAAGTATGATCACAGGTACAGTTGTTCCAAAAGCAAAAGGAACTACGGAAACTATATTTATTTTTACAGTACAAGTTATAGGAGGCTTCGACACGAATAACATTACCAGCACTTACTATAGCTGGTGCCCACAGCCAAATGCTTGGATGTCCGAAGATGGAAGTTCTCTAGAATTTCAATTTAAAGAGCCTGGAGACTACAACGTTATTTGCTCAGTAACACAAACTAACAACGAAGGCAAGGCGTGGAGCCAGACAATTAATCAACCCGTACATGTGACAGAGGCTACCTCTACCCAAAAGAGTTCTATAAATACAAAGGATTGGTAAATAGTAAAAAGCAAAAGAGCCTCTTAAAAAGAGGCTATTTCAAAGGATAATAGAACAAGTAATTTAAAAATAAAAAGCATAAAAACAAGCATGAAATTATGAAAGACGAATAAAAATTCAAATTAAATATTTTATCCAATGCAATTAAAGTTACGTTAATAATATGAGAGAGCTTTAAAATTTAAATAAATAATAATATTCACAATATTTACTAGGAGGATTTATGAGTAGGCTTGCGTTTTTAACATTTTTTTTATTGGGTTTAGGTTTTAATTTGGGGATTTCGGCTTTTGCAAACAGCAGTCTTCCCCCGGATCAATCGCCGTCAGTTTCTCTTATCCTTGACATATGGTCAGACGATGTGTCCCAATATGGTCTTTTCACGTATAGTACACAGCAATCATGCACTAGTGGAAAAAATTGTTCAAATGGTCAAATAGTTCTACACTATGGTCACTCATGTGATAATACAACAGTTCCCACAGCATCAAGTGTTTTACCTGGATACAAAGGATGCCCATGCGATTCAGAAATGTGTCGACAGCCGACCGGCTTGTTAGATGATGAAAATCCTACCCACCTTATGTTTTCTGCAGAGGGTGCATTTTTTGTATACAATTTTACCGTATACGACGCGGACAAAAGCCATACACTTACTGGACCCGATGGTCAACCTATTATAGTATCAGTTACGGTTCAATACAAAGGCACGCCTCCCTCTGCAGAAAACGTAAAGAAGAATGGCGACTTTTACGCTTATATAACACAGACCGGGGATTTGCCTTTTCAGTTATCGTTAGAAGCATTTCAACAAGGTGAGGGAATAGAAGACCCTGAGTTCGAGGTGATCATGAGCGAACTTTAGAACATTTGTTGTTCCAAACCAAAAAACGCCCTTCTGCAAACAAAAAAGATTGGTAAATCCGTGAAATGCAAGATAGCCTCCTAAAGAGAGGCTATTTGAAACTTTACCTAGAGGCCCATAATTTAAGGTTTAGCAGGATATTTAACGCGCAGATGGCGCGTAACTAGTAAAGCTTTAACGATAGCTTTTTTTACGGTGCTAAGCTCTTCAAAAGTGATTGGGCATTCATCGAACTGCCCTTCTCCTGACTTTTCTGTAATCAGCTTATCAACCATTTCCGTTACACTCTCTTCAGTTACTTCATCCAAACTGCGAGAAGCAGCTTCTATAGAATCTGCGAGCATAATCAAAGCAGACTCTTTCGTGCGAGGTTTGGGGCCTTGATAACGGAAGAGTTTGGGATTAACTTTAGAAGCATCTCCCCCCATTTGCTCGATCTGTTTACAGTAAAAAAAGTAGACAAGGGTTGTTCCATGATGCTCTCGGATCACATCGATAAAACTTTCTGGAAGATGGTATTTTTTCCCTAAAATCTCCCCTTCTTGCACATGAGCAATAATCACATGAGCGGACTCTAAAGGAGTCAAAAGTTGGTGGATGTTAAATCCTCCGAGCTGATTTTCTGTAAAATAGTGAGGATTAAAAAGTTTTCCCACATCATGATACAAGGTTGCTACACGACAAAAAAGATGGTTAGCACCTATGGACCTTGCTGCAACCTCTGCAAAATTCCCTACCACTAAAGAATGTTGATACGTGCCTGGAGCCTCTAGGCTCAAACGACGTAGAAGTTCATTATTCGGATCCATAAACTCCATGAGAGTCATCTCTGTCATGATTTTGAAGAGAGTTTCAAACATAGGAAGGAGTCCTACTACAATAATTGCTGTAATGGTAAGGCAGCCAAATGTCGACATCAGATCCGTAATCTGATTGATATTTCCTAATTCATTTGCCATCAAATGAAAAGCAAAAAGCACAGGAATCGTGCAGATCCACACCTTGCCACATACTTCAAAAACATCTTTTCGTTTGTGGAGATTACGAGAAAACATAATGGTGCAAATCGATCCAATCAAGTTTAAGATTAAAAAAGGCTCATACTCAATAGAGAGACCAAAACTAATGATGATCGAAAGAAAGATGGAGAAAAATAAAGCAATACGAGGTCCTAGCAATACGCAAAGAGGCAAAGAAGCAAAAGGAACAATCAAGGGGTACCTGATCACTTCTATGAGATTATATCCTTTATAGAGAAGTAAATACTCCGCAGCTTTGGATAAAACTAAGGTTAAAACAGATACGACAGAAAGAAGAGCTAGCCGTCTCAAGGAATAAAAAACATCCTTGTAGTAGAAATTGAGGTAGACCCCCATTAAAAAAGTGATGATCAAGGATAGTAAAAAACTTCCCAAAACAGAAAGAGGTGCTCCAAGATGATGAGGAGATGCTAGGGCATTTTTCATCGATTGCAACATCGTAATATGCTTTACAGAAATTTTCTCACCAGGCTCTAAGATCATCGTTCCAGATTTTATTAACGTATACTGTTGAGGGATTCTATCTTGAGCTACTTGCTTAAGCTTTTTTTCTAAGCTTAGGTCTTTTTGTAATATCCATTCTTTTTTTTCAAAAAACTCCAGGATGTAAGAGGCCATGGGAGTTTGTCGAATTTCTGGTTGAAATATGTGATCTTTTACACTTGCCCAATAGGGACTTGGAATAGCCGGAAATTTGTCAGACTCTTGAATGGGAACTAAGAAATAGGGATCAAAAACAACATCCGCTTCCTGCAGCTTACGAATTGTCCGCTCATCAGAAAACCGCGTTTCTAAAAGAAAATCTTCAAAAGATTCTGCATACTCATAAAACTCTTCAAAAGTCGCTTCTGGAAGTTTTTTTCGCCAACCTTGATTACTGGCTAAAAACTCCTCAAATTCATGACTTGCTTTTTCAATCTCTTTACTGTCAAAGCGATAGATAGTCCCCACATCTTGCATTGCCTGCTGCTGCAAAAACTCCGTCTTAGCATCATCGGGAAATTCAAAATCGATTTGAGCAACAACATACTGCTTAGAAATGGAATCTGTTTCCACCATTTCTACGCGCACTTCTCGCATCTGCAAAAACACAGTCAAAATAATGGTAAAGGTAAGGCCCATGAATATGCGCCACCCAAGGCCTTTTACGCTCAGCCATTTTTTCCGGCCTTCCTGAGGTAAAGAATCTTTTTCTGTCGAATCTTTCATCTACGTTAAAACACCCTATTCTTTACTAGAACATACCCTCATGTTGCTCCCTCTTTTCTTTTAAAACAAGAGCCCTTAACAGCAAATAGTTTTAAAAAAAATACACACACACCAGAGATTCTCTCGAAGATTTTGCGATTTTCCTTTAGAATTTTCCTTCTTTTTTTCTATACTTTTATCTTAAGAGGACCATTTTTCAAAAAGAGATTTATCTATGTCCAGTTACAAAGGGCTCTCCAGAGCATACCGGCCTCAGACGTTTGATAGCGTAATAGGACAAGAGGCGATTGTCCTCACCCTAAAAAACGCACTTCGATTACAAAAAACTGCTCAAGCCTACCTCTTTTGCGGAACCAGAGGAACGGGGAAAACCACTCTAGCTCGAGTTCTTTCCAAAGCCTTGAATTGTAAAAATCTTTCTAAGGATTATGAGCCTTGTAATGAATGTTCTTCCTGCCAAGAAATCTCTCAAGGAAAAAGCCTGAACGTTTTTGAAATCGACGGAGCTTCTCATAGAGGGATCGACGACATGCGTCAACTCAATGAAAGCGTAATTTATGCCCCAAGCTCTTCTGGATGCAAGATCTTCATTATAGATGAAGCTCACATGCTCACAAAGGAAGCATTTAACGCGTTACTAAAAACCCTCGAAGAACCTCCTCCAAATGTAAAATTCTTCCTAGCTACCACAGAACCTCATAAGATTCCTCCTACCATCTTAAGTCGCTGCCAACGCTTTGACCTTCAAAGAATCCCCTCCTCTCTGATTGCTCAAAAGCTTTCTTTGATCTTAAAAGACGCATCGCTTTCTTATGAAGAAGAAGCCTTATACACAATAGCCAATTTGTCAGATGGATCTATGAGAGTTGCAGAATCACTCTTAGATCAGATCCTCTGTTTTTCCAAAGGGCCTCTTACGGCTGACGCTATCTGCTCTTCTTTAGCAATACTACCGCAAGATCCTTTTTTTGATTTTGATAAAGCCTTCGAGTCTCATAATCTTTCTATTGCTTTCCAGTGGGCATCTTCTCTTTTTTCCTCAGGAAAAGACCTCTCTTACTTTTTAGATTGTCTCCTCGACCATTACCGCAATATTTTAGCTATACAGCTAAAGTTAACAACTTCAGAAATCCACCCCTCTCTTCTTCAACGCTACCAAAGCTCTGCAAAGATCTATACAGAAGAACAGGTGCTCTATATTTTAGATTATCTCTTAGAGTGGTACCAACATAGCAGTAAAACTCCTTTTAAAAGAGTATCTATAGAAATGATACTCTTACATCTTCTTCGTAGCAAACATCGAGTATCTGCCGCGGACCTCGTTTACAGACTACAAGAAATGCAAAACTCTTCCTTTGCTACAGTTCCTACAGCAACAGCTCCTGTGACTGTAAATCCTGTAGCTCCCTCACCAATCGAACAAAAAGCCGCATTAGAACCAGTAAAATCTCAACAAGAAACTATTAAAGAACCTCTTGCTGCCCCCATTACTGCTACTGTTGTTGAACAAAAGAAATTGTTAGACCCTATAGAGAATATACAAGAAGAAGCTATTTCAGAAGTGGCAAGCCCTGAACCTACGCCAATTGTCGAGACTACAATTGCAACTCCCGTTATCAAGGCGGCTGTAGAACCCAAGAAAACAGTTGCCGCTACCGATGCCACGCCTATAGACATTCCTATCCCCGAAATAAAGATAGAGGCTCTACCAAAGACCAATCTTTCCTCTCCTCCCCCGCCACCAAGCCCCCTTCCCTCTAAGGCGAAAGAATCTGTACCGGTAGTTGCTCAAGCAAAGCATGAAACGTTAATGCGATTTGCTTCCATAGAATTAGAAGGCCTATTAACCAAAGAATCATAAGGAGTACATATGGGCAGCGGTTTCGCTAAAATGAAAAAACAAGCAAAGCAATTTGAAGAACAGATGAAACAGATGCAAGAGGTGCTCAAAAGCAAACTCGTCACAGGACAAAGCGGAAATGGGCTTGTTGCCATAACGTTGGATGGAGAAAAAACCCTGCAAAAGATCTCTATTAAACCCGAATGCGTAGATCCTCAAGATATTGAAGGTCTAGAAGACCTTATTCTAGCGGCGTATCAAGATGCGCTTAGACAAGTTCAAGCAGACGCTCCTTCCTTTGAGATGCCCTCCGGATTTCCTCTTTCATTTTAATTCTTTACAAAATCCCCTTACCGAATCAGAAGGCTGCTAAAACAGAGCAGCTTTTACGGTAACGGGGACTGCATTTCACCCTTGAATATACTGAACATCAAATACTTAACATTGCCAAACAACTCTAAAACCGCCTATACTCACACATTCATCAAATTGAGAAATTTATGAATACTAGCAGAACCAAAGTCTATTGCGATCTCGATCAGGAGCACCCCGTTTCTTTCATAAGTACACAACAAGAACGTCTAGAACTTCTACAAGAAAGCTGCAGACAAAATCAATTCGATAGATTCCAAGCAGAACTGTCCCAACCTATGAAAGATCAACCTTCAATTACCTGGAGAGATCATCTGCAAAGTTATAATAGCAGTAGAACGATTCCTCGTGTAACGGATATGGATTTTTTATGTGCTTATCTATTTGCTGCAGCTTTGTGTGATTCCCCTGAAAAACATACGGAAATCGCGACAATCCTCTACTCGCTTTCTTCAGAACATCAAAAACTTTTTTTTCAAAAACTTCTTGTAATACCGCCTATTATGGGAGCGCACATCTTACGCTTAAGCTCAGACTTTGTATGGAGCTCTATTATTTATAAAGCAAAACACAACTACTCTATTGTCATCCAATGGATAGAGATGGCTGTTACACATTTTTCTCCCGTTGAAGCTCAACATTTTGTCAGTACAGTATTTAACTCATATGCAACAGAAGAGCTCCTACTCACTTACCTAATCCAAGCTTCTGCAACGACCCAACAATCCATCAAACAGTTCCTCTCCCCAGAAGCAATCAGAGGTTGCTCTTCCATTAAAGCCACTTTAGATGCAAAGGTGAGACAGTTTTTCATGAATCTACAAGGGCTCCGTTCGACTCCTCTTCCCATCGCTTCATTAGAACGGCAATATATTCTTCAGCAGGCAGCTTTTCAAGCTTTTGAAAATCCTCATATCTGCAAAATCATACACATATTTTCAGAAACAGATTGGCAATGGTTTTACAGCCAAATTCCCTCAAAAAAAACAGAAGATTTCCCCGATTTAGTGATTAGCTGGGGTCTTCAAAAGCGCGCTACCAATGGAAAGCTAGATTTTTTGAGGCATCTGCCCTCGATTTTACCCGAAAAAGACCTACTCAGATTATGTCGATTACTTGCTGAAAATCATTTTTTTTCAGAGATATCTTCTCGCCTCTCCCCTTTTCAGGAAAAATGCATACTTAGTATTGCCAGACAGGCGCCAAATCTCCTCAATTCATGGATTCATCATCTGTTAAATGATGTAAATCCTATGAATATGGCCTCTACAATCTCTTCTTTGTTGGCTCCTTTAAAAGAAGACAACTTGAATATATTTCTCCCTTACCTCTTTGAGGAGCACATCGCCAAACCCAATTACGCAATTACTGTATATGCCTGCCTTCCTCAAGCTAAACGGGCAGTAGTATTGCGCTACCTGCTGGAAAACAACCAAATGAAGATCTTAAATGATTGGATGAAGTTGTTATTTTTACCATCCAATAGACCTATAGATCCTTTTGTACGCTACGCATGTCTTCAAGATCTATACACACTTATAAGCAGCATAGATCCCTCAGTCCCCGTAAAACTTAAAGAGCAGATCCAAGCTTTTGCCCCCGATGAAATACACAATGTAATCGATCTTTATCTGCCAACTGAAATAGACTTAAGTCTGCCTGAGGAACGTCAAAAAATTGCCCTACAAAAATGCATCCGCTATTTTTCTGATCCTCAAATCAAACTGTATGGAAGATTTGCCTGGACCCAAAATATATTAGCAGATTTCCAGGAAAACCTTCAGCTAGACATGTGGATAGAAGAACTATTGGAAAATATCTCTCAAGATAGATGGCCTTTGCTATTTAGAGTATTTCATTTAGAGATCTGGAACATCTTTAAAATCCAAAAATCCCACAGAATAAACGTATGGATTGAGCGAGCTTGTACAACTCTAGAAAATATTGCTCTTATTTCTCTAAATGCCGAAGAACGCCTCCTCTATACTACGGATCTTTTACAGACCCTACCGCTTACAGATCCTCAAGACATGACTCTTTTAATCGAACAATTATTGGCCACCCCTCAACAATGCCTCCCCTCATTATCTTTATTATATGATTACTATTGCCATCAAAAACAAGCAAAGAACTTTCAAGAGATTCTGTCTTCTGTTTTCAAAAAACATCCCCCTTTCTTTTTCACAGAAAAACTTCTTGGCTTTCCTCAAATAGAAGACTCAAAATTAGAACAAATTTTATGGGGAGAAATGGCAGAAAGATGGAAAGAAACCATGCCATCTCAAAGTCAATTTTATGCTCACGTAGAAATACTAAGAGATCTTCAGGCTTCAAACGATGTAAAAAACCGGCTCATCAATCGGTTATGTCAAACTTATCTTCAGGTAGAGTGTAATGTCTTTAAATGGCTACAAGAGAGACCAGATCTTCTTAATGTTATTAAACCTTGGTACCTCACCTCTGCTCAAAGCTCTAACTGGAAGATATCTTTATTGTCAGTGGGATTTTGGAACCTTCTATCTCCCAACACTCTGACATCTATGTTATCACACAAAATGCCGACTTGGGATATTGCTACTTTAGAGGAATTATTCCAAATTTTGAATCAACTCGATTTAACAGAAGAGTACCTATTACACCTCTCCTCTTCTCGCAATTTCTTCTTGAAACTAGATGTCGATCCTACAAGACAACCCCATCTTTTTAGAGCCTGCGCCAAACTTCCCACTCAACAAGATACGTCTTGTACTTGCGTTGTTTCTTAAACGAGTTTAAAAACAAGAATCTACCAAATGTTTCCCCTGTCCGATACAATCACTTATAGACACACCATTCAAATAACTCCCTGTCAAAAAAAGAGACGGAGCTTCCTTAGATAAAGAAGACAAAAGTTGTTGTTTTTTCTCTTCATGACCAAGATAGTACTGAGGAATTGCTTTCTTCTTTTCTGCTGTAGAAAAAAGAGCTGGTTTTTGAGAAATATTTAGATGAGACAAGCAAACTGTATCGACGATTTTGTAAAGAGATTCTTCAGAATACCCTATTCCTCGAATCATGAGAGTAATCAAGGTGTTTTTTCTTGCAAACATCGATGAATCAAATAGCACTCCTAACAAGGGCGTTTTTTCCTTAGAGGGAACTAAATAGCCAAAAGCCGAAAAAGGAAGCACTTCCCCTTCCCACCCTAGACTTACCGTCGTAAGATCTTCGTAATCGAAAGATTTCAAAATCTCTGCACTTGCAAAGGCTTCTTCTTGCAACAAGGGTGCTAGAGCATATGAGGGCATTGTTATAATCACAGAATCTGCTTCCCAAGTGTTTTGAGAAGATTTTGCGATCCATTTCTCCTTTTCTCGATGCAAGGAAAGAATTTCTTCATTGCAATGCAAAGGAACCGATAGAGTGGAAACCCATTTTTCAATGAAGGAACTCGTTCCTTCTTGAAAAGAAAACAAGGGAGCTTTACATGAAGGCTTTGTTTTTTTATTCGACCTTGCAGCAAGTACCCCCTTAACCACACTCCCCTTTTCACGTTCCCATTGTTTCAAAATAGGAAAACAAGATGCTATCGAAAGTTTTTTGATATTCCCCGCATAAATTCCAGAGACCATAGGATCAAAAAAATGCTCTGCCACCGTTTCTCCAAATCGTCTACAAGCAAAATCCCAAATGGTTTCATCATCAAAATACGAGGGAACGTTCCTTTCTTTCCACAAAGAGGAAAGAATAGGTCTACAAAAAGAAGAAGTGAGAAGAGCTATAGGAGATTTGGGCATCTTTTGAAAAACCCCATCGGTCCAAAGATATCTGGATTGAGCTTGAGAAGAAGAGGGAAGAATTGAAGAGGAAAAACCGATTTCTTCTATAACCTGTAAGAGATCTGCACTTCGAGATGTTTTAAAAAGATGAGGCCCCTTTTCTAACAAAAAGCCTTGATCTTCTTGAGATGCCATCCATCCACCTGGACGAGAGCCTTTTTCTAAAAGAACGCATTCGTATTGTTCTTTTTTCCCTAAATGCCAAGCTACAGAAAGCCCCGATACGCCAGCTCCTAGGATCAAAACACGTTTTTTACTCATAAAATATCCCCTAAAAATTAGTTAGGGTTATAGGGAGATAGAGCAAAAAAAGCAATTTCTTTCCCATGTTTTCTGAGAGTGGTCAAGACCCACAACTTTCATCCAACATAAAAAAAATATTGATTGTTAATGGCAAGAATGAGAACCTTACCCCTTAATTCAGAAAAAGGTTTAGTTTTTAGCTATGTATAGCAAAGCTCACTTAAATATTAGCAAGCAAATCATTAGTCTCACCAAATTGCGGTGCGGACCTATGTAATTAGCTGTTGCTAAAGATAGGTTGAGGTAAAAACCGCACTCTCGAAAGAGGTGCGGTTTTTTTTTGCTCAGGATCTCGAAGAAAATATATGAACAAAATGAAGGGGAAATATGAAAAATAAATGGCTTGTCATCAGTACAGGATTTGCACTTTTTGCCATGTTTTTTGGATCAGGAAATCTAGTTTTCCCAATTACGGTAGGACAAGAAAGTGAAGGAAATTATTTCCTAGCAGCGCTAGGGATTTTATTTACAGGTGTTTTCGTTCCATTCCTTGGCGTCTTTGGAATGATGCTCTACCGCGGTGATATCTCTAGTTTTTTTCGCCATTTTGGTAAAAAAGGAATCTTCTTATTTTCCTTTTTAGCCTTAGCGTTAATGGGACCATTTGGGGTACTGGCTCGTTGCCTGACAGTAGCACATGGTTCTTTACTGCTCTTATTTCCCAATATTTCTCTGCCAATTACAAGTCTTGTGATGTGTATATTCATCTATTTTGCTGCGGTAAACAAAAATAAAATCATTTCAACTCTTGGGACTGTATTGACCCCGTTTTTACTTTTATCGATAGGTGTCATTGCATTTTTTGGCTTAAAACAGGGATCTTTCCCTGAGACAATTTCGCTAGACGGTTGGAAAGCTCTAAAAAATGGATTTTTTCAAGGCTATCAAACGATGGATCTTTTAGCGGCATTTTTCTTTTCTCAATTTGTGATTAAACACCTTCACAGCAAGTTGTCACCAAGTGATGGAGAGAAACCGTTACTCCGACACTTTTACAAATCTTCCCTAATCGGAGGAGGAATTCTATCTGCGGTATACTTAATTTTAGTATTGTTAGGCTGGATCTACTCTCCCGCCCTAATCCACACTCCGCCACAGGAAATGCTCGGAATGATTGCGCTTCAAGCCCTGGGGCCAATAGCTGCACCCTGCGTATGCTTGACTGTCTTATTTGCCTGTCTGACAACGGCGATTGTACTAGCTTCGTTATTTGCAGATTTTCTGCAGAATAATGTCACAAAAAACAAAATTGGCAACAAACAATCCCTGGCCATTACTTTAAGTATAGGTTTTGTCGTATCGACCTTTGAATTTGCAGGGATCGCCAGATTTTTAGGACCTATGCTTGAGGCAATTTATCCTGGATTGATTGTTTTGACCGTAATCAACATCGCAGCTAAATTTTTTGGCAGAAAAACAGCGAAGCAGTTGTTTTAAAATAAAGGTACAATGACCACAAAAAAAACAGTGTTGTTAGTAACAGACTTTTCCTATGAGGCAAAAGGTCGAGAGTATTTTCGTGAAGATGTTGAGCTAAGTTGCTTACTTAGAAAATTTTTCAAAGTTTGTATTAGTCACATCAGCGACATAGGGAAAGTCCAACATTTGGTCGATGCGATTTTTATCAGGAACACTGGACCTCAAATGTTTCACTGTAAGGAACTAACAGCTTTGAGAAACGAGACGAGCCTACCTCTATTTAACGACCTTTTAGGAAAAGGAGATATCAACGGCAAACGCCACCTTTTGGAGTTATTCCAATCAGGCTATCCCGTCATTCCTACATTCAGTTCAAAAGAGGATATGGAAAAGTTTGGTTCTTTTGATCGTTATTTGTTAAAACCTTTGGATGGAGCAGATTCTTGCGGAGTGAAAATTCTTAATAAGGAAGAGCTGCAAAGGGAAAACTGTCAAAATATCCTCATTCAACCATTAGTGGAATTTCAATATGAAGTCTCATTCTATTTCATAGCAGAGCAGTTTCACTACGCCTTGTATGCTCCGAGTCCGCACAAGCGATGGGAGCTACAATCTTACGCAGCTTCCACAGAAGATATTGCATTCGCTATGAAATTCATCCATTGGAATACCTGCAAATTTGGGATCCAACGAGTGGATGCTTGTAGAACAAAAGATGGGCAACTACGACTCATGGAATTAGAAGATTACAACCCTTTTCTATCTTTGAATTTACTAGAGCCTAGTGTTAAGGAACATTTTTTAGAAGGACTTTGCCTCTCTTTAGAAAAGCTAATAGATTTCAAAACGCATGAAAAAACAGGAAAAAATGGAAAAAAAGTTTAAAAAATCGCTCTTTATATTTCGGCGTGATTTCCGCCTCGAAGACAATACAGGTCTTATTTTCGCTTTGCAATCTTCACAAGTCGTGATCCCTGCTTTTATTTTTACAGAAGAACAAATTGAGAAAAACCCCTATCGCAGCAACCACTGTCTGACATTTATGATCGAATCGCTTCTAGATCTTGAAAATCAACTGATGGAAAAAGGGGGCAAGCTTACCCTTTTTCAAGGAAAACCCGAAGAAATTGTCAATAAATGTATACTCGAATTAGGAATAGAGGCCTTGATCGTAAATCGAGACTATACTCCTTATAGTAGAGAAAGAGATACAAAACTCGAAAAAATCTGCCGCACTCACAACATCTCTTTTTATTCTTTCGATGACGCGCTCTTTCATCCTCCTGAAGAAACTCTGAAAAAAGATGGGACTCCCTATACAATCTTCACTCCTTACTTCCGCAACGCATCAAAGAACCAAATCTTGCCACCAAGACCCAATCGGGAAAACAATTATTTCCAGGGAAAGATTGCCTTTGCGGAAAACAAGTCTATTTTCTCTGAGATCCTTCCCAAGCAAAACATGGAAAATAGATTAGTAGGAGGAAGAACACAAGCTCTCAAAATCCTTAAGAACTTAGCCTCCTTTGAGCAATACGAAACACTTAGAAATTTTCCCGCTGAAAATTATTCTACGCGCCTTTCCCCTTACCTGAAATTCACTCTATGTTCTCCTCGGGAAGTTTATGCAGCAGTCTGCCACAAATTAGACTCTCATCACGACCTAATCAGATCTCTCTACTGGAGAGATTTCTTTTCAGGAATCGCATTCTTCTTTCCTCACGTATTTAAAGGAGCCTTTCACCCTAAATTTGATCAAATACAATGGTCAAATAACAAGAGCACCTACGAAAGATGGTGCAAAGGGACTACTGGATTTCCAATTGTTGATGCCGGAATGAGAGAAATGAACGAGACGGGCTTTATGCATAATCGCGTTCGAATGATTACCGCCTCATTCCTCATTAAAGATCTGCATATAGATTGGAGATGGGGAGAAAAGTATTTTGCGCAAACTTTGATCGATTATGATCCTGCAGTTAACAATGGAAACTGGCAGTGGGCAGCAAGTACTGGAACTGACGCACAACCATATTTTCGCATTTTCAATCCTTGGAGTCAGCAAAAAAAATTCGATTCAGAATGCACATACATCAAAAAATGGGTCCCAGAACTTAGCAACTTACCATCCAAAACCATTCACGCTTGGAATGAAGAAAAACACCACTGGCTTTGCCCCGAATATCCCAGTCCCATAATTGATCATGAAACTGCTGCAAAAGAAACACTCCAGTCCTACAGAGCCATTTCAAGTAAACCTTAGGAACATTTTATGAACAAAAATCTCCTGTGCAAGTCCGCTTTTGAACACTATCCCTTTGGGGTGATCTTCAGTAAAAAAGCCCCCTCAAATTTAGACGATATTAATTTTGACACAGACTTTTGCTATTTTTATTTTTCTCCAGGTTTAGAAGATCGGTGCCTTCTTAAACGTACAGGTATGTGCGATGGGAAAACGAATGCAAAAAGAGATTTCCCTGATTATAAAGCCTATTTCGAAGACGACTGTAAAGTAATGAAGCATTATACCGATGGCAAAGTTTTATCCTTTGTTGAACCATGGGCTCCCCCAGGAATTCAATCCTACATTTATACAAGGAAAACAGCGCTACAATCAGAGTGCCAAAACTACATGCTAGGTTGCTTTGATTTGGTAGATGATGTCTCCTTGGCCATCGCAAGATTTAAACGAATGCCGCATAATGCCCTCGCCCCACTTCCACCTTTAGGCTCACAAGAAATATCCGACAGCTGGTTCAATGATGCCTTTCAAGCTTTTCCTAATGGTCTAGCCGTTTTACAAGGACAAAAAATTCTCTATAGCAATAAGCATTGGGACGCCCCAATAACGACGCAAGAAATCCATCATCTATTTAAAAACCATGGATTTGAGATAGATGATCAAGTGCTTTTAAGATCGGCAGCTTGGATATCCAACATAGAAAATTCAAGTGGACAAAATTATGACATAGGAATCTACGGAATATCATTAGAAAATACGGTTTATCAAGTCCTCATGTTACGTAAAACAATGAGATCGGCAACGCCGCCTTACTGGAAAGCTCTGCAGGTCTAATCAAATTCCGTTAGAAAATACATTTTCAAGTTGAAACAATATTTAATTCCAAAATTAAAAAGATTTTAAAATAATCTCCAATCATCTACACATAAATTTTCATGATCTATGAATATACTTGAAAAGGTTGCTCATGACTCAACAAAGAACGGCTCATATTGCAATAGAGGACCTGGTTGATGAACTCGGACTTTTAAAAGAAGACGTATTGCGATGGATAAAAAGAGATAACCCAGATATTTCGCTAGATCATATGGGACGTGAGTGTATCTCTATCAAGTTTCTTGATCGATATAGCAATGAGGAAGAATACACAGAAGCATTAAAAAAAGCTCTGAATTTAGAAAATCTCGTAAATTCAGATAATTCCGATATGGCTCAAAAGTGGAAAAACCAGAAGTTGGAATCGTTAGACCTCTACGAAACCTACATACAAGATTTAGAAAATCTACATCGCAAATACCTAAGCTTAGTAAATAATACCGGACATGAGTCTAAAACCATGGCGGCATACTTACTTTTTGCAAGAGTAATAGCTACTTTAAAAACATGCTGTTTATGTCAGAGACACGATCATTGGTACTGGGCCTCAATGTTAAGAGAAATAGAGGAATGTTTAGCTGTTGCCGAATATTTTACGATTAGAGGAGACCATCCTCAAGGAAAAACTGATCTTCGAAAGTGGTTTCGTCAACTCCATCACTCCTCTCCCTCATATACGATTTTTTGTCGAGCCATTTCAAAAGACCTAACTTTTGAGAATAAAGATTTCACGGAAAAAGAAAACAACGACTTCATCAGCATGCTATATAGCAACAAGTGCACACTCACACACCCCTGTTATCGATTTATTCGAGATGTGACTAAATATAAAACTCTATCAGACGGTTCTATCATTGTTGAAAAAGTTGAATATGGAGCATGCGACTATCACAAAAAACATCTTGAGTTTAGTGATCTTTTTAAATCTCAGATTTGGAATTCCTTTTTGACTTTTTATAAATGCTTTTACGACATACCACTAATGGAAGATGATCGTAAACTCGTAATTGAAATCTGCAAAAAAATACACAATGAAGAAACGGAAGATTTCATAAAAAAAAATCAAAGACTGTTTTCTTAAAACACTCTTGAAAAACAAGAAATCCTCTTCAGCAGAACGACAGCTCTAATTCTGTCAAAAAACCTCAAATTTGATTGTTTTTCTCGACAAAAGGTCATTTCCATGATAAATTCTCGGAAAACTAGGAAAGTTATGTACCAAATCACTAAAACACATTCCTCTTCTTTTAGCCGTTCATCTTATATGTTCGGTATGTCTTCTTTCATGTGCATCTAGCACATAAACTCTTTTGCTCCCCATTTTTCATTAATTAACGTCACCAAACCAAATTAAAGATAGAAGCCCTAATGACCGTTTTACATTTAATTACAATTCCCTCTTTTGCCATGTCTATCTCTATGCGCGGCTAGCGCGTAACCACTTACCCCCTACATCTGCAGGCATCTTAGAGTTAGCTTTTTAAAGCGAAACCTAGAAGGAAATTTTTATATAATTCAAACACTTAGAAAGGAGATTTTTTATGAAACGTGAATCTTGGCGCAATCGCGCAGGTTTTGCTCTAGCGGCTATGGGATCTGCCATTGGACTTGCTAGTATAGTCCGTTTCCCCTACTTAGTTGCGGATCATGGTGGTGCGGCATTTGTGGCAATCTACCTCTTGAGCATTTTTTTGATCGGGATACCAATTTTAATTTCAGAAATAACACTTGGACGTACCACTCAAAAAAATTGCTACGAAGCCTTTGCTGAAAAAGGCAAAAACATGTTTTGGAAAGGAGCTGGTACTTGGGTTTTATTGACAGCATTGCTCGTTAGCGCTTTTTACAGTGCCATATCTGGATGGATTTGTGGGTATTTAATCGAGGCAATTGCAGGCCGTATTCAAGCCCTTCAAACGTCAGATCTAGCAACGACCCACTTTAAGGATCTTTTAAAAAACCCTTTATGGGGCTTGGGATACCACTTCATTTTCCTAGGAACCAGCTTAGCCTTAGTCTATGCGGGTCTACGTAAAGGGATCGAAAGAGGCTGTAAAATCCTCATGCCGATTTTATTTTTCACGCTACTAGTTTTGGTTATTAAAGGCCTAACTTTAGACAACGCCTCAAAAACTCTAGAATATTTATTTAATCCTGACTGGAGCTTGATTACCCCGAGCGTTGTCTTAATGGCCTTAGGACAAGCTTTTTTTACTTTAAGCGTAGGACAAGGAACTATGATTACCTATGGAAGCTACCTCTCCAAAAACACCCCCTTTGTTAGGAGTTGTATCGCTGTTGCTTTAGCTGTAATTGTTGTCTCCATTTTGGCCGCTATCGCAGTCTTTAGCATTACCTTCTCGGCAAACATCATTCCTGAAGGGGGACTTGGACTCATGTTCCAAACTTTGCCTGTTGTTTTCAGTCATATGGCTGGGGGCAACATTTTAGCGGTCATCTTTTTCCTGCTCGTTGCACTTGCCGCTCTAACATCAGAAATTTCCGTATTAGAACCGCTCATTGCCTACCTAGTTGACAATCATCGATGGAGTCGTAAAAAAGCTGCCTTAACAACTGGTTTAATGGCTTTTGTGATAGGGATCCCTTGCGCTTTATCGACCAGTTTGCTCTCAAATTGGACTCTTTGGGGCAAAAACATTTTAGAGCTCTTCGACTTGACAGCGACAACAATATTAGTGCCCATTGGAGGGCTTTTAGGAGTCCTTTTAGTCTCTTGGCGCTGGGGATTTGCCCATGCTTTCAAAGAGCTTTCTAATGGCCACACAAAACAATATCCCATAGGATATCAATATCTAAAGATATGTCTAAAATATTTGGCCCCCGCTGTAATTTTAATCATTTTTTTCAGCAATTTAGGCTTAGGAAAGTAATTTCAAGTAGCGCTTTTGCAGGTATAATAGCTTAGTATTGCACCTGCAAAATATAGTGAGTTTTCAAAATTCATTCTTCAAAAAAAAAATCAAAAATGGGACTATCTTGCAAAATTGACATCTTTGAAAAAGGAACTTCTATGAGAAAGCTATTCATAGCCATCGCCTCATTTCACCTCTGTACTGCATTTGCTGAACAAAGTAAAGTAGCCTTGATCACAGGAGCTTCCAAAGGAGTCGGGTTTGAAACGGCAGAACTGCTAGCTAAAAATGGATTCACTGTCTACGGTACAATTCGAAACGCACCTCCAGAAACAACACAAAACATACACTTTCTTCAAGTAGATTTACTAAACGATAATTCGATAGAAAAAGCCGTTCAAGCAATATTAAAAAAAGAAGGTCACATCGATATTTTGGTCAACAATGCAGGGTATGGGCTTGCTGGGCCTATCGAATCACTTACAGAGGAAGAAATGCACGAGCAACTGGAGGTGAATTTTTTTGCTCCTATCCGATTCATTCAAGCAGTTCTACCTGAGATGCGCAATCAAAAATCAGGTCACATCATTAATATCAGCTCCGTAAACGCATTTTCAACACCTCCATTTGGAGGAATGTATGCAGCCAGCAAGGCAGCGTTAGAGTCTCTTTCTGAATCCCTTTGTATCGAAGTTCAGCCTTATAACATTTCTGTATCCATTATTGAGCCGGGTTTGATTCAAACCCATTTTTCCATACCCATGGGAACAAAAGAAATTTTAAATAACCCCTACCAAGCTATTACCGATAAAATCGATACCGAAATTCAAGAACGTCTTGCTAACCCAAAGCTTCTATCTCCCAGCCAAACACCCCAAGAAATAGCTGAATTTCTCTTTAGCGTTATCCAAGATCCCCATCCAAAGTTGCGATATCAAACTAGTACCGAGGCCAAAAATCTTGTATCTAAAAAACTACTTGATCTCACAGGTGACATCTTCTTAGATGAAATGCGAGATTTTTCAGAAACAACAAAGAACAAAGAAACTATAGGGAATCAAGAAACCTTACAAGATTTTTCACCTCAAGCAAAATCCATCCAATCTGGCAGCATTTATGAACACTATAAAGGCATGCTTTACAAGATTTTAGGCGTAGCTCGCCATAGTGAAACCTTAGAAGAGATGGTAACCTATCAGGCATTGTATGGAGAAGGAGATATCTGGGTAAGACCCATTAACATGTTTTTAGAAGATGTGGTCATTAATGGAGAGCTTACCCCCAGATTCACAAAAAAAGAAAGCTAGATGGAACAGGTAAGCTATAACTGAGTGTAGATATTGCGAAAGTATTCAGCTTCATACGCAAATCCATTAATCTGCTTTTTCCTCGGAACAATGATCAACAAACTCAATAATTTCTTTAAACTCATGAAAATTAAGGTCTGTTTTAATTAAATCTGCACCACGTTGGAGAGCTCTCATCATATCTTGTTTATGACCTAATATGCCTAAAGCCAGGCCATAATGAACATAGGCATTATAATAAGTATTGAAGTAAGAGAAATATTGAGCCCATGCAAAAATAGCTTTTTCTGCATATTCAAGAGCAAGTTGCTTTTCATTCTTTAACAAGAGCTGTTTAGCATAGTTTGCAGCCCCTACCCCCTGAAAATAATACCCCTTGTGCCCGTACTCAGCTATTTCATCGAGCTCCCAATAGTACTCTGTCATTTGCAATCCATTTTCATATTGCTCCTTGTGAAGAGCTGAACGGTAATAATACTCATTCTTAAAGTAGAACATATCTTTTTTAGATTGCAGATTAGCCTCTAGATATAGCTTATTGAAGATCTCTTGAGATTTTTGAAGCATTATCTGCTGATCTGGGTCAGGAAATTGCCCAGCATAATCTCCAAGAATCATAGCTAAACGCGTTTGAAGAGCAAAGGAGCGAGGATATTGCTTCAACCCTTCCAGCACAACGTTCAGAGCAATTCCATAATCATTATCCTTTATGTGATTAAAAGCAGTCGTGCAAATATTGAAAATTTCTTGATTTGTCTCTTGACCTGTTTTTTCTAAAGTCATTTCTAAACATGGTAAAGTTGGCTGCTCAGAATAAACAGGGGTATTGATCAAAGAAATAGTCGCTAAAAATAAAGCTATGACAGGCTTCAAAATAAACCTCAGAGTAAATATTCTTATTTTTTAACAATATATCATATAAACGGCATGATTATTTAGCAAAAACAAATAAAACAACCACAACAACTTAAAAATAAAAACAACAACATTTCCATAAGGAAAAAAATTTAATCAAAATCCATAACGCAAAAAACCGCCATCTACGGATATACATTGCCCTGTGATGTAAGAGGCTGCTGGCATGCAAAGAAAAGCGACAATTCCGGAGACTTCTTCAACCATGCCCACACGTTGCATGGGAGTACGTTCTTTAATCCTATGTAATTTCTCAGGATCATCTAGTGTAGTGCGAGTAAGAGGCGTCTCGATATACCAAGGAGCCACAGTATTTACACGTATGTTGTATTTTGCCCATTCACAAGAAAGATAATTGCTAAGTTGGATCATCGCAGCTTTAGCCATAGCATAAGGAGAGCCTGTTCCATCGTGTGTCAAGCCAGATATCGATGCAATGTTTACAACACTTGCAGATTGCGATTTTTTGAGTAAATCAAAAGAAAGTCTGCAAAAATCAAATGCTGAAGATTGGTTCACTTGAATGACATTTTCATATTCCTCTAAGGAGTACTCTTGGGTTTTTTTACGAATATTTGCGCCCACATTGTTAATTAGCAGGTCAAGTACCCCCCATTTTTTTTCAATGGTCTCTATGACACGCTTTCTATCTTCCTGCGACTGTACATCACAGACTACCCCAGCAACATCAAACCCCTTCTCTGTCCATTCTTTTAATTTCGAATCAATCTCATCTTGATTACGAGCGAGTATAAATACCTCAGCGCCGTGCTTTAGAAATTCTTCGGCTATAGCTAATCCAATTCCCTTGGTAGCTCCCGTGACTAAAGCTTTTCTCCCCTGTAAAGACCATCTTGTATTCATATAAACCTCTTTGATTAAGACACATGACAATACCAAACAGCGGTATTTTTAGGATTGTTTTTCTAGCTATCCCACTTCTTAAAGATTTTTTACGCTATTCTCTTTTTATCTGTAGAAAAAATTTCCGAAAAGCTAGTAGGAAGTCTCACTTCTAAAAATTTATTTCTAGGCTTCTATGAATGCCTCAGATCCGGTCCATAGTGATTATATTGTATATGTTGACGAAAGTGGCGATCACAGCCTCGAATCCATTAACCCGAGGTATCCATTATTCGTTCTCTCTTTTTGTATATTCCAAAAGGAATATTATGCTCATACAGCTACTCCTTCTTTACGAATGTTAAAATTCTCCACATTCGGGCATGATATGATCGTACTACATGAAATCGAAATCAGGAAAAAATATGAGCCAAGCTATCGAAAACCTTCTAAAAGCGCAACAATTTGCTATGAGCATTCGCCCCAAAGTAGGTGGGTTCCCTTATCTTGCGGAAGCTTTAAGAAAAGCCGGCATCACTCGAAACATTTGGAACCTCCCTTCATGCCAAAGCATTTATCTCACTGAACATGGTTCTGTAGTAAGTCAAGGTACACCTCTTGTTCATTCAACTGTTGATGTTCCTGCATTTAATCGTGAAGCACTTGTAAAAGCCTTAAAGACTGACCAAGCAGGGCAAAGCTCTTTTCCAGAATTTCTAAAAGCTTCTTGGGAAGCCGGTGTTATAAGTTATGTTGTAGACTTTGAAAAACGCCTGGTCATCTACTATGGCGTTTTAGGTGAATCGTATTCTGAAAGTTATCCTGCTGTAGAGATAGGATAACGAAATAACCACAAAAAATTAAAGGTGATCAATACAGACGTATTCATTCAACGCCGAGCAAATCCCCTTCCCAAAAACTGAACAACCCTTCTTCCTGTAAAACCCAGAAATATAACAGCAATGATCACTACCACGTTGAAAAGCAAAGAATCGGGAGGAGTCTTCTGAGGATTGATCAACTGTAAAACATCTAGACTGGTAGAAAGAAACCAAGCAGCAAAATAAATTACCTGCTCAAAAAGACGTATAGGTCTTTTCTGATAGCGACTGATGACGTATCCCAAAAGAAGTACCAAACACAAGTTTACAAGAGAGCTATCTGAAGTATGTAAGACCGCCTCTAAAGGAAAAAGATCGAAAATCAGGATAAAAATCGTTGTTAAACCTAGTCCTAAGATAAGGTATTCTTTTCTTCCTATAAGAGCTTTGGGAGCTACAAGCTCCCATCCTACTGAAGCTGAGTAGACATTGGCAACGTTGGCGCAAAGAACTGATAAGAAAACAAAAAAAATCAAAGAGCTCGAAAAAAGAGAGGACTCTGCACTTAACAAGCCTGCATGCACTTCAAAGTGCTGATTGATGATCGCTCCAAAATATAAGCTCAATAAGCCTAAAGCTAGGCTTATCAGCTGAATAAGGGTTAAGGCTTTGATAGAGGTCTCCCACGATCTGCTATGCCTGAAAAAGGTCGGCATATCTGCAGTAATGCCCAAATTCGTCGCTAAGACTAGGGAAAGACCTGATAAAGACAGTGCGTTTCCATTATCTTTTAAGGAAAGGTCTGGAAGAGAAAAAAGAACAATCAGAAAAGCTAGGATCAAAAAAGGAAACGAGTACGTGCAAAGCTTCTTCAAAATAGAAATGCCATTCATACACAAAAAAGCACTTGCTATGCCTAATAAAACACTGATCTGCGTAAATTGGTCAATCTGAGGGTTTTCTTTGATAATAGCAAGACAGGTAAGCGTTTTACTCGCAGCCGTTGTCTGGGCAACATACCAAATAAGGGTGGAAAAAAGAAGAAGAACAGCTATGAAATAGCCCCCCCAAGTACCCAAATAGTCTCTGGAGATATCCAAAGTGCTCTTTCTATGTTCATAGCTCATCATGATGATTCCAAGGCGAATAAACCATAAGATCGCATTTCCAACTACTATCGTAAGCATCGCCCCTAAAATACTATTGGTTTCCAAGATGAAAAGACTTGTCACCAAAATAGGAAGACTCGTCCATCCTGCTAACTGGATAGAGGTCAGATCCCATACAGACTGATTTTTATCTGTGACATGTAGCGGCTGAAATGTCTTATGCTTCATCTATTTTCGAGCCTTTTGTAAAAATAGCGTTCGAATAGCACCCCCTGTTTCCTCCAAGAAAATCGTAGCCAGAAAAAACAGAGTACTAGCGCTTGCTCCCACCAAAAGAAACTCTAAGCTATCTTCTGGATTGTTCCATTTAGCAATAGTCCCAGCGATACAACCCACAATCCATGCCACACAATTAGTCCATTTTTCTAATGGCTTGGACTTGTATTTCATCATTGCATGGATCAAAAAGGCAATGAGAAGGACAATTCCTAGGTTCAACAGATAGCAGTTGAATAGGTCTAAAATATACTGAAAACTATGAGATATCTGTATAAAAGCATAGGCCGCTGTCCCCAAAAGTCCAATGATAGCATGTCCTTTAGTCCCATAAAACCGAGGGCTAAAGGTTTCATAGCAAGCGGAGGCAAAGTAAATATTAAGTAGGTTGTTACATAAACACGTTAAAACGATAAACACTGAAAATAAAGTCAATTCTAAAGCTGAATGTATCTGTTCGTTTTGAAGTAGCAATCCATAAGATTGAGCATCAAATCTCATAAATACTCCAATGGATTGAAACAACGTAAAAAAAAGAGTTAGTAGAGTAAGTGCAAGGTAAGAATGCGCAACAGAAATAGAGTGACGAAAAAATGTGGGGAGATTAAGGGTTCCAGCTAGCCAAGAAAGAACGATCATTAGCACAGCCGGAAAAGAGAGTCCCCATGATACAGAATGGAAAGAATAGTCTGAATGAAAAAAAGTATATCCAGCATAAATAAAGATGCAAGGCAGAGTAACTACGCTGGCCCATTTTAAAAATCGTATTCCTCCAATAGCAAAAAGCGAGGAAATCAAACCTATTGCAACACCTAGACGAATCAATCCCCCCTTATTAGTTAAAAAACTTAAAGGAAGAATCTCTTGTAAAGAATGCGTTGTGGCATCGATTTATAAAATGAACCAATCTAAAAAAGCAATGCCAAGTATTATAGCAACAAGACCAGATCCTATAGATCCGAGAAAATGCCCTATGTTTTGAATGCCATTAATATGCTTTTTACCAGCAATGGACACAACTGCAATACCTATTAGCCATAAAATTAGGTTTCCAACAAAAATAGATGGAATAGCAATTCCTGGGCCGTATTGCTGAGTTATGAAATATCCAATAGCCACCAATGCTGGCACTCCAGTAGAAGCCATCTGAATGACACTTAAAAACAAGAAATTTTGCCTATCTAGCTCTGGAAGATTTTGTGACATATCAGAAACACAGTCTCTATTGCTTGATATTCCTACCTACCGGAGTGTCTAGATTTGTAAAATTCCTGACAACCTAAAAATGTCTTGATTAGACACAAAAGCCTAAGACAGCGTTTCAGGTTCTTTAAGTATAATTTTGGGCTTGAGAGGCAAACACATGCTGGATGAAAAAAGTAGAAGGATTACTTAGAGAAAATCCTTTTTGCTCAGCCAGTTGTTGTAATTTCTGATATTCCTGGTCTTCGATATGCGGAGTAACACATGAAGTTGGATACTGTCTATGGGAAGCAGCTCCTGCTAAAACTGTGTCTAGAATTGAATCATTTAAAAGAAAATCTTCTTCCCAAGTCGCATGAGTACAAGAAGCTAAGCCTTGGATCACAAAAGCTGGTTGTTTAAGATCTTGTTCTGAGGGAATACTTCGTTTGTAGGCTATTTTTCCTCTGGAGTTTTTTTTAGGAGAGAAAAAAATATGTTCCTCACGCGTAACAATAAATCCATGTTCGGTTTTTCTCGTAAATTTCACATGAGCGATAATTGGAACATTTTTAACTGTTAGAGTGTTTAATAGGACTTTGTACGTCCAGTACATAGGAAGGCATTGCAAAGAGTTATGCTCATAAAGAAACGCATCGGAAACATTCATTTCAAGTATAGGATCTTGTAGATCATATGCTAGCTTTTGGACAAATTGTACAGATAACGCAGATAATTTCTTTCTAAGATGACTGGATAATTTGGAGCTAAACGAATAAGAAACATCAGAAGATAGCTTCTTGATTTTTACAGGAGAACATTTTTCTTTTCTCTCTAATCCCGAAAAGATCATTTCTGAAGAATGCACTTCTTTCATTTCCGTGAGTATATAGGAAATCAAAGCAAAGAGCTCATCTTCGGAAAGCTCTATATTTAAATCGTATTCCTCAAGGATTTGTTGCAAAGAGATTCGCGATGCAGATAAAGAACGGATTTTATTTTGGAGGAGCACTGCTATTTGCTCTTGCATTGCTGTTGCTCTCTGTTTAAGAGAGCTATCTAAAGGATGCATAAGAGCTATACGGATAGCTCGAATCTGACAGGCATTTTCTCCTACTAGACCATCAAATTTCTCCAAATCTCCTGATTCAAACGCTTCTATGCAATGTATTAATGCATTCAAAAGCAGTCCATATTCCTTTAATCCTTTTTGAATATCCCCGTGCTTTACAGTTGATAGATCGTAGTATAGTAGGGTTTGGAGACGCATCTTCATCGTTATTTCCTAAAATACGTTAGAAAGAATACTTTGTTTAAAAAAGTATGCTGATATTACACCAACAGCAGTTCCAGGTAGAACTAAAAAAGGTCCTCCGACTACAAATCCTACAATTCCTCCAGCAATAGCACAAAGCACCTTGCCAATGTTTACATAAATTTTTAAGCTTTTATTTTCTTTCACAAAACCTCACAAACTACAATTAACAAAACGAAGATTATACATATTTTTTAATTACAAATCAACAAAACAATTAAATATAACAATAAAATAATTTAAACTAAACCTGATCGCGCAATTAAAATAAATAAATTAATCAATACTCATTTTCTGAATCTGTGTCAGAATGCTCCGTTACTCTTACCATCCTAGAATCAAATGATTCCCCGTTAGGATAAGTGCTAGGAAAGCTTTCATAATGCAAAAGGCTACCTGTCTCCTCATCTTCCTCTAAGTCTTGAGATCCAGCTGGACTTTTTAATGGATTCACAAACTGACTACTATTTATTTGAAACTTTTGGGAGCCTCCACTTTCCAAATCATCCCGAGGTTCTTCTAAAGGAGCTCTATAGACCGTCTCTGGAATCAGGGACAGAAAGTAGCGATTAAAATCTTCAGGAGATAGTCTTTCTATAGAGTCAGCTAAATATTGATATTTACTAGCGATCAAAATGGCATCTTTTTCCTCTTTAGTTCCCCAAGAAGAAATTAAATATTCTACTCCCCCATTGATCACTTGTGGAAGGGCTGCTTGAAACAGCAGAAAAACAGCTCCGCACATTGTCGTTTCAAAGAAGGTTCTTTCTACAGGATCCTTAAAAAAGTCTCTCCAAATAACGTAGCTTACCCCAAGGGATAGTAGGTTAATACCAACTCCTATAGTTTGTAAAACAGTTACCGTGTTAGGCCAAAGTTTACCGGGAACAGTAGCCTGAGAAACAGAATTTTTATTAATCCCTGTAATGGTTTGCCAAAAATTCCCGCCTTGATTCGTCATACAAATCACAGTCAAATACAATTCTGAAAGTACAGCAGCAGCAGCCATACCCCCTGCAAAAACATCATTATTCCAGATGTTTTCTTTGGTTTTTGTATAAGTATAAACACCAATAACATACTGATAAATACAGGAAAGGGCAAATCCCGTTACTCTTGCAGCTTGCGTCGAAAGATAAGCTCCAGTTGATAGCTTATCTTCTTCAAGAGGACCTGTAATAGAAAGAAGATGACCTAAATATTCCCGAATCTGCCCTGGGGTATTTCCTCGACTTTGGATCGCTTCCAATGCTGCGATAAACTGTATTTTCTCTTGAGGTGTTTTAGCAATAAAACCTTGCCTATTGTCCCGAAGAAGCCTGACAAAAGCATCCTGTTTAGAAGAATCCACTCCTTTACGATCAAAGTATCTTTGAATCGCCAGCTGCGTAGATCTCATAGGAAATATCGCGCCTCCGGCTCCAACAACAAGTCCTGCAGCAATAGAACCAGGTCCCGGGTTATACTGCATAGCAGGATAAACAGAGGGAAGCTGAGAAATTAATGAGAGCGCAACATTACCTACATTGGCAGCTCTCTGCCAATTAGACATCTCTTTTTTAGGAAAGATTGCCCCAAGGCTTGTTTGAGAAGGATAGGCATCATCGATAAGTTGATTTCCTGCCCAACACTCGAAAGCAGTAACAGCTCCCATATTCCCGACAACAAACGCCCATGGATGAGGAAGCTGACGACTTAGCGGAACGAAAAAATAATTTCTAACAGCTACCAATGCAAATAAAGAGGCTTTAGAAACGTTACGTGTCAAATTTTGAGCAAAGGAACTTTCTTTTTTTTGTTCAGGATTAATTTGAGAATAGAACCAATTAGAAAGTCTATCTTCAACCGGTATAAGTTCAGTTTTCATAAATCACTTTCTTGCTCTATTTTAAAGATTTAATGAAATAGTGTACCTGTTTTCTTGTTTTTTTAGAACTCAAATGATTTTCATATACACATAACATTAAACACTCACTCGCTTAAACATTAAACACTTACGAAAATAAAACAAAAGCATTAACCTCAAATAAACATTGATATTTAATTTAACTATTGGTACTATTTACCGAAAACAAGCAAGCTTTGCAAAAACAAATCAAGCAGTAAAAACTTTAAAACGAAATATTTTTCACATAAACGACTAGAAAGTCCTCTAGAAAATTAGATAAATGAGCTCCGCATGCATGAAGAAACAAACTTTTTAAGCCATTTATTGCCGTATTCTTTAGAGTCCAGGAAAGGAAGAACTCTTGTTCTTCAATCACTGAAAGAATATCTTTTTCTGCTCATCGCCGCTGAGCAAGCTTTAGCTTCTTTTCAGTTAGGAAAGCTTACAGATTTCGATGCGCTTGTTGGAGAAAACGCCTGCCAGATTCGAGCCGTAAAACTTGCATTAATTGTCCGAGAAAACAAGCTAGATACAGATTCTCTCCTAAGCAAGATAGCCACTTCCAAAAAAACCGTAGAAGAACATATCGGCAACAGTCTATCTAGCATCAAAAAAGGATCCGTATCCTTAAAATGCATCTTTGAAAAAGATCTCATTGAAGTGGACATGCATTACCATGGGTTCTTCCTATTGAAGGCATACCTTTTAACTATCGTAAAAGATTTTGATGATAGCTCTAAAAACAAACTACTGGGAAATGATTTTACCAGCACAAGAAAACTACAATCTCTCTATCAAATAAGTACAATGTTTGCTGAAAAATTGATAAAGCGACTACGCCAAAAATTATCCGAACATTCAGCTAATTTTGTAAAACAAATTGCTTACGATGGAAATATAGATTCTTTAGAAAATGGAGAACTTGTATTTCATGATTTTTTTGCAGAATCCAATGGATTAACATATATTCCTTGTTATTGGAATATGGCTATACTAGTGCAAAAAGTATTGAACGAGAATATTCCGATCGTTTTATTGGTCGATCAAAAAGCGAAAGATAAAGGATACGATGTAGTAAGAAGAGAGAAATTTGTTTTTGAGACTAATGCTAAAGGCTGCCGAGAAATCGATGAGTCTCTGCTAAGCGCAAATCAACCAGTCATCGTTTTTTACGGAAGTTCCTGTAAAAATGCAGAAGAGTTTCTAGACTTAGTTAGCTGGAGAAAGGATATCCTAAAACATTCCCCAATAGATCTCATTTTAGCTTGTTCTGCAGCACATCCTCAATACCCAGATTTCATCCCAAAACATTTGCTTGAAAAGCTAGAAACAGAAAAAACATATCAACACTATCTACTTAAGGCTCAAAAATTAGGATGCGACCTTAAGAACCCTTCCCACTTCTTTTTATCACATGTTTTTTGCGATCGAGCAAATAACGTTTTATGATTCATTTTAGTTGGCTTACTCTCTACACTTTAAAGATACGTTTTTCAATGCCCATACGCTTTCTTCTATAAAAAACGTAACCAAAAAAGCTATTAAAATAGCATAAATTCCGGGGAGAATCGGTGCAGTAGGATTTAGGGGCATATGAATCTGTACTACGGCAGAACAGGCACACCCAATAAACCACCACAGACTGGTCAACAATTTCTCTAAAGGCCTAGGCCTGTGTTTTATGATAAAAGTTACAATGAAACTAATTAACAATACAACGCACAAATTTGCAATAAAACTTGTTGCTGCTATTTGTATAAATTTCAACGATTCAGAAACACTGGTATAAGACTTGGAAAATGCAAAAAACGAGAATATCAAGGTACCTAAAAACCCTATAATCACATACTCCCTTGAGTTCTGAAAGCGGTTTGTAATGGTTTCCCAAGCCACTGAGGCAAAATATATGTTAATAAGATTCACGCAAATAAAACCAATAAAAACAAATAAAGCAGAAAATGCAACATAGATAAGAGAATGATTATATGTCATATTTTCGGGAATGAATTGTACAGGATCGTCGAATCCTGTAAAAATAGTAAAAATCTGAAAAAAAACATGGAATAGCATCATTAAAGCAAGGCCTATAACAGAATCTTCCTTAGATCTTGAATGCCTAAAAAACGTGGGAAGATTGACGGCGCCAGGAAGGCTCGTTAATACCACGGCCATAACACCTGATACGGAAAAAGTCCAACTCCCTTTAAATGATATCACTTCGTTAGAAATAACCATCGTATAAACAGCAAAACATATCAGGAAAGGAAGACTAACTACGCATATTTTTTTTATCAGTTCAATTCCTTTCATACTAAGGAATGCAACTAAAAGCCCTAGTGGTATGCCAATTTGCCATAAATCAATACCCGGAGAAAAAGATGCCATAACAATAGAAATCCCCTGCAATTGAATGGCATACCAAATAAGAAACGCTGAAATTAAAACAATGGAAACTAAAATCCCAGAAAATTCACCCATGTATATTTTCACGATCTTAATTGTATGGATTTTTCTGTGAGCCATCGAAATAATGCCAAGACTGATTATCCAAAGAATAATCTGACCTATAATGACGGAAAGAAATGCACTTCCTGCTCCGGATTTTTCAATCAACTGTCTTCCAACCACCATAGAAGACAGCCCAAACCCAGCACCAAAAATACTTGCGAGCTGCCAGAAACTTTGCTTATCTTGAGATCCAGTCATAAAAAAAGACCCATTACCTTTGGGCGAAAAATCCTCTTCACAACCCTAAGTGAATAAAAATAGTTTCCCATAAGATCAGCTCTCCTCATACAACGTCATGAAACGTCCTCTATAAACTTAAATGCCAAGATTGCTTATTTATCAGGAAAAAGCAATTTGTTTATTCGAAAAGCTCTCACAAATTTCATATTTTTCTTTCTACAGCAAGCCGAATCATTTCTTTTTCTTCTCTACTGGTTTTTCCTCTAGTTTTGACTCTATGGACTTAAGGCAAGAGGGAGTGCTATTTACAATCTTTTTAGCTTCTTCGTAAGGCTCTCTTTGTGAGGGCCCAACCTCTTTAGGAGACTTTTTTGGGCTAAAATAGCAAATTTCATCCTTAGATTGAAAAACAAGTCTAAGCCCATCGGGATAACCTTCTCCATACTCATTACGAAAAGCAATCATTACTGCGGCTCTTCTATGATCCCATGGATAGTCTCGCAAATAAGGTCTAATAGCTTCATGGCTATTAATTATTTCCACAAATCGTTCTGTAGCTCGAATTTCCAATTCTCTAGCTTCTTCAATTGTAACTTTTTGATGGCACAAAAAGTCGACTTCAATCTCTTGTATATCATAAGGCATCGACACGCCCCGTCCTGTACACCAAAAACCAAATTGCTCTTTCATTTCCTGTTTAAGTACAGTAATCACTTCATCAACAGAGCGGTTGAGAATTTCTCTTTCTTTTTTAGAATAATTTTTTTCCTCTGCCATCCCAGGCTCCATAAAAAACAACAACCCAATCAGAAGCAAAAATTTAGCGATACTCGCCACAAAATCCTCTAGTTACAGTATATTTTCTTTCTACAGCAAGCCGAACCATTTCTTTTTCTTCTCTATTGGTTTTTCCACGGGTTTTGGCTCAATAGGTTTAAGGCAAGAGGGGGTGCTATTTACAATCTTCTTGGCTTCCTCATAAGGTTCCTCTTTCAAATGATCAATATCATTCGGAAATTTTTCATGACCGTAATAAAATAGTTGGTCCTTACCTTGAAGAATAAGGGTGACTCCATCGGCATAACCTTCTCCATACTCATTACGAAAAGCAATCATTACTGCGGCTCTTCTATGATCCCATGGATAGTCTCGCAAAT
>JAIETG010000007.1 GCA_019745395.1 Rhabdochlamydiaceae bacterium | reverse complement strand
ATGATCGACAAGATGAAAAATGGTTTCAAGCCCGGAGGTAAAATACCATGCCACAACTAAGCTATCCCTTTTTAATGGATGTCGGGAGCGTAGGTCTTTTAGCCGATTCCGGCTTTAAAAACGTCCTCTCTCCGATAGCATTTGAGAATTTCAATGTGGGTCTTGGACTCGCGAAAGTAATCGGCCAAGATTACGTCGTTCGCCTCCCACAGTCCAATCTATCGACCACTGTCATAAGTGCTGACCTCATCACGGGCAACGTGATCAACGTCAGCATCAATGGAGTGGCGTTAGCTCCTATTACGTTTGCGGTTTCCAGCGTAGCTACAATGAATGCCATTGCAGCTGCAATCTTGGCTCAACCTCACATTGCTTCTGCAGTCGTGAGCGACCCAAGCAATCATACCCTCACTGTAACAGCAACAGAGGGCAGTGTCGCTATCGTTAACTCATTCGTAGTTACAGGCGGCGCATCGCAAGCTACAGCCACCATAACAAACACCACTCAAGACACCTTCTACGGAGTCGGCGCAAGAACTCAAAATAAACCGAACCCATTGAACCCTCTCGGGTCTTTTGGCAATCCGATTTATTTCCAAGGTGATTGCGTATCTCTACTCACTAGAGGACGTGTCTATGTAGCGGCAGAGCAAACCTTGACAAGCGACAGCCCAGTTTACTGGAGATTTGCTGCCAACGGGCTTCTGCTTCCTGGTGGATTCCGTGCAGATTCAGATGGAGGCCGCGCTATTGCGCTCCCCACTGCAAGATACACGGTTGGAGCTACCGCTGGAGCCGTTGCAACGTTAGAAATCAACTTGCCGAACTAAGGAGAAGGTTAAAATGGATAAAATTGTCACCGTAAATCTCGACTCGGCAGAGACAGCGTTCTTTGCTCGTGAGCTCGAGTACATAAAATCAAAGTCGTACGACATTGAGTTCCCTCCCCTCAAGGCCATTAAGCTCATTCCTGTGAGCACAGAAGCTGGCCCAGGGGCGGAATCGATCACTTACCAATCGTTCGAAGAAACCGGTCTTGCTCGAATCATTTCGAGTTATGCCGATGACTTTCCTCGTTGCGATATTCGCGGTAAGGAATTCATCACTCCAGTGAAATCCATTGGAGCGAGCTATGGTTATTCGATGCAGGAGATTAGAGCTGCGATGTTTGTAGGCAGAAGCCTCACACAGCGTCAAGCCAACGCCACTCGAAGAGCCAATGATCAAAAGGTAAACAGACTTGCTTGGTTTGGAGATAATACCGCCAACATTTTGGGTCTGACCAATAACCCAAATATCCCTGCAGCTTCCGTACCTGCCGATGGTACTGGTGGATCGACTCTTTGGTCCACTAAAACGCCTGATCAAATTTTGCGCGATATGAACCAATTGTCAAATGGCATTGTGGCCCTCACAAACGGGGTTGAAATGCCTAACACATTGATTCTTCCTATCGACCAATACACTTTGATCTCTTCAACTCCTCGTTCCGCTAACAGCGATACGACGATCTTAGAGTACTTCATTCAGAACAATCCCTTCATCACGACTGTTGACTGGGTTCCTGAATTGAAAGGCGCTGGTCCTTCAGGGGTTGACATCATGATCGCTTATGAGAAGAACCCTGATAAGCTCACGATGGAGATTCCGATGCCATTTACTCAATATCCGCCTCAAGAGCGTGGCCTTGAGTTCATCATCAACTGCGAATCTCGATACGGTGGGATCATCATCTATTACCCACTCTCATTGTCCATCGGGGAGGGAATCTAATGGCTTTAGTCAAGTACAACGGTAAGAACGTCTACTATTGTAACTTCACCAGCCGCCTGATGCCAGGGATCAATGAGGTTCCGGAGGGCGAACTCAAAGCCCTCCTCCTTCACCCTTTATTTCAACACAGGGTCGAAGAAGGGATCATCGTGATTATTCCCGAATCTCCAGACAAGGAAGCGGATGGCAAGAAGTCGGTTAAGGAGATGATGAAACTCATCCCTCAAATTTATGACCATGCCTATCTGAATCGAATTATCGATGGAGATGGACGAGACAAGGTCATAGACGCAGCTAAAAAACAGCTTCATAAAATTTCCCATCAAGCAGAGGAAGAGGAAAATGAGCATTTCGGATCCAATACCAAGTCAAACGATCATTGATACGTTATTTGTTATTGCGCCCCAGTTTTTTACGACCGATCCAACGAAGTTGGCGAACTACAACACCATGATTGGGTTGTTGAGATGCCAAGTCAATGAAAGGGTCCTATCTTGCTGTGGCGTGCTGGCATACGTCTATCTTTTGGCTCATTGGCTTCAATTGCAAACCAGCCCTCAGACTGGCGTAACCACTAACCTCGCCGAAGGAGAGTTGTCCATTGGGCTAGCCATTGGAACAGATTCCTCAATTTTGGACGCTACCCAATATGGCAGGCTGTACAAGGATCTAATCAAGCGAACCGTCATCGGCTCAACTGTAACGAATTTACCCCCAAACTTAACGGTGATCAATGCGTGCTGTTGTCAGGGATAAGGACTTAGGTTTTGCGGAAATCCAAAAGCAAATCGCTTTACTGGATGGCTCCCACGTCAAGGTTGGCTTTCAGGAAGGGACTGTCACTAAGACCCAGATGAAAGGCCAACGCAGGCAAACGGCTGGGCTGTCCATTCCTCAAATCGCCGCGGAGAATGAGTTTGGAACGAACATCATTCCAGCTAGACCCTTCATGGCAACCAGTTTCGATGAAAACAAGGCATTAATCAACAAGGCGATCCAGGGCGAATACAGTAAAATTGTGGATGGCAAAAGTACAACAGAAAAGTCGTTGGGTCTGATAGGACAGCTAATGACAAAACTGATCGTGCAAAAGATCCGCGCCATTGTCTCTCCCCCTAACTCTCCAAGAACCATCGCTATTAAGAAGAGCTCCAAGCCTTTAATTGACTTCGGTCAGATGGTTCAGTCGGTGCGCTATAAGGTGGTGCTCAAATGACATCGCCATTTGAAATCTTTCGCTCTCCCGTAACACTCCGCCGCTTTCAAAGCGGAGGTTATACCAATGGGCGCTGGACAGATGGCTCTTACACAGATACTCCCATTACTTCCAGCATCCAACCGATGAAAGGTGAAGAGATGCAGGAGCTGCCAGAAGCTAGGAGAGATTCAGAAGGCTATAAGCTTTTTACTTCAACGCTCATCAACACGGTGACGGCTGTAAATCCTGATCTCGTCCTTTTCTTCGGGAAGACTTTTGAAGTGGTTCAGGTCTTTCCATGGCAAAACGCCCCGGCAATGGGGCTGGTAAATCATTACAAATACATCGTTTTACGATTAGAGGGGCAATAATGAAGGCTAGAATCATATCAGAAACAGAGTATTCAATCCTCGAATCGAGATTGAATGAATTTTTGAAAGAAATCAAAGACAACGCTTGGCGGCTATTCGACATTAAATACGACACGTTTTACGTGCTCAATATGGACATGGAAGGACACCAGCTCCACTCCGTTCTTGTCCTGTATGGAGATAGGAAAAATGCCGCTTAATTTTGAGACGATAAAGACCAATCTCTACGCCTGGGCCCTAGCCAATTGCCCCGGATGCTCGGTCATTTTCCTGAATGAAAATGCTCCGCGCCCTACCCAGCCGTATGTGACTTTATTTCTCAGCACCCTGAATCAAATAGGCGAAGACTATACCCCAGAGGCCGATATCAATGGGCTTGTCGACATGGTAGGCGACAGAGAGTTTACTCTGCAGATTCAAAGCTATGGCGGAGACTGCATCACTCGCCTGGAGAATCTGAGAAGCAGCCTACAGATGCAAACCGTGTTGGATACGTTGAGGGCAAATGGGATCGTGTTTGTGAATCACTTTTCGATCAATGACACAAGTGAGCTCCTCGACTCCAGATTTGAAAAGAGAGCTGCCATGGATGTCCTCTTCAGAATAGGACAAGACTACCAAGACAATTTAGGTCTCATTGAGACAGTCGAGGTAGAAGAAGTTTATCAAGATGCTAGCGGAAGCGTGGTCTACGATCACACAATCACAATACCCTAGGAGGGGTTATGCCATTAAGCGATATCGTAAACGTGCAGATCACTCGAGACACCCAAGCTGTCTCAGAAGCTGGCTTTGGCCTTCTCATGATTTTGGGAACCCATAAACGGTTTAATGATCGCATCAGATTTTACAGCAATATTCAGGGAGTAGCCAATGACTTCAGCCCTACTGACTTGGAATACATCGCCGCCCAAGAGGCTTTTAGCCAGGCGTTGAGCCCAGAACAAATAGCCATTGGTCGCAGAACAGTCGATAGTGCAACGATTGCAGTGGAGACCGCCATGTCTCCTTTCAATTATACGACCACCATCAATTCAACAAATGTCACGGTTCCTTCTACCCCTACCGCTCAAAACTCCATAGTGACCATGAGCGGAAATTTCGTCACAGGCAATTCTATTGCGATCACTTTGAATGGAACCCCTTTAACCGCTATTCCATTCAATACCGATCAAATCACCACGATGAACGACATCGCGACGGCTCTGGAAGCCAACCCTGCCGTTGATTCCGTGAGCATCACTGGTTCAAATTTGGTCATTAACGTATTCGGGAAACCGAATGTTTCAGCGATCATCAATTCTTTTGTTGTAACGGGAGGAGCCAGCCAGCCAACAGCCATCATCACAACGCCGGTCCAGCCTGTATCGCCAGAAACGATTGCTGGCTCATTAGTTGCTGCAATCAATGCAGCAGCATTGGGAGTCACGGCCACTGATAATCTGGACGGAACTTTTGGATTAGTAGCTGCCGTGCCTGGGACTCCTTATACTTTGGATGTAAGTTCAAGCATTGTAAATCCGGATGCTGCACGCGTCACCGTCACACAAGTAGAGCCTAACACAGACTATACGGTCACTATCAATGGGGTCGCCTTCACCTATACAACCCTGAATGAAGTTCAGACCAACGAAGACATTGCAGCAGCACTGGTGGCAATAATTTCGGCCCAAACGGCTGTTCCAGTAAGCGCTGAAGACAATCTCAATGGAAGCTTTGAGATTACAGCCAACGTATCCGGAACAGGATTTGTCTTAAGCGTGTCAGATGGAATCTTGAGCAAACAATTTGGATTGATTATTAGCCCATTTGTCCCTTCGGATACAGTTGTAAATGACTTAAATGCCGTCCAATTAGTGGATGACACTTGGTATGCACTTGCTCTCACAGATAGAACTCTGGCGACAGTTTTCTCAGCTGCAGGATGGGCAGAGGGACAAATTAAACTATTTGGAACAGCTTCAGATGATCCAAATATCATCAATTTGGCTGCAGGCGTCGATCTCTCTTCCATTGCAGCTAAATGTAACCAAGCCGGGTATGTCCGAACTTTTATCCTCTACCATCAAGATGCAGCGAGCGACTTCCCTGAATGCGCCTGGTTTGGTGGGGTTCTTCCGCTAGATCCAGGGTCGGAAACTTGGAAATTTAAGCGGCTAAATTCTATTTCCTACTCCAATCTCACAAGCACACAATCGCAAAACGCCAGAAACAAGAAGGCCAATACCTATGAGTTCATTGGCGGAGTGGGGATCACAAGAGAAGGTACCGTTGCTCAGGGGGAATTCATTGATATCGTGCGAGGAGTAGATTGGTTGACCTCACGGATTCAAGAATTCGTCTATTCCGTTTTAGTGAATAGCAACAAAGTCCCCTATACCGATGCTGGGATCACGGCAATTGAATCCGAAGTGAAGAGAGCTCTTCAGCTCGGGATCAGCAACAACTTCATTGCAAATGATCCAGCTCCAACGGTGACGGTGCCGAAGGCCGCGAATGTTCCCCCGAATGATAAAGCTCAGCGGATTTTAAGAAATGTCCGCTTTCAAGCCACTTTAGCGGGGGCAATTCATGCAATTAACATCACAGGAACCGTCACCGTTTAAAAGACTAGGAGATACTTATGGCAGTAAGAACTTATGACCCCAAACAGGTCATCATCACGGTAGGCGGAGTGCCAATGAGCGGTTTTGCCGATGGCACCTTCTTGCTTGTCGACCGAGATGATAATCAATGGACGAAAGTCACCGGTGCAGATGGCACCAGTACCCGCATCAAGAGCAATAATCGCTCTGGAAATATGATCATCACCCTTAAACAATCGAGCCCCAGCAATGATGTGCTCTCTGGATTTGCTAACGTGGATGAACTGACGAATGCGGGTGTCGTGCCGATTTTGGTCAAAGACCTGAGCGGCAACTCAATCTTTTTCAGTGCAACAGGATGGGTTAAAAAATATCCTTCCTCAGAATTTGGGCAAGACCTCGCAAATCGTGAGTGGGTATTAGACCTCGTAGACCTCGACGTCTTCGTCGGTAGCAATGGAGTGAACGTATGATTGAAACCAGAGAAAAACAAATTCATGGAGCCACCTACTCGGTTACGCAGTTGCCAGCAAGAAGAGCTTTGCGCCTAAAAGCTAGGCTTTTACGCCTGTTTGGACCCGCTCTTGCTCAACTATTTTTGCCTGGAAACAATAACGAGAGCATGTCCGGACTACCCTTCTCTAAAACAGAAGCAGTGCGAGCGGTAGAATCTTTGATGTCCCAGCTCGATGATAAAACCTTTGAGAGCTTGGTTCTTGAACTCTGCCAAGGAGTCCGAAAAGATGGCATGGAACTCACCGATTCTGTCATCGATGTGGAGTTCGCTGGGGATTTGGGAACACTTATGCAGGTCTTATGGTTTGTCATTGACTGCAACTTTGGTTCTTTTTTTGGGGAGAGCGGTATTGGACGCCTATTCGGAGCTACAGCACCGATGCCGCAGAATCGTCAGCCAGACACGAAAAAAACCTCCATCCGGACATAAAGAGCGAGTTCCTTTTCTGGCGTATTATATTGGAAGGGATGGCCTCCCTAGAGGAGATTGAGCGCATATGGAGTTTAGATGATCTACTGAGAGCAAATGCTCTGCTGGATATGCGTCTCGATCTGATGGAAGAATCTAAAAAGAAAGGGTCGAAATGACAGTCGTCAGAGAGCTTACTACCGTTCTTGGTTTTGTAGTCGATAAGAAAGGCGTTGAAGATTTCAACCGCACTATTATTGGTTTCAAAACCAAATTTGCCATCGCCGCAACAGCTGCCACTGCCTTTGTAGCCAAAACTCTCGAATTCTTCAAAGATATTTCTGACGCAACCCTTGACGCCGATGACCTTGCAAAGAGTATTGGCATCTCTTTCCAGGAATTCCTCAAGCTAAGAAGAACCGCCGAAGATTTTAGAATCGATCCAAAAAATTTTGAATCGGCCTTAAAAAGCCTTAGCACAATGCTTCGCGAGGCCAAATATGGCATGGGTGATTTAGCAAATATCGCCTACTACACAGGCGTTGAATTCCGCGATAAATTTACAGGTGAAGTCAAAAATGCTCGCGACCTCTTCGTCGATATTCTCAAAAGGATTAATGAAGCACGGACCGAGACTGAAAAATTCACGATAGCCAAGTTCTTTTTCGGTGAGGAAGATGCGCAAAAATTCATCAAATTTGCCAAAGAAGCAGGCGACAATCTGGATGTTTTGACGGGTAAGTATGCTGATTATGCAAAATCGCTCGAAAATTCTCTGCCAGCCTTTGAGGATGTCAATAAGTCGATTCGCTCTTTTTGGAACACCTTTGAATCCTTCAAAATAGCCTTTGTTGAAGACATTTTACCAGCCATTACGGCTGGAGTGAAAGTTTTAGAAGTCGTCATGAGAGGGATAGGCTATGTGGCCAGAGGAATAAAAGGGGCATTCAAGGCAATAGGCGAAGGATTAAATCGCGAACTCATGGCCGATTTCGCAGAAATCCCCGATTTTGAGGTACAAGCAACCCAAAAAATCAATCGAGTCATGGAAAATCAAGCCGCCAAAAATGCGCCCGCAGTCACAGAACAGAATTTCAATATCGATACGAAGATAGAGATGCAAGTCCCTCCGGGGACCACTGAACAGCAGCAAGTTATCCTGCGTGAAACCGTTGATGAAGTGATTAAAAGCGCTTTAATCGATCAGGTACGGGAAATCTATAACAACAACCCGCAGGTGGAATGATGGTCTTATCTCTTCTATTCGGGAAAAAATACCCAAGCCCTAAAATCGGATCGATCGATTTAGATGTAACTATCCGCGAAGAGCATCGCTTTGCATCCCGTGTGACAAATTATCCCGTGGAAACCGGGACCATTATTTCGGACCACATTATCAATGAGCCGGACATAGTCGTTTTAGTCGGGCTGGTTACCGACACCCCTCTTTCCATTTTTGCTCCATTCAACCGGTCCATTGATGCCTTCAACCGGCTGATCCAGCTCCATCAAAATAGAGATGTGGTGACTGTCGTAACCGGGCTGAAGGTTTATAAAAATATGGCCATCACCACTCTTGATGTCCCCAGGGATATAAGAACCGGCCAATCCCTTACCTTCACCATTGAATTGCAAAGAATTGTATTCGATACCTCTGTCAGGCTGCTGCTTGACCAAGGGAATATTTTCGGAGGAATCCAGACCAAGATACCCAGAGACACTGTGGCATCCAACGCCAACTATCCGATCATTCAAAACGATCCAGCCGATAGCTTGAAGGACCAAGCATCAAGCGGAATTAATGTAGGCGTCCAATCGTTAGCCCCCATCCCCGGCAACATCCTGCCAGCAGTCCTGTCTGTAAAAAGTCAAATCCTGGGGGTTGCGTAATGCAAATCATTCCTTTTAAAGAACCTTCGCAATGGCAGGAACAGATCGAGCTAGGCAGTCAAACCTTTGTCCTCTCTTTCAGCTGGAATGCAATGAATGAGTACTGGGTCATGGACATCCTAACGCGGGATTTAGTGCCTATCATTCTTGGGATCAAGGTCGTCGCCAACTACGATCTGACTGCCCAGTATGTTGCAAATGGCAAGCCGAGCGGCGATATCGTCTGCGAAAATATCATCGGCGGCCAGGGGAAAATTCAACGCTACGACATGGGAGAAGTGACTGAATTAATTTATTATGCTTTAGGGGAGTTTGTTTAAATGACCCGATTCAATCGAATTGCAAGCGTTGAAATTGATTTAAGAAATTCTACTTTTAATGGATATATCGGAAACATAAAACTTGCAAACCTGCGCATAGCCTTTTCTATGCAAAAGAATTTAGCATGGTCAGCCAATACGGCCTCGGTAAAAATATGGAACTTAAGCCAGGAAAACAGAAATAGGATTAAAGACTATGGAGACCAAGTCATTGTATCAGCCGGATACAGCCAGGACGCCGGAGAGCAGTTGCTTTTCATTGGGAATACCACGCAGGTCAGCCATGCCTATGAACAACCGGAAATCATCACCGCTTTGGACTGCGGAGATGGAGAGCGGATTCTCAACCAAAAGAATATCTCCGTTAGCTTCAAGGAAAAGGTCGCAGTGCGCCAGGTTGTCGAGACGATCGCGCAGCAAATGGGGCTTACTATTTCTGAGTTTTCTCCTACTGATAATATTGTTTATGAGCAGGGCTTTGAATTTATAGGAATGGGGAAAAATGCAATCGACAAAACGGTATCAAGGCTCGGATTGAAGTGGAGCGTTCAGAATGGGAAACTCCAAATTATTCCTCAATTCGGCACAACTTCCAAACCGGCCATAGAAATCAACGCCGATACCGGCATGATCGGCATTCCTCAAAGATTTACAGATAAAAGAGCCAGCCTTTACTTGGACGGTCCTAAAACAGGCTATATCGTCACAACAACATTACGCCCGGACATTCTCCCCGGCGACCTAATCAACGTAAAATCCCAAAGAATAGGACTCGACGGCCCCTACTCAGTCTTTTCAATCAAGCATGAGGGAGATACTTTCGGTCCGAATTGGCGTTCAACCATGGAGATTATCCTAATATGACCACAATGACCGATGCAATGAGGCAGGCTATCCAATTTCAATTATATGACGTCCACACGGCGCTCCCAGGCCAAGTCATCTCCTACGACTACTCGACTCAAAATGCTTCAATCCAGCCCTGTTTAAAGAAGAGTTATTTGGATGGGACCACGCAAGAAATGCCTATTCTCAATAATGTTCCCGTTATTTTCCCAAGAGCGGGCGGGGCTGGCCTGACTTTTCCAGTTGTGCCGGGCGATAACTGCCTGCTCTTGTTTATTGAAAGAAGCACGGATCTTTGGAAGTCGGTAGGTGGCATAGTCGCCCCGAATGATCCCAGAAAATTCGATCTTTCGGATGCCATTGCAATCATGGGGTTAATGCCGTTCTCAGAAAATTCTTTATCCGAAAACAATGAAGACGTGCTTTTAACGTATAAAAACTCTAGTATAAGAATTAAGGCTAGTGGGGATATTCAAATCCAAACAGTTTCAAAAGTGGCGATAGGAAACACTTCAGCAGAAGTGCTCGATATCGTCAGCAGTATACTTGGAATTTTGACAACTTCCGTGACAACCGCTCCCGGAAGTCCGATTTTCCAAGGAATAGGACCCACGTACGCAACTTTAAAATTTGCTTTAGACTCTATCAAGGGATCAATCCCTTAATAGCAAAAAGCATACCCAACAGTCTCGATTAACTCAATTACCCAGCCGTAAACGCGTTAGGAAACGTTTTTGAGTTAACGAGGCTTCATGAAAGATATCGCGCTGGATCCGACAACCGGCGACTTGCTCTTAGAAAATTTTGACCTCCAATTGGTGGAAGGTAGAGACCAAATCGCTCAGAATCTGGCGATCAGGCTCCGCTTTATCCTGGGAGAATGGTTTTTAGATATCACTGCAGGCGTCCCATACTACGTCGATTTCTTTATCAAAGCTCCCAATCAAATCCGCATCGAAAGCGTTCTTAAAGAAGAAATTCTCGATACGCCTGGTGTTGATCAGATTCTCAGCTTTTCAAGCAATTTCGACGCTCAGCGCCGCGTCTATTCAGTCGTCTTCTCTGTAAGCACTATCCAAGGAGAAATCACCTTAAAACAGGAGCTCGTAGCATGACCTCTCCATTCGGGCTAACTCCTCAGGGTTTTAAGATCAAACGGCTTCCTGATATCCATGCAGAAAATCAAAACCTTCTGCTTGCTGCCTTTGGCGAAATCAATCTCGATCCTCAATCCATCTTCGGCCAGCTTATCGGCGTGATCTCAAAAGTCGAGGCTGACATATGGGAAAACATGCAAGACGTCTACTTCAGCCAATACCCCAACTCGGCTGAAGGAATCAGCTTGGATAATGTTGTGCAGTTGAATGCCATCACAAGACTTGCCGCCCAGCAAACGAGTGTTACTGGTGTGTGCACAGGATTAGAAGGAACCCTGATCAACCAAGGAGCTTTAGCCAGAATCCCTGATACGGGAGCGGTTTTCTTCTGTCAAGCCGATACATTTATCACACGATCTAGAGCAGCATCCGCCACTGTTCTGGTTGGATTATCAGCGCCGCAATCCTACACAGCTATCATCAATAACCAAGCCCTCACCTATTCCCTTCCGATCATCACTTTTACTGGGAGCTTCGTCACCGGAAACTCGATAGTCGCGACTATCAATGGTACAACGCTCGCCGCCGTTCCTTTCGACACAGATAATAATCAAACTCTTACAGATCTAGCCGCTGCTATCGCAGCCTATCCTGATGTTTTATCCGCTACCCCTACAAACCCGAATATTATCAACGTCGTCCCGGTGCTCGGCAAAAATGTGGTGGTGAATTCAATCGTCATAACGGGCGGAGCATCGCAGCCGACTTACGCCGTAACCTTTGATCTTCCTACCATCAATGCAGTATCTCAAAATTTAACCAGCATCATCAATGCGACAATTTCAACTGTTGTAGCCACAGATTTGATAGGAAGCCTATCCATCGTAGCAGATGATCCGGACGTGCCTTTCTCCATCAGCGTGGGAACTAATCTAAGTATCTTGGCTCAGTCATCACCAGTAACTTTTCTGTCCCAAGACTTTGCTCCAATCGCTGCTCCAGTCAATACCTTAGTGGAAATTCTCACCCCTATCTCAGGATGGAATTCGATCAATAATCCAAAGGCCGGTGTGACAGGACGCTTTATCGAAACCGACGCCGAGCTGCGCATTAGAAGAAATAATTCCATCCGACTTTTAGGAGCAGGAACTGTCGAATCCATCAGAGCGCGGCTCCTCCAGCAAGTTCCCGGAGTCACATCTGCTTTCATTTTCGAAAACAGGACAATGACTCAAGAGCCGATTGATATCGTTTTGAATCAGGATTTAGTCACCGGCAATACGATCACGATTGTTTTCAATACCATTCAGACGCTTCCCATTGTCACCTTCACAACCTCGCATCTTGACACCATGAATGCAATAGCGATCGTCCTCGCTAATCAGCCTCAAATCGCTTCCGCTGTTGTCGGTGGAACGGCCAACCGAACGATCACGATGTCCATGAATGAGGCTGTCGAAGTTTCTATTACAACATTTTCAGTTACAGGCGGGGCGAGTCAAGCGCAAGCAGTATTTAAAGGCGGCCGCCTCGCCAAAAGTTTCGAAGCAGTTGTAGAGGGAGGTTCCGATGCTGACGTTGCAAATAAAATCTGGCTTACCAAACCAGCGGGGATCGAAACGTTCGGTAATACATCCTTTACCATCACCGACTCACAAGGTGAGCTGCAAGTCATCAATTTCAGCCGCCCCACCCCCATCTACATTTGGATTACGGTTGCGCTGACTCTCTATTCTGAGGAGACGTTCCCTCCCAACGGGCAAGACTTGGTAGCAGCATCTATCAATACTTATGGAAATAATTTGGGGATCGGTGTCGACGTTCTATTGCAGAGGGTTCTAGCCCAGATCTTCAATGTCCCAGGAATCGCAAGCGGCGTAATGCAAATAGCGGCAACTAACAGTCCCGGCGACAGCCCTCTCTATGGAACGGCAGACATTCCGATTCAAGAGAATGAAATAGCAGTATTTGATCTATCGCGCATCACGGTGACGGTATGACAAAACAAGAGGCGGTAAAATGGTCTTAATACCGAACCACGTTCAAAGGGCAATCGCTCTTCTTGCAGGTCAATTTCAACAAAGTTTATTGGACGGTGAATATAGCCGATTTCAACGCTTGATCCAAGCATTTGTCACTCAGTTTCAAGAAATTGATGATGTCAATCAAACCCTAAAATTTGATCGTTCAATCGAAACATCTATCGGCGTTCAGCTTGATGGACTCGGGCAAATATTAGGGCTAAGCCGGTTACCCGATGAGTCCGATGATGATTACAGGGAAAAACTGAAGTTCCAAATCTTTATTAATAAATCCAATGGAACTCCAGAGGAAGTGATTGCCGTTCTTAAATTTTTGACCAAGGCTACTAAGATTCGCTACCACGAATATTACCCTGCAGCGTTCCAAATGGACACCGACGGGGTTACCTTCTCTGTCCCTCCAGAACAATTGGTTTCTGCAATTCAATCAGTGAGCCCTGCAGCAGTTCAATATACACCTATCACGGCGACTTACGGGGCTCCCCTTCCATTTATATTCAGCGGAGATCCGATTATCGAGCTGCTCAATGTTTCCCCCTTTGAATCAGATCCATTCGACCTCAGAAATCTTCAAGTGCAAGCGACCAATCTATTAGCAGTCAATGCAGGAAATGTCACTAACCCATCGTTTGGAGGCTGTTTTGCTGAATTTGGAACGCCCAACATCGATACGACTGGAGCTGGGCAAATGGCAGAAGTAATCATGTTTAACGGCTCTGAGTCGCCACCACCTTAGGAGAAAACCATGGTATCGAAACCAACAATCCTTCCCGAATGGGCTGAAAACGATGTTGTAGACCCAATATCTGGTCAAAACAATGTCCTAGAACCACCTCCCGAAAAAAAGTTAGAGGGATGGGCTAGGCTCGAATATCCGCCAAGAAATTGGTTCAACTGGCTCGCCCGCTATACATGGAGATGGCTGAACTGGCTAAACCAGCAGGAAGAGCAGGCAATTGTCACAGATGGGTCTGGCGTCAATATTTTCCCCATCAGCGGCTCTCTTTGCGTCTTATTCGCCGTCGATACAGCAAGCCCCACTCACTATCTCTATGCCATAGGAGCGAATATCGGAGGGACTGTCACTCTGACCAAAATAGCAGGAGCAACCTTAGACCTTGGATTGATTTCCGGCACTTCCGTTCCCATTACAGGAGCTGCGGATCCGGCAACTATCATCGCTTGGGGACAATCAAAAATTATTCCGTCTTAAGGAGAAACTATGAGCACACCTGTACTAATAAGCGACCTTGATCCTGTAGGAGTAATAGATCCAGCTAACGATCTCACGATTGTCCATCAAGGGTTTACTGACAAAAAAGCAACGATTGCCCAGATAAGGAATTTCGATATTTCTCTATTCGATCCCCTCCCAAGCACTGCCATCAATAACGATTTGATGGTCATAGGACGAGGTTCTACGAATTACCAGATTCGATTCGATCAGGTCAGCTTTGTCGCAGGCACACAGCTTTGGTTCTATCAGGATGTGGCTCCTAGCGGGTGGGTAATAATTCCTGTGGGCGATTGCCTACTTGGAGTCAAAGGCGGATCTACCTACACCGTTGGGGGAGCTCTACCTCAAGGAACGTGGCAGACAGCGGATCACACTCTTACGACCGATCAAATCCCAGCCCATACTCACCAAATCACTCTCTACAAATCGGATCAAAAGGGAAATCTTGCGCCTCAAAAAGTGGGAAGCACGAATCAAAGCGGAACCAACTTTGCGACGACCTCTAGCGTAGGTGGAAGCCAAGCCCACAATCACGGCAACGCTTGGAGACCCTTAGCCGCAACAGGAATTTTATGCCAAAAACAACCCTAAAAATTAACTAAAGGAGAACTCAATGGACTGTACTTCATGCAAAGAAAACTGCCCCTTCGTCAAGAGCAAACTATGCGCTACGGAAAGAGAATGTCCAAATTTTATGGAATCTTGGTGGCAGGAAGGCGGAACTGGCCAGCCGAAAGTCATAGCTGATTGCGCTCCCAAGAGGATGCTGATTCAGCAGCAGATGGAGGTTAACCGCATGTTTGCACTACAGCAAGCCGTTGAGCAGATGAGAAACCGCCTTGAAGCATTGGAGGGGCTCCTAGCCCAATTGTTGCAGCAAAGCAAGGAATACATTCTCCAGAAAACTCCTAATCAAATCGCTAAAAAATCAAACAGGAAGGCGATCGGCAAATGAGTCATCCAATTTTTCTTGACGCTCTTTCTTGCGAGTTTACGGATAAAAAGCATATCTCGTCTTCACTACGAGAAAATGTTTCTCCTGCTTCTGGATCGTTCGTCGTCATAAACCCAACGCAAATCATTCCCCTCTTACCCAAATTCCCCAACGCAAAAATGACGGCACATCCATCGAAGGTCTGCTCAGCAGAAGCAGGCCATTCAACTTTTGCAACTCGAAAGATCGATATCTGGCGAGCAGCAAAAGGCCCTGCAGGGCGTAAACATCGTTTAACAACAAAGAAAGAGGCAAGAATATGGCTCACAATTCATCAGTCAACCTAGATATTTCCAATCTATCGGTTGGATTCAGCATTGGAGGCGGCGCTACCAAAAGAACCGTCACCCACAATGGAAGCGGGGATTACACCCTTACCAATCAATTTGCCGGAGCGGGGGTTTATACATTCCCCAATAGAGCGGCCGATACTCTGATCGGCTTCGCAGACTATACCGCTAAAGGCGTGATCTTAGTCGGTACCGGCGCAGGCACCTTTACTCCCTTAACAGTCGGAACAGACACTTTTGTCTTGACCGCAGACTCCGCTCAAACATCAGGCGTTAAATGGGCGGCTCCAAGCGGAGGCAGTGGCGGCGTAAGCACATGGGTAGATGTCACCGGAACCACTCAAACAATCGCAGTTAATACCGGCTATATCGCCGACAACGCTGCTTTAGTCACGCTGACGCTCCCAACCACAGCAGCTCAAGGAACCACTTTCAGAATTGCGGGAAACGGAGCTGGCGGATGGCTATTAGCTCAGAATGCTTCGCAAACAGTGAAATTTGGAAGCGCAGCTACGACTGCGGGCGTTGGAGGAAGCTTAGCCTCAACCGATCCAGGAGATGCTTTAGAGTGCGTCTGCGTGGTTGCAAATACCACCTGGAGAGTGATTAGCTCGGTCGGCAACTTAACGGTCGTTTAGAAAACAAGAATAGATTCACTGCAATGGACTTTGAAAAATGATTCAAAATAACGCTGTAAATACACCGATTATTGTTAAGAACAATCAGGTTACACGCCCATTGCAGTGCACTTTTTTTGCTCAGCTGAATGCGAATTTGGGAAATGTCACCGGCGATGGGACAGTTTTTCAAATTCCCTGCGACGGCGTCATCATAGATCAAAGCTCTAGTTATGACCCTCTAACCGGTATTTTTACAGCTCCTGTGCTCGGAAATTATATTTTTGGAGCATCGATTAACACACAAGGGCTGATTCCTGGAATGAGCGTCTACTGCTTAAAATGCATGACTACGCCTCGAGAATTCCGCTTAGTTGAAATGGGAGCAAATATTCCATCTTCCGCCTCTCAAACGCTTCAAATAGCCGGTACTACGCCGCCCGTGCGATTGAATCCTGGCGACACTGCATTTTTTACCATTCAAGTGGCAGGAGGTGCTTCAAAAGTTGTTTCGCTACAAGCGGCTGGCATTTCTTACACCCACGGATATTTATTGGATTAATTATGGGAACAAACACCTCTATCAATACACCAAGTCTCCCCAATAAAGGAGATCTTCTTTTCGGCCAAGGAGGCGGTTCAAGGCCAGCAGTCCTCCCAGCTTCAACAAATGGGTTCGTTCTAACCCTAGATAACACCCAGCCGACCGGAACCAAGTGGGCTGCAGGAGGGGGTGGAGGCGGGGGTATTACATGGAATACCGTTTCTGGAACATCTCAATCGGCAGCTGTAAATAACGGCTACATCACGAACAACGCAAGCCTTGTCACTGTTACTCTTCCTTCGAGTTCTTCGGTCGGAGACATGGTCGAAATAGCCGGACAGGGAGCGGGCGGATGGAAGGTCGCACAGAATGCAAGCCAAGTCATACACATGGACGGAGTGGACACAACTACTGGAACTGGGGGAAGCTTGGCTTCCACAGTGAGATACGATGCAGTGCGCTTGCTTTGCATCACAGCCAACACAGATTGGCTTGTCCTATCAGGAATCGGAAACATAACAATGGTTTAATAATGCCTGTACAAGACTTCATCAATCGCGTCGCAATATGCGCAGGGTTCACAAGTAAGCTTTCGGGTCTTGCTTTCAAGCCTTTTGCTGGCAATTCGGCAGCGAGCGGTACCGTAGATTGGTACACCTGTCCAGCAGGAAAAAGAGCTGCTGTCATCCAAATCACTGCGTGTTCTCCTGCCGGATCGACTACCGTTACCCCTCAGCTTAAATCAGGGGGAGTTTATTACAACCTGAACACTGCCTATACAGTGTCAGCGATCGGCACTGTAGCAGGAGGGATTCAGCAGCTTATAATCTTAGAGGCTGGAGAATCTATTTCGACTGTCCAGAGCACGACAGGAATAAATGTCTGGGGCTCTGTCCTAGAATTCGACTCAATAACTTCTTTCAAAACAGTGAAGCTATTGTCTCTGTCTGCCGGTGCGAACACTCTCTATACTTGTCCAGCTGGGAAAACTGCGACGTTTTGCTTTAGCAACCTAAGCCCTGTCATTGCTTCAAACGGAACAAGCACGGGCATCACATACTGGAATAATAGCGGTGGCACTAGAACTGTTTCCGTCTATCACGTGCCAAATGGCGGGTCTGCTGGAACCAGCAATCAGCTTTTATCATCTGGAACTGCTTCAGTTTTAACAGCAGGTTTCCTGACAGGACAATCGATTGCAAACTGCATGAATCCAGGAGACTTTCTACAAATCAACACCGACGCTGCTACGGCTACTCAGACAGCGTGGGTAACTGTATGGGAGCTTTAAATGCCAAATAATAACGATGTAAACAATCTTATTTTAGAGCCTCAAGGTGTCTATCTCCCTGGATTAAAATTTCCGTCTGCCTTTGTTTCAGGTGCAGGATCAGGGAACATAGACATGTACACGTGTCCAACAGGCAAAAGAGCCATTGTGACCTACATAATCGCCTACAACACAGCGGGTACCTCTACTACCATTTTCCCAAACTTAAACGTCAGTGGAACCTATTATCGCATAGGAGGAGCTGGCGTAGTAGCTGCTGGAGGAAACGGACAGGTTTTGAATTTAAGCGCTCCGACTTCTTCCCTAATCATATTAGAAGCTGGAGAAAAGATTGGAGTCAATACTACACAGGCTGGATGTAATTTATTCGCCAATATTATGGAGTTTGATAATACAGCTCCCTTAAAGACAAGCAAAGTGGTAAGCATGGGTAATGGAAACAACACCATTTACACGTGTCCAGCAGGGAAAAAAGCTGTCATCTTAGATCAATGGGTAGCTTTAAACCTCTCTCTAAAAAAGCTTTACTACTTCAACAATTCTGGAAGCAGCAACTCAATTGTTTGGTATGCAGTTCCTAATGGGGGATCAACTGGAGCCACCAATCAGCTTCAAACCGAGACTGTATCCAATGCCACTCTATCAGTTCGACAAGGCGGAGGATGGATGCTAAACGCAGGCGACTTCTTGGTTTGTAATACTCCAATAGGAACCGCAACTCAGACCGGCTGGGTCAACGTATGGGAGCTATAGAATGGGTAACAATGTAATAAACAGCGTCGGGTTTATCTCAGGATTCGGACCACTTATCCGTGGTGCTAAATTCATAAACGGTTTTTCAGGGAACACTAGCGGCACAGTAGATATCTACACAGTTCCAGCAGGAAGAAAAGCTTTTATCTCATGGGTGTATGGAATTAGCAGCCCTATTATGAGCGGCACTTTAAATATTAAAGTGAGCGGTACCTATTACAATCTTTTAGGAGCGAACGCTGCATTCGGTAACGTAGCAAGATTATTTGTGGGTCAGGTAATAAACGCTGGTGAAAGCTTTTCTTTCATTACAGGAGCCAATCCCGGAGGAAATCTCTGGGTCCGGATCATGGAAATGGACATTTCTACTCCTCTCTATACAGGTAGAAATTTAAGTTTGACCTCAGGAGCTAACACACTGATGACTGTTTCCTCTGGGAAAACTGCCATGGTGATCGATAGCAGCGGTGGTTGTTATATCAACTCCTCTGGTGGTCAATATAGGAATCTTTCGGGATCAGCGCGCAGTGTCCAAGTATATCACGTTCCCAATGGAGGATCTCCTGGGTCTGGAAATCAATTTTCCGGGAACGCTGCTGTAGCCAACAACGCCGCAGTGACTGTATCTGTTCCTCGCTCTATGAATTCTGGCGACTCGATTGTAGTAAACACAGATGCATCGACAGCAACTCAATGGGCTTATACAACTTATTATGAAATCTAAGTTCTCTTCGAGAACAAAAATATGGTAACAAACACTTCCATCAAGCAGGTTATGCAGATAGCGTCGCTATCTGCATTGAATTTTAAGGAGCTGCCTGATCCGGCAGGAAACCGCCGATCTGCATATTCCACATTTTTGCGTACAATCCATTCTTGCTTAAAAGAAAATCATGTGTTCCTTCTTCAACAATTGCTCCTTTGTCAAATACTAATATCCGATCCATGCGCGAAAGAGTGGATAGGCGATGGGCGATCACAAGGGTTGTACGATTTTGCATCAGATTCTCCAGACTGTCCTGGATATATCTTTCCGTGACAGAATCTAAAGACGAAGTGGCTTCATCTAAAATAAGAATAGGAGCATCCATGAGAATTGCCCGGGCAATCGCAATCCTTTGTTTCTCCCCGCCTGATAGCTTTGTTCCTCTCTCTCCCACTTTCGCTTCATAACCATTGGGAATATTCCGAATGAATTCATCACAATGAGCCAATTTTGCCGCACGGAGCAGTTCAGTTTCCGTTGCATCAGGCTTTCCATAAGCGATATTTTCTCGCAAGGTTCTATGAAACAGCACTGGATCTTGAGGAATGAGAGCAATTTGGCGTCGTAGAGATTCGAGGGTAACATCAGCAACCTCTTGGCCATCGATGAGGATTTTGCCACTGTGCAAGGGAAAGAAACGTAAAATCAAGTTGATAAAGCTCGATTTGCCTGCTCCTGTAAAGCCAACAAGACCTATCTTTTCCCCACCGCGTATGTGAACATGTTTATTCTCAAAGAGTTTTCTTTCCCCATAGTGAAATGAGACGCTGTCAAAGATAATCTCGCCCAATCGGATCTTCAGTTCTTTCGCATCAGGTCTATCTCCCACATCCTGAGGATCTCTCATGGCAGAATAAGCTTGTTTTGCGATCCCAAATGCTTGGAATAAAATCGGTAACGAAGTACCAACATTCCATAAGATTATGGTGAGGCTCCACAGAGTCGTAAATACCTGAATAGCCTGACCAGTGGTGATTTGACTGTGGACCCATAAGTAGAGAAGCGAGCCGTTAATGCCCAAAGTGAATCCAAAGAAGTGGAGAATAGAGATATAACAGAAGGTCTTCTGGGCATATCGCTTTGCCTGGATATTTGTTTCTGCTTCTGTATTTTGGAAAGGGACGATAGCATTTTTTTCATATTGAAAACGATAGAAGAGATTGACAGCAAAGTTGTTGGTAAAACTGTCGACGATTTTACCAATGAGCGTGCTTCGCGCTTCTCCGTGGCGGTGTTCGAAAACATCAATAGGACGGGTGACTTTGAGAGAAATTCCGATATGAATCGTAAGCCACGTAAACCAAATGTACGCAAAAAGAGGATGTATAAACCATAGAATAACCACTCCAGAAAGGCATGCCACAAAAGAAGGTAAAATGGGCCAAAACAATTGCAAAATAATCGTTTCCACCTGCGTTGTCATATCGGTAATTTTATTCGCTAGGCTTCCAGCAAACCGTTCGTTAAAGTAGCGAGGGGAATGATGCTGAATATGGTCGAACATGGTCATACGTAGATTTGCCTGAAGCGTTGGGGTCCCCTTAGCAAGAAGAAATCCCATTGTGCGGGAGGCAACTTCGACGAAAATAACTAAACATATCCCCCCAATGATTGGCCCATACAATGCCTGCCATGCAGCCAGGCGATCTCCGTCAAAGCGAGTGAAAACATCTACAACTACATGTAAAATATAGGGCCACACCAAAGCGTCTAGAGGCCAAGCTAAAGAATCCAAAAGAAAAATGAAGGCAAAAACCTTTTGAAGTCGGATGAATTTCCACAAAAAACTGATAAACTCTTTATACGAGACCATTTTTACTCTATTTCTCTCACTTTGGAATCAGACGTTATCAAGACTCAGTAACTACTTCGTTTTTATTGATAGACGCCATGACAATTGATAAAATATAATCATTCATGCTTTTGTCTTCTTGAGCAGCTTTAATTCGTATCGACTTTCTGATCTCTGAAGAGCACTCCAACGTAATGCGAGCTCTCTTTGGTTTTTCTGACGATTTCTTCTCAGATTTTTTCTCCATGATAGACCTTCTTATGTCGTGGTTGCCGTAGGTTTTCATCATCTTAGCAACATCATGGATTCCAGTAAATCATCAATTCACTGTTTACTTAAAAGTCGACGTAACTTAAAGTTGGGGAAATAGATCAGACTCATGGAATGCAAGGACTCAACCGATGTACAAAATAGCCATTTCAAATCAAAAAGGAGGAGTAGGAAAATCAACCACCTCCATCAACCTGAGCGCAGGACTTGCTCGCGCTGGCAAAAAAGTCCTTCTCGTTGATTTAGATCCCCAAGGCCATTCGAGCTTGGGACTTGGAATCAAAACAGAAAACCGGCAGACAATCGCAGAGCTCCTATGTCAAGATAACTGCACCATCAAAGATGTGATTCAGCAGTCTTACATTGAAAATTTGCACGTGATCCCTTCCGACAATTCTCTCTCAGCGGCAGAGTATAAACTCGCTCAAACCACAGCTAAAGAATTCGTGCTGAGAAAGAAACTCAAAGGCGCAGAATACGACTACCTCATCATTGATACATCCCCTACTTTCAACACACTATTGGCCAATGCTTTTTTAACGGCGGAACACATCATTTTGCCTGTACAATTGGATTATTTCAGCTTAGCTGGCATTCAATCGTTTTTGGAATCCGTCAATTGTACCAACGAAAAAGCTGGAAGCCTGGTAGATCATCATGCTCAAATCATGGGAGTTCTTTTCACCTTCTTCAAGACACGAAGCAATCTTGCAAAACGTGTATTGGAAGCAGTCAACGATCTATTTGGAGACAAGGTTTTTGAAACCAAGATTCCAGAAAACATCAAACTCAGTGAAGCGCAAGAATCCAGCAAATCGGTGTTTGACCATGATCCCAAATGTTCGGGAGCAGAAGCTTATGGAAATCTAGTTAATGAAGTTATGGGGAGACTAACTAATGTCAGGAATTAATGAACTCAAAGAAAAATCTAAAAAGCATCTTGAAGTGAATGAGAAGCGCAAGATGGGACTGGGCGAAATATTTGAAAATCAGTCGGTTGGCAAACCAGACAACCAGAAAGATGACAAACCAGAAATCAAACAACCCACCCAGCTGGATGTCCAGCAACCCAAAAACCCTGTCAGCCAGACGGCCACTCACCCAGAAGTCCAGCCAGCCACCAGCCCACCTCTCCAACAAACCATTTTCCCACCCCCACAACCAGCTGGACAACCATTAATCCACCCTCTTGGGAAGATGGAATCCCAGCCGGATGTTAAACCAGAGCCTCAACCAGCCAGACAGCCAACCATACTCTCAAGTAAGCAGTCGAAAAATCAGAAGATTCCTACTTGCAAGATGACTTTCAATCTAAGAGAGGACATTCATAAAGCGTTCAACGATCTCTATGCAAATCGAATATTGCAGGGGAGAGCTACAGAAAAATCGGAAATGATTTGCGAAGCCATCCAATTGTTGATCACTATGGAAGAAGAGCAATTAAACTAAGGCAGAAAAGAAAATCAAGATACGCTTTCGAAGGGGATTTGACATGATCGGCAACTTGGCTAAAGAAAAACTAAAAGCATCCATACGAATAGAAGATGTCATTGACCATCTTGATCTGCGTCACAAGCTAGGGCTCAAACCTGTCGGAGGATACCTGGTAGGAAAGTGCATCACCGGCCATGACTCGAAAAGCGCCCAATGCTGCAAATTAGGCCCGGGCTGGGGGCATTTGCATTGCTTTAGCTGCAATGAGTCCTTTGACATCATTGAACTCATCCAAAGGGAAAAAGGGCTTAATTTCGTTGAATCCTGCAAATATCTTGCCGAAACCTTTCGCTCCGACCTGCTCGAAGAACTACAGCGGGGTAGCTTTTTAGCTCCAGAAACCAAATCGACTTATACCGCCTCTCATCTCTATGAAATGATCTTTCAATATGGAAAAGAGCTGCTATACACTCCTAAGGGGAAAGAAGCCCTAGACTACCTGGTTGAGATCAGAGGGTATGATCCAACTAAACTTCAATCTACGGAATGGATCTACTGGCCCGAGGACGCCGAAATAAGAAAGCACCTAAAATCTAAGCTTCCCAAAGAGAAACAGCAAGAAGCCGCCTCAATTAAACTCAATGGAAACGGCGGAGATCTCTTTAGAACGGCCCTTCCCTATAGAGACAGGTTTGGTAAAATTCTTGGATTTGCCAAGAGGGCCACGATCAAAGAAGGAGTCCCGGATGCCGAAGGAAAAACGCACCGCTGGAGCTACACATCTGGTCTGAAGAAAGACGACCCTTTCAATATTTACAGATGCAGACGAGAAAAACAGCTCATACTAGTAGAGGGTCTTCCCGATGCTGCCTATCTTCCAAGCCTAGGCATTAAAAACATTGCGGCCACTGGTCAAGGGGAGCTGTCGGCCAAACATATTGAAAGCTTGAAAATCTATGAGATTGAGAGCGTAGTCATCGTTTTCGACAATGACGGCAAAGACAGTAAGGGAGAAATAGGCTCTATTGAAAAGGCAAAAAAAGCTTCTGAACTTCTCGAAAAGAATGGGATCGAAGCATTTATCCTACCCCCGCATCTCCTCGCTCCATTCAAAGACCCTGACGAATATGTGAAAGCAAACGGACCCGAGGCATTTAAAAAGCTAGTGGCAGAAAAGGCCCAGGCGCGCGTTAGGTGGCTTCCGTCTTACTTTGCCTACAAATATGACCTTGGAACGGATATCGGTCGATTCTCGGCCCTTGGCGTGGCTTCTAAAGCATATGCCAGAATAGAAGATGATTTCAGCAAAGGCATCTTCAAGCAAGAAATAGAGAATATTTTCGGGTTGCCAGCCAACGAGATCGATAATGTCCTTGCCAAAGCGTTAAAAGAACAACAATCCCAAGATGACGCTGAAAAATATAAGCAATCCGTGGACGAGGCCCAAAAGCTAATTTCTCAGGGGGATCTCAACAAGGCCACTCAGCTTCTCTCCAAGTTGAAGAAAGAGGATAAAGCAGAAGATTTCCGCCTCAAACCTTACACCGTAGAGAATTTAAAGGCAGATTTATCAAAAATCCAAGAAGGATTGAAAACCGGGTACAAATCCATTGATAGTACCATCCAAATCCCCCAAGAAGCCATTACCATTATTGCCGGAAGACCTTCGCATGGGAAAACGACCACTTTGCTTAATTTCTTTGTAAATATGGTTAAATTGTATCCTGAAAGGGAATTCTATTTTTTCTCCTATGAAGAACCAAAGAATCAAATCCTTTTAAAAATCCTGAATATCCTTAGCGGAGAGTTCATTAATGAAGCTAATAATCTAGCTAATTTAGAAGGATATCTCAGAGGAGGCATTAATAAACTGCCCAAAATCAATGAAGCGATGGCAACTCTTCAGTCTTGGACAGAAAGCCATCGACTAGTTGTTTGCGATCACCCTTTCTTCGTAGATGATTTGGGCAGAGAAATTGCCCGTCTTAAGGAACGAGGAAAAATGGGGGCCATCTTCATCGATTATATCCAAAAAATAAAGTTTCGAGGCAAGGCTTCAACTAGGCAGCTAGAACTTCAAAAAATCTCAGAAACCATTCTAGAAACAGCCAAATTTAATTCTGTTCCTATTATTTTAGGAGCCCAGCTAGGAAGAGGAAATACTAAAGCAGAGGTACTTCGACTCGATAACCTACGTGAAGCGGGCGATATCGAGAACGATGCAAAACTGGTGCTTGGTATTTGGAACGGGTCCAAAGAGACAGCGGATGGCAAGGGAGAAACTCTTGCAAGCCGAAAGATTGATCTTGATCTCGTCGTACTTAAAAATCGCAATGGCCCCTCCAATCAAACCATATCTTTGGTATTTGATAGACCTTTATCCACGCTAAAAGAGAAGAGCTAATCCCTATGGAAAAATCGAAACAAAAAAAAGACAAAAAGAAAGATGCCAACGCTGTAAAAAAAGCTCCTCTTGGAACTCAAAAAAACGCAGAAGCAGACTATCACCTGACGGTCGTAGATAAAAAGCTACATGTTACCGACCAAAAGACTGGCAAGATCATTAACATCAATACGGTTGAAGACCTCCATCTGCTAGGAGTTTCTCTTGGAGACGTAAAACCATCAGCAAAGAAAGAATGGGATCCTGCTACTTCAGCAATTCAAAATTTTTCCCCGAGCCAGCTAACCTCTTTGAAAAATATCCTAAGTGAAATGGGGCCTACAGGTCAAAGATCGCTCATCGAAGAGGCGATCCAGCAAATCGTCGAGCAATCCTCCAATAAAGAAACGTTTGCGCTTCCCTCTCATCCCCTCATGTTTACCCTGCTCGCTATGTTCGCAGGAAAGCCAGATATGATCCCTCGACGCTTGTTAACTAAACCCCATTCAGAATGGACTCAAAAAGAACACCAAGAAGCTGAAGAGTTTTTATCCTCCATCATAAAAACAGAAAAAACAACTTCTTATGCAAGTGGTCAAGAGGAAGTTCAGTCAAAACATATTGCTGTAATTAGCGATAACCCCAAGGTGGAAGCCTCGGCCCAAATTGATATCTCTCTTTTTAAATCAGACCTCCACTTTAGAGAAGTCAGCTTAGCTCTCTACATCAAGCGTACCTTTGGAGCTGAAGGCTTAAGGCATCTACTAGGTCTATTGATCGGCCTAGAAGAAAATTTCAGAAAAGGACACTTCATTTGGAGCGTTAATGATCATTTGGCAAGACTTGGGCATAAAAAAAAGGCCAATGGTTCCTATGACCATGAGCTCAAGAAAACGTCTAGTGAAATCATTAGAATTTTCCAGAGCCTTTTTATCACAGCTCGAAGGAAAGATGGGAAAAGTGAAGTGATCCGAGGCGAGCGCCTTTTTAGCATTGATGGTTTCCAACAAGAGCTGTTTGACAAGGTGATTATCGATGAAAAAATCAAACTCAGAGCGACGGACTTCTGGTATAAAAACGCATTCGACCCAAAGGACGGGCAATCTGCAAAATATACAAAACTGCTCAAGAAAATTGCTCAAGAAAATCATAGGGAACACCCATTGACGATCTATTTGACACCTTTACTTGCAATTTTCTGGAGGATGAGCCCGCAGCAAAAAATCTCAGTCAACAACCTCATGGATTGGTGCCATTTAGGCAATGATGGTAGATATAAATTGCGGGATTTAAGATCTCTTGAATCTGAACTCAATTACATGAAAGGACATGGCTATTTAGGCGAGTGGTCCCATACTGGAGAAAAAGCGCTTCCTTCAGAGTGTGAAAACCCTTTTAATTGTTCGCTAACTCTTACTCCACCAGAGTGGTTTGGCCAAGAGGTAAAACTGATCCAATCCAATAAAGAAATCCCTGCCTTAGAGAAAAAAGAAGACAAAATGGTAGATTTTCAAGAATTTAAGGAAATCTACAAAAAATCGAGCCTCAATGTAAGGCAGTTCGGAAACCATCTAGGAATCACTGGCCAAATGGTGAGCTATCTGCTAAATGAAAAAAGACAGATCACCAAAGAGGTATCGGATAAGGTACGGACGTTTGCTGACAAGTTCTTGTAAACAAGATCGACCCGTCTCAATCTCAAATGGAAAATTCCTCTATCTTATTGGAATTCTGTGTTCTAGAGAGGGTCGCTCTTTTATAAAACACTCTTTTCTTGTAAACAGCCGTAAACAAAATCGACCCCTCTTCTTCACAGTTCATAAACAACATCGTCCTCTCTCATTCACGCTATCGACCCCTCTCAGTCACCAAACCGACCCCTCTCAATCACACGCTCTTTTACAAGGCTCTGGTTTTCACCGACTTACGCTTAAGTAAACAGCTCTAACTATATTCAATCAGAATATAAAATGTTTACAGCTTCGCAGTAAACAAAGGCTCTCTCCCGCTTCGCTTCGAGAGCCAAGAAAAAAAACAGTCTAAAGAAAAAATGCCTCTTGTAAACACGTGTAAACAAAACCGACCCTTCTTACTCACAAGTGCAAAAATGTAAGTCCTTGATCTTAGAACAGACCTGGTTCAAAATTCTTGAATTTGAAAATGGTGAAAAACTTCTTCCACAAGAGAGGCTTTACGGCTTTTCCAGCTTTCGACTTCGAAGAATGTAGGCCATTTTCTAAAAAGAGACGTTTTGTAAACAGCCGTAAACAAAATCGACCGTTCTTCTTCACACCAAGGACTTTTCTTTCTCAGAGAGGTTTTTTTCTTTAAGATCTGATAGAGGTTGTAAACAAATGTAAACAGAATCGACCCATGTCACTCACAGCTTCTCTCGAGGCGTTTTTCTTTTGTCAACAGAATCGCCTGTCCTGAATCACAAAAATCGACCCCTCTCAGTCACAAGGAAGACTTTTTTTATGGGATTGGCTATTTGATCCCTTCGAAGGAAGCGGTTAGTCGAGAACGGAGAGCTTCAAGGATTGCTGGCGAGGCTTTCTCTGGCGAACCAACATCGAAAGGCGGGTTAGGGTCATATTCAATGCCAAGTTGCAACGATTGGGCGATATGGGGGCCAGAAAGCTTTGCTGCGAGGGTCAAAGCCATATCAATCCCTGCCGAAACTCCAGCTGCTGTCATAACTTTGCCATCTTCTACGATGCGCTCACTTACTGGATTAGCTCCCCAAGTGGATAAACGATCTAATGCAGCCCAGTGTGTTGTTGCTCTCAAGTTCTTTAAAAGACCTGCGGCCCCGAGGATAAGACTGCCTGTGCATACTGAGGTTGTCCAAATAGTTGTTTGATGAATGGCTTTCACCCAGTCGAGGATCCCCGGAACTTTTTGAAGAGTCGTTGCATTTCCTGCTCCTGGAATAAGCAGTACGTCAGCTCGAGAGACATCGGATAAAGCATATTCAGCAGTGAGCATTAACCCAGCTGAGTCGGTTTTCATTGTCCCCGCTTGTTTTGCCACTCGTTTAACCACAGCTCCTGGTAATCGACAAAGAATTTCGTGGGGGCCGACTACATCAAGTGCAGTCATCCCGTCATAAAACAAGAATACAATTTGCATAATGGCTTGCCCATAGGATCTAGGTTTCTAAGCTAGAATAGCTTTTGCCGGTTTTACGATCGAGGTTTTTAGGCTTTTGTAAACACGTGTAAACAAAACCGACCTATCTCATTCACACAAATAAGCGATTTACATTGAGAGCAGCATCTCAAATCTTTCCTTGGAGAAAGCCATTTTCCGCTTGAAAAGAGTCTTCTTTTGCACTTGTAAACAGCTGTAAACAAAATCGACCCCTCTTCTTCACAGCATGGGTGGAAAGCTGGGAATCCAACAACTTGGAAGCTTGGTAAGATGGACGATTGGAAGTGTGGCAGGCTGGTCATCCATAAAGCCATATGCCCATTAAGTTGGCTGGCTGGGAAACCAACTGTTTGCAAGCCAGTAAAATAGAGAGAGAGAATGTTTCCTCTGAAGTATCAATAAAGGGCTACAAATTGGCCATCAAAACGCTCTGGAATTGGACAGCAAATGGGCCAGCTGCTTTCTTATAGACAGTTTTGGGGTAAAAGTTTGGAAAAAAGGCCAGCATATAGACCAGCAATCTGGCCAGCCGAGCGGCCAGCAAAATGGCCATTGGGTTGGACATCCAAAAATATGGAAGGATGGGGGAGTGGGTGTTAGAATGTCCATCTGGGAATAAAGACAACAATACATACAATCATTTGTCCATCCAGACAGATGGATTCCCATACAACCAGCTTGATGGATTATTGTTTGGTAGGTGATGAGGGGGAGGGGATTAGCTGATTTGAAGGGCTTTTTTTGTTTCCGAGAGATCGTAAATCGAACGGAGTTCTGTGAGGAGGCCCTGCTCGACCGTACCTAACACTGTTTCGTAAACCTTATGCCCATTTTTTGTATGGTATTGCAAGACGATAGCAAAATGATTCCCATCTAATCCTTTAAGCTTGATCACAGGGTCGAATTTAACAATGTTGGCAAGGCTGGTTTCTTGGTAAGTGGTCGAATTTTTGAACTTATCGATAAAATGGTCTTTTGAGCTGGTTTTCCAGAAAGGAGAACTGAACTGAAAGTGATTGGACAACATTTCTACGTGCAAATTTCCAGAAACAAGCCATTCCAGAACCCAATCCATGATCATTTCTACTGAAAAGTGTCCCATTGTTCAACCCTATTCCTTGCAATCTTGCAAAAAGGAGATTATATTAATGGATAGGATTATTAAGAATGAATTTCCAAGGAAGAAAGTTATGTTTTTGGTTTTTCAGATCTCTGTCGAATCGTCCGTAAATTGCTAATAGACTTATTATAAGGAACTTACACAACATAATTAGCATTATCAGACGTTGCTAGAACGACTCAAAAGCCCTCTTGCAGCCTCAAAGTCTCATATTACCCCAAGGACCCATCGAATGGACAACCTAAACCTAAACATGGGGACGTTATGCTTTACAATTTTATTTCTTTCGTTGCTCTGTCTATGCTTTTAACTGGATGCGCTCAGCTCCTCCCTGGTCTTTTTTCGGCCGTGGAAGATATCGAAACCCAAGAAGCGATCACTCTCACTGTAGACAAAGAGGCGTTCCAGAAGGACACCGACGTCAAAATCTCCATAGAGGTCACAAATAAAGACCCTGTGGTGGTGACACCGCCTGCTGCAAAGTAGCCTCTAGGCTGAGGCTACCAGGCTTTCAAAGGGCAATGATGGGGTGTTGGCAGGTGCTTGCACTCCAACTTTGCTTTTTGCTCTCTTTTCAACGTTCTGTTGGTCTGTTTTCCATTTATTGAAGGCGGTTAGGAACCCAGCTTCATTGGAAACGGCTGAATTGATAATTTGAGCTTCTGTCTTATTGGTAGCTTGAGCGATTTTACGGACATAAGCCACCTTTTCGTCCTCGCAGAGGTGTTTTTGGCAAAAGTCCTCGTATCCTTCGATCTTCTCATGCTCGATTGCCTTGGGGGCTTCTTTGATGGGTTCCTCTTGCGGTTTGCTCACCTCTATCGAACGGGTGGACAAGTCGGGCATTGCCGTTGGAATGGTGCCGTCTTCCTCCCCTAGCTCTCCTATGGCATAGGCATTCATGATTACATCGGGCATGAATTTTCTAGCGCCTCCTGAAAGGCAGCGGCTGAAAGTCATGTCTTTCGGTGACTTCTTCCAGTTGTCTTTGCCGAGATAGCCAGCTTTCGCAGCCATTTCGATCGTGTACTCATATTCAAAGGTGCAGTTGTCTTTAGGTCTATCGGCTCGCCAGAACCTAATTTTGCATCCTTTTTCATCGAGATGGAGGACGTCGGCTCTATGGCCTGCATTCACAATCAGCATGTTCATTAGCTGAGCGGATAGGCTGACAAGCCCTGAGAAGGTGTACATTCCCCCATTGAGACACATCATCAGGGGTAAATTCATTTCACGTGCAGTGAGATAGATGGCTAGGACTCCGCCTGGCCCGAGCTTTTGGTAGTAGGGGCAAGTCGCTAGGACTTTGCATACTGAAATAATCTGATCCATTTCTTGACCAACTGGTATGGAAAAGGAATTTCGGAGGGTTAATTGACTCATGACTTGGCTCCTTAGTTTTTTACTCTCATGGTGATTTCTTCTTTTTCAAAGACTTTGATTCCGGGGATATTGCGAACCCCTTGTTTGATCGCCTCATCGATTTTCTTCTCATCGAGAGAAAGATATTCGCGAGGGATTGCATGTTCATCTTCAAGCTCCCAAACCCATTTTTTCACTTTGGTTAGCTTCCCATCCTCAACGCACATCTCTTTTGATTGGGCTATGAATGAGGCGTTATTCGTTGATGCGGATTTCTGAAGATATTCATTGAGCTTGTGTGTCAGGTTATTCTCAATTTTCTCTAGGATTGCCTCGTATTCCTTGACGATCTTATTGACGGCTCGTTGAAAATCGAGATGAGGGCGGACGATGGACAGCCTGGTTTCGTCTAATTGCTTGCGGATTTTTCTGGCTTGCAGGCTCATCGAGAGTGCTTGGCTGGCGCTTTCCTCATTGATCACTTCGTGATCAGATGCGCGGGAGATGAGCGGCGTGAGGTCGAGCTTTTTGCTCAATAATTGCGTGGCTTGGCCAACTGTCATGCCTCCAGCCTGAATATTCATCACCTCGTTTTTCTTAATCGCCTCGTTGGCTTCTTCAAAATCAAACATGTGTCTTACTCCTTAATCGAAAAATAACGTGAATAGAATGGCTAGTAGGTTTCCCGCCCCGGCCTTTCTTTGTCTTCCGTTCTTGGTTAGAGGAACTTTAATATTACAGGAGAGGGTACTCTTGGCTCTGCTCAGCCCAATCAGTTTTTTCCAGCTAAATCCGCCTTTATTCATGGTCAACCTACTTTTTGGATTGTTGTTTGGGTGGATGTACAGTTGGTTGGAAAGCTGGCAAACTGGTTGTCCAGGTCCCCCTCCCCTTCTTCATTTTCAAGCTCATACTCTTCTTCCCATCGTTCTAGGCAGTCATCAGAGCAAAAAGAGAGCTTGTGGTTATATTCTGTTTCCAATGCTTCGTCAGATGAGAAATATTCTTGGCACATTGCGCATTCGACAGGTCTGGGGGCATACATCTCATCAATCATTCGATCTGTTTGTGCCTCGTAAGCTATTTGCATTCTGTCGATCCAGTCCATCTGTTTTTCCCGCTTTCAGACTTTACAATCTGTTATACGCAACACGATATGCAAAGTAGGTATTTATTCCTACTAGAAAAGCACCTATAAAATCAAAAAAATTAACCTTTGGAGGCTTGTGCAGACATTTTTTTCTATTTGAAGAAGTGGAAAAGTTCAACTGCGCTGAGAAATAATCGTTCGTCGGCTTCATGAGCGGTATATTCAATCAGCTTTGGCAGTTTCCCTTCTCGGTCTAAGACAAGGCAAACTCGTCGTGAAATATCAATCCCCTGGCTGGTACGCATTAGATATCGGTAAGCGGCGGTTTGCAATTGCCAGGAGAGACTTGCTTGTTGTGGGGTTTTTAGATCGACGAGGGTTTCTGTTTTGTCGCCTTTAATAGTAACGACCATATCGAGTTTCCCTGTGATCAGGTACTTGCTACAGGAAAGTCTCATTTCGCTGACCCACACCTCTTCGACCATTGCATCGAACCATTGGATGAAGCTGGTTACGTAGGGACGGCAATCATCGGCCACTTTTTCAATGAGAAGGTTCTGGGTGTAGAGTTCGCAGTATTTATGGACTCGCGTTCCCCTGTCAGCCGCTTTTGCAAGAACAGCAGGGTCAATTCCATCGAAGGAGGTGTATGGTTTAAGCACCTCCGTTACGCGTGCATATCCTGGAGGGATATTCTCATCTGAGTTGTCGTTCATTTTTTTCGCCTATTTGCCTTTCTTTTTCTTTTCTGAATCCTTTTCATAAGCAATCGATAGCTTACGAAATTGCGATCCTAATTTTTCTAAATCGATTAGGAGCTGTCGGACACGAAAGAGGCAGGAAACTGTATATTTTCCAGATTTTTCACGATCTCTTTTGGCTTTGACCAGGTCATATTTGAACGTCTCGGTTAATTCCAAGATCTCGTCCATTGAGCTTTCAAGGTCTAGTGAATCTAGAAATCCTTTGTCCATTTTTTTCCTGTCCATAATTGTGTCCTTTTTTCCTTGAGGAATTGGTTAGTTTAAAGCTAGCATAATGCCAATCCCTGTGAAGATTCCCGAAAGGAATAGCAGGGGCATAGGAAAGAACATTTTGCGAAATTCCACCTTTAGGGGGGCTGGTCGGCAAACTTGACCCCCTAATTTTATTTCCAAAATCTCGTTTTCTAACGCCAAATCGACTCTACCTTTAGAGCTTACGCGCTGTAGATTCACATTGTTTCTTTGTATTACTTCGTTTATCATTCCCGTCTCTCGTTACTGATTCACATACAACCCTTCAGTCACCAAAGGAACGAACCCAATTGATCGCACACATGCAGTGCATATTTAAACGAATCAGCGTTGATACCGATCTCGCGTATCATAATCTTTTTCATTCTTACATTGAAGTTCATTTTTTTTGCCTTTGGAGACTTGTAGGACGGATTTTATACAGTTCGAGTGTTTAAGCAAATGAAAAGATTTACAGAAACATTTTACCTTGCGTATACTGCGCAAAACTAGAGGAGATTAAATCGATATGGACCAGTCAATGGAGCTCGAACGTTGGTTAAGAAAAAATAATATGGAAACCAATGAGTTGGCTAGGTTGTCTGGCTGTACCCGACAAGTGATTTGGAAGGCGAAAAAGAACGAAACTATTGATGATGAAACGGCTCAAAAAATCTATTTCATTACTGGTGGGCAGGTAAAACCAGCTTCAAGATCCAAGGGGCGGCCGAAGAAGATCCGACAAAAACAACCTCTACTCGCTTAATACAAGACGTGAAATTAAAATAATGTTTCCTGCGCCGAAATATAAGATTAACAACGATGAATGCCTAGAATTCAAAAGGAAGGCTGCTGCCCGTAGAGATGTTGCGGCCGCCTTAAAAGAGGGCAAAATTAAGCGCCCTGTCCAATGTGATCTCTGCACATTAGAACATAGCAAACTTGAGGCCCATCATGTCGATTATGGGAAGCCCTTATGCGTCTATTGGCTTTGTAGCACCTGCCACGGGGTCGTTCACAAGAAAAACCACCCACTGAATCCGAATAACAATAGTCAGACGGGTACATTCATTAGTTGGAGAAGGGATGAAAACCACACCGTCTCATTCGCTATCCCCTTCGAAAACTTCATTTTAATCAAAAAGCTCGCGGAGGAACAAGAGATCACCGTCCCCAAGTTTTTAAGAGGAATCATCCTCAAGCAGTTTCCAGTGGACGATGATCAGATAAATTTTGACTTCAAGACAAAAAGGAACCATGACAACACACAAGATGACCAAATCCAAGGAACACAAAACTTGGATCAGAATCAAGATGCTTTGTTACAACAAAAACGCCAAAAGCTACAAGAGCTACGGAGGGCGTGGCATCGCGATGTGCCCGGAGTGGAAGAACTCCTTCATCAAGTTCTATGAGGACATGGGGTCCAAGTCAGAAGACTGTGACGGCATCGAGCTCATCAGTTTGGATCATGATTTTTGCAAAGCCAATTGCAGATGGGTAGGACCGCATAATAGAAGGCCACTATCGGAAATGCCTGGCAACAAGAAGAAAGATGGCAAAAGGACGTTTAAAGAGTCCACGATGGTTTGCATTAGAGTAGAAAAGGAGTATCACAAGCTTTTGAAACGTCTGGCGATTGAAAAATCTCGGGAAACCGGAGAAATTTATTCTGTATCGCAGCTGATCCGAGAAATTGTAGAGCAGCATGCGCCAATGTCATCATTAAAAGAGCATGCAGAAAAATCTTAAACCATATAATACTCATAGGTATAAAATTGGAGTTTATATGGCCAAACCACCATTAGATGTTTATTCTCTTAAGCAATGGGAAGGAGCGGATAATAACTTTGCCGTTCTTCTGAAAATTAGTTCTAAATGGCAAGTGAGAATAGGGACTGCTGATAATAGCTTTTCTACCGACGAAAATGCCACCAGAATAGCTGAAACAGGCAGGCCCATTTTTTATGAGAATGCTGCCCCCTATTTTCCTGATTTCTCCATCAAATCTGTAGATTATTTAGAGCCTCTGAATGGGCAAAATCCGTACCCATGACCGCTCTTAGATTTATCTTACCCTCTCTCAAAAGCAGCGCCTCCTAGAAAAACGAAGATTAGTTTTGTATTATTAGGGTAAAGTCTTTATTGTGAAAAAGTATACACACGGTAGAGTTCTGCCATGTGGTATTCGGACACATTGATGGCGCTGTGTTATGCGGCGGTCAACCAAATCCGAAAGGGACTAAAGATTAACAAGAGGAAATCAAGAATATGGAAGACCCCCAAGTCGAATTCTTAACTTTCGATGAAACTCCTGCAGAAAAGTATCTAGGCGTTGCAAGCATCAGGTTTTTTGGTCAGATCATTTTACGCTATAAGGTCCAACGGACTAAAGATGGGAGCGGTGTATTCATTGCAGCCCCGAGCTTTAAGAAAGTGGATGAAACTGGAGAACACTGGTGTCAGTGGTTCATGCTGGATTCAATGAGCCAGAATGAAACGGTTACGAATCTAATCAAAACCAAAGTCAAAGCCCACTTTAATTCTAAGGCCGATGGCTCAAATTCGGGTTCTGGCGGTACTTCCTATGATCAAAATGCATTAGGCGGATATAATCAGCCTCGAGCCCAAAAAACAGCTTCTACATCCAACGGATGGGGTTCTCAGGCATTTGCTCACAGGACTGCATAAGCTTAAAATAGACTCATAAGACACATCTACTCATCGACTCCCCTTCTCAAATACTCCTCTAAAATTTAGCTAACATAAGTTTTTAAAAATGCAACCATCGCACAAGGCTGCGCCATGCCGAATGTTAGACATGAGGAATCACTTGAAGAGTTTGCGATACCTGAATGTATTCGGGCCCTCGCTACTCCCCTTCTGGAGCATCAAGATCTAGAAGAGGATGTTGCTCAAAAAAGTGATAGTCTGTCTTCTCATTCCCAATACCGAGAAGACCAACAAAAATAGGTTCATTCTCCATTGAGGGCATAACAGTTTTTCGTGACTTTGGTCAGAAGGAGAGATATATGCCCATTCCTACCAATGTTTTTGATCAAATCAATAATCTTGCCTCTACCCTGGGGACCAACGATTTCTACGAGCAAAGGCTAGACAATGACAGCGCAGGAAGACCCCTGTACGTCGGCTTTTCCGCAATTCCCAATGACAGTGTTGATAGTACAAGCTGGTTTATCCGCAAGCTGAGCTACGACAGCAACAACTTTATCAGTCGGGTCCAAATTCCCGATAACGGGGCGGGTTTTATCTATAGTTGGACCAATCGCGCGACCTACTTTTCATAGGAAAAAACCATGTCAATTTATGGGTACAATCCTTTTACCAATAACCTAGATAAGTCGGGCACTGGCGGAGGCGGATTAGGAAACGTCATTGGTCCGGATTCATCTATCCAAGATGATATCGCTACCTTTGCCGATACTACTGGCAAGGTCATCCAAGATTCTGGCACGAAAATCACCGATTTGCTTGCCGTTGCAAATAACCTGTCTGATGTAGCGGATCCTATCGCTACATTTGATAATATCTCCCCTCTTACGACAAAGGGAGATTTGCTGGTCAGAACGGCCTCTAATAATGTGAGGCTACCAGTCGGGCCGGACAATCAGGTGCTGACTACCGATTCCACGACTCCAGATGGGGTGAAATGGGCTCCTCAGGCTTCGATCTTTCCCTTTACTGAGGTAACTGGAACTGCGCAAGCCATGGTAATCAACAACGGATATATCGCCAATAACGCTTCCCTCGTAACAGCCACGCTTCCTTCTACATCAGCTGTGGGGGATCTCGTATGGATCGTAGGACAGGGGGCTGGAGGATGGCAAATTGCTCAGAATGTAGGTCAGACGATCCATTTTGGCAATCAGGACACGACAATGGGAATTAGCGGCCATTTAGATTCAACCAATCAATATGATGCTATTCAGCTGCTATGTACGGCAGCCAATACGGATTGGACATGTACTGGCATTTCTCAAGGAAATATCAGCGTAACTTAACCAGTAGGGATATAGTGAATAAAAAATTTCCAAAATGGCGCGTCGGGTTGTCCTTCACGCAATATTTCATGGTAGAAGTAGATGCTCCTACTGAAGAAACGGCTATAGAAAGAGCTTGGATCGGAGCTTGTTATGAGAGCGATAAAGTGGAAACAGGGAGCTCTTCGTCGATCACCTCTGTCTCCATATGCGATAAAGAGGCCAGGGAATTCGCCCACTATGTCCCTGAAGTTTATCCCAAAGAAGATAGCAGTAAATAGTGTCCGATCATGCGGGAGCCTTATAAGGGTCAACAGGTACTGCCTCTCGAAATATCTTGAGTTCTTCAAGGATTCTTTTTTCTTCTTCCGGAGTAGGCCGAGCCCCAGCTTTTGGAGGTCGTGGATTCATTCGCTTTTTCCATATTTGGCATGTGCGGCATTCCTGTAAATCTGGAGGATATGGGCCGTATTCCAAGTAAAACTCTTTTAGCTTTTCCTCTGACAGTTCCTTGAAGAAATTATTCAATAAGGTGAAATCATTTTTCAGCTCCGTCAGGGAGACGAATTCTTGATTTTTTCTTAAAAAGAAAGGGGCAATTTTCATCAATTCCTTATCTCCCGAAGTAAAAACCATTGAGAATGGAAGATAATAAATGTATTGAATATCAAGATGTGTCTTTGATTTCTTCCCCTTTTTTATTAGGTCGAAATATATTCCAAGGATATAGAAAAGGTTAACTTTGTAGAAATAAAAAGAATAAGGAGCGAATTTCTCAAGCGAGGGACTTCCTAGAGCTGCCCAGCGGAGCAACATTGGCTGTATGTGTTCGGGCCTTAAGATGAAATTTGCAGCACTTAATAGAAGATGTTGAGGCTCAAGTTGGCGGAAGTGAACATTGTCAATCCAATGCATTAGCTCTTCCAGCGATTTAAATTTCGGCAAGTGTGCGAGATCATCAGCAATCGCTTTGCAGAGGGTTTCTAAGTCGATATCCGAGTCAATTTTCCTAAATTCTCTGCCCGTTTCAATTTCGCTTTCTTGAAAAATGCCATCGCCCCAGTTTCTAAGCATTCCGATTTCAGGCTGTTCATCAAAGAACCACCCTTTCCGTCCATCTTTAGTCACACAGAGCTTTCCGCCTTCAATGGGCAAGCGCCCATCCATTGGAACGAACGCTCCCATCAAATTGTTGTAAGCCAATTTGTCTCCGGATGGAACTAACTGTACAGGCCCGAATTTCGATTTCGCGGCAAGCGTGCTAACTTTTCTCTGAAGATCTTGAGTATCTTCATCTTGCTTCGCAAGCATTGAGGTGAGTTCTCTAAGCAAAATAGGTGATATAACGTGAGAATAGTATCTGCATAAATATGTGCACTCCTCAAAACTGAGTCCCTGCACAGTCGATTTATCCATTTGGATGAACGGTCCCATAGACTCCAATGTAATGGCAGATGCTAACGAGTCTTTTCTATAGATAAGGAAACTGCTGAGTTTCTTCCTTGGAAGAATTCATGCAGTGGTTTTTGTATTGAAAGGGCTTTTTCTCAATCTGATCGTCTTTGCTTTTTGCCTTTTCGGCTATGCTATAGGCAATCGCAACCGCTTGCTTCCTCTTGTACCCTTCCCCTATCAGCTTCTTGATATTCGCGTGCATGCTTTCTTCGCTGCCGCCCTGAATCAAAGGCATACTCTCTCCTGGATTAAAGATTAGTTTCACTTTACATTAAATTGCCAAAGAATAGAACGCGAATGTATCGACAACTCTGTAAATGTTTTGTTTAGAAAGGTGATTCCATAGAGTCATCGATTAATTTAATCTCAATTCTTTCTATTGATTTTCCAGACCTAGATCTTTTTAGGGTAACAAATCCTACTTCTTTTGTCGATTTAACATGAGTTCCGCCACATGGCACTTCTGCAAAATCATCAATTTTCCAAAATCGTCTTTGAGTTTGAATATCAGAAAATCCGGTTTGGATTGATTTATCGGCATTAATTATTTTGTTGTATTCTTCCAAAATAATTTCAAAAATGGATGAGATGTGTTCTCCAAATTCAAAATCTATTCGAGCTTTAGTTTCAGCGATATGGGCGCCAACTTTTTTTAAATGAAATTTTTGCGTAACAATTTCAAGAACCAATTCCGCAGCAAAGTGTAGCCGCATCAACCTGGATCTGCGAGGCCAGTCAATGGTCATTGTGACAGTATCGCCTATAGAGAGTCTGTGTCCCTCCGGAAGGGTATAGTAAATAAGATTGCTCTGCATTTTTGAGTCAAGAACAGGAAGATCATTGATATAGGCTTTATCACTTTCTTGACCACCTGAGAAAGAATAAATGATTGTCTCCTCAAATAAGAGTTGATTGCCATCAACAAAAGCAACTTTAGTCAGTAGACTATGTTGATAGGGATTATCCCAAAAAACTTTCCGCATCTTATACATCTAAAACTCTTCTGATTTTTTCGCCAATGCCGATAAGTCTTTCCTTGGGTTCATTTGAAAAGACAAAACGCAAATATTTAGCAGCGGTTTCCCCCCAACCAACCATTGGAGTTGTTGCAATTTTTGCATCTTTCAATAATTTGTCAGCAAGCGCTTGAGATGACATTCCTATTGCTTCTGCATCAAGTAATAAGGACCACCCGCCATGTGGAGGGATCGCGGGAAATCCATCCAGTTCATGAAGCAGAATATTACGTCTTTGCTCCCATGTACTAATGGCATCTTTTAGCCCGTCATCAGAAGCATTTAATCCAGCTGCGACCCCTCTCATACTGATTCCTGTTTGACATACAACATTTGATATGCTGACGAGTCCAATGTCATTCATAATGCTTTGTGGTCCCACAATCCAACCTACGCGCCATCCGATCATTCTCAATTCCTTAGAAGCAGCTCCAACGGTTATTGTGCGTTCTTTCATATCAGGCAAAGAAGCCGGATGGATTAAGGGACGGTGATCATAGAGAATCCGTTCCATAGCAGCGTCGTACAATAACCATGCGTCTGTTTGTAAACAGATATGTGCCACGGCCTCCCATTCGGAGCGTGTTAGTACGTGACCTGTTGGCATGCCAGGGCTTATTAATACCATTCGAGTGCGTGGTGAGGCAGCCTTTTCTAGCGAAAATATGTCCAGATGCCAGCCTTTTGGCGAAGAAATCAGAGGAACAAAGACTGGAATGCCGCCCGCAAGGCGTATTCGGTTGATAATTCCCGCGTAGGTAGGATCTGTGACAATCACCTCATCACCCGGTTCAAGCATTGCTAGAAGGCAATTCAAAATCCCAGACATCCCTCCGGCAGTAATAATACATTCATTGCGCCAGTCGTATTCTATGCCGCTAACTCGGGCAACTCTCTGAGCTGCTGCCTTTCTGAGTTCATCTTGGCCGAAAAATGGAAGGTAGCTGTTATTTTCATCGATACCAACGGAATTCTTGGTAACTTCGATCGCAATGGCCGGAGGAGGAATATCAGTATCAAGATTTTCAAGGCGTAATATTTCAAAATCGTGAGCTGCATCTGCTGCATTTCCCATTCGATCGACTCCGATCCCCGGGACTTGAGTAAGTCTTGACACTTTTGATAACCGAGGCATAAATGGCTCCTAACCAAGAAAATATCCACTATGATATCCCCTGCTCTTGATTTTGTCAATTTGTTTAACTTTGACAAAATGTCTATTTTTTTCTAACATAGGGACATGTTTGGAGAAAATAATGAAAAGCGCGCAGTTTGCTAAGCTATGGGAACAATATGAACCTCTGATTCAAGCGGTCGTTGAACTTTTTCATCCATTTGTAGAAGCGGCGGTTCACGATCTTGAGCAAGGGAAGTTGGTGGCCATTTATCATAATATTTCGCAAAGACAAATTGGAGATCCGTCGCCTCTTAACGAGTTGAAAGTAAATATCAAGGATTTCCCGTCATATTTTGCCCCATATTACAAGCAAAATTGGGATGGGAGATCATTAAAATGTACTTCGATTACGATGAGAAATAAAAATGGAGATCCTGTCGGGTTGATTTGTCTGAATATAGATACAAGCTTTTTTCAAGACGGGTATCGGTTGTTAGAAACTTTTTTAAAGACAAAAAGGGATGCTGCAAATCCAATAGAGATTTTTGGAAGTCAGTGCGAAGAACAAGCTCTTAATGTTATTAAGCAATATCTTGATGAAAAGCATCTGTCCCTAGGGCATTTAAATCGCGAGCAAAAGAAGGAACTTGTTCAACAGTTGTATCGAAAAGGAATTTTTAATTTCAAAAATGCAGTCCCTTTTATTGCAAAAAAACTTAATACTTCGAGAGCTAGTGTTTATAATTATATTAAACAAATTTAAAAATTGGACATGAAATGAAGATTTGGATTGTAGACGCCTTCACCGATCACCCTTATGCAGGTAACCCAGCTGCAGTAGTCATTGTTGATGAATTTCCCGATAATGAAATTTGTCAAAAAATTGCAGCAGAAATGAACTTATCAGAGACCGCTTTTGTCAAACAGTTAAATGCGAATCATTTCCATCTTCGTTGGTTTACTCCAAAAGTAGAAGTTAAGCTTTGTGGACATGGAACGCTGGCATCAGCTCACATTCTTCATCAAGAAAAACTTGTTAATGGAAAAGAAATTCTCTTCGAATCCCTGAGTGGTCAGCTAAAAGTTTATTCCTCATCATCGAATTATACTTTGGACTTTCCTCTGCAAAAAACCGGAGAGGTAATTGAATTCCCTTCAATAAAATCCAACTTTGGAGAAGTCATCCAAGCGGTGCAAGCCTATGACGATGTGATTATCGAGCTGCCAAATGAAGAACACGTCAGAAAATATATCCCTTGCATTAGCGAGCTTGAGAAAATTGCCTGTCGTGGAATTATTATTACCTCTAAATGCCTTGGTTCTTATGATTTTATCTCTCGATTTTTTGCTCCAAAAGTAGGAGTCAACGAAGATCCAGTGACTGGATCCGCGCATTGCAAATTGGCGCATTATTGGCAGCAAAAATTAAATAAATCAGATTTTGTAGCTTATCAAGCCTCTCCAAGAGGGGGAGAAATTCGGATCTCAATTATTGGGGATCGCGTGCATCTCACGGGTAAAGCAGTTACAATTTTGGCGGGAGTTTGGCAAGTGCCTTTGCGCATGGAAAAAATGAAAAATTCTTCTCAACGCGTTCAAGATATTCTACATGCACATAATCTCGGTATAAGAGTGATAGAATTCAAGGAACTGACTCGAACCTCTCAAGAGGCGGCAAATACAATTGGATGTGAAGTAGGCCAGATTGCAAAAACTTTGATATTCAAGGGGAGAAGTACAGGGAAGCCGATTTGCGTTATAGCGAGTGGAAAAAATAGGGTTGATGAGAAAAAAATTGCGCGATTAGTGGGAGAAGAAATAGAGAAACCGGATGCTGAATATGTGTTGAAACATACAAGTTTTGCCATTGGAGGAGTACCGCCCATTGGGTATGAGTTCGATATAAAGCCTTTAATAGACAAAGATTTAGTGGGTTATCAAGAGATATGGGCTGCAGCTGGCACTCCCAATTCTGTATTTCGGCTAACCCCAAACGATCTATTGAAGATCACTCATGGTATAGTTGCAGATATTCATAAATGAAAAAAGCGCGCGTTAATTGCGCGCCTTGAGCTCTTTAAAGTTCAGTGCAAAATGGTGGCCAATGATCTTGAATCCATGATTGAGGTACAACTTGTGCGCATCGTGGCGTTGGGGGCCACTATCCAAATGGATCTGGTCACATTTTGCTTTCCTGCCTTCCTCGATCACCCATTTTAGAAGGTTCCCTCCATAGCCGGTTCTTCGCGTCTCAGAATCAGTGATCAAATCATCGACGTAGAGCACCCTTCCCCAAGCCAAAAACTCCAGAAACCTAAATCCAGCAAGGGCTCTCACTTGTCCCCCATCTTGATAGTATGCCAAATGATACCCTTCAGATAATTGACGCTGGACTTGTTCGACAAACGCCTGTTCTTCCGTTAAATGAGGTCGTAGCTGTTGCATCACGCGATAACAAGAGCGGATCTGTTCTTCAGTCGTTGCTAACAAGATGTCTGTGACGTTTTTAGTCAATTGGTCCATCTATTTACCTGCTCATGAAAGAGGGCGATTCACGGAAAATTTTTTCACAAAACTCGCTAGCAAGTGGGGCATTTCCATTGCTAAGTTCGAGGTTATCACCACTGTAAAAATAATAACACCCCTTGTATTGCATATCAAGGTATTCGCATGTTTGAGAAAAGGCATCTTCAAATCCTCTTGGCACGGATTCACCGTAAGATGTGATCACATACAGCTCTTTATTGGTGAGGCGACGGCCGATGTCTTTGCGGGTGTCGAGAAGATCACTCCATCGATCAATAAATGTCTTCATCAAGGCGCTCATCGAATACCAGTAGACTGGGGTTGCCAAAATAATGGGGTTATGTCGCACCATCTTTTCGGCTAGCGAGATAAAATCATCTTTCGCATTGGCATAGCTGTAATCGTAGTGAGCAATGTTGAGCTCTTTGAGATCAACAATTGGTATGGGTTGATCTTTGATTACGGTTTTGATCGCTTGTAAGGTATTCCCATCACTGCGCGCGCTGCCAAAAATGATGATTGGATTTTTCTTTTCTTCTTTCCTAGCGATCATGACAATGCTGGATGCCAGCTCTTGCAAAGTAGAGAAATTCGCCTTTGCATAGGTCTTGATCGCCACTTTATTATTTTTATCCGGATCTACAAGGCAGGCATCAAAATAGCGAAATACGTGACTCTCTAAAAATCCTTTCAATATTTCTGCCCCAAGTCCTCTTCCTATGCAGTCGGGTTCTCCAATATAAAAATCGAGGGCGGCTATGGATTGCGATGGCTCCTGTTCAATATCTTTCACATAGAAGCCGCCTCTTGGGAAATCGTGGGCGTTGTAGGCTTGGATGAATCCAATGGGGCGATCCTGAAAATGAACGACAAATGGGGAGATTGCTTTTTTCTCCCCCTGCTCGATCTTGTATCCAAGAGTATAGGAATGATATTTCTCTTGGATGTCATGAAAGGACCAAGATCTCCCCTCCCCCCACCATTGCCAAACGTGTGGCTGCCCCATCCATTTGTGTAAGAGAGGAAAATGATCCGGAGTAAGAGGAGCAAATGAAAACATAGTCATAGAGCTTCTGCCCGGCTAATTGCCCACACAAATGGAGAGACCTCTTCTTGCTTCAAGGTTTGGAGATCTATCCAATCATGTTTTAGCGAGCCTTTGCATTCTGTCCCCAAAGCATGCAGGCCGTCAACGGAGTAAATCAATCCGATTTGGTGGAAAGTATAGGAAGGCCAGCCCTCTTTGCTCGGCATTTCTACTTTTGCAGTGAGGTTGGTGATTGGTTCCATGGACTTAAAATCCATGCCGACTTCTTCGAGAAATTCACGGTGCAAAGCTTGCTCTATAGTCTCTCCAAACTCTATGCCCCCTCCGGGTAGATCAAATCGATTCGCATACGTTCCTGTTGCTTGCACGACCAGAAGCATTTTATGGCCCTCTCTGACCACACCATACACGCCGACTCGACTGATATTGCGATGAGGAAGATCGCCTTTAATATGGAGAGCCATCACGAGATCATCGATGTATCGATCCCCTGCCTTGACTCTCCTTTTCAAGCAACCCTCTTCGAAGAACCCCATTTTTTTGTAGAGGGCAATAGCCCCTGTGTTAGATGCCCGCACGTTTAGTTCGATCTTCTCTACTCTGCCTGATTGTTTTGCCCATTCGATAATTCGTTCCATCAGCTGCGTCCCAATCCCTTTTCCCTGATAGCCCTTGTGAACGGCTATATTCAGTTGAGCAACATGGCTTAAGTTTTGTAGATCTAGGATTTCTAAAAAGGCGTGGCCCACAAGGATCCCCTCTTTTTCAGCAACGAGGTAAATTCCCTGGGAAGACTGAATGGTTTTGCAGACATTTTCTTCGCTTAATTCGAATGGTTCTGAGCAGAAATAGCCAGGCTCCTGAGCGATGTCTTGCTCAGCAGAGACGATAGATTGTGCATCTTCTATTTTTGCTCTTCGAATCATCACGGTCATGTCTGTGCTCGAGAGGTAAATTTTAAAACAATCATAGGGTGAGGTTTTGGCTCGGCAATGGTTTTGCAGCTTTTTTCAAATTTTCCATTTGTATAATGAGTCACCACCTTCTCCCAAAAATCTATGGCGGCTTTATTTTCTGGTATTTGCGTGGTTTCCCATATTCCAGGGAACTGGTTGAAGATTTGCTCTGCTACATGATGCCCGACACCCTTACCTTGGAATTTTGAAATCACAAAAAATTCCCCTATATTCCAATCGACATCCGGCGAGCTTCCGACTTTGTTAATCAATACAAATCCTGCCAACTCACCGTCCACTTTTATTAAAAACGCGTGTCGGTCTGGTTTTTCGGTATAAGAGCTAAGATCAATACACTCAAAAAGACCATTGGAAGGCGTTTCCCAAGTTGGTAAAAAACCGCAATATCTAGACATCTCATAGACGTAAAAGCGGCCAAGATTTTGGATCGTGCTCTTGTCTTCCTCTGTTGCTTTGCAGAGAGTGATCTTCATTTTTTTTGAAGAGGGCGCCTGATACTTTGAAGCAAAAGTCGTGATTTTTTCTGCGTTTTCTTCCTGGCTCGACTGATGGGTATCTATCTCAAGATCGTAAGTAACATCAGTATGCACCTTGTGAAACTGGCCTCGAGCAGATCCTAAAATGCGATTGCCCCGCTGCTTTTCTCTCTCTTCCAAGACAGAAAGGGGAGCATTTACGCTAACCCACAAAACTCGAAAGTCTTTCAGGGCTGCTTTCCAAATATCCACTTGGCTCTTGCCAAAAGAAACATCATCGATAATTAAGTAGTGTCCCATTCTGGCGAGCGCAAGAACCACTTCTCGAAAGGTTTCGCCTATTTTTTGAGCATAAGGCCCTTGTTGCAGCTCTTGAATGGGATTGCCCGACTCATCCTGGCTCTTTTTCCAGCTAAACCCAAGAGGAGCCTCGCCTCCCGTCCAATCATTTACCTTTTCTGGCATCCAGCCAATGATTTTATCGATGCCCACATGCAGAAATGGTTTCTCAAAAGCATGTTGAAGCGCCTTTGCGAGTGTCGTTTTCCCGCTGCTTGATGATCCATTTAAGTAGATGATCTGTACTGGAGCATGGGTCATTTTAGAGAGCCTCTTGTGCTTAGCTCATTTCTTAGCTGCTGCTCAGATTCAAACAAGATTGCATCGAGTCCAAGTGTTTTTGCGGCTTCGACGTTTTCGGGCCTGTCGTCGATAAAAACGACATCCTTAGCTGGCAGATTCAGCGTCTTTAGGAGTAATTCGTATGCTTTTAGGTCAGGTTTTTCGACACCGATTTCACAAGAGAGTAGGCAGGGCTCGAAGGGCTCGTAAAGGCCAAAATCGCGGATGAGCTTCGATATACGGTCATCGACATTGGAAAGGAGTGCAACGGGGATTTGTTGCTCCTTCAGCTGGTTTACCAAGGCATACATCTCTGGATTGATTCCGATAGCGTCTTTCAAGACCGATTTGAAAGAGGCACCCCAATTCGCTGGAAGCTTGATGCCTTTGTTTTTGGCATAAGCAATCCAAAATTCTTCATCTGTCTTACTTTGTTTTACAGCCAGGCGTTTTTCTTGATTGACCTTCTCGAATTCTTCCGCAGAGAAATGGAACGATTGGCGAATAAAGGTGATGACAGCTTCTCGATTTGGCTCTCCTGTCAAAACTCCCCCAAAGTCAAACACGATAGCTTGGGGAGCTGCAATGAGGGAAGTAGCGGTGAGGGTTGATGCGATCAGGGAAAATAGTGTTTTTTTCATAGGTCTTTCTTACGATTTTTGTATTCTCATCCATTGTTCGATGAGAAGAATATCTTTTAAGTCTTTTTCTCGTGCATCTTTACGTTTGTAGTATAGCACGTTTTCAATGGAATCAAATGGGAGTCCATCGATGATTTCTACGTCCTTTATGCGGGAAGCTATAGTCGGGGCTTGTGGGTCTGCTGGTGCGGTATAAAATGAACCTTCTGCAAATGCTTCAACAATCCCTCCTAGCAAAATAATTTTTCTCACCCCATTTTCGTCAGTTATGCCGTACTTTTCAGCGAGTATGGTCCATAATTTGGGGGTGACGATGATATCGATGTCACCTATTGCTTTCAGATTGCGAATACCGAGAGGTCCGCTACCAGTGATCGCATATTGATCTATTGGCAACTGAAACCCTCTTAGAGCAGCGAATTTTTCTTGATTGCTTTGCTGCATATGATTGGCCCTGTCGCCTAAGGATTCATGAAAAAAAGCGACTAATTTGTTCCAGGCATCGCCGCTTGCTCTAGCATCTGCGGCGCGAGTCCCTCCCATAGAAAACCAAAGTTTCCCAACTGGATGATAATACGTGGGTCCAGGAATGGGGAGATTCGGAATGTTAATCCCGTGCCCAGCATCCGGATAGTGCAAATAACGGCAGATAATTGAGGAGTGAGTCTTTGTAAGGCGATTCATGATCTGTTGTACATAGAGATCTGATGGCCACATCTGGTCATCTCCTCCAGAAACAAGGAGAATAGGACAGCGAATGTTTTCAACGGGAATTGAGGCCGCAGCAAAAGCGACCTCATTTTTCATTCCTTCCAAAAAGTTCTGACGAGTATTGGCTGGATTTTCGGGAATTTTGCCCTTGCCATCTGCAAAATCTGTCTGTGGAACGGGAGCAAAAGGAAGAATAGGTTTGCCTTGATAGATCCATGCATTTACAGGTGTTTCACTTAAGCCCCCGTATACTACACTGCTTGGAACGATGGCGACGATTGCCTGTACTGAATTTGGGAAAAATGATCCGAGAATCAAAGACAGCTCGGCCCCTCTTGAAGCCCCATATAGGCCAACACGTGACGAGTCAAGATTAGGCTGCTCTTTCAGCCATGCAAAAGCAGTTTCAAAATATTCCAGAGGAATATCCTGTAGATTGGCGGGCAGGCCATCAACGCCGAAATATCCGAGAGCGAATACAGCAAATCCATTCGAAGCAAGAAGCTTTGCTCTGTTTTCACTCAGCCCGCCATTTGATCCACTCAGTGTGATGATCACAGGGAGAGGTCTCTCTGATTGCGGGAGAAATAGAACGCCTACGAGGCCATTTTCTCTAACATCGATTCTTTTGACATCTGGGGCTTTGAGATAACGAGTCACTGTTTCTTTGGCCGCCAAATCATCAGCGACGTAGAGCTTAACTTTAACAGGAATCGTATCATTTTTACATTTGAAACTGGCCGCTGTATCCCCAGAAGCTGGAAGCATAGACCAAAAAAGCCCCATTCCATCGATACCCTCATAGGAAGAATTCTCAGTTGGTGAAGCTGAGGCTACGTCTACTTGACCGTTCGCGTCTGCATGAAAAATAGCGCTAGAAAACCAAATATCTCCTTGTTGGTCTTCAGCTTCAGCTTGTAGTTCTATCTCTTGGGAAGGTGTAAGATTTTCAACTTGAATGTGTATTTCTCGATCTATTGTTTGCCCAGCAGGCTGCGTAATCGATAGATGTGGTTGATTCAGCAACGTTGTCGCAAGGCAACAAGAGAGAAAGAGAACAGACATTAATTACCTCGTGGGTTGAAACGGGAGGGTTATGATGCCAATTCATTGATTCTTAGTCAACTGCAAATATTTTCTTGGCATTCGCTTGCAATTTCCAAACATTCAGCGGTTTTCTGTAAAACTTGTCCGAGTTCGATATGATTTCCTTGGCTGCAGTGTTTTTTACATGCGCCAGCCCGTCCATCTTCAACTCGTTCATTTAACAGTTTCCTTGAGAATTTGATGGGTAAATCAAGGTGTATAATATGTGTTATACAGGGGTAAAGTCAATAGGTTACGAGTTAATTTGATCAAAAATTGATTTACATAGCTTGTAAATCGGCCCTTGTGGCAAAATGCCCAGTAACTGGGTATTTCTGATGAAATTAGTCAACAAAACAAGATACGCTATTTTGGGAATGCTCCTTGAAGGTCCCAAAACTGGATATGAGATCAAATCTCTAATGGGGAGGTCGACGGTTTATTTTTGGCGGGAATCCGATTCGACGCTCTATCCCATGCTGAAGGTTTTGGCTAAAGAAGGAAAGGTACTATCCAAGATCGCCTATGTGGGAAAGAAAAAGAAAGAGGTCTTTTCGATTAGGGAGCCAGGCCAGGAGGAATTTAAGAATTGGTTTGAAAGCCCGACTGGATCGGAAACTCCGCGCAACGAGTTTCTCCTTAAACTCTTTTTTGTCACGGATCAAAAAGAGATGATCCGGTTGTTTGAAGAAAGATTAGAAAAAATCGAAAAGATCTACGAAGAATACAAGAAAATCGAAGAGAGATTAGAGGGCATAGTTGATTCGCCTCGTAAAGCGATTCGCCTTAAAGCATTGAGATACGGAATCGTTCTCCTTGAATCAGAAATTCAATGGTTAAATGATGAGAAGGGTAAATGAAATGCAAAACAAAATATTAATCATTGGAGCGGGGCTTGGCGGATTGGCTTTGGCTCAAGGTCTTGTCAAAGCTGGCTTTCATCCCACAGTTTTTGAAAGGGATGAGAGCCCTACAAGTAGACTACAGGGATATCGGATTTCAATTCGGTCGCTGGGAATGCATGCATTAGCTGCATTACTCACGCCTAAAAAAATGGGTCATTTGTCCATGGCGAAGGTTGCTGATGTGGGAGATGGATTTACCTGTGCCAATGAAAAGATGGACCCCTTTTTCAGTGTCCCGCAAGGGCAGGATGCTGCCGTCCAGTTCCTCCGTTCAGAATTGAGGGCTCTTTTGCAGGAAGGGATCGACATTAAATGGAACAAGCGTCTTGTCATGTTTGAAGATAATGGCGACCAAGTGATTGCTCATTTTGCAGATGGATCATATGCCGATGGAGATTTGCTTGTTGGATGCGATGGAGGAGGATCAATCGTAAGAGAACTCTTGCCATCAATATACGGGGACAGGCTTGGATCAATTCCAAAGGTAACTGACAGCAACCGCGCCATCTTAGGAGGGCAGATTGACCGTACGCCAGAGTGGGACATGCTTCTTCCTTTAAACAAAACAGGATTGGTTCGTTTTCTGGGACCTAATTCTCATTACATGGGAGTGTGCTTTTCAGAACGGGCTGATAGAAGTCCTACAGTTTTTTGGGCATTCTCGGAAGAAGTAAAAAATCGAAATGCGCCTTGGTATCAGTTCGATCAGGGATTGGAATACCGCACGAGAATATTGGATCATTGCAAGCAGTTGATGAAAAATGAACCTTGGCATGAAAGCTTGAAAAAGCTGGTATACGATACTCCGGCGGAAGGGATAATGGCGCCTTGGCTTGTAAGCACTACTCAATTTCCTGACTCTGACCAATTTCCTATGGCTCCAACAGGCAGAGTCACTCTTGTTGGCGATTCAGCTCATGCTATGCCTACAGAACGAGGACTAGGCGGGAATAATGCGCTCGAAGACGCCAGAGTATTATCAACACTGTTAGCTTCTTCGCAGGAGCCTGTCGGTTGGCCGATATTGATAGAGAAATATGAACGAGAGATGTTTGCCAGGGCAAGAATTGCAGTTCAGGAATCCGAAAGCGCGGCTGAGTACTTCCGCAATCTGCGCTCTCACTCATGAGATATCTTTCAGTTTTTGAATTCTTTGAAAAAAATCCTCCCCCGTTTTGGAAGGGAATGATGTATAGGCTAGAGGCACTTAGGAAAATTAAGGAAAGTTTGCTTGTAAAATGAGAGTTCAACTATAAAGGTTTGCTTCATACAGGCTAAGTTGAGGTATTATGAATGTATTTTCCTTTTCAATCTTTTTAGGGGCAATAGTCCTTTCATCTCTTTGCGCAGCTCCAGTTAAAGATCCTTGGAAAGGGGATGAATATGCCAAGAACTCTGAGTCACAGAAATCTTCTGCTGAAGACTTCATAGCCACTCTCGATTTGCACAATGCTTCTGCTATTCTCGATGTTGGATGTGGAGATGGTAAAATCACTGCTGCTATGGCTCGCGCACTCCCCGATGCAGAAATTGTCGGGGTTGATATTTCTCCTTCGATGATAGATTTTGCGAACGCGGCATTTTCCAACTATCCAACCCTCTCATTTCTCGTTCAGGGTGCAGCGCAAGTCAATTTTCACGAAAAATTCGACCTGATCACTTCTTTTACGGTTATGCAATGGGTACTAGAACAAAAACAAGCATTGGAACGTTTTGAGAAAGCCCTTAAGCCTGGAGGGAGACTTTGTATTCAAATGCCGACCGGCCTTCCAGATGCAATGGAAAAAGCGTTAAGCAAAACAATTTCTTCAAGGAAATGGGAAAAATATTTTACTCAATTTTCAGCTCCTTGGAAATTCTATCAGCCAGAGGAATATAGAGACTTACTTGTGAATGCTCATTTTTCTCCGGATCGATTAGAAACAATGACAAAACACGAGAGGTTTCCTTCGAGAGCTGTATTTCAAGGATTTCTAAAACAATGGTTCCCCTATTTAAGACCTCTTTCTGCCGATCTAAAAGATGCTTTTCTTACAGAGTTAGTTGACTGCTATCTTCAAATTCTTCCTGTAGATGACCAGGGCCAAGTGAGTTTTATTGTGACTCGTTTGGAGGTTGAGGCAACAAAATGAAAATTATCATTGGGTTGCTTCTCCTAGTTGGAGCTTGCTTACATGCTGATCTTTTGCCCTTTCAAACTCGTCCGGCGAGGGTAGAAGATTTGAATGTTCTTTATGAGCTGGTTTGTGATCTTGCTGTATTTGAAGGTAAGGATCTAGTGACTTTGCCAGTTACTAAGGCAAACTTAGAAAAGTATGGCTTTGGGCAAACCTCCTACTTTCATGTTGAGTTGGCAGAAAATGAAAAGGGGGTTGTTGGATACGCTCTTTACTCTTATGCCTATTCTGGGCATCAAGGAACGCCATTTCTCTATGTGGATGATCTCTATGTAAAACCTTCAGAGCGTGGGCAAGGCATTGGTTCCGGTTTATTGAAGCAATTAGCATGCTATGCAAAAGAGGTTGGGTGTTGTCGAATGGAATGGCATGCTTTTGATTGGAATGAAGAGGCTATTGCCTTCTATGAAAAAATTGGAGGGACCTTGCGAAAAGATCTACTCCTGATCCGTATGGAAAAAGAAGCTTATTGGAAAATAGCGGAATGACATCCAGAATAGACATAATCTACATCTTCTGGACGTGTCGGGATAAACAAGAGGCCAAAAAGATCATTCATGGATTACTGGATCAACGGCTTATTGCCTGCGCATCTATTTTTCCCGAAGTCGAATCAATCTATCGATGGGAAGGGAAAATTGAAGAGAGTCAAGAGGTAAAAGTCATTTTCAAAACTGCCCTCAAGCATTTTGATGCGGTCCAGAGTTATATTCAAAAGCATTGTAGCTATGAGGTTCCAGAAATTTTGCAGGTTGACATTGTTCAGGGAACCCCTCGTTATTTGGCTTGGATTGCCCAAGAAACAGCCTTAAGCGAACTCTCTTGAGCAGGTGTTAATGATTCTCCATGGCAATTTGCAGAAACATTTGGGCAGCTGTGGTTAAGATTTCATCGGGGAAGTCATAAAAAGGGGTATGAAGAGAAGCTGTTCTCTCTCCTGCTCCCATTAAGAAATAACAGCCTGGCACATACTTTAGATATTCGGAGAAATCTTCAGCAGCCATTTTACAGCTCTCAAGTCGTTGGACGTCTTTTATCTCAGCTTTTCGCGCTGCAAAAAAGACCTGTTCTGTTTCCTGAGGAGTATTCACGGTTGCCGACTGAAATTCATGGAAGGTTACGGTTCCATGTTCCCCTACAATCGATTCGATTCGTTGCTTGAGTTGCAGATAAGCTTCTTCTCCTTCGACAAAGTAGCATCCAACAATTTCTGTCCGTTCTGATGTTCCTTGTTTCCAATCTCCGCTATTGAATCCAAGCAGATTGATCACTGTCATGGGAATGGATAGAGCTTCAATCTCTTTGACTATGCCAACTCCGATCGTCACGGGATTGATCGCATCTTTGGGATTGGAAAGATGCGCCCTTTTCCCGTGAATTGTGATCTCAAATCTCCCGCTACCAGCAAGGATACAGCCTGCCCGGGTAGCGATCGAGTTTAGGGGAAGTCCAGGCCAATTGTGGTAGCCGAAGATGGCATCGACAGATGGATGTTTTAAAACGCCATCTTGAATCATTGCGCTTGATCCATTCCCGCCCTCTTCAGCAGGCTGAAATATGAGCTTGATCTTGCCTCTAAGCTGGGGTTTGATTTGCTGCAAAATCCTGGCGACCAAAAGAAGCGTAGCAGTATGGCCATCATGCCCGCAGGCATGCATAACTCCAGGATGGGTGGATTGATGAGCGCTCCCTGTTGCTTCAGAGATAGGTAGGGCATCTATATCCGCTCGAAAGGCAATAGTTTTTCCCGGCTTTCCCGAATCGAGAATGACCACAATCCCAGTCTTGCCTATTCCTTCTTGAATTTCATAGCCATACGATCTTAGGGTCGATGCAATGAACGCGCCGGTTTTCCGCTCTTCATACTGCAATTCAGGAATTCGATGAAGGTGGTGACGGATCTTGATCGCGTCAGCAATAAATTGATCCAATAATATTTTCATAGTTTCCACTCCTGAGTAGCAATTTTCTCGATAAATGTCGAATCGTGAGAGATGGCCAAAATTGCGCCCTCAAAATTCAGAAGAGCTGTTTCAAATGCCTCCAATGTCAGAAAATCGAGATGGTTGGTGGGTTCGTCCAGCAAAAGAACGTTGGGCTTCTCCATGATCAAAGAAAGCAGCATGAGGCGTTTCCTTTGGCCTACGCTCAAGGTGGAGAATGGACGGCTCAAGAGCTCAGATCCACCAATAGCCGCCTTATGCAATTCGCGCCTCAGCTCTTCTTCAGATAGGCTGAATTTGCTTTCAAAGTACTGAAGTGACGTTTGTTCCATCGGCAGTAATTCAACTTCCTGATCCAGGTAAGCAATTTTCGCGGTTGGCGCACATCGAATCTGACCAGCATCCACTGGCAGTAGGCCGGCAATGCATCGAAGCAAAGTCGTTTTCCCAGAGCCATTGGGGCCAGTCAAGACAATCCGATCACCTTTGCAGATCATTTTAGTAAATCCGGAAAAGAGTCGTTTCTCACCAAATGCTTTGGAGACGTGTTCCAATTCGATCGCAACTGTTGAAGCGAGTGGGGTCGGCAGGAATCTCAGTCCCCTAATACTTTTTGGTTTTGGGTTTGGTAGCGGATTGGCCTCAATTTCGGCAAGCCGTGCTTTCAAAACGTCCAAATTGCGCTGTAGAGATTTTTGATGTTTTTCACCTCTATGATCGTAAGCCATGATGTTTCGATCTTTTGGCGGAGGCGCCTTCCCTTTGGAGAAGGTCACAGCCTTGATTTTCTGTTTTAAAAGGGCTCTTTCCTCTTCTTGCGATTCAAAGGCTTTCATCTGTCTTTCTAGAAGCCTCTCCTGCTCTCCCAGATAAAAATCATAATTGCCGCCATAGCAGGTCAACTTGCCATTTTTAATCTCGATCAGCCGGTTGCAAGTTGCATTTAAAAATTTCCGATCGTGTGAAACGATGATCGTAGCGCCATCTCGAGTTCTCAGCATCTCCTCGAGCCAATCCAGCATTTCAATGTCCAAGTGATTCGTCGGTTCATCAAGCAGCAGTAAATCTGGGTTTTCAATGAGTGCTTTAGCCAATGCCACGCGGACTCTTTGTCCGCTGCTTAAAGTGGTCATGGAGAGATCAAGTAAGGAAGCGTCTAGTTTCAACCCTTTTAAAACTTTCTCAATGGGCATGCGTTGATAGCCGCCGAGTTGCTCGTATCGCTCATGGAGCTCTGACCACTCAGGCAAGCGATCAGGATCATCCAAACAGGTCGTCATTTGTCGTTCTAGTTCTGAGAGAGCTCCTTCTTCGATATAAGCTTTGGCGCTTATATCGCTGGATGGTAGAGAGACCTCCTGCGGCAAAAACCCAATGGTCAAATGGGGAGCTCTGCTGAAATGGCCAGCATCTGGCAAAGCGGTGCCCATCAGAAGCTGTAAAAGCGTCGTTTTTCCCGCACCATTTTCGCCAATGAGAGCAAAAATCTCCCCTTGATTGATCGTCAAAGAGATGTCGTCGAATAGCGAAAAAGAGCCGAAAGATTTAAAAAGATGTGAAAATTGAATAAGAAGCCGAGACATAAGTTTGATCCTTTGGTTGTTTAGCTGCAGATTGGATTCAAACTTATTTTCTCATTGGACGAGGCCCCTTCAAAAGATTATAGCTTTATTTTAACACAATTGCAGACCGTTTTCAAGGTCTATTTATGTGCCTTATTTTAAATGTGTTCGGATAATCCTTCATCTGTTGTGAACGCTATGTCTACCACGCCCCGAGGTTCGAACATGGCAATAAACTGCTTGTACATTTCTGGTCTGTCTTCGCCTCCGCCCGGCGTCAAGAGGAGCTCCTGACCGTAAACGGCGATATCTTCCACGATGCGTTCATGTCGATAATAGGCTAAGATTTCTCTATTGATCTTGGTCTTTCCATAGCCTTTATAAAAAGACATTTCCTCATGCGGATTGTTCCAGACATTAGCCACTCCCCCACCAATAAACATAAGATCGCGCTCTTTGGGGGCCATGATAGGCTCATCCCAATCCACTATATAGATGGCGCCATTCACATCTATCAACACATTGCCGCCATGGATATCAGAGTGACACAGCACGAATTCAGGGGATTGCTCCTGGATTTTTTGGCTTAAAGATTCAGCCCGGTCTACCAGGCGTATGATAGCTCCCCTATGCTCCTTCATAAACGCCCGTAATCTCAAAGCTATTTCATCACCGGTGTAGTTCCCGTCAATAGAACCAAGAAGCGATCGAACGGCTTCTCGCCATTTGGAAGAATAGGCTTCTTTCCTGATTCGATCTTTGATTGATGGCGATACATCGAATTCGTGAACTTGCCTTAATACTTTCCCTAGCGCAACCCATTGCTCATCAGTTAGATTATAGCAAAATCCATTCTGTCCCTCGACAAATGGATACACAATGAGGGTAAAGCCATCGATATGCTGGGCCTCCTTGCCATGGGTTGTTTTGATGGGAGGAATAATCTGTTGAAGTCCTGAGCTCTGTAACAATGACAGAAGGGCAACGCTGATATCGTGGTGGTGGCCACGTTTTAGCTTTACGAAATAAGATAGCCCGTCATGCGTAAGAGCTTTGTATACCGACGCATTCATATCCGCGCCCAAGGAAAGGAATGTGAGAGTAGTAACTGCGATACCGTAATCGGCGTTTAAGCAATCGATAATGCGTTGGAGTGAAAGAGGTTGTTTTTCTATCATAGGAGAAGTATACCCGCCAAAAATGTTAATTGGTATCGAGATTCCGGCCATTCCTAGGCTCAAAAACAAACAAGTTACGATCCGTTGAAGTAACCTTACTCGGACTCGATGAGTCCAAATTTGGTCATCTTTTTGATAACGTTTCTTGAAGAAATTCGGATATTGCGATCCAAGATTTTTCATTTGCCATTTTGTTGTCGCTTACCGTTCCTCCAAGTCTACACCAAAACTGCCCCTTTGGATGGAAAATAGGGCCATCGTATGAGGCAATAATCCCATGTCCTGCTTCAAGATAATTCAGATGTTTTCTGATGATAGGTGATCGATATTTTTCAAAACGGTTCATTATCAATTCACAGTAGCTTTTTGCCGGCCAGATAGCATCTTGGTCGCCGGATAATAGAAGTACGGGACATTTTATCTTTTCGACAGGAATTGCTGCCAGATCGGCTCCTTTTTTTGAATTTCTGGCGGCGAACAACTCTGTGAGAATATAGGGGTCTTCCTGAGTATTGGCGTGATGAGGAATAACGTGCTTTTCACAGGCAATCCTCAAGTCATCCATTTCTGTTAGATTGCTATCGTCGCTAGATACACCGGAGAGATAGGGTGCAATTGGCTTATTTTGATAAAGCCATGCCGGGCGATTTGGATGAGGAAAACCACCACATATCATGCTGCAGGGAGCGGAGGCTACAATGGAACGAATGTGATTTGGAAAAATCGAACCCAATAACAAGGCAAGTTCGGCTCCTCTTGATTGTCCAACAATGCTGACCCTATTTTCTTGTACTTTTGGGTGAGATCCTAACCAATGCAAAGCATTTTCAAAATATTCCAAGGGGATATTTTCAAGATTCTCGGGTAAGGCATCCACACCCCAATAAGCCAATCCTAAGACAGCAAATCCTTTTCGCGACAAAGATTCAATAAATGCCTCTGGAATGGCGTTGGTCCCCGGAATTCCTCCATCTGAACCAGAAAGGAGAATAAGTCCTGGTAATTTCTGACTAGTTTCCGGATGATAAAGTGTTCCGACAAGTCCATCCTGATGGATGCTGATTTTATTCAATTTCGGCACATTGACCTTCTGCATTGATAACTTTTTTCATTTTGTGGTGAGGAATCCCATCTTCATCAAAAGGCTCTCCCTCCAATGCGTATTGGTTTTTTAAATAGAATGGGATAGCAGTTCCGCGTGCATGGCAATAAACCGATTTATACCCCTGTTTTTGAGCGTATTCTTCACAAAAAGCCATCATGAGTGACCCGATGCCTTTATTTTGGAAGGAAGATTTCGTGACAACTCGTTGCATTTTAACGGCATTGCCAACAGGTACCAAGACAGCTGTTGCACACAACTCCTGTCCTAAAAAGCCTGCTATGTGGATGGGATCTTTCTCCCATTCTAACTCCGCTTGAGCGAATGTAATCCCAAGTGGTTTGCGCAGGATCTCTTCTCGAAGAGATACAGATTTCTTATAGTCATCGCTGCCAAAATCCACGATTTTGAAATGGATCTTGTCCTTCATAGGCGTAAATTCCTTGATGAGCTCATAATTGAGCTGAACAAGTCCGCTGCTATAGCTTTGAGAAGAAAGAAGACGGCAGGGAATCTCTTTGCCAATAACGTTGAATAGAGGAAGCCCTTCCCCCAAAATAATCGGAATGATCCCAAGGGTCATTGTGTCGACCATATGAGACGCAAGAAATTGAGAAATCGTCACTCCTCCATCGACCCAGATGTGGTTTACTCCTTCCCTATGCAGTTTTGAGACCAATTCAGTCAGATCCCCACGATAAAGCTCCATTCCTTCTCGGACAGAATGTAGGATATTGCTCAATACCACCACTCTTTTACCAGGATACGGATCTGGCACCGTTATGGCGATTTCGTAGGTTTTACGACCGATGATCAGGGTATCGATGCTATCGAGCAGCTTTTTAAATCCATAATCTTCGTCAAATCCGCCAACTCGATCGAGCCAATCGAGGCTGTTATCTTTACGGGCGATGTAGCCATCGATGCTGGCCGCGATGTAGATAGAGATTTGTGGGCGATTATTGGCGTTCATTTGAGGCTCATTCCTTACAGTGGCTGGGATAGATGGTTTCGTTTTTGCCACTCAGATGCCCTGATTCGGTAGAGAACATGCCTTCTCAGGGGATGACCTTCAGGTAATTTTGGATGATCAAAATCGTCTTCTGCATCGTGATGCATGCCAATCTTTTCCATGACGGCTCTTGATTTCATATTCTGAGTGGCTGTGAAGGAGACGATTTCCTTGAGCTTTAACGTTTCAAATCCAACCTCAAGCGATGCAATAGCGCCTTCGGTTGCGTAACCTTTTCCCCAATAATCGAACTGCAGCCTCCATCCAATCTCTACAGCTGGTGTGAAAGACGTTTCAAAATTGACGTGGTTTAGCCCAACAAAACCGATAAAATCAGGACCATCTATTATAGAAACAGCCCACCATCCATAGCCATGCTTTTTAAATTGCTCCAATATCGCTTGATACTCATTTCGACTCTCTTCAAGAGTTTTTACAGACGGGAAATGTTCCATTACACGTGGGTCGGCATTCATCGCAGCAAATGGTTCCAGGTCTTGCTCCTTCCAGGGGCGTAAGATCAATCTTTCGGTTTTGATTATGTTTTCAGCTGTCATATTTTTCATGGATTTACAGGCGGGTTTTTCGGATCATCATAGCACTAAATAGACTATGATTTCCACGGAAAAAATTAACACATGCATCTTACCGTTTTTGAATACCGTATGTAGGGGTGAAAAAATGAATCGTGGCAAGGAAAGGAATTTTTTGGATAATGTGGAGATCGACGCAACAGTATTTTATTGAGCCTTTTGGGGAACAAAAATGGCAAAATTTTCTTTTAAAGAAGTGGCTCCATGCCTATTCGCTATTTTCATCGATATTTTAGGTTTTGGACTTGTAGCTCCCCTTCTTGTTGCCATTTTCACTTCTCCTGAAAGCAATATCTTTGCAATCGCTTCTTCATCCTTGCGATATCTGTGTCTAGGGGTAACGCTAGCACTCTATCCGCTTTTGATGTTTTTTGGCACCTCTTTCATTGGAGACCTGTCCGATGTCATCGGAAGGAAAAAGACGTTGCTTTTTAGCATGATCGGGATGGCGTTCAGCTTTGTTCTGATGAGCATAGGGATTGTAGCCTCGAGTCTTACTCTTTTCCTACTGGGGCGCGGGCTGTCTGGCTTAGTTTCTGCAAGCCAATCAGTGGCCTTAGCCACCATCTCTGACTTAAGCACAAAAGATAACAAAGCCATACACCTGAGCTATGTCGCCCTCATTCAATGCATCGGGTTTGTCGTCGGCCCTTTGATGGGTGGAGTTTTATCTGGTACGACTTTTTATGCTCCTTTCCTATGGGCAGCTCTTTTTGCTTTCTTGGCTTTTCTTTGGATCGCATTCTCTTTCGAGGAAACGTTTACAAAAAGAAGCGATAAGAGAATTAGCATCATGCGCTTTTTGAACGTTTTCACTGAAGCTTATCAAAATAAGCGCATTAGAGAACTGGGCTTTGTCTTTTTGCTGATGCAAATTGGGGTTGGGTTGTACCTTCCTATTATCTTGATTCTTTTGACCACTGAATTTGGCTACAAACCACTTTTTCTCGGCCTTTTCAATGGATACATGGGTGCTGGATTTGCTGTAGGATTGTTGTTGGTTCTTCCGCAAATGCTTAAACGCCTCAAGATCGAACAGATTGTTTGTATCTCACTCTTTACGACCTTCCTGGCTCAGTTTTTCTCATCGATTTTTCATGCCCAAGTATTGATATGGCTCCTCGCCTTCCCATTCGCTATCGCTGTTGAAATTGCTTTTTCTGGGATGTTTACTTCTTTTTCCAATGCCGCAGATGAGAGATCTCAGGGATGGGTCATGGGGATTTCTGTTGCGATCATGGCTATTGCTTGGGCAGTTGCCGGATTTTCTGCTCAACTGGTCCCAATATTCGGAGTTCATACCCTAGTTTTCATAGGAAGCCTTTTCCTTGTGGCAAGTGGCCTTTTCATGAAAAAATACTGTTCTAATCACCCTATTTGACGTCAGCAGATTGCATCTCATTTATAATCAATAACTTGTAAAGATCAAATTAAAATTATTACATTGACAAATAGAGCTTAATTGTTTATAATTAATATAGAATGGTAGAACTTTGTTTAAAAAATTAACGGTTTAATAAAAAAATGGATTAATTAATTATGACGTCTTTTCCAGATCCCGTTTTATCACAATCAACGGCTTTGATTCCTTATACTCCTCCGGCGGATTTACGCACTCAGCAACGAACGCTTATGGAAAGAATGCATGATGCGTACATGAAAAGCTCATTTAGAACCCAAATAACAGATTGTCGACTTCTTCATCCCATGACGATACGAGAGCGCATTTTGGCTGGGGCATATGCACATCTAACAATTGGACCAGGACTCCCAGAACCATTTCATGGTACGCGTAAGGATCTTCTCAAGATCATCCAAAAAACTGTGCATGCAACTGTTGACAAATTGGATTACAATGGTAGTCGGCCGTACCTCAAGATATTAGATCAATTGGAAAAAGAAGGTAACTTCGGAGATGTGAGGATTGATTCGCGAGATGAAGAATATGGCAGTACATGTGTTGGAATGGCTCACGCAATTTTGAAAGATCTTAAGGACCAGCATGATGTTGATGGTGTATTGGCAGTCCAAAGGAAAAGCTCTGCTCACCCTTTAGAACATGGAGCTGCTATTGTAGAATGCTCAGATGGTTTTGTATTGCTTGATGCAAGATCAAATCCTGATCTGAGAATATTTTCTATTCCCTTTGGTGGCACAGAGCAATATCCAGGATTTACGATAACTGCTGCACACTCAGGATCAATCACCCCTTTAATTCTCAAATGCCAAGATCAAGAATTCGAGTATTGTACAAATGTAGGCAATGGCGATGATCTCGTAATGAAACATTTCGCAATGCATGCACCGTTCGACCCAGGTCATGAATATTTCCCCATTGCTACCTATAACGATGATGGATCAGATCGTAAATTTATAGGCGTGAGCTTGAAAGATTCGATAATATTTCTCAAAGATAGAAAAGCTCCTAAAGGGACGAAGGCTGAGAATATTTCTTTTAAATTCATTCGAGACAACCCAGAAGCATTTCGCCAAAAATTACAAACTTTCATGGAACCAAAAGAGTCCCTAGGTCCAATTGAAGATCCAAATAAATCATTTTCCGGCTTCCGTATTCCTGTGGAAGTCGCCTATCAGCAACTGGTTCGATTAGCTTCTCAAGAAAATCGAATACAACGCATTTTTATAGAAACGCATCCTGATGCGGTATTTTAATATGGGGATTTAAATTATGACCTCTTCTTCTAATCCAGTGCCTCCAATTTCAACAGCACTTGTCCCATATGATCCGACATTGCCGCATGTCTCTCTAAAAGCTCACCTGGAAGCTGCTGCCGATAAGGCCGTTAATCATGCTTTTGAAGTGGCAAAATTTGAATCGCAGCATCTTTCACTTGAGGGGCGACTTATCTATCTCGTTCAGAATTTGCCGAAAATGCTGCCATTCCCATTCTCGGGGGTGATTGCTCTTCAAGCGGGAGACGGTTTTGTTGTGCAAGCCTGCCATTGTCCCAATCAACCCGAATTTACAACCGACCAGACTTTTAATGCTCTTTCGATTGGGAAATTGTTTACGGCCACTGCGGTGATGCAATTGATCGAGGATGGGAAATTTTCGCTGAAGACTCCTTTGAGCGAGCTGCTGGACGCTGATGAGCTTGATTTATCTCTTCAGGACCCATATTTAGAACAGAAGCCAGATCAGCAATCGTTGGAAAGGCTTAAAGAGCATTCAGCTGAAATCACGGTTGAACACCTTTTGTCACATACAGCAGGCTTTACTGAAAGGCCAGGATCAGAAAAGGATGGCATAGCGCCTGGAGAGAATTGGGACCGCGGGCAAATCGGAAACGAAAGTTATTCTAATTATGGCTATCAACTACTGGCAAGAATCATTGGCAAGCATACAAATTGCGGCAATATGCTCGTCATAGATCATGAAGCAAGATTTCGTTCTCACATCGAAGAGAGGATTTTTAAACCAGCTGGTATGGAAGGGGCTATTCGTGAGATTCACTCCCCTGCAAGACATCGGCCCGACTGTTTTGAGGTATCTAAGGAGGGCATTGTCACGCGCGTTGAATCTCCCGATCCATATCCACATGGAAATGGCTGCTGGCGCATGACAGCGAGCGATTTGCTGTCTTTTAGACGGGCGGTTCACCAGCATAACGTGCTTGTTAGGGAAGACTCATTCAATACGATGATGGAATATAAAGGACGTTTAGGATTTTGGGTAGATCACGACAGGGAAACTGGTGCCGTAGCAGGATATGGACATCCAGGAGGCGGTCCCGGGATGTCTTCCTTTCTCCATACCTGGCAAACGAATCCACCCATTACCGCAGTGGTGTTGTCTAACTACTCTGGATGTGAAATGGTCAAGCCAGAGCTTGATAAGCTCATGCAGCAGTAGATCCTCGCTGTTTCTTGCTTTCTTATCGTTGATTAGCCATTCATCCTTCCTTCCAACCTGGTTCATGAATCAGGCTCATCGATTCTAAAAAATAACTCTTTTTGTAGGCCAATTTGAATAGGGTTAGTCATGAATTACAAGCCTCTTTGTAAGCCAGAGAATGAGGTCATCATCTACTGCATATTTCTCTCCAGGAATGACAGCGGCATGTTTGTAGGTAATTCCCTCACCGTCTGGTTGATAGCCCAATCGAAAATAGAGTCGTTGAGCTGATCCATAGTCTCGATACAGGCCAACTCCTATTCCGACTGTAGTATAGCCTTGTTGTTTGGCTACCTGTTCTAAATAAGCGATCAATGCGGTAGCGATCCCTTTATTTCTATTTTCTTCGTAAACCCAGACATCATTGATCTCAGGAATCCCATTTTGCTTAAAATGAGGGTACTCAGAAGATGGGAGCAGATTCCCATATCCGACAATTTTCCCATATTGCTCAGCAATGCATGCCATTCGAGAGCCTTTTTGCTGTTCATTGAAGTAACCAGTCCACTTTGCAATCGTCTCTTCTCTGGTTGACCATGGGAAATATAGAACGCCTAGAACTGCAATATCTTGCTCTCGCAGGGAGCGTATTTTGATATCAATCATTTTGCCCCAGACTTTGAGAGATGTAAAATTCTTTGCTGCCATTCAGGGCTCATGTTGCGTGTGGCTTCCTTTCTGGCCACACCTTTGAGCTGCTGCCAGTGAACATCTAAAAAGAGGCTGACTCGCTCTGGATTGTGTTTTCCTAGCACGCGAAGCCACCAACCAATTGCTTTTTGAATAAACCATTCTGAATCAGAAGCGTAACCAGATGCCCATGTCAGACTTTTCTCGGGATCGCGTCCTGGTTTTGCAAATGGGAGCGTGTAGACGAGAGCGGCCCTTCGCATCCAGAAGTTCGGGTCTTGCGTCCATTCTTCTATTTCATCTAGCAAGCTCTGGTTGGCAAGAACACATTTCCATGCGACATAGCAAAGACTATCTTCAAGCGCCCAGCCATCCACACTTTTAAGATAGTGCAAGATCGTTTCCCATAGAACTTCAGAAGGTTGCAATTGGGGCAAGGAGAGCATTTTGGCCGCACACATCATTGGATCGAAAAGGTTTGTGTCCCAAAGGTCTTTGGCAAGTTGGATCAGCTCTGCATATTCAAGCTCTTTAGATAAATTTCGAGTCAGCTTCTCGCAAATGGGAACTGGAATGCCCCAATGTTCCCGGCTGGACTTGTGGTAACGCTGGTCTGCAATAGCTCTCTCTGGGTTGCTAAGCTGCTGCAATTCTTGTAAAAAAGCGTTTTTATCCATGTTTAGAATATCACTGTAAGTAGAGCGGCAAGGCCAAATGCTACGATAATCATTCCAGCTACACGATTGATCCATCGCATTATCTTGTCACTAACCTTTTTCCGGAACAAGGTGACGCCTTCGCTGAGAAGCAGCCACCAGGCCACAGAACCTAAAAATACTCCCACCACCAATGCCACAGCTTCTAAATAGCTGCCTTGAATGCTTGAGAGCCCAAGACCAGCAAATACCGCCAAAAAGGAAAGGATGGTCATTGGGTTAGTGATCGTCAAAAAGAAGGTGGAGACGAAGTCTCCAGCCAAGCTTGTATGGGCGACTTCTCTTGCTCTATCACTGACCGTCGCATAAAAAGTTTTCCATCCAAGATAGAGAAGGAATCCGCCTCCAATCAATCGAAGCCAAAATTGTCCAGCCATTAGGAAGTTCGAGATGAATGTGAGTCCGAAAGCAGCAATCACAGCATAAATGACATCGGCCGCAGCAGCCCCAAGGCCAGAAAATAACCCAGAGAACCTTCCAAATTGGAGCGTTCTGCGGATGCAGAGAATGCCTATCGGTCCTACAGGAGCAGCTATTGAAAACCCCAGGATAATGCCTTTAAGGAGAAAACTTAATTCGGGAGTCATTGTACTTGGGTATCCAAAACTGCTTCTATACCTATGAACCCAAGTTTTGCATAGATGGTGCCATTTTCATCGACCGATTGTGGGTCTAATCGAAGATATTCTTCGATCCATTCACGATAAAACTCGCGTGCTAGATTTTTGGGAACAACTGGTGCAAAAGTACCTTCCAACCAATCCAACATTTCATCCCGATCAATAAAAGGGTCCATCGTTTGGATGTTTTCTATTTTTACAACGCGGAAACCCGATTCGTTTAACAAATCCTTATACTGTTGCGTATTTAGAAATTTACGAGGAATAAAGTCCTGCCAATACGGGAACCATTTAGACGCAGCCTGAACTTTTGCACGCGCCTGATTCCAGGCTGGATTATTCATCGCCGGCACTAAAATCAATATTTTCCCATTTGGCTTGAGAACTTTTGACATTTCATAAAATGCGCTCTTTTGATCTGTACAGTGCTGCAATGCACAAAAAGAAACAATCAAATCAAATTGATCAAAAACACCTAGTACAAGAAAATTTCCTTCTTTGAAGGATAAGTTGGGGTATTCCAGAGAATGATATTGTTTCTTAGCCCACTCCAACATTGAATTCGATGGATCAAGCCCTAAAATAGACCCGTCAGGGACGAATCGAGCAATATCTGCTGTGATTTTACCATCTCCACATCCAATGTCTAAAACTTTGGTATCTGCTTGAACTTCTTTTAAATATGGGGCTAAAAAGGACCAAGCCCAGCGACGTTGTAAATCAGAGTAATGAACATAAGAGCGTACCTGGCCGCTGTCCCAGTAGGAAATATCACCATGTAAACAATTGCTGATTAAGAGAAACAAACCGATTACATGTTTCATTCTCTATCCTTTTTTAGCGACTACCGTTGGGAAGATACGCGCCAGATCGTAAAAAATTTCGATTTCTGTAAATCCGGCTTCCAATAGCTGAGATCTTACCAGCTCTTCAGATCGGAATGCCTGCCATTTGCATTCAAGAATATCGGAAAAAACAATCTTCTGTAGCAAAGCATGTTCCGAGTTAACGGCTGTTAAATCCCATTCAGATGTTCTTCCAGAAATAGGAGGAGGTGTTAAAAAACTGGTGATCAAACATCCATTTGGCTTCAAAGCCAAGAAAAACTGATGATATAGATCGACAACTCTTTGATGATCTGGCTCATACATTGACAAGCCATTGCTGGTAATAATATCGAAACTGTCTTCATGTCCCAGAGCCCAAGCGTCTCCTTGAATGAATTGGCACCTAGTTGGCATTCCGAGATTTTTAGCTACTTGCTGGCTTTGCGCGAGTGAATCAGAATCAATGTCGATCCCAAAGATTGAAAAATCAGACACCTGAGAGTAGTCAAGATCCAGGAGATCAGCACTTAATCCACAGGGAATTGATGCCAAAGCAATCCCGTTATGAAGTCGGTTTTGAACTTCTCTTTTGAAAATTTCAAATCGTTGCTGAGTTGCAAGACAAGTGGGAGCTTGATCGAGAAGAAATAATTCCAGCTGAGTGAAAGGTTGATTATCTGAATTCAGTCCGGTCAATCTGCCCTGTTTAGGGTAGTGAATTACATAATCGGTCCAATATCCATTCAAGCCTCCCCTTTGCAAAAGAAATCGTCCGAATTCGAATTGAGAAAGGTCTTGGAGCAGTTCTAACTGATGTGTTACGGAAATATAAGGTAAATCCCCTCTTCGTTTTATTTTGTTTGTTATGTCTTCTATGGCTCCTTTTAATGTATTGCGTTCCGCGTGCGACAGATTGGTTTTTTCAATGGGATTGATTGCGCAGGTGCCTTTAGCCATTGTCATCATCGATACAACTCCTAACAGCAATAAAACATGCTTTTTCATTAGACTACCTCAACGAATAGCTCCTATCTCACTGAGAGGAGAGCAAACAATTGTAGATGAAAAATTCTTAGATGGAAAGGAAAACTCCAAGAGAGCAGTTCACATTGTGTACTACACTTTAAAAAAAAATCGGGTAAGATAGGTGCTTTGGTTGGGAGATCGCTGATGAAGCCTTTCATTCTTCTATGTTTATGGATTATCACGCCACTTTTTAGTGACCAGTTTTTGTTGGATAAGAGGGGAGAAACAGTGCGTCTTGCTGTTGCCAGGACTCCCGCAGAAATAGCTGTAGATGATGGAAAACGCATTCTTGTCACAAGCTTTATGGCGGCATATGAAGATGTGCCACTTGTTGATCTTAATCCAAACTTTAAAAGCACAGGAGATGTCCGACGATTTTACCAAGATTACTTCGAGAGCGAATTTGCTCATTTTCAAAATGGATCGCTGATTTGGGTGCAAGCGTTCATCGAAGAACAATTGATTGGTTGGGCTACGTTCATGCTAGAAGAAAGCAATCATGCCTATATGAATCTGCTCGCTGTGGATCCACTTTATCAAGATAGAGGAATTGGAAAGCACCTCGTTTTTTCTATATGTTCTGAAGAGCTTTTCCCTAATATCGAAGCAATTAATGTGTTACCAAGAAAAGTGAATCTGCAAGGACGGCTTTTTTATGAACATATTGGTTTTTGTGATGCCCCCGATTATTTGAGCAAAGATAACTTTGTCGACAACAGTCTTCTGATCCCTATTCGATGGGAGAAATCAAAATTTTAAATAAATTGTGTATGTATGAGTTCTGTTGTCATCAACGGTATCTATGAGCATTACAAAGGGTATCGTTATCGCGTGATTGCTCTTGCGCGACACACGGAGAATCAGGAAGAGCTCGTGATTTATCAAGCTTTACATGGAGAGAGCACTTTATGGGCACGGCCTCTTTCTATGTTTTTAGAGAATGTCTTAATCGATGGAAAGACTCATCCTCGCTTTTCCCTGACATTACCATGAATATGACTCTGAAAAAGGCCAGTCATTAGGATGTCCGTTTAGCATAAATTACAACGCCCCCTAGGAGAGAAGAAGAAAGCCAGTTTTCTATTGTGCGAAAAGTCGTTCGGACCTTCGTAAGGCTGCTTTCTGAAAAACGAATGGATAAGAGAGGCCTCTCGGCCTCTAGTTTCTTGAGCAATATTCGGTACCATGTCAAAAAGCTTGGTGATAGATCGGTGATTTCTATCACTTCCCAACCTGTTTCTTTTAAAACGCTTTTGAGCTCGCTAACCACAATTGGATACATGGGTTTGCCAGCAAGATCGTTGAGTTGAAGATCAGTTTGTGTTGTGGTGTAGTCAAAAATCGCTAAAAGAGCTCCAGGTTGAGCTACTTTAGATAATTTTTTTAGCAAAGACGGCTTATCCTCAACCGCATAAAGAACGTTGAAGAGATAGATAAAGGAGAAATAATCTGGATCAAAAAATTCGGTTACTTGATGTGCATTTCCATTCGTAAAAGTAATCTGTGGATAATGCTCTTGCGCATAGCTCACAGCTGCTTCATCCAAATCGATACCGAAGGTTGAGGAGAAATGTAGTCGATGCAGATAGCTGGCGGTCCCACCAAAACCACTGCCTACGTCCAAGCAAGGACCTTGCAGCGTTTGGGGGGATAGTTCCAAAACTTTGGAAATGACTAAATCAATTGCTTCTTCATCACCCGCATGTGCATAATCGCCTCCTCTCAAATGGCCTAATAATAGGCGCGCTTCATTTAACGGTGGCGCGCTGAAAGCAAAGCATGAGAGCATTAAGGAACCTATCAGAAACTTTTTCATAAAATTTTAAGTACTTCCAATCCTTGAATAAGGATTTCTATAGCTTCCCCAATCCCAGAAGAAGCACCCGTTGAGTAAAGCAATTTTATTCATGGTCGTGCACTATCTTTACGAGAAGCAATCATACCAAGAACATGGAATCTTTCCTATGAGAAAAAAGTTAACATATAGACTTTACCACTCGTCTATAAAAGATGAAGGTGCAAAGAAATGAAATCATCTGACAGAATACAAAATATTTAACCAGGAGAATTAGAGAGGAAAAGATATGACAACACGATTCTTTAAACCAACCGGAAGGCCAAAGCATAAATTTGGCGCCATTCGGTGTGAAAGGGATGGCAAGAAGTTCCCTTCGAAGCTCGAGGCCAGATATTACGATAAGCTTCGGATGCTGCAAAACAGTGGCCAAGTTCTATTCTTCTTGAGACAGATTCCATTTGATCTTCCAGGAAGCGTGCGTTATGTCTGTGACTTTCAAGTGTTCTACTCCAATGGAGAAATAAGTTTCGTAGACACAAAAGGTAAGGATACGGCCCTGAGCCAAACAAAGCGCAAAATGGTCGAAGAACTCTACCCTATTACCATCGAAATCGTCAGCAAAATTTAAGTACTCAAGCCGCAAGGCTTCTAACTCAATTACCCAGTTCCCCAACTACTCTTTTCAATCCTAATGAGGCTACCGCTATTGCGGAAAAAAGTCATTTAGGAGGTATCAAAATTTTAAAAAGAGAAATGGAATGGTTAAGAAAAAAACAATCACAACTGAAGAGCTTTCAGAATCAGCGATCGAGCTCATATGGCATACGGAGCTCAGGAAAATCAAAGATCTGAAAGAACATGAGAAAAATCCTCGTAAAATCACGAAAGATCAAATGGAAAAGCTCAAGCAGTCGCTTAAGAGCTTTAACTACGTAGAGACCATCGTTGTCAATTTGGATAACACCATCCTTGCAGGCCATATGAGAATCAGGGCGATGAAGGCATTGGGCCGCGGTAAGGAAGAGATTGAAGTCAGGGTACCGAATCGACAGCTCACCGAGAGGGAAGCGAAAGAATATCTCATTCGCAGTAATAAGAACTCGGGCGAATGGGATTGGGAGCGCCTAGCTAATGAATGGGAGGTGACAGATCTATTTAATTGGGGATTCACTGAAGATGAGCTGCAAGTGAAGGATCCCGAAAAGATCGAAGCTGTCGATGACGGCTACGAAGAGGATCTCCCAGATGAGCCGAAGACAAAGCCAGGCGATATCTACGATCTAGGTCGGCATCGGCTCATCTGCGGATCAGCTACGATCCATGGTGATATCGAAAAAGTGCTAGAGGCTGAACTGATCGATCTTGTCATTACCGATCCCCCTTACAACGTGGCGTATAAGGGAGGAACGAAAGATCAACTGACCATCAAAAATGATAATCTTTCGAATGAGGAATTTGAAGCGCTCCTGAGAGACTTCTATATCAATGCCTTTGTCTTCATGAAGGAAGGCGCTGGGATCTATGTCTTTCATGCAGATTCAGAAGGAGAAAAATTCCGGAGATTTTTTAGAGAAGCCAATCTAAAAATGACCCAATGCCTCATCTGGCTTAAGAACTCCTTTGTTCTGGGACGCCAGGACTATCAATGGCAGCATGAGCCGGTTCTATTTGGTGGCAAAGAATACAGCGACCACGATCCTGTGCTTTATGGATGGAAAGAGGGCGAGAAGCATCGCTGGTATAACAACCGGAAGCAGACCACTCTTTTGAAGTTTGATCGGCCTCAGAGAAATGCCGAGCATCCAACCATGAAACCGATTCCCTTGATCGGCTATCTCATCAATAACAGCTCCAAACATAGCGACCTCGTTTTTGACTTTTTCTTGGGCTCGGGAAGCACGTTGATTGCTGCAGAGCAATTGGGGCGACGCTGTTTTGGCTGTGAGCTTGATCCCAGATATTGCGATGTGATCGTCGAGCGCTACAAAAAGTATAAGATGCAAAAAAACGAACTCTGCGAAATCAAGCTGAATGGAGAAGCGTATGCCTAGGAAACCCACGGGAAGACCGAATGGGCGCCCTAAAAAGACGGTCAAGCCTCCTATAGACCCAAAAGCACCACCTGCTGAATGGAAAGGGACGATCCCAGAAAAGGAAATCAATCTCGATCAGGTCCTTTATTGGACCGAATTGCAAGCAACTGCGGAAGAAATTGCGGGCGCTTTTCGAGTCAGTGTTGACACTTTGGATCGAAGGTTGAGGGAGGCTTTCGGTATGGGTTTTGCGGAGTTAAGAAAAAGGTGCAATGGGCTTCATAAACTCTCCCTCCGACGGTACCAATTTCAGCAAGCCGAGCGCAATGCAACGATGGCAATTTGGCTTGGAAAGATCTGGCTTGGGCAACGAGAAACGATCGTCACCGAAACGATTGTGAAGGAGGAGGATCCCGTTCGCATTTACATCCCTGATAATGGCAGGGGCGATTGCATCGAAGAGAAAGTGGAGGATCCAAATGCCTGAAATTACGCCACAAGAAGGGCCGCAACATCAGTTTTTGAACTCATCTGCAGATATCGTGATCTATGGAGGAGCTGCCGGAGGCGGTAAAACGTACGCCCTCTTAATAGAATGCTTGCGCCATCGCAATGTTCCTGGCTTCTCAGCCGTTGTTTTTCGCCGCAATAGCACCCAGGTGCGCAATCCAGGTGGCCTGTGGGATACAAGCTGCGAGCTTTTTCCATATGTTAACGGCACACCAAAAGAATCGACTCTTGAATGGGATTTTCGTGGAAAAGGCAAGGTTAAATTCGCCCATCTGGAACACGATAAGACACGCTTCGATTGGCAAGGGGCGCAAATTTCCCTGATTGGGTTCGATGAGCTGACCCATTTTTCTTGGGCGCAGTTCGTTTATATGCTCTCGAGAAATCGATCCACTTGTGGAGTTAAGCCGTATATCCGAGCGACCACGAACCCCGATAGTGATTCATGGGTTCGTCAGTTTATCGCTTGGTGGATCGACGATTACTCTGGATATCCCATTCCTTCGAGAAGCGGCAAGACACGCTGGTTCTTCATCCAAAATGATGAGACCATTTGGGGAGCAAGTCGAGCAGAATTGATAGAAAAAGACCCAAATTGCCTGCCGAAGAGCGTTTCTTTTGTGGCATCCACCGTGCATGATAACAAAATCCTGCTAGAAAAAGATCCTGGCTATCTCGCTAATCTAAAGGCTCTACCCCGCTTTGAGAGAGAGCAACTGCTCATGGGGAATTGGAATGTCCGACCCACTGCGGGAATGTTCTTCCAAAGGAGCTTCTTTGAAGTCGTCAAGGCAATTCCAAAAGGAGGAACAAAGGTGGTTCGCTATTGGGATCGCGCCGCAACAAAGAAGACAGAGACCAATGACCCTGATTATACCGTGGGAATTCGACTCGAAAAGGACAAGAATAACCTCTTGTATGTCACTGATATGGTTAGAATCCAACAGAGCCCTCTAGGCGTCCAAACGACGATTAAAAATACAGCCAGCCAGGATGGTGTTGGAATTCGGATCGGAATTGAACAAGATCCTGGCCAAGCAGGAGTGAGTGAAGCGGATTATCTCGTCCGAATGCTCCAAGGCTATAATGTGAAAACGTTCAAAGCTACGCAGGATAAGGTCACGAGGGCTCTTCCAGTGTCATCGCAAGCAGAGGCTGGGAATATCAAAATCTTGCAAGCCCCATGGAATGAAGATTTTCTGAGGGAACTTGAGAACTTTCCTGAAGGAGGACATGATGATATCGTTGATGCGTTAAGCGGGGCTTTTTTGATGCTTACCGACTCTACATATGATTTGGCATCCTTAACCATGCTTTAACTTAACACTCTTATATTAAGTAAGATAGCGTAAATAAACTATTTGAAAATGTAACACAGACACCCACTTGATCTAAATGGGTGTTTCTGTTACAATTCGGTTATGATTAAATCAAAGTATATAGCCGCATTCCAGACGCTCTCAAAAAGACCCGTTTTTTCGTCTGCAGAAGGAAAGGAAGCGGGAATCCCCTCGAGGATGCTTGCTTATTTTTGCTCAAAAGGACAGATCGAACGTGTCGGTAGGGGCATTTATAGAGTCAAAGATGTTGATTTTGATCGCGACTTTGAATGGGAAGACCTCATCCTCACCGCCTTGAGCGTTCCTAATGGAGTCATATGCCTCATCTCAGCGCTATGCTATTACGGTTTAACAGACGAAATTATGAGAGAGTTTTGGATTGCTGTTCCCCATTCTACTACCTCCCCTGCCAGAGAAAATGCTCATATCGTCCGAATGCGTAACATCTCTTTCGGACAGACCACTATTAAAATTGGCAGCCAGAAGCTCAAAATTTTTGATCGGGAGCGGACTGTTGTGGACTCTTTCCGCTATCTAGACAAGGAAACCGCTTTAAAAGCACTGCAAGCTTATCTAAAAACAAGCAAAGACAGAAAACCGGATATCGACAAGCTTCTAAGGTATGCGAAGAAGCTTAGGGTCGATCTAACCCCTTACATTTCGGCGTTTACATTATGAAATCTGCAATCGAGCAATCAATCAAAGAGAAAATCAAAGCCTTAGCCAAGGAGCGGGAAACCACCTTTGCAGAACTTTGGAGGAATCTGATTTTGGAGCGGTTCCTGACCCGTTTAGCGCGATCTTCTTATAAGGAAAAGTTTGTTTTGAAAGGAGGCACTCTCCTGGCAAAATACATCCATCTTGGAAGGGAGACTCAGGATCTTGACTTCTTCATTCAAAAGCTATCGAATACTGAACAGTCTTTGAGGACTGTTTTGCAAGCAATTTGCGATATCGATGCCAATGACAGCTTTGCCTTCGAATTGGCTAAAATCAAGATTCTCGACCATTCTCAGCTTGCATACACAGGAGCTGAAATTACGCTGCAGGCACTGTTCGGCGCCACCAAGACGGTCATACGCATGGATTTAGGATTCGGCGACCGCGTGGAACCAATTGAATATCCAATGGATTTGACTGCCACATCGAAAGGCCCTCTCTTCGAAAGTAAAATTTCCCTGCATTGCTATCCAAAGGAATTCATTTTTGCAGAGAAATTAGAGACGGTTGTTTTCCGAGGAGGAGGCAACACCAGGATGAAAGATTTCCATGACCTTTATTCGCTAATTCGGTTGGACGTTCTCGATGGTTCTCTTGCAAAGAAAGCAGTCCAGTTGGTGTTCCATCACAGAAAAACTCCGCTGAAGAAACTGCCGGTTGCGTTCAGCAAGGATGCTTTCGAAACACTTGAGAAAAACTGGACTTCCTACCGAAGAAAAATCAAAGCGAAAAAAGGCGCTCTTAAACTGCCTGAATCGATAGAGGACGTGGTCTCAGTCCTGAACCAATGGCTCGAAGAAAATACATTCTATTAATTCGAAGGAGCCTCTATGCACTCTTTTTCGTAAAGCATCTGAATGGCATCGCAGGCAATAATTGAACGATCGATCTTGCGGTCCTTGCGCAGACGATGGATATAAAGCTCTGTAAATGCCTTCTCCGCCTCTTCAGTCAAATAGACCGTAGCTTTGAACTTTTTCTTGTTTCTGTTTTGAAGCGCTTTGACTATTTGCCCGCTCATGTCTTTGACGTCTTGCTGTACTAACGTTTGCTCTTGTTCGCTCATATTCACCTAAGTCTTTTTGCTGGTTTATTAATAAGATGTATAAACGACAAGGCGTCCTTGTGTCAATAGGCGTTTAGCCGCCTTGTACCTAAGCTGATATAAGATTGACAATAGATAAGACGACTTAGCGCTAACGACACGAGATCGTCAAAACTTTGTGTTGCCACGAAAGAAAAGGTAGGCTATCTTTTCTTGTTTATAAAGCCGCTTATAAACAAGTCGAGGTGTATGTGAGCAAACAGGAACCCAAAGACTCAAAGTCTCAAGAAAAAACCCCGGAATCAAAAAAAATCGATCTTGCGATCATCAAGACTTTGCCCAGCTCACCGATTCAAGAGGTGATGTACAGAGAAGAGCATAAACAGTTGTTCGAAGGTCTTTGCGAACGGAAGCAAAGATCATGACTCTGATGCCCGCAGTTTTGGAGCTTCCAGTCCTCTCTCATTTGGACACCTATGAGCAGGCCGCATCTTTTAAGACCAATTTGGTTTGGAAGCAACTGGATGAAACTTCTGTAGAGGAAGCCCTCTCCTATTGGCTGCCGACTTTGAGCCCAAAAACTCAGTTAAGCTATAGATCTGGCATCAAAAGGCTGATTGAGTTTGGCTGGATTAATCCGCTCATGAGCCTCCAGCAGTTTGCTCTAGTCAATCATGAAGGCATCATCGATCGCATCAAACTCTTCCAAGATTGGGCTGAAACCACTAGACAGGCACGCGCAGCCTGTTACATCTCATTCACTGGGTTTCTGAGCCGTCGCCTTCAGGGTGTTATAAAAAAGGCCATTCCAAACAAGGAAGGTAACGCAAAAACATTCTTCAGCGTGTATGAGAAGGTGAAAACGAACGCAATGACCCAGGCTCAGTGGATTTTATTCTTCAGAGAATTGGAGAAAATCAACCTCCGAGATTGCCTGATTGGAAAGGTGATCTTGCAAGGAGGGAAGCGGGTTAATGAAGTCCTATCTTTGAAGACCAGTCAAATCGATTGGGATCGCTGTGAGATTACCTTTGCTCAATCGAAAATGAGAAAGCTCAAGAAAGAGACTGTGATTACATATCCGGAGAGCATCATGAAGCGGCTTAGAGAATACATTGGAGAAAGAACCGGACACGTATTTGTAACCAGATCGGGAAAACCAGTCATGATAACTCAGCTAGCCATGACTTTTGCAAAAGCTGGCAGGGGTGCCGGTATTCCATTCAAAGTTTCTCCTCACGTGCTGAGGGCTTCTGCTGTGACGTATCTTAAGCAGCAAGGCTTCCAAGACAGCGATATCATGCGAGTAACTGGCCATTCCACATCGGAAATGGTTTTTGCCTATGACAAGTCCTCACGCGCAGATAATGCGAGTAAAAAAGTAAACTTAATATCCTAAACGTCCTTACTGTCTATAGCAGCACAACTCCAGGGAGAGAGCCTTAACAATTATATCGCGAAGATGTTGCAGAGGTTAGTAGCTTAATCGATTGCCGCTCGATTATTCGCGTTCCGGCACAAGCTGATTGTTCTGATTATAAATTTGTTTAATAATTCTTCCTAAATGTTGCTTAGAAGGAATTAAATAACTTTTGGCTGTCGTTGCTGGGTCGCTCAATAAGATGTTGTATAGTATGGGATCCTTCGTAATAATCGCTGTTAATCCACCTTTGACCATAGCATCATGTAACCAATCACCTTCAGCTTCCACATAAGCAATGGAGAGCTTTTCTCTGCCACAAAACCACCCAATTTCCCATGCACAATTTCGGCCATATGGAGGTAAGACTAACAATATGTCAGATTGATTCATTCCCTTGAAATCCGCTCGATAGATAGCATAATCCATCTCACTTGCTGAAACACCATCTAGATCTACGTCTTGTGGTCGAAAGAGTGTGAACCCTACACCTAATTCTTCTGATATTATGTCGTTCCATTGCTTTGCTGACTCAGTTAACCGAGAGCACAAATAAATGTGTAACGTTTCTTCTTGGCATGACAACTCTAGCGAATACATAGAAAACCAAAGAAATAATAAGTTAGCGAGAATTCTTTTTATAAAGGCACCCACAATACTGAAATCCGGAGGCTGATGCTAGCATATTAGGGTGTCGGATTGCCAGAATAATTTACAGATCAAACCCAATAACGTCCTCTTCACCTTATGGAACCGTAAGGATGATTTTCCCTCTCCCATGCCCCGTCTCGCAAAGAACATGTGCGTTTCTGGCCTCTTGCAGAGGGAAAACTTTTTCTATTTGTACTTTGAGCTTGCCCTGTTCCATCAAATGACTGATCTCAGAGAGTTGCTTTGTGTTTGGTTTAACAAAAACGGTCAAACCCTTCACTCCATATCGAGAAGCTTCTTTGATTCCTTCAAAATCAACAACCGTCACAACCACGCCTGTTTTTTTAACAACTGAAAAAGATCTCTTCAACGTGTCGCCGGCGATGGTATCCAATACAAGATCAACATCTTTAACTGCTGATTCAAATGGAGTGGTTACATAGTCAATACATTCATCCGCACCCAAACTTAGAACGAATTTTCTGTTCTTGGCTGAAGCTGTCCCGATAACGTGGGCTCCCTTCCATTTGGCAAATTGTACAGCGAGATGCCCTATCCCCCCAGCGGCTGCATGGATAAGCACCGTTTGTCCTTTCGCAAGGTGTGCCGTATCAAAAAGAGCTTGCCACGCTGTAAGTCCATTCATAGCAACGGCGGCTGCTTCATGGTAACTAACATGCGGAGGCTTATGTACTACTTCATCTTTTTTGAGTACAGCGTATTCCGCATAAGCCCCTCCCATGCGGTGACCATCGACATAGCCAAATACGGCATCGCCTTTTCTGACCAAAGACACATCAGGTCCGACAGCAAAGACGTCACCAGATAGATCCCAACCAAGAATGTGTGGCAATGGACCATAGAAGTCCTTATAGCGTCCCTGGCGTACCTTTGCATCAAATGGGCTTACGCCAGCACTACGCACTCGTACTAAGACCTCATCTGCATTGATCGTTGGGATATCGGTATCCTCGTATCGAAGAACTTCAGGCCCCCCATAAGCGTGAAAACGGATCACTTTCATTCTTTTTTCTCCCTATGCTGTGTCGATAATGCTGGATCATGAAGGCCAGGGATAAATTCTATGATCTGGTATTCACTCACCTTTGCTTGAGCGAATGGGTCATCTCTTAAAAATTGCTCAAATTTATCTCGAGAAATATTTTTGGCAATGATTACGCCTCCTGTGCGGGGTTGCAATTTCCCAGAAATAAGCAACTTCCCTCCATCGAGGAATCGCTGTAGATGTTCGCGGTGTTTCTGTAGCAGAGCATCTATTTCAGCAATAGGTTTTACGTATTTTAGTATTGCAATGAACATATTTTGCATAGGCTGTTTGTGATTATCTCCTCGGGTCAGTCAGAATCAAGTCTTGAAAAGATCTTGGTGAGATCCTCCGCTCTTATAGATGTGATGTACTGAAGCTTGCGCTGTAGGAAAAATAACCATCTCTGAAATATCCACATGCAGAGGTCTGGTAGCGCAGTAGACAATAGCGTCGGCAATGTCTTCTGCAGCTAAAGGGGTAAATCCAGCATACATTTTGGCGTAAGCCAGCATGATATGCACGAAGGTATGAAAAAACTCAGCTCCCGCCAAGAATATAAGAACATTTTTCAGAGAAAACATGTGTCCGTCCTTATTCGTTTTTAACCTTTAACAGCCTAAGGCCATTGAAGACAACAAGAAGAGAAGCCCCCATATCGGCAGTAATAGCCATCCAAAGAGTTGCTAAGCCAAATATGTTTAGGAGTAAAAAGAGGGCTTTCAATCCTATGGAAAATCCGATATTCATTTTAATGATTTGAATGGTTCTTCGTGCGTGTGCAATAAGCCACGGAAGTTTGGATATATCATCTGACATCAAAGTAACGTCAGAGGTTTCAATAGCGACATCTGTCCCAATGCCCCCCATAGCGATTCCCAAAGAGGCAGTGGCCATAGCTGGAGCATCATTGACGCCATCTCCTATCATGGCAATATGACTCCAAGTTTTCTTTAAATTCTCTAAAACCTTAACTTTATCCTCTGGTAGCAATTCTGAAAAATACTCATCTACTCCTGTAATTTTTGCTAGAGCCTGTGCCGTTTGCTTATTGTCTCCTGTTAGCATAACGATTTTTTCTATGCCTAACTCTCTGAGACTATCAATTGTTTCTCTAATTAAAGGTCGTGGGCTATCTGCTACACTAATTAAGCCAATCACATGCTTTTGATTGCCTAGTGCAATAATAGAATGACCCGCATCTTCTAGCTCGGAGACTATTTTGTGTATATGCTCATTTTCTTGCATTTTCTCATGCATAAAACGATGGCTGCCAATCCAGAAATACTCACCATTAATTTGAGCTTCAGCCCCTTTTCCCTTAATGATTTGAAAGTTATCTGCTCGTTCTGCCTTGATATTTAACTCTTGCGCCCTTCTTAAAATCGCTTTTGCTAATGGGTGCTCGCTAGATTTTTCAAGAGCGGTTGCTTTCTCTAAGATTTCCTGTTCTGTATACCCTTCTAATGGAATAACTTTTTGCACTTCTGGATGACCAATTGTTAATGTGCCTGTTTTATCCATTGCAATTGCCTGAAGATGGCTAGCCTCTTCAAGATACATGCCGCCTTTAATTAAAATTCCATTCCGTGCAGCAGCTGTTAAGCCAGATACAATGCTAACTGGCGTAGAAATCACTAAGGCACAGGGACAGGCAATGACAAGAAGCACTAATCCTCGATAAATCCAAGGCATCCAAGGCTGAAGGAAAAATAGAGGAGGAACAGTTATAAATAAGATGGTTAAAACAATCATTAGTGGGGTGTACACGCTCGCAAATCTATCAACCCATTGTTCACTCTCTGCTCGTCGTGATTGTGCTTCCTGCACCATATGAATAATGCGTGCAAGAGTTGTGTCATTCGCTTTCTTGGTTACCTGACACTCTAAAGCCCCTTCTTCATTGATGGTTCCTGCATAAATGGTATCACCAATGTTTTTGGCAGTAGGGATAGACTCGCCAGTAATGGGAGCTTGATTGACTGTTGAACTCCCTTTTTCTACTATAGCATCCAAAGGAATCCTCTCTCCTGGACGGATCAAAATACGACTTCCTAGAGGAATATCTTCTATTTTTTTCTCTACAGTTTCTCCTTGGCTTAAAATAACATGCGCAGTGGGGGGAGAAAGGTCCATTAAAGCAGAAATAGCTTGTCGGGCACGGTTAATACTCCAAGACTCCAGAAGTAAGGCGGAAGCAAACAAGAAACTCACGCTTGCAGCTTCAAACAACTCTCCTATGGCAACTGCTCCAATAATTGCAGTTGTCATGAGTAGGTTCATATCCGCTCTCAGCCTTCTCAATGCTGACCAAGCTTTAGGGAGAACAAAAGCTGTAGCTAATAAAGTAGCACTTAAATAAAACGCCTTTGAAATGAATGGCATCTGACTCTCATCAAAGCTGGGATGAAAAAGGAAACCAATGAGAATAAATACTGCACTAGAAGCAACTAAAATAGAACGGCCACGTTTTTCCCAAAAAGACATTTGTGTTTTTTCTAACTGATCTGTCCAAGGATCAGCTTTCATACCTGTTGAAGCCACAGTTTCTAGAATGTCTTGTGTAGTTGTTTTCTGGGAGTCGTAAATCACGACCATTTTAGCATTCAGTATATCGAAGCTAAGCTCTTGGATACCTTTTTTTGATCTGAAGGCTTTTTTTAACGAGTCAATCTCCTCGGAGCAATCCATACCTTTAATCTTGAAACTAGCCTTTTGCACATTTGCTCTCTTTTAAATGGATTTATCGCAAAGTAAGGAAAAGTCCCTCTTTAACCGAAATCTAGCTCCATTTCTTAGAAAATGCAAGGTAAACTTACCTTTAAACACAAGTGTTTTTACAAAAACATATATTTTCAGCATTAAAACTTTTCGAGACAAAAATATGTCTTTAGTCAAACTAAGAGAAAATATTAACATATAACCATCACATAAGCTAATACAAATTATTATGGCTTTTAGGTCCAAATAGGGAAGCAGCTGCTTCCCTATTTCAACCTATTCAATGTCAGCGGATTAAATTTTTTTAAACAGATCATCTAAGGTTGCCTCGCTAGAGATGAGCTCTTCGGAATACATAGTTGGTTTTAGGCCCATCGTCGTGATCGTAGAGAAAAAAAGCTGTTTTTTTGTCTTCGTTTGCTTCCTAAACACTTCAATTTTTTTTAAAATTTCTTGTGCATAGGATTTGTCGATAGCGAATGGTTTGTCCGAATATTTAATTTCGCAAAGAGTAATCGCTCCATCCAGCCGATCAAAAAGAAGGTCTATTTGTGCTCCATCTCCTTGATTGGCTTTTGGGACAAATCGCCAAGTCCCTGCAGTCGCTCCTGGATCGATTTTTAGCGCTTTCCGGATGTGATTAATATGCTTATAGCAGGTTGACTCAAATGCATATCCTGCCCACGCCCTCCAAGTCGGTTGATTAGACAGAGACAGCCAAAAGCCTTCATTGGTCTCTTTTTTAGAGATCGTTTTCAAATGAGGTTCAATCCAACGCAGATAAAAGAGGCTATATTCATCATCCATCACATAATACACTCCCCTATCCTTATGCCCATAAGGGACAAGGCTTGTAACAAAGCCAGCTTCTTCCAGTTCATGTAGTCGATCAATCGTTCCACCGCCATTGGGTTGCTTGGATAATGCAATAAGTTCCGACTGCCCTATGCCATAACGATGTTCTGAGATAAATCGAATCAATTCTACATACGGTTTTGGATCTTCAAAAAGCGATTCAAACAGACGCCCGAATTCATTCACTAAAGAACCATTTTGCTGAAAACAAAGTTCATCAATGCATTGATGAGCTGAACGTCCTTTTCTGATGAAGGACCAATAAAGAGGAACTCCCCCAAGCACTGTGTAAAGATCTAAAATTTGTCTGCGATTGAGTTTGATCTGATGTTCTTTCAGATAACTTTCTGTCTCAAACAAAGAGAATGGCTGTAAATGGAAGGTGCGAGTTACTCTATTATGAAGACCACCTTTATTATTGATTACGTTGTTGATAATCCATGAAGTAGAAGACCCACATATAATTAATTTAACACGTCTATCAAAAACCCAATATCGATTCCAATAAAGCTCTAAGGCTACAAGTATTTTTGAACGAGGTGTTGCCATCCAAGGGAGTTCATCAAAAAAAAGCACCACAGTCTGGTCTTTAGGCACTTCATTAATGGCATCGGTCAGGTCTTCAAAAGTATCAAACCAGTTCTTCTGTGGGACTATGGACGGACTTTGATAAAATGCTTTCCCAATTTGCTTTGCAAATTCCTTTAATTGGACCTGAACAGGTCCCTTTTGCACTCCTGTGACGTGGAAAAAAACGCACGGGATGGAGCTCATCAGGTTCTTGATAAGATAGGTTTTACCCACCCTTCGACGGCCATAAATCGCAATGAACTCTGATTTATTGGAGCCAATCAGCTCCCGCAGCAATTCTTGCTCTTTTTGACGCCCTATGATTTTTTCCGGAGCCTCAAGATCTACTGCCTTTTTCTTCATATTGCCTCAATAAATTTTTTATACCTATGCATACAACTTAACTGCCTTATATTCAAATACTTATGTAAGCATATTCTGTTGCGCGGGTTTTATTTCCGGAAATCTCGCGCGACAGCCTAAAACCCTGGATTTTAGCGCGGCATTTCAGCGCCTTAAACCTCGCGCTAAAAACACTAATTCCCGTTTGTTGCGCGGACTTTACGATAGCATAACGCCGCGCGACAAAGCAAGTCCTCTTTAACTTACGTTTAAATTGTGACAGTATGGACAGCTGTATACCCGAAAAATTCAAGGACACCGCCAGCTACCGCATGAAAAAAGGACCTATGATCCATGCAAAGATTCGATCAACAAAAGGGGAAAAAGCCGTTTGTTGATGGAATTTCAGGCTTCTAGTCAGTTTTGTAGAGCGGCTTTACTGCTTCTGGATGACGGTCCCCGTGTATTACGCCATTCGACACAATCTCGTTAATTGCATCGATTTCTATTTGCGTAAGTAAGAACCCTGTGCTTTTGGCGTTTTCCATGAGATGCGTGGGCTGTGTTGTCCCGAAGAGAGGGATGAAAGAACCTGATTGCGAAGAGACCCAGGCCAGAGCCAGTTGCGAGAGAGAGCAAAGCTTGTGCTGTGCCACTTTTTTGAGAGCTAAGATAATCTTCAAATTGTGTGCTAAATTCTCTGACTCAAATCGCGGAAATTTTCGGCGGGAATCGTTAGGTGCTAGATCCTGAAACGAGCGTATGCCTCCACTGAGAAGACCTCTACAGATTGGGGCACAGGCGACAAACCCAATGCCAAGTTCCTTACAGAGAGGAATAACGCGCTTCTCAGCTTCCCTTGAAAATAAAGAATACTCCGCTTGAATCGCTGTGATTGGGTGGACTTTATGGGCCCGGCGAATGTTCTCCGCTGATAACTCTCCCAGACCAATATGGCGTACCATCCCCTCAGCTACAAGTTGCGCCATGGCATGGACGGTCTCTTCAATGGGCGTATTGGGATCAATGTGATGCAGGTAATATAAATCGATTGTAGAAACGCCTAATCGCTTAAGGCTGATCGCACATTGCTTTTTGATATATTCTGGCATTCCATTGATCGAAACGATATTCGGAGTTTCTCGGTTCCGAACAACGCCAACCTTGGTAGCTATCGATACTTTTCCACGAAATGGGGCAATTGCAGAGCCTAATAGCGATTCATTCTCACCGAAGCCATAATTATCTGCCGTATCAAAGAAAGAGATCCCTTGTTCAAAGGCCGTTTGAATGGTTTGTGTGCATTGTTCCCTATCTGCATTACCATAAAAGCCTGTCATCCCCATGCATCCAAGGCTTAAAGCGGATACTTCGAGCGTGCCGATTCTTTTTTTGTCCATTGAATGCCAACTTACATTTTCCAGAATATGTTCTCTATTAAAACATCGGCTACTGCTGACTAAATTCACTCATAACCCGGCTGATACGTAGATCTAAAGCATCATTTTCCCTAAGAAGCTTGCTGATCTTTATCATATGGTTTTCATAGAGTACACCATCAAAATCGGACTGGAAAGCAAATCTGAACTCTTGATTCTCATCGTCAACCTTTTTATAAGCCCCATATTTTATTAAGAAGAAATCAAGAAGCTTTTTAAGCTCAAGAATGTAGTTTTGTTTCACAACAAATGACTGTTTTATACGTGGGACAACAGTTTTTTCAAAGAACTCGAGTCGTTTACGCCCATGGTCATCGAGAAGTTGTGAAGATGTCGTGTGTTTTAGAAGGTCAGATATTTGGTTGTCCCATTTTTTTTGACTTTCATCAAAAATAGCACCTATTTGCTCTGTTCTTTTCCTTTTTTCTTTCAGCTTTGCAAGATCAAAAAGTGATTCCTCTGTACAAATGTTATTAACAATAGCTTCAGTATAAGCCTGATTAACAACAGCCCCCTCTTGTTTACAGAATTCCTTAAACTTGTTGAAGCATTTTGACAAAGCCTGCGCCTGGAGATATTCTTCACTCATTGCATCAGGAATAGATTCCATTTTAGCAGTTTCAATAAAGACTTTTTCCATTTGCAACGAATTTTGTTGCCATTGAAGAGCGAGATTTTGCTCTTCTTTGAAAAGACTTGAAATAGTCAAAAAATATGAATTTAATGTAAGCGAATCTTGGTCGTTAGAGCAGAGGATTAGTGGATCTTTCCCTTTTTGATAAGTCCCATAAATTTTAGAAAGAAAATCAAACAACTTTGCAAATTCGCGGACGAGATTTTTCTTAATTCTGAAGGATTCTTTTCTGAAAGCGGCGCCTTTTTCCCTATATGGGGAACTTCCTTCTAAGATATATTGGCGTAGCAATTCATCGAGCTCTGGAGAGGATGTTAGCCAGGTATTATAGTCTGAGTACGCCTTTTCTGCTCTCTTTTCGCTCTCATCCAAGAAAGTAGATAGACGTTCTAGTTTTTTCTTTTTATCTACAATTTTTAGGAGATCAAAGAACACATCGTCTGCGATGTTTTCAAGATCGACCTCCTTAAAAGCTTGGACACCAGCTATTGTTTCTTGTTTGGAGGATTCCAAAAGTTGACAAAGCTTATTCAAAGGAGCTGCTAATGGACCATATTCTTTATCTGAGTATGCCGAAGCTGGACTGGTGGGATAATGTGCAAATTCTTCGATCAGTTTCACCCTCTCTTTTTCGTATTTTTCAAGCATATTTGGAGATTTTACTGCCTCTTTAGAGATAAGAGGGCTTGTTGCCATTAACAATCCTAACGAAAGGCAAAAAGGTTTAAAAAACTTTTTAATCATTTGGGTCCTATATTCAGTAGGGTACGCTTGAATAACAGGATATGCTGACGGCCTCATAAAATCAAAAAAATCTTTCGGTTTTTCAGGTGATTTTAAGCTTCCCCAGCTCTTCCTTTAAAAACCTAGACTACTCTTTTTTATTTCAATCAGGGCTCAATCCTGCAATCAAAGACTCATCTACTCAAAAGACATAATTTCACCCTCTGTCAGAACCAAATTCTCCAGATATGATGCTAGGGATTCCCATTTTTCCGATATATGTAATGCATCCAAAGACTCTTTCCTCGAGTAACTAATCCCCCGTACTCCGCCGTGACGCCTATCAAGCTTAGATTAATTAAGCTGATCAATACGAAGATCCACGCTGCAAACATCTTCTTAGTTTTGAGGACGTAGCCCCTAAAAAATGCGTGTCCTATACTATAGGCCAAAGTGCTAAGAGCCCAATTCCTATGCAAAAGAACATATGAATTGCCTGGATGTCCCATTTTAGCTGCATATAGGCCTGTAGCGACGGTAAGGATTGCAAAGAATGCACCAGCAATAACGATCCAATGCGATACATTATAGTAAGGCTCTTTGATTTTCCCGATCAGAAATAGGCAATCAAATACAAAAACCAAAAAGAAAAGAACAATGGGAAAATGTAAAAGCACTGGATGGAGATCCCCGATTTCAAATCCTGCCGTATTATGTGTATGTCCAGCTGCCATATGGTCTGGATGGCTCATTTCTCCATTCATCTGAGTAGCATCCATTTGCATATCTGCTGGCATTCCTTGTTTAGGTGGCTCTTCTTGCTGCATCGTACCACCCATTTTCATCTGTCCATGCTGCATGTTAGATGGAGTTTCTGGTTGTAAAGTTGAAGATGGCCGTCCATACCAGCCTGGATCATTATAGTTTGTAATTCCCTCACGTACTTTTACGACGGTGAACATTCCGCTCATATCAATGAGCCCAAAGGGACCAGGAGAACTGAAGGGCAAGAAGTTAGGAGGTCTTTGCACATGATGGCTCATCTCAAACATCTCGCCCATCCCCGTCTCTCCCATTGGCATATAATCTGGAAGAATTTTCTGGATCTTATCTGCCCATTCCCCCTGATCAACCCCAATCATATTGGGAATGTTGTGCTCCATTCCGCTCATGGTATGATGTGTCTTATGGCAGTGGAGAGCCCAATCGCCAGGTTCATCAGCTACAAATTCAATATCACTCGTATTGCCGACAACGACGTCGATCGTGTTTCCTAAGTATTGGGCACTCTTAGGGAGTCTCCATCCTCCGGATCCTGTGACAGTAAAAGCAAACCCATGTAAGTGGATGGGATGATTATCCATGCTTAAGTTAGCAAAACGAATCCTCACCCGTTCACCTTTTTTTACCACAAGCGGGTCTGCGCCAGGATAAATGCGCCCATTAAAGGTGAAGTAATTGAAGTCGAGCATGACCATTGGATCTGGAGTTGATGCACCGGATGGGATGTACCACTCATGGACAAAGATCGCAAAATCTCTATCAACAGGAGGAGATCCAGGTTCTTTGGGATGAATGATAAAGAATCCCATCATGCCCATCCCTATCTGCGTCATTTCATCGAAATGGGGATGGTACATATAAGTACCGTGCTGTTTTAGAGTGAACTCATAGGCAAAAGTTTCTCCAGGAAGGATAGGGGCTTGATTGAGACCCGTCACTCCATCCATGCTATTGGGGACGAGAATCCCGTGCCAATGAACGGTGGTGGGCTCAGGAAGATGGTTCGTGACTAAAATCCTCACTCGATCCCCCTCAACCGCTTCAATTGTAGGTCCTGGGGTTCCTCCATTGTATCCCCAGCAATTGACAATAAGCCCTGGTGCAAACTCTTGCTTAACAGGTTCTGCAATCAGGTGAAAAACTTTGACTCCATCTTCGATGACCCAAGGAAGTTTAGCAGTATTTGGGGTAATGACGGAGTGCTTTTCCTGCTTACTACACCCAGCGAGTAATACTAAGAGGAGAAGCAAATATCTCACTGCTGTCCCCTTACAAGAGCAAAAGAGCCTCCTACTGCATGGAGCAGCTCAATCCTCGCCTTTTTGTAGTGTTGCAGGGCTCTCACGCGCTCAATTTTTGCTTGGATTTCATCCTCTTTAAGATCGAGAAGGGCATAGCTTCCAAGAGTCATGACGTTGTAGTGGATCTGTCCTGCAATGACCTGTTTTTCAAGATTAGGAAGGATCTTTATGTTTAGGTCTTCTAGCTGGGATCGATATTTATGAGCTGTCTTATAAAATTCTCTGACTTCAGAACAGGCCTGCACAGCTTTAGAGAGAAGTCTTTTTTGCGCCTGCTCCAACTGAGAATTATATCTCTTTTTTTCGCCCTGGCCATGGTTGAAGATAGGGATTTGAAGATCAATGGATGGGCCTGTCGTTGTAAATCCTTCAGGCTGCATCTCTGAGGAGACTCCGATCAGAAGATTGGAATAGGTCCACCAAGCCTTTAGTTTTGCTCTTTGCGCAATGGCATGAACTTCGCGACGGATAGCTTCGATATCAAGCCTATTTTCGACGGCTGCCTGCTCCATTTGGTATAAATCGGGTAGATCGGGTTCTTTGTCTTCATCGAGCTCTCCAGTTATTTTCCAAAAGGCTTCTTTTCCAAAGAGGCCCAAAGCTCGATTCATTTTTTCTCTCGCAGCTTCCAGATCAGCTTCAAGCCCTTTGAGGTTTTCTACAGCATTTTCATAGTCAAGTTCTCGACTTCTTGCACTGAGGGCATTGATATTGCCTGCTTTGTTTTGCAGATTGGCCAGCGCTGCCGCCATCTGTTTTAACTCTATCCGCTTCCCCTCTTCTTTGAGCTGCACCTCCAAAGCTTTCAATTCAAGCCAATGGATCTGCACTTCTTTTACAAGATCAAGAACTCTTTGCCCAATTTGAGATTCAATGACTTTGATCTCAGCTTCAGCGGCTCTTTTGCGAAGCGGGATTAGAAACAGATCCAAGAAACTAATCGCTGCATCGAATAGGTTATTTAAACTATAGCCCGATTTACTAGGAAATCGGACGCTGGCGCTAAAGAATGGATTCTGCATGAGCCCCGCTTCCAGCAAATCTGCATAACCGAGCTCAAGGTTTTCATAATAGGCAAATAGATCGGGATTATTGATCAGGGCGAGTTGAACGGCTTTTTCCTGGCTTAACCCCTCTTCTTGAATCTCTTGTAGCAGTTGCGTCTTAATTTCACCCACTCCCTCACGCCAGACGATCTTTTCAGGAATCCGCTCTTCAATAACCGTGCGAACTGTCTCAAATGAGGAATCACTCGACCGGACAGAACATCCAGCGAGAAAAAGTCCGCAGAGAAAAAAAGGGCTTAATATGAGCTTATTCATACCTTTCCCATATCGAAAACAGGAGAGAAAAACAAGGAAATACGTAAAACAATCTTTAAAATCTGACATGCACTTCTTGTATAAAAAGAGAAAAAGTCATACTTTTAAGAAAAACTTCAGGTTACAAATAAAGGAGCCTTATATGAAAAAGATTTTTCTAGCTTTTGTCGCAGTGAGCCTAGGACTCATTTCTTTTGCCTCTGCTAAAGACTGCGGCTGCAAAGGATCAGCCGAGAAATGTACTTGTACTGAGTGTCATTGCCCCTCATGTAAGTGAAATCAGAAATAGCATAGGATGCTAAATGAAAATTCAAAAGATCATAGGTCTTTTTATAGTGGTCTGCTGTAGTTATTTTGGCTCTGTGCATGCGAAAAATTCTCAAGATTTAGATGGGACTGTAGCAGCCAGTCCCCCTTACGAAAGACATCATTACAAGAAAGAGTGTAAGAATTTTTCAGAAGAGACAAAAAGATTTTCCGACAAGTTGAATGATTCCAATTTAAAGATATTTTGTGAAGACTTTAACGATGCGCAAAGACAACAGGCAATGCAAATGGCTAGTCAAAAGGGCATGAACATGACACCGGACCAAGCAGTCGAAATGGTGGCAGCAAAAAAGAAATAAGCGACAATGAGAAAACATGAAACACGAACCTCACTGTTGCTCATCTTCACATCACTCTCCCTCTGAAAAAGCAAATAATGCTAATCCTCCCCATTTTCCTGTTGAATACACTTGCCCCATGCATCCTCAAATTGTGCAGCCTAAACCTGGAAGCTGTCCCATTTGCGGAATGGCTTTAGAGCCAAAAACTTTTACAGCTGAAAAAGAAGAAAATATAGAGTTAAAAGAGATGACTCTACGTTTTTGGGTGGGTCTTTTTTTAACGCTGCCTATCCTATTTTTTACGATGATAGAGCCTCTCTTCTCAATCAGATTCTCGCCTACAGTCATCCTATGGATTCAAGCAACTCTTGCAACGCCAGTAGTTCTCTGGGGTGGATGGCCGTTTTTTACTCGCGGTTATAGCTCTATTATTAATCGAAGTTTAAATATGTTTACTTTGATCAGCATAGGAGTAGGGGCGGCTTACCTCTATAGCATGATTGCTGCATTCTGGCCTTCGATCTTTCCTCTATCCTTTCAGGATAAAAACAATCAGATCCCCATTTATTTTGAGGCAGCTAGCGTGATCACTGTTTTAGTTCTCCTGGGACAGGTTTTAGAGCTACGAGCTAGGGACAGAACAAGCCATGCGATTCGAGCTCTTCTAAATTTGGCGCCTAAGACAGCACGAATCATTTTAGAGGATAAAAGCGAGAAAGATATCCCCCTTGAAGAGATTAAAAAGGGAGATAGGTTACGTGTAAGACCTGGCGAAAAAGTCCCCACCGATGGAATTGTTCTTGAAGGAAGTAGTTCCATCGATGAGTCTATGATTACGGGAGAGCCGTTTCCTGTCACTAAACATGTGGGAGATAAGGTAACAGGTGCTACCTTGAATGGCAGTGGCAGTTTTATCATGCGAGCTGAACGAGTGGGCAGTGAGACATTGCTCTCTAGGATTATTCAAATGGTCAGCGATGCACAACGCAGTCGTGCTCCTATTCAAAAGCTTGCCGATCTTGTCTCTTCTTATTTTGTGCCTGCGGTCATAGCTACGGCCATTCTTACGTTTATTATTTGGGGACTTATAGGTCCTTCCCCTGCTTTGGCTCATGCGCTCATTAACGCCGTTGCTGTTCTCATCATTGCTTGTCCCTGTGCTCTGGGTCTTGCGACCCCGATGTCCATTATGGTCGGTGTGGGTCAAGGCGCTAGATCTGGCATTTTAATTAAAAATGCTGAAGCTCTTGAGCTGATGTCTAAGGTGGATATCGTTGTTGTCGATAAAACGGGAACTTTGACGGAAGGGAAGCCAAAATTAACGACGATTTTGAGTTTTGGAGAAAAAAACGAGGATGAACTTCTTCTACTAGCCGCTAGTTTGGAAATTTCCAGTGAACACCCCTTAGGTGTTCCAATTGTGTCTAGAGCTAAAGAGAAAAGCTTATCCTTACTGCCCATAGAAGATTTCAAGAGTGTGACTGGGAAAGGAGTTATTGGGAAAATAACAGGAAAAACGGTAGCAATTGGTAATCAAAAGCTCCTTTCAGACTTAAAGATTGATCTGAGTATCGCCCATGAAAAGGCTGAATCTCTACGTCAGCAAGGGCAAACCGTCTTATATCTAGCAATTGATGAGAAATTAGCTGGGGTGCTTGCTGTTTCAGATGTCATCAAAGCCTCTACCAAAGAAGCTATTGAAATGTTGCATAAAGAAGGTATTCGGATTGTCATGCTAACGGGGGATAATAAGACAACGGCAAGAGCGGTAGGGCAAGCACTGGGTATCGATGAAATTGAAGCTGAGGTGTTGCCTGAAGATAAGAACAGGATTATCAAGGGCCTTCAAACGGAGGGGCGGTTTGTAGCTATGGCTGGGGATGGCATCAATGATGCTCCAGCGCTTGCCCAGGCTAATGTTGGTATTGCGATGGGAACTGGCACTGATATTGCGATAGAAAGTGCAGGAATTACTCTTGTTAAAGGAGACCTCAGAGGAATTGCAAGAGCAAGAAAGCTTAGCCATGCCACCATGCGCAATATCAAACAAAATCTCTGGTTTGCTTTTATTTACAACGCTTTAGGGGTCCCTATTGCTGCTGGTGTGCTTTATCCTGTATTTGGGCTTTTACTCAGCCCCATTATTGCGAGCGCAGCCATGACCTTGAGTTCTGTATCTGTCATCATGAATTCTCTGAGATTAAATAGACAAAAATTATAAGAACCTCTACCGATAAGATTAAATGACACTCTAAAATGAGAGTGTTGAAGGTACTATGGATTGGACTGTTGTTATTGTAATTCTCGTTTTAGCACTTTGCATGGTTGGATGTTGTGGGGGCTCGTTTATGAAGGGCTTTCGTAAAAATAAGGGTAAAGGGAAGGACGACGATAAGCATACAGGCTGCCATTAAAAGGGATAGGTAAAGTCTTTAAGAAAAAATAAAGAGGTTTTTATGGATGGGCAAATGAATATGATGCAAGGCAATCCCGAAATGATGGGCATGATGAAAAGCTGCTGCATGGGGATGGAGATATTTGGTTGGGTTGTCGTTATCGCCCTTGTGACTCAGACAGTTCTATTGGCAATCATGTTGACAAAAATAAATAGGCTAAGCAAAAGATAAATAGGCTTTCTTACGATAGGAAGAAAAAAGACTCGAGCTTGCCCTGTTATTTTTTGTATGTCTATGATAGGATAAATTTTAACGAGTCAAAAACATTTAACTCAAAAGACCCATCGGCGATCTATAAGCCGTTTCTACGCAACTAACCCATTTTCTCAAAGAAATCGCAATTTTTATCCTCTAACTCTTTGGAGAATATGGGCACCTACAATTTTGAGAAAAAATCCGCCGAAGAACAAAGCCGCATTCCTCATAACGATGGAGCTGTTAAATCTGATGGCTGGATCAACGTCCTGACAGGGCTTGGCATGCGCGGTAGAGATAAAAACGTCAACGCACACTTTCGACTAGAGAGGATTTTCGAACAGACTGAACTAGATCAGCTTTACAGGTCCGACGGGGTTACTCGTAGAATTATGGATATCGTCCCTGCTGAAATGGTACGGCAAGGATGGGAAATCGAAGGTGATACGAATCAAGAGATAAACGCCAAGATGGAATCCATTAAGGCCAATTTCAATCTAATCACAGTGCTTCGATGGGCCAGATTGTATGGAGGAGCCCTCTGTGTGATGGGGATCGCAGATGGATTGCCACTTGAAGAACCTGTCGATGAGAAAAATATCCGCGATGTGAAATGGTTGCATGTCTTCGATCGCTACCAGTCTTTTAGCCGTGACGGAACGTTCGAAAAGGATCTCAATAGCCCGAATTATGGATTTCCCAACGTCTATACCGTCAATGATACGCGGACAGGAGCTCTTTTCTATGTACACCACTCTCGTATTTTAAGGGCCGATTGGTCCTTGCTTCCCCCAAGACAGCAAAACTTCAATAACGGATGGGGTGATCCACTGATTCAATCGATTTACGAGGAGCTACGCAACTATTCGACGGCTTTCGCCAATGCGGGACTGATCATGCAAGATTTCGTCAATTATACTCTCTCAATCCCCAATCTCGCTGAATTGATCGCCTCTCAGTGTGCAGATAATCAAGTCATGAAACGGCTTGACTTGCTCAATTTAACCAAAGGCGCAACCAACACGATGATATTGGATGCGGAGGAGAAATATGAAAAAGCATCAACCAATATCTCTGGCATCCCTGAGCTTCTCGACCGCTTTATGCTGGCTCTATCTGCGGTCTCTGGCGTTCCCGTATCCTTGCTCTTCGGAAGAAGTGCGGCGGGCATGAATGCCACAGGAGACAATGATGTTAGAAATTTTTACGATATGGTCAAACAAGAGCAAGAATCTAAGCTCAAGCCAATGCTCGAAAAGCTCACTCGCTACATCATGCTCTCTCAAGATGGACCCTTCGGCGGAGTCGAATCAGATAATTGGTCTATTCAATTTGTTCCTCTATGGCAAAACACCGAAGAACAGGAAGCTCTCGTTAGGAAAATCGTCGCAGAAACAGACGCCATTTATCTCGACAGAGGAGTTCTGGATCCTGCTGAAGTAGCCGTCTCTCGTTTCGGCGGAAACCGTTGGTCTATGAATACAGAGGTTGATTTAGAAGGACGTAAGGGAGGTTTTGACCCAGCAGAAGTCTCTGAATTAGAGAAGGAAAAAGAGGCTCAAGAATCCCCTCCTCCAGGCATTGGACCCGATTTTATGCCAACAGGGATCAGATCTCGCTTAACGGTGTAACAATGGTTTCGATTGATCAACGGACAAAAATTAATCAGCGTCGACTCGGGAAAGCCAAACCGGTAAAACTGAAAAAGCCTCCTAAATGGCATCCCCCATCTTCTCAGGAACGAGAATATATGAGGGTACTTTTCTCTCTGACCAACGAATTAAAAAAACAAATCAAAGAAATTATTCTCCCAGCACTCCCCTCTCTGATTTCCGAGGTAGAACAGCTCTATCCTACCTCTGTTTCAAGGGGTGATGATTTTTCAGATACACTAAAAAGATTGATAAATTCTGTAATACAAGCTATAAAGGGTAAAGTTGAAGATACAATAGCGGAATCGAAAATAATTGGCGTACAAGTCGCCAGGTACAATAAAAGGCAGTTCGACAGAATCAACAATTCCGTATTCGGGATTGATATTTTTATCGACCAGCCTTGGCTTCAGGATCAGTTAAAACTGTTTGGAAGCCAAAATGCTCAATTAGTCCGCTCTCTTCCAGCGCAAGAACTCGATCAGGTCGCACAGATCATCGAAAGAGGCTTGCAGGAAGGCAGCAGATTTCACTCAATGACTCAATCCATCCAAGAAAGATTCGGAATTACTAGACGGCGCGCGAAGTTAATCGCGAGAGACCAGACATCTAAATTGAATGCGAGCTTAACCAAACTTAGGCAGCAAGAATTAGGCGTCGAGGAATACATCTGGCAAACGGCAGGCGATGAAAGAGTTCGACCTACCCACAGGGCCCATGATGGCAAGAAATTTCGTTGGGATCATCCACCGAAAGATACAGGCCATCCGGGAACTGATATAAATTGTTTTCCAGGAAGTCTAGAGTTCTTTAGCTTTGATAGTGTGAATAAGTTGTTTAGGTATCGGTATAGTGGTGATTTGACCGAGATCGTTGCGGATAATGGCTGTACTTTGAAAGCGACACCGAATCACCCAATACTTACCAACCGCGGTTGGGTCAGAATTGAGAGTATTGAGTTGGGAGATTATATAATTAGTGCTAGAAATCAGACTTTCGATAGAGCAAAAATGGACATAAACAAAAACAAGTTTACTTTCGAAAATTGTTTTAAGACGATGCAAGAATTTCTCGGTTTTAGTCAATCGCGTGTGGACAGTGGAAAATTCCATGGCGACTTTTCCGACAAGCAGGTCGACATTATATCGCTCGATTGCAAACTGCCGGATGTGTGGAATTTGAAAATATTGCAAGATTTTGCAGAATTCATTTTCTCCTGGTCCGATGTTGATTTTAGAAATATTTTCCTGCCTGCTCTTAGCAGCCTTGAATCTACTATGAATAGGTTGATTTGCGCCCCTGAGAGCTTTATTTGCGGATTTAGTAAGCTCTTTTCTCTGTTCAATAGTGAGCTTCGCCATACGATTAAAATTGGCTTCGGAGCTATTCCGAATAGAGACGCCATTCTTTCGCAATCTTTGTTCTATCGATCTTCTGGCGATATTGTATCTTTCGGAGAGCTCCTTAACACTCATCCCTTGGCTATGGAGGAGCAACAATTCTTGAATGGGCAGTTCCTTAAAATTATGAGGCTTTCGGCCAAGTCTATTGGCTTTGGTGTCAATTCCTTTAGCTCGGAGATGTTTGCTCAGATTGTCGGCGTTTACGGAAAGCCTCAAAGCGATTTGACGCAAACTAAAACCCTGGGAATAGAGGGCACTCGCATTATCAATAAGACTAGAAGTAAATTTTCTGGGCATGTATATAACCTTGAAACGGCACAGGGATACTACAGCATAAGAGACAAAAATTCTAGCCTAGTTGTACATAATTGCCGATGCGTAGCAGTTCCTGTACTAGAAGGACTGTTAGACATCTAGATGACCCAATTAAATTATTTCTCCCCCTACCCAACTACTCGTCTATCCAACCAATAAGCTTACCAGCAATCCATACACCCATCTACCCAACCATCCAGCTAACCAGTCACCCAACTTATTCGAATTGAAAAAGTTGTGATTTTAACATTTTGATCTTTGGGTAGAGAAATGAAGTTAACCGATGTTGCTCGTTTTGATAGAGGACAAGTCAAAGGAGATGCCTTCATCACTGATGAAGGGTACATCAAAGCAAACGCTATAGTCACCCGCACGGGCGTTTTTCTCTATAAAAACCCCGATGGAACTATTCGCAAAGAACTTCGCCATCCTGACGAAGTTTTCAAAATCGATAGCTTAGACAGCATGAAAATGATTCCTGTGACAAATGGGCATCCTCAAGAACGTCTTGTCTCGGCTGAAAATGCCAAACGTCTTGCCATTGGCTATACAGGGGAAACAATTACTCAAGACGGCGAGTTCGTCCTTTCCAATTTATTGATCACAGATCTGGCCAGTGTCAAGGACGTTACTGAAAGAAACCGAAGAGAGCTATCTCTTGGATATACCGTCGATCTCATCCCGGAAGAGGGTAACTACAACGACCAGCCTTACAACTTCCGTCAAACCAATATCAAATACAACCACCTGAGCATTGTAGACAACGCCAGAGCAGGCAGCGAGGCAAGAATCGCATTAGACAGTTTCGATGCAGAAGAAATCTTAATAGAGGAGGCCAATATGGCTAAAAGGAAAGTCAAAATTGATGATGACGAGATTTTGATGGAGGACAATGTAGCTAATCAAATTGAACAGCTGCTTGCCCGCGTCGCAAATCTCGAGGCAGAGAAAAGTAGGCTAGCTGAAGAAAAAGACAAGCTATCCGCTGAACTCACCTCACTAAAAAATGGGGACGTTGACCTCAAAGAAGAGGAAGACGAAGGAGAAGAAAAGGAAGAGAAAGAAGTGGGTTACATGTCTAAGGAAAATCCTTATGCAACCCATGAAACTCCTGTGAAAGCTCCCAATGGGGAACGCGTTCCCATGAAGCCCCAAGACAAGGAAAAAAGAGAGAATGAGAAATACAACAACATGGACGCTGCATTTATCAGATCTCTCGTTAGAGAACGGGTTAAATTGCAAAAAGTTGCAGAGGGTTTCCTGGACTCTAAAACTTTGGCCAGAATTGATGACATGTCTGACTTGGAAATCAAGAAAGAAGTCATCAAAGCGCGTCAAAAGAATGCAAATCTAGATGGGAAGACAGCGGTCTACATTCAAGCAAGATTCGATGCTCTGCTCGAAGATATGACCCCGGCCCCATCTCAAGTCATTGCGACACCAGTCGAATACAGAACTAAACTCGATCATCAACCTGCTGATGCCACTGCGGCTCGCCAGGCAATGATCGACAAGATGAAAAATGGTTTCAAGCCCGGAGGTAAAATACCATGCCACAACTAAGCTATCCCTTTTTAATG
>JAIETG010000001.1 GCA_019745395.1 Rhabdochlamydiaceae bacterium | reverse complement strand
GCCCGAAACCTCGTGGATTCTGAGGTCATGATCGGGATTTTGTTGAAAGCAGGTTATGAAATGGCAATGCAGATGCAGGATGCCGATTTTTTGGTTGTTAACACATGTGGATTTTTGGCTTCTTCTCGCCAAGAATCTTCCGATACAATTGCAGAGCTTATTCGTGAAAAAAAAGAAGGAGCAAAGCTTGTTGTTGCAGGATGCATGGTGCAAAAACACAAAGAAGAGCTGCAGGAAAGGTTTTCAGATATCCACTACTACTTAGGGTCTGGAGATGTAGAAAAGATCTTAGAAGCTATTGAGACGCCTGTTGCTGGTGAAGCTGTGACAACTGCTCGAAGCTATTTGCAGTCAGGAGAAGTCCCAAGACAAGTATCTACACCTAAACATTACGCTTATTTGAAGATTGCAGAAGGCTGCGCCAAACAGTGTGCTTTTTGTATCATTCCTAAAATCAAAGGACCTTTAAAGAGTAAGCCTATTGCTCAGGTTATGAAAGAATTTAATCTTCTTTTAGACCAAGGAGCGCATGAGATTATTTTAATTGCTCAGGATCTAGGAGATTTTGGAAAGGAAACCAGAGAAAAAAAGGGATTAGAAGATCTCCTACGAACAATCAGCCAAGAGCAAAGACCTTTTTGGCTTCGCCTTTTATATCTTTATCCCGATGAAATTACAGATGAGATGATCGATATTTTAGCTAAAGATCCTCGCATTTGCCGTTATTTGGATATGCCTATCCAACATATTCATGACGATATGTTAAAAGCTATGCGGCGCAAAACGTCTAAAGAACAGATTATGTCCATATTGAGCAAACTCCGTTCTAGACTACCAGATATCGTAATTCGTACGAGCTTGATGGTGGGCTTTCCTGGGGAAACAGAAGAGCACTTTGAAGAGCTCTTGCAGTTTGTCAAGGAAGCTAAGTTAGACAATGTCGGTATCTTTAAATACTCTTTAGAAAAAGAATCTCCTTCTGCAGAGCTTCCCGATCACATTTCTGAAGAAGTAAAAGAGCGAAGATATCAAAAACTTGCTAAAGCACAGCTAGAAGTCGTACGGAAAAATAGCCGTAAATGGGTTGGTAAAAAACTTTCTGTTCTCGTAGAAGGATATCATCCGGATTCTCCCTTTCTTATGAGAGGACGTCATTACGGGCAGTGTCCGGAAATTGATGGCCAAGTGATTATTAACGATGGACGAAAAGTTACCGCTTTTGGGCAGTTTTACCAAGTAGAGATTACAGAATCTGCTGATTATGATTTGATTGGAAAAGTCCTTGGACCTCTTCCTACGTCTGTAAAAAAACAAACATCTCGACCTTTAGCGCTGGCTTAAACCTATGGCAGAAAAAAAAGTCATCTTAAAAAAAGGTAAAGAACGCTCTTTGGAACTCAATCGCCACCCTTGGATTTTTTCCGGGGCAATCGATTCGTTTTCCGGGGACATTCAGCCAGGAGATATGGCTTTTGTTTACAACTCTCAGGGACAGTTCTTGGCTCAAGCCTATTTTCAATTGGAAAACTCTCTTTCAGGAAGAGTTCTTTCTTTCGATCAAAGGCCTGTCCAGGAAATAATCCGAGAAAAAATTCAAAAGGCGTGGAAACTTCGCTTCTCGATGATCGACATGTCGCATACGACATGCTTTCGTTTGATCAATGCAGAAGAAGATGGTCTTCCAGGGCTTATTGTGGACTATTATGATAAGGTCTTGGTTTTGCAGATCAGTACTAGTGGGATGCAACAACTTAGCAGAACTGTTGTAAATATCTTAGTCGAAGAAATAAAACCACGTTGTATCTACGAAAAATCCACTTCTCGCGCAAGAACGCAAGAGGGGTTACTTCCTCAAGAGGGACTTCTTTATGGAGAAGAGGTGACAGAGCAGATCGTTTTGGAAAATGGCATTCCTTTTGCTGTATCGATTGTTGATGGGCAAAAAACCGGATTTTTTCTCGATCAAAAAGAGATGAGAAGGAGAATTGGTGAGCTTTCCAAAGGACGCAAGGTCTTAAACTGCTTTTCCTATTCAGGAGGCTTTTCTTTATATGCTCTGCATGGGGGAGCAACCCACGTTACTAGTGTTGACATCTGCAGTAAAGCTTCCGCTTTATGTCAGAAAAACAGTGATATGGGGAAGTTTTCTAAAGAGAGCCATACTGTTTGTCAAGAAGACGTGTTTTCTTTTCTCCAAAGAGAGAGTATGAATTCTTATGATCTGATTATCTTAGACCCACCTGCTTTTGCTAAAAAAAGACAGGAAGTAGAGGCTGCAACACATGGCTATCGTAAGATCAATCAAGCCGTTTTAGAAACCTGTAAACCAGGTACTATTCTTCTTACATGCTCTTGTTCTTACTTCATGGATATGAGTCTTTTTCAACAGGTGCTTTTTCAAGCAGCCTCTGGAGCTAAACGTGAAGTGAAAATCTTAAGTAAGCATATCCAATCTCTTGACCATCCCGTTTCTTTGTATCACCCGGAAGGGGAGTACCTAAAGAGCTTATTGCTTTGGGTGGAATGAGTTTTATCGCTTTTGTCTATCACATAACAGCTTTGCCGCTGTTATGTGATGGTTTTGGATCAAAGATCCTCGTCTGATAGAAGAAGGTTGTTTGGTTCAAGAATTGCGCTACAATCGTTTATCTTTACGCAATTCAAATGCCTTATGCCTCGAGGTGTGAAGGTGTTGATCATCTATGAACGGCGCTCGAGCAAGCTCCTGCAGAGGTATTGGATATATAAAAGACCTCGTAAACTTGAGAGCTACAACTCGGGATAAGCGTTATTCATCAGTTCAGTTTCCCGTTAAGAGGGCCTCTTCGTATTCTGTGTATCAAACCTGTATGGATCAGATTAAAACCGGCAGAAGTTTGAATATTGAAGAACTGGAAGATGTAATTATTTAATGGCAAAATAAAGTTCGAGCCCAAGAGGATCGTTAGTGCAGAAGATGCTTATCGGCAAGATCTGCATTTGTCTATAATTCCTGAAGATGGCATATACTTTAGCCAACTTAATGAAGACGGTAGCTCTGACTAATTTTCTGTTTTTCGCATGAATCTTTCTGTTTTAAGTGGAAATTTACATGTCCCTTTAACCTCTTTAGAAATCGATCTTTTTCACGAGTGTAAAAAGATCGGAGAAACCCGCTTTTTTACTCCAAGCTTTGCAAAATTAGATTCGAAGAAAGTTCAACCCACTCATCTTGCCCATGTTCTTGGGGCTTTTTTCAAAGAGATTCTAGGTGGGGCTTTTTCTTTTGATCCTCTAATGGCTTTAGAGAGGCTTTCATCCATGATTCCCTTAGAATTCTTGGAAAAGGCCGTTCAAAAAGATTCAGAAACTATTATAAAAGAAGCAAAAAGCATGCTTCATGAAGCAGAGCTTTATGTAAAAACTACTCAAGAGAGCTCCTCTGATTGGAAAGTTCATGGCCAAATGTTTTTTGATGTGGCAAAAACTTTTATTGATGCGTTGATCATGGCGCTCGGAGTTAAGGAGCTGTTCGATCCTTTGATTCATGAGAGTTTTAAATTTCAGAAGATCATGATGATCCTCACTCTTTTTACAGTAATAGGTGCCGCTGTTGGAGGCGCTATAATGACGGAGATTTTAATAGGGATTGGAGCTTTAAGTCTGATTTGGCCCCTTATAAAACCCATGGCGTCTCATTTGCCTCCTAATGCGGAGTGTTTGACAAAGCAGATTCAGGCTAAGTCTTTGTATTCTCAGGTAAGGAAGGAATCTTTAGATGAGATTGCAGCTATTTTAAAGATGAATCGTCATGCCCTGTTAATCGGTCCATCAAGAGTTGGCAAGAGTTTGACGACTAAAGCTTTTGCTGAAGCCGTTCATAGAGGAGATTATCCAGAATTTAAGGGGAAAGTGGTTTTTCGTTTAAATACTGCAGATCTCATTGATCATTATTCCTTTTTTTCAGGGGGAGCGAGCAAAATACTCAATGAAATTAGCACTTGTATGGGTAGGCATCGCAATCAGATCATTTTGGTTTTAGATGAGATCCATATGGCGTGCAAAAATAAACAAAAAATGGCAGATCAGCTCAAGCCATTTTTAGATGAGGGAGGCTTGTTTCCCCATGTAATTGGGATTACCACGGAAGAGGAATATCAAAAACATGTTAAAGAAAATCAAGCGTTTTCTCTTCGTTTTGATCCCGTTAATATTCGCAGTACCAATGAAGAGGAAACGTTGCTGATTTTGGGGCAAACCATTCTCAAAAGTCGATTTAAACCTCTTTTATCAGGAGGAAATGTTTTAAAGTACATTTATGACAGATCTTGTTTGGATGGGGGCTTGCCTCAGCCTGCAGCTGCGTTAAAGCTTTTAAAGCAATGCATCCATCAAACGGGAAGGACTCAAAAATTGCCCACAGAGAGAAAAATAGCAGAGTTATCTCGTCGTATTTCATCGACATCACTGAATTCAATCTTGCAAGCTGGGAGAAATTCTGAGATTGATGAGCAGATATCGCAAATGGAAAAGCAAATAGAGCGTCTGCAGGAAAAACTTAACTTGGAAAAAAAACAAATAGAGCGGTTTTTTAAAGCAAAAGATCTTTTGTACCTTACGAAGGAAAAGATGTACGCCACCCTTATAAAGGTGGCACACATCTCTCAGAAGGAACTTTCTTTTGAGGATAAGAAGCAAATCAATCTTTATCTTTTGCTTCGAGAGTTTCTTATAAACTTCATAGAACCTCATATTCAGGAAACGTCCAAACATTTAGGATTCAAAGCTATTATAGATAAAATCCTGGTGGATGAAATGGTCTCAGAAAGCAAGTCCGGCTTGAACATTCAATCCTTGTAGATACATGTTTCCTGTGATCTTATTAGGAACGAAATCAAGCATGTTGTAATTCCAATAGACGTTGAAATCATATCCAGCAGAAAGAGCCAGTTGATATCTATTTTCGTCAAAACAGTAATCCCAACCAAGTCCTAGGAACGCTGTTGTTATGGGTCTTATGACTACATAGTTGTGGAGCTCTTTGGCCTGGCTTGAAGCAGTTCTAGATATGGCATTTAGAGCAACTGTGCCACTTGTTGTTTGATTTAGGTTGTATTGCGTATAGAGAAAGCTTGCAGAAAGATTTCCCATAATCTTTAGTCCATAGCCTAGCATCCAGTTGGTATCTAATCCAAATTTTGGACCAAGTCCCCAACTGGTTAGCTTATGGCGTGTGGAGCTTGCAATGGTAATACTTTCGTTGTCAATAGAGCTATCGGGTGCAAGTGCATCGGCGATAACCCAAAGAGAACTTAATCCGTTCGTATTTGCTGTGAGTTTTTGCGTAATCCAAAGAGCTGTTAATCCGGTAGAAAAGTTCGCTGTGAGTTTTTTTCCAAAATAAAAAGGTCTTTGTAACAAAAGGTCTAAAGCATCGAATTTCATCTGGATTTTAGATGTGTAAGTGCCATTAAGGTAGGGGAGAGGTCCTTGAAAGCCTTGAAAGGTACGACCAGAGTCACTGGTTATTGAACGCGTATCGCTGTTTTTATACCAGGTATACTCAGAATATAGATTCCAGTGGTCCTCACAGGGCGTATTCCATCCGAATCCCACTTGAAATCCCGATGCATATCCTGGGTCTTGAAATACGGATTGCGTTGTCCCTGCAAAAATATCTGTGGGAGTTAATTGCCCAAGTAATAGAGAGTCTTGTTGCCAATCCCAATACAGATAGTCTGTAGTAACAAACACATCCCACTGCCTATGATTAAGATAGTCTGTGCTGGCATTATATCCCGGTTGAAGTTGGTTTGTCTGGGTATTTGCGATTGTTTTGTTCTCTATTGGTTGCGCAAGTAGGGATGTGCAAAAAGTTCCTGTAAGGGCTAGAGTTGCCTTCATTTTAAGCATGATTTTTTTCTCCTGTGGATTTTTCCCAATTTAAATAATCTTTTCGTATTTGCGCAAAGTAAATCAGACAGCCTGGGAGAGTTTTGCAATCTGTGTAATATAATGAAGAGCATTTAAACTTGTTTTCCTGTATCCTCTTTGGCCTTTATTCAAGTTTTTAAGATAATTTTTTACTAGTAAAGGAGGGACTATGCAAGTTCAATTATCAGATGTTGTTCGTTTGTATGCAGCTGAAATGGCCCATGCTTCCAGATGTGGGACAGTTGAGGAGATTCGAGATATTGTGGATCATCCTCCTGCTGTCAAAGATAAAACGGATTCAATAGGAATTAAATCTATACAAAGCTATGGATCAAGTATTGTAAATATGAGAGCGACTGATCGAAAGCAACGCTATGCAACAGTACAAGCGCCTTCGCGTTATGATAGTTCATACCCAGTGTATGAAGAATGTATGGAGGAAATTAAATTTGCATGGAAACAGCCTCTCGAGGATCTGAAAAATAGACTTATCGGATTTAGGGAAAGGGACTGCTTTCCCCAAAAAAGCTCTGTAGCAACAGATCGAAGCAGCGAAGAGATTTCTTTTCCAATTGAGCCTGCTAACAATTCAATGGTTATTCGAAGAAGAGAAGAGCCTAGTGATTGGTGTGTGATTTGCTAAAGAGAAATGAGATGCCTATGCAGGTTGATCTGGAAGAAATCCTCCCGCCTGCATTTGCCACATATTAGCATAATGCCCTTTTTTATTTAAAAGCTCCAAGGGGGATCCTTGTTCGATGATCGATCCTTGATCAAAGACGAGGATCCTATCCATCTTGGAAAGAGTAGATAAGCGGTGGGCCACTACAAGGGTTGTTCGATTTTTCATGAGCTCTTCTAGGCTGTCCTGAATATATTTTTCTGTAACCGAATCCAGAGCGGAGGTTGCCTCATCAAGGATGAGAATGGGAGCTTTTAAAAGCATAGCTCTTGCAATGGCAATCCTCTGCTTTTCTCCTCCAGAAAGTTTTGTCCCACGCTCTCCGACGAGAGTCGCATATCCTTCAGGACATTTTTGGATGAATTCGTGACAGTGAGCAAGTTTTGCAGCTTTAATTACTTCTTCTTGGGAAGCGTCGACTTTTCCGTAGAGAATATTGTCTTCAAGAGAGCGGTGGAAAAGAATAGGATCCTGAGGAATGAGGGCAACGTTGCTGCGAAGAGATTCTAAGGTAACGTGGGCAATGTCTTGTCCATCGATCAAAATTTTCCCGCTTTCTACAGAAAAAAAACGAAGGATTAAATTGACGAAGGTGGATTTCCCGGCACCAGAATACCCGACAAGTCCTATTTTTTCTCCGGCTTTGATGTGAATGTTTTTATTTTGAAAGATTTTCTTATTTCCATAGCCAAAAGAAACGTTATCGAAGACAATTTCTCCTTGTTTAACGGAAAGATCTATAGCGTGCGGAGGATCTAAAATGTCTTGAGGATCTTGCATGACAGTAAGAGCTTGTTTTGCAATCCCGAGAGCTTGAAAAAATTCAGGGGCCAAACTTGTGACGACCCAAATGACCATGCTTAAATTCCATAATGTATAAAAGAGCTGAACAACTTCTCCTGTAGAAATTTTTCCCTGCATCCAATAAAAAATCATGAACCAAGTTAGAGTGAAAATTTCTATCACGTAGGCGGCAGACAAAAAACAGAACATTTTTACTGTGTAGCTCTGTGCCAGTTGGTTAGCTTTTTTTTCGTTTTTTTGATAGTGAGCAATATGATTTTTTTCAAAACGGAAACGAAAGAAGGTATTTACGATGAAATTGTTGGTTAGGCTATCTACGATTTTTCCGGCCAGAACGCTTCTTGATTCCCCATGGAGAAACGCGTATTTGGCACATTTTAGTGTGAAAAACCAGCAAAAGATAAAATGAACTAAAAGCCAAACTCCTACGGTCAAGGCAAGAAAAGCGTTCATTTGAGCAAAAACAACAACGGTTAAAATACAGGTCAAAAAAGAAGGAATAAAGGTGATTGAAATGTCTCGTAGGATAGAGGAGGTCGTTAAGACCATATCTCCAATTTTATTGGACAGGCTTCCTGAAAAATGTTCATTGAAGTATTTGGGAGAGTGGTGTTGGACATGATCGAATAGAGTCATTCGAATATCTGCTTCTAATTTCGGATATGCTCTTGCGGCTAGAAAGTCTCTAAATCGACATCCCCCTTCGATAAAAATCCAAAAGCTGCCTCCCCATACTAGAACAATATTTAAAGAGGCTTTTACAGACAGCCGATCTGTTTCATAAAGACTTAGTACGTCAACGATTTTCCTTAGGAAAAATGGCCAAATCAGCGTATCTAGGGTCCAGATAAGGGCAAGAATAAATATGACAGCAAATCTGAGTCGTTGCTTTCGTACAAAACTCCAAATAAAACCTGCTAAACTCATGAAGCCCTAGCTTAAAAAGAAATGTCTCTTCGTAGTACTTGAAAAATCCATTGGGTCATGAATCCTGCAAGAGCAAATCCTCCCAGAGCATCGCTTAAGAACGCGTGAGTACTAATGACAGGAGATAGCGATAGCAAAAATCCTGCTACAAGAAGGTATGGTCTTGCTCGAGATGAAAGGATGCAGGAAAGAGCTATGGCAAATGTAGCAATACAAGTAGATTCCATAGACGGGAAAGAGTGAAAAGAGGGATTCCATTCAAAAAAGCGAAAAGGAATTTCCTGATGAGTAAAGAACCACTCAGGATTTGCTTTGCCCAAAAACACTTCCAAGACTTTACAAGAGAGTATTAATAGGGGAAATGCTAGAGAAAGATACCAGAATTTTCGACTTTTTTTCTCTTTTTTCTTGATAAATCTTACAAAGAAAAAAAGAGCAGGGGTAATTAAAGCCCAAAAAAATGGACAAAAGAGTCGTTCGATAAGAATAAAAGGAGCGTGAAGAACCGGCGATATAGAATTAAAAAAAAGCGCAAGAGGCTTGTCGAGGAAAATAAAGGAGGCTACGATGAGGAGCAAGAGGATCGGAAATACTACTTTCTTAAAATCGAGCAAGCATGTAGGAGAAAGGGTAAAGCGCTTTCTGCGGAAGGGGATGATCATAAGGTGTATCCTGATTATAATAAATTTTCTAAAGAATAAAAAAAATATGACAAAATGTCTACTGAGAAAAAGGAAGTGGTTGTGACGAGAAAGGTTTTGATATTGTTTTGTGGCGGAACTATTACTATGGAGAAAAAATCCGATGGATCCTTAGCGCCTTTTGCTCAGGAAAAAGTGGTGGATTTTTTAAGACAGTTAGAGCCTCATATATTTCAAGAGATCGATACAGAGATCCGTATTCTTTTTCATCAAGACAGTAGCAATATGACGCCTAAAGTCTGGGATGATATAGCTCAAACAGTTGCGACATCTTATGATGCTTTTGATGGGTTTGTGGTCATTCATGGAACAGACACCATGGCCTTTACTTCGGCAGCTTTAAGTTTTGCTCTGCAAAACTTAGGCAAGCCGGTAGTGTTAACAGGCGCGCAAATTCCAGGGATTTACATGCCAAGTGATGCAGGCTCAAATTTTGCTCATGCTATGCGCCTTGCAATTCAAGATGTCAGTGGAGTTTTTTTGGTTTTTGGGTGCTCTGTTTTTCGAGGGACTCGCGTCACAAAAATCTCCTATATCAATCTCGAAGGATTTATGAGTGTGGGCGAGCCTGCATTGGGTAGAATCGGAGAAAAGATGGTACTTGCGTCTCATATTGCCAAACGCCATGACGGAATACTCGTGTTACAAAAAGGATTTGATCACAGAATTCAAATAACGCATTTATTTCCCGGCTTGATGCTCGATTACCTGTTTTCTAGTTGGGGAAAGGAATCCCAAGGTGTCATTCTCATTGGATATGGAACGGGAAATCTCGCAGAACCCCATCTTCCTTTTTTAGCACTTGCGCAAGAAAAAAAAGTACCGGTTCTTATTCGGACGCAATGTATACAAGAAACTACGGATATGGCTATTTATGAGCTGGGGAAAAAAGCTTTGGCTTATGGAGCTATCGAAACGTTCGATATGAGTTTGGAGAGTACTGTGACAAAGCTTATGTGGGCATTGGATAAAAAAGTCCCATACTCTAAGATGAAGGAAGTGATCCAAAAGAGCATAGCAGGGGAAATTTCTCAAAGGAAAGAACAATGAAAATTGCACTGATTGGGTGTGGTCATATGGGAAGCGCTTTAGCAAAGCATTTAGCGCGCAGCTACAAACTTACGATCTACACGCGAAATAAGGAAAAAGGACGGAAAATAGCTGCAGATCTTGGGGTTTTGTGGGCAGACTCTCCTTCGGAGGCTGCAAAAGGAGCAGACGTTGTAATTTTAGCTGTGCAACCGAGAGATTTAACATCTTTAAGCTCTACTTTGGAGCTAACCCCGGATCAGATAGCTATTAGCGTGCTAGCAGGAATTTCGATATCTCGGTTACAAAAGTGTTTTCCTGACGCTTTGATTGTACGCATGATGCCAAATCTTGCCATTACAGCGAAAAAGGGCCTTATTGGACTTGCTGAAGATGGTAGTTTGCCTGAAGCTGAGAAAGTTGAGATAGAAAAGATGTTTGCAGGTATGGGAATGATGTATTGGGTTTTAGAAAAACAGATGCATGCTTTTTCCGCTCTAGCTGCATCATCTCCTGCTTTTGTTTTTACTGTAATGGAATCGATGATCGATGCAGGGATTTATTTGGGATTCTCCTCCGTTTTAACCGAGGAGATCGTTTTGACTGTTTTTGAAGGTTGTTTAACCTTGCTAAGGGAAAAACATGGGCATCCAGGTGATTTGAAAAAGCAGATCATGTCTCCTGGCGGGATGACCGTTGCAGGTTTGCGTGCTCTAGAGACGGGTGGAATTCGAAAGACCTTCTTTGATGCTTTAGATGCGTCATGCCGTCGAAGTGTTGAGATGTCGCAAGAGTAAATTATGGAAATGGATAAACTGAAAATAGCTGCAGAAAAACTCAAAATTGGAAGTCCTGGACGGCACATATTTCTATGTGCCGATCCAGAGAAAGCCAAGTGTTGCCGTAGAGAAGATGGACTTGTTGCTTGGCAGTATTTGAAACGGCGCGTAGAAGAGATCAATATGCAAGGACAGGTGCATATTTGGAGGACGAAAGCTAATTGTCTCAGAGTTTGCTGCAGAGGTCCCGTTGCTGTTGTATATCCGGAAGGGGTATGGTATCATTCTTGTACACCTGATGTTTTAGAAAGAATTTTGCAAGAGCATCTTATCGACGGCAACATTGTTAAAGAATATCAAATTCCTCCCCACAGTGATTTATGAGTAAGCTTGATTTTTGGTTAGACGACTTTCTTTCTTATCTTGCTTCGGAAAAGGGGCTCGCTAAGAATACTCTGAAAGCTTATGGCTCGGATCTTGCTTTGTTTCTTTTTTATCTGGAAACTCATGGAAATTTAGATGTTTCTCAAATCCGCAAGGACGTTATTGTCGATTTTTTAGCAAAACGTCAAAAAGAGGGGATGGCCTCGAGCTCTTTAGCGCGTATTCTTGTTGCCATTAAGATGTTTTGTCGATTTTTGAAAAGAGAAAAAGTTCTTTCAGCCAATGAAGGGGACTTTCTGGAGAGCCCGAAGATTTGGCAGCTGATTCCGGAAGTGCTCACGATGCAAGAAGTACAAAAGCTTTTAGAACTGCCAGATGTCTCCACTTTCCTGGGCTCTAGAGATCGAGCGATTTTAGAAATTTTATATGCCTCAGGGCTCAGAGTCTCTGAAGTGTGCTCTTTAGACATCTATGATGTAGGGGATGAAAGCATTCGAGTTAAAGGCAAAGGAGAAAAGGAGCGTATAGTTCCCATAGCCTCTTTTTCTTTAAAGCTAGTTGATAGCTATCTTTCTTCTTTTCGAAATACTCTAACACAAAAACAAGAAACTGCTCTTTTTGTGAGCACTAAAGGACACAGAATAAGTCGGCAAGAAATCTGGTCTCTGGTGAAAGCCTATAGCAAAAAAATGGGCCTTACTAGAGAAATTTCTCCACATACATTGCGCCATTCTTTTGCAACGCACCTACTTGAAAATGGCGCAGATCTTCGGGTGATTCAAGAAATGCTCGGGCATAGTCACATTGCCACAACTGATCGCTATACGCACATTAGTCAAAAGCATCTGTCTGATGCTTTTGCAAAATTTCATCCTCGTCCCTAAATGACAAAAAGAGGGATTTTCAGAGCCCTTGTATAGTAACTGTAACTGGGGAGCTTTCATTTCCTGAGTTATCAATAGTCGTGACCGCATACACGATAGTAGCAGATTTTTGTTTGTTATGGCTTTGGTATTGACTTGTCTGAGGCCCTACTTGAGCTATTTTGATGCCATTGGCATAAATATTGTAGGCGGTAGCAAAGCTTGAGCTGCTTAAGTTCCAATTCAAAGTGTCATAATACTCATATACGGTCCCAAAATTATTTTTTTTCCGAGTACCTGAAAGATGGGAAGGCGCGTTAATAATGCGGAAAGGTCCAATATAAATACTATTCCTAACTTCGTACGTAGGATCGCTGTTAATATAGCTTAGAGGACTCCAACTCGTTCCATCATAGATGGAATAGACGGGTAGCACTGTCTCGTCTGTCATAACTGCGATTGTTTTTTGTATCGTATCATTAAACGATGTAAACACATTTTGACTTGCAACTTGCTCATCACTTATTTGTTGGGTTGTCCATGTGCTGTCATTATAAATAGAATACATAGGGACTTCGTGATGATGACTTCCGTCTACCCAAGTGGCTATTACTTGCTGAAATAAGGGGTTATAGGAATTTGTAACTCCTTGGTAAATCTCGTTATTGGAGATAAGACCGCTTGTCGGATCCCAATGGTCTGAATAAACCGAGTAGTTGCCTGAAGTATTGGAGTTGCCAGGCCAAGTAGTAATAGTGTTATTCGAGAGACGATCAAACGTGGAAAAGATGTCGCCATTTGTGACAACATCGGCATTAGCAGTTCCTGTACTCATAGACTCTGAATAAATAGCATAATAAAAGTGGCCGGTCCCAAATTCTTGCCACGTAACCAAGATGTTTCCCGTATGGGGATTAAATGAACTCAATACATTATTATTTGTGCCTGCACTTCCAGTAATCGCCGCAGGTGTGCTCCATTCCCCATGGGAATACGTTGAATAATAAGGAATCCCAGGACTTGTTGCTGTATTATTCCAGGTAGCTAAAAATATTTCCCTTGTAGAATCGAAAGAAATATAGATATCGCCTGAAACAACAGAAGAATCTGTATTTATAAAATTGGGCTGGCTCCAACTCCCATTAGAAAAAATTGCATATATAGGGCGAGAGTCAGACTGATTTTGCCAAGTTGCCATGGTTTGTCCGTTAACGGAGTTGAAAGCTGTATAAACAGATGAGGTCGTAAGATAATTTCCTGGGCTGCCGATAGTAAGTGGAGTGCTCCAATTACTCCCGTTATAAATCGAATAGTAGGGATACAAACTAGAGGCTCCTCCCCAAGTCGCAATAGACAAGTCGGAGCATGTTCCTTTTGCAGCAAATGCTATCGAAAGCATCAGGAATAAATTTTTAAAATATCGGCTCATAAGCACTCCTTTGAATCTGCAGCGTAAAATGAAGTTTCTTTTAGAACAACAACAACTTTTGACTTCTATAATTTATTGCAGAATCCTGATTTGGTTTTTTGGTGCGTAGCAGAAATTGGTCACAAATATACCGATTATAACTAACCTACCAGGTGCGATTTAGTTTAGATGGGAGTAAAGAAAATTTTTCTCCTGCTGTATTTAGTTGCTTTAAGCTCTTGTTAAGTTGTTTATAGTAAATGTTTTGCGGATTTTTTGAAGTTGGTGACAAGTTTTGAGGTTGTTGAATTTTGTCACCAATTTTCGTTTTTCTTGATTTGGTGACAAGTTTTCGGTACTATGGTGTTTGTCACCTATTTATAAAGGCATCTTATGGAAGAACGGTTTTTAGGTCGAGAGAGAGAACTTGAGATTCTTAAGCGCTTGCTGACAAAAAAAAGTGCAAGTCTTGTTGTGATTAAAGGGCGACGTAGGATTGGCAAAAGTCGATTAATAGAAGAATTTGGTAAATCTCTTAAAACATACACCTTTGTTGGATTACCTCCTGAAAAAAAAATGACAGCTCAAATGCAAAGAACGGAATTTTCAAGGCAGATTGAGCGAGAACTTCAAATCCCAGGACTTCAAGCAAAAGATTGGGGGGATCTTTTTTGGCATTTGTCTCATCACGTTCAGCAGGGGAGAGTATTAATTGTCTTTGATGAAATCAACTGGATGGGATCTAAAGACCCTACATTTTTAGGGAAATTGAAAACAGCGTGGGATCAATCTTTTAAAAAGAATCCAGAGCTTATTATGATTCTGTGTGGATCTATGTCTAGTTGGATCGAGCGTAACATCATTAATAGCACGGGTTTTTTAGGAAGAACTTCGTTAAATCTCACTTTACAAGAACTTCCTCTTTCTGTTTGTAATTTATTTTGGCATCCTAGAGAAAACTTGGTTTCTTCCTACGAAAAATGCAAAATCCTGTCGGTCATAGGAGGTGTTCCTAAATACCTGGAAGAGATCCATCCAGAATGGACTGCGGAGGAAAATATTAAAACTCTTTGTTTTGAAAAGGAATCTTTTTTGTTTAAAGAGTTTACTCATATCTTTTCTGATCTTTTTTCTAAGCGAAGCAATACGTACAAACAAATCATAGAAAGACTCGCCGAAGGCCCTGCCGACCAACAAGATATAGGCAAAGCTTTAAATATGAAAAAAGGTGGAACGATAGGCAGCTATTTAGAAGATCTTGTTATTACCGGATATGTTTCACAGGATTATACTTGGAATTTAATGACAGCAACACCTTCAAAATTCAGCCGCTATCGATTAAAAGATAATTATCTGCGATTTTATTTAAAAGTAATTGAACCAAATACTCATAAAATCCTCGAAGATGAAACGGTAAAACCTCTTGGATGGGATGCAATTATGGGATTGCAGTTTGAAAATCTTGTACTAAACAATCGATCTGCCATAAAAAAACGACTTTCTCTTACATCAGACGATATTCTTTTTGATAATCCTTTTTTTAAAAATCCAAGCAAACAACATAAGGGATGTCAAATCGACTATCTTATTCAAACAAAATATAACTCTTTGCATCTATGTGAAATAAAATTTTCTAAGGGGAAAATTGGAATGGACGTAGTAAAAGAAGTTCAAGAAAAAATACTTCGTCTGGGTAGCGAAAAAAAATTCTCGATTTGGCCTGTCTTAATCCATGTAAATGGCGTAACAGATGAATTGCAAAATAGTGGTTTTTTTTCTCGTATTATCGACTTTGGAGAGCTTCTAGTTTTCTAAGCGACAGCCTTGCGAGTGAAAAAATTCATCATGACAAGTACCGATCCAAATAATAGCGTGCATCCCATAAGAAAGATTGCGGGGCACAGCAGGCTGAAATGCAGCTGTTCGATCATATGCACATAGATGATCGGTGTAATACCGCCAAAAAATCCAATCCCAAGATTAAAGTTAAAGGCAATGCCTCGATACCGTTCTCCTACAGGAAATAGCCTTTGCATAATAGCGTGGCCAGATCCCGCAATACTTGCTGTGCAAAGACCAAGTAGGATCTGTCCGAGTAGAAGAGCGATTATTGTTTTAGTGGAAAATAAGAGGAAAATAGGGAGCATTAAGCTGAAAATACCAGCTATAGCGCAGCTTAAAAATCTTTTTTGTCCGAAAATGTCTAGAAGGTATCCCATAAGAGGACTTCCTACCATAAAGCAAAATAGTCCTACTAAATTGAGCTGGATAGCTGTGACTAAGGGGATGTGTAAGTAACGGAAAAGGTAGACGTTGAGGAATCCGAAAAGTGTATAGGTGAGCGTTCCATTAAAACTGCCAAAGGCCAAAGATATAAGTGAGGGGCGAAAATGCGTGATAATTGCTTGAGCAAAAGATTTACGATTATTGCAGGGAAAGGCAGAGAATTCTGGAGTTTCCATCATATTGCGCCGCATAAAGTATCCAAAGAGTCCAATGAGCCCTCCGAAAATAAAGGGGAGTCTCCAAGCCCATGAAGGCATTCCGGGAGATTGAGTCCAGGCTCCTAAAAGGGTGGCAATCATACTACCAATCACACAAGAGCCGGTGATGATTCCTCCTATAAACCCAGGGTATTTCTTGCCTAGATGTTCTATAGTAAAAATGGCGGCACCGTTGTATTCTCCCCCAGTAAACAGTCCTTGTAGCAGTCTGCATACAAATACTAAGATGGAAGCTGCAATACCAACCTCCTGATAGGTCGGGGCAATACCAATACAAAAGGTGGGAATTCCCATTAAAAGGATCGAAAAGGATAGAGCTTCCTTTCTTCCCAAGTTGTCGCCCATATGACCAAATAGAATCGCTCCTAAGGGACGCGTAAGACAGCCAACAGCAAAGGCGGCTAAGCTAAAAAGGAGATTTGCAGTACTGTTATCCCCAGGAAAGTAGTGGTTGGCAAGAACTACCGTGAAAACGCCGTACAAAGTAAAATCGTAAAATTCCAGGGCATTGCCCAGGACGCTTGATAAGATGATTTTTTTGTGAGATGCCAAAATAGCCTCCTGCAAAATGTCTTTTGATTCCCATCATAAAGATATAGGGAGATATTTTTCGATTAAAAATTCATTAAGGATTCAATAGGGGAGGGAAAAATAATTTTTTTTATGTGGTTAGCAATGCTCTTTTTGTTGCGCATTGCTAACGAACTCATAGGTTTAAGGAGAATCTGGTTTTGTAGGTGTTTGCTCTGGATTCTGCAGGATTTTTTCGCAGTTTCCTTCTCTAGGCACCTCATCTTCTCCGCAATTAGGAGATGTGGGATTTTGAAATTGTTCCTCATCACTTCTTAAATAGACGGAATTGGAAACCTGGGGCTTAGGTTGCGGCGGCGGAGGAGGTGGTGCCGCTGCTAGGATATAACAAGTTGCGAGCAAAAACATAAATATTCCTTCATGATATTCGTTGTATACTAAATATGACCTGAGATTCTTTTAAGCACGGGAACAGAGCGAAAGTTTTTTTGTGTTTGAGAAGTGTTTCAGCTTGGGGTTGTGCGGATAAAAGAGCATGTTGTTCTATAAGTTCTATCCATTCCTTTTCGTGAGGTTCCACATCTTCTAATATCAGAGAATGATAGAGTAATATATCACCTCTATTCCAATTATCTGTTATTTCCGAAAAGTTGGATAAAGACTCTTCTGCTAAAAGAGTATGATGGTTATGCAAGATGCGAGGGGTTTCCCCTTCTGGAATATGGATAAGATGCCCCAGTCCTGCGTTAAAAAAAGTCAGTTCATCAGAGGAAGCATTTAAGTGGAGATAGCTGATTGCAAAGTTTTGAAAAAGTGGATCTTGTTTAAAGACAGTGCTGAGCTCTTGGATCAAAGCTAAGGGGGTGAAGTTTTTTTGTAAGGAATGCATCAATGATTGGATGATGCCGCGCAAGTTGGCTGCTGCAAAAAGAGGTTCAATTCCTTGCTCTATAGGTCTTGCTATAAAGAAAAAGTAATGATCAGCCGAAAGTTTAAAAAGATCATAGTAAAGACCAAAAGAAGTGGAAGGTTTTGTCCTTGCAATACCGATATCTGCAACGTCCCAAATAGGAGCTGGAAAAGGGGAGAGATTTTGGGAAGTTTTTTGAAAAATCTCTAAAAGTTCTCTTACCTGATCTTGTTGTGGTTTTTCTTTGTCAAAATTTTCCGAGCGCAAATAGGTGATAAGATCTTGAATCACCGGCTCAATGGTTGGGTATCTTTCGGACACAGAAAGAGCTAGCATTTTTTGGATGATATTGCGCAGCTGTTTGGGAAGAAGGGAAAGTTGGATCATTCCAAAGCTAGGTTTTCCTGTTATGAGTTCATACGCAATTACTCCCAAAGAATAGATGTCGGAAGCGTAGGTAATATGGGAGGAATTTTCCTTTTGCTCTGGGCTCATATAATAAGGAGTTCCTAAGATTTTCTCAGAAGATTTTTCTGGAAGATCTTTTAAAAGCTGAGCAATTCCAAAATCAATAACTTTGATCTCTCCACTTTCCGCAATAAGAATGTTTTCTGGTTTTAGATCACGATGGATTACATGATGGGAATGTAGATGTTGCAAGGCATAACTTACTTGCAAAAGGATTTCTAAAGAACGCTTTAAAGAAAAAGACTTTTCTAATAAAAACTGCCGAAGAGAGATCCCATGAATCCATTCCATGGCAATATAAAATCCTCCTTCCCAACGTCCTTCTCCATAAAGTTTTACAATGTTGGGATGACTTGTCATTGCAATCACTTTGGCTTCTCTGTGAAATCTCTCTAAAATTTCAAGATTTTCGATATGGCTGATCGGAAGTGTTTTGATTGCAAGGGGGGTTTTGGTTTCTGGGCAGAGCCCTAAATATAGCCAGCTCATTCCTCCCTTATTTAAAAGAGCTTCGACTTTATAAGGGCCGATGTACTCTGGAAGAGGTTCTGGGTCTCCAGTTAAAGAAGGTTGAGTTTGTTGCTTATAAAAAGAGTCTGTCATAGGGGAGAACGCTCTCCAATTTCTAGGATTTTCACCCCAATAGCATCTCCTAATTTAATGAGCTCTCCTCTTGCAATTTTTTTCCCATGCACTGTCAGGTATACTCCTTGTTCAGGACGAATAGGAAGCTCTAACACATTTCCAGGCTCTAAAGATAAAAGTTTTTCTAAAGGCATATGGATTCGATTGATTTCGACTACAATAGGAAAGGGAATGTCTTTTGATGAGGCAAGGGCTTCTTGAGCAGTTTTGGGCTGCTCTTTTTCTATAGGAGTTTCGTTTTCCTCTTCTTCCATCTCTTCTGACATCAAAGGTTCGAGATCTTCCATTTCTTCGTCATAAAATGTCTCATCTTTTAGTTCTTCGTCAGAGAACTCCTCGTTTTTCATTTCATCATCATTATCATCATCCATGGTGTGTGAGTCTCCGTAATAGGTGTAATAATCTAAAATTTTGATCCCATTTTTTTTGATCTTACCCATGAAAAGGGGAGTGTCTCCTAAAGAAAGAGTAATGGTTCCTTTGCACAAAGTAGGATCATAAGAGCTGGTATCTAAAATCAGAAAATCGTGGACTTGTAATCGATCCCAATCTTTTTTAGCCAAAAGACAACTTCCGAGATTCACTCGTAGACAAGTGTCAAGACTTGCAACCACAGGAGAGTCGAAAAGGTTTTTGGAGAATTTTGCAAAGTGTCCAGAAAAAGATTGGTGAAAGCTTGGAGAAAAGACGATCCTTGCAGGAAAGCTTTTTCCTTGTAAAGAGAGTTCAAGAGTGCAAGAAAAACAGGCCATTTTAGGAAGTGGTTTTGTTTCTAACCATTGAATATGAAGGTCAGGATAACAAGATAGTTCTTCTATGCTTTGCGACGCGCAAAGCATAAGGTATTCATAAAATCCTTCTTGCAAACTAGGATCTGTAAATTCTTTGCCCCCCTCTTCTGAACTTAGCAAGAGTCTGGAGATCTCTTCGATGGACTCAGAAGACAGAATCCAATGGAGAGTTCCCTCCAAAGGCGCTAGTTCACAGGTTTTAAGGACCGGCTTTTTTCCAAAGGATTGTAAGAATTCTTCAGGAGGAAGAAGTTCTTGTTTTAGCACTGAAATTTGAAAATCAGAGATCTCTAAACTGTTTTGTAGAGCCTCAGTAAACGATTCCCAAGGAAATAAAGGAGGCGATCCCCAGAGGGGTACCTGCTGGGTTAGAGATAATTCGTCATGAAGCTGTTTTAACCAAGATAAGGGTTTCACTAGAGGGGGTTCCTTTATTTGCTTTCTTCTTCTTGTAAGCTAACCATAATTTCATGTATCTGAAAATTAAATTCTTTTTTTGGATCCTTAAAAGCGGTTTTTAATTGATTTACATGTTTTTGCAAGGCTACAGAAGCTTCAGGTGGCGCTTTAAATTCTATGTTATAAGCCATAGGAGCTGTGCTATAGGTTGTGAGGACGACCGCCGTGCCCTTGAAAAGAGGGGATTGCTGTTCATTTAAATACAAGGTGGTCTCTGTTTTCCCTTGCATTTGCATGACGGTAATTACTCCAACCATCCGATCGAAAAGATCTAGGACATGAGCTGGAAGCCTGTCGAATCCAATGGCTTCAGGGGGAGCTTTCCCATTGATGTCAGGGAAAATCTGATCTAATAAGTTTTGTGAGCTTTGAGAGATCGCATGCTTTTCTTTTTCTTCTTCTTGCTGATCTCTTTCTTTTTGCTGTTGATCTGAAGCTTGCGTTTCATCAGCTCCCTCTACTTTTGCGTGCCCTGCTGCTTTTTCTTGCTCGTCTTTAGAGAACCAAGTTTCTTTACGGATTTCAGTTGGCGGAGCTACAGCAAATTGATGAGCTGTATTTTCTGTCAGTTTTTCTGTTTGTTCCGGAGAAAGAGGTTCTACGTTGTCTACATGCATAGAACCTTCTTGATGCTTTTGATCTTGAGAGGTCTGCCCAAAGGCAGTTTGTGCGGAGGTAGGCGCTGCTACTTTCTTTTCGGGTTGAGAGACTTGTAAGGTGGCGTCCTGGGAGGGATGAGCATTTTCAACTTTTGCTGTCTGTGTAGCTACGTGAGCTGCTTGTTTAGGAGAAGCTGTTTGCTCGGTAGCCTGAATTTTTTTGGAGATAGGCTCTGATGTTACAGCAGTTTCAGTGGCTTTAGCTCCAGGGGATGAAGCTTCGGTTTGTTTTTGTTTTTCAGGGGCTGCAACTGCAAATTTCTTGTCTTGAGGCGAAGAATCTTTGTTGTCGGAAGAGGACTGCATATCCGTTGAAACTTCAATTTTCTTCTTCTCTCCCGTGTCGGGAGCTGCAGAGGCAGTTGCTTTTCCTAGGGCATCTACTTCATCTTTTCCTTTGCCAGAGGCGGGAACTTGTGTAGGAAGGTTTTGTCCAAAAGAGTCTTGTCCCTGAGAAAGATCGTTATCCGCCCCAGTTGCGCTAGATGTTTTAGCAACTTTTTGCGTAGGGTCAAGAAGATTTACTTCTTTAGAAGGGGTTTTATCTGAAGAGGGTTTTTGTACATCTAAGATAGAATTTTGAGAAACGCGTGCAGCCTCAGCTTCTTCGACAGAGGCTTTATTGATTCGGACTTCACGTTCAAGCTGACGAGTGTCTTGTTGCGCTTGTCGATCTTCGTCTTTACTTTGGACCGTTTTAGACTTTTTTTCCATTTCTCTTTGAAAACCGTCAGAGGGTTCGATCTCTTTTTGGGGCTTAACAGGCATAACAGGAATAGCTCCTTCTGCTTCTCCAAATTCTGCTGCGATAGGATTTACATTATCCGGCATGTTATGCGGCTCCTTCATAAAAAGATGGTTATTCCCTTTTATTCTTTAAGTGAATCGTAGTCCCTATTTCATCGGTTTCTAACGACTCCAAATGCTCTAAATAGCTAGTTTTCTCTTTTTCCCATTCTTTTCGGTGCATTTTCAGTTTTTCGACATCTTGCTGTTTTTTGAGCATTTCTTTTCTTGCTTCTTCCACAGCTTTTTGCGCTGCTTCTACCTTTTTCTGCTGTTCTTTAACTTTGATTTCGCGTTGTCTTAATTTTTCATCGACTTCTTTTAAGTACTGTTTCATTTGCTGGATTTTTAGCGTTGTCGATGCGCTGTCAAGCTCGTCTCTTAATTGCTGCAGTTTTGCGTCTTTATGGTATTTTACTTTATCCCTTTCTTGTTCCACGGTTTTAAGCGTTTCTTCTTCTGTAGCTAAAAGTTTCTTCTTTTCTTGTAAGACCTTTTCAGCTTCTTCAAGCCTTTTTGCTTTGATCTGAGCCACTTGCTCTAAGGGATAATGTATTTTGCTCGGATCCAAGAGGGTACCTATCGAAAGAGGGCTTTTAACTGGGCAAGGGTTTCTTCAAAAGAACTGTATTCGTCTGTTTGCTGTTTTAAAAATCGATTCACTTTATCGATGTATTTAATGGCAAAGTCAGCTCCCTTATCCGATCCTGGTTTATATTCTCCAATACGGATAAGCAGTTCGTTTTTTTTGTAATTTGCAAGGACCTCTCGGACTTTTCCGATCAGTTGTAAGTGTTCTCCATCGATGATGTGAGGAAGGATCCTACTTACAGAAGATAGAACGTCAATAGCAGGATAGTGGTATTGCCTTGCAAGCTCGCTGGATAAAATGATATGACCATCTAAGATGGAGCGCACTTCATCAGCTACAGGTTCGTTCATATCATCGCCCGCGACGAGGATTGTATAAAATGCAGTAATGGATCCTTTATCGGAATTACCAGATCTTTCTAAAAGTTTAGGCAAAGTTGCAAAAACGGAAGGAGTATATCCCGCTCTTGCTGGAGGCTCTCCAGCTGCAAGGCCAATTTCTCGCAAAGCTCTGGCAAAGCGCGTAACAGAGTCCATCATGAGGATGACGGTTTTTCCTTGATTGCGAAAGTATTCAGCAATAGCCGTGCCAACGTATGCCGCATTTAAACGCAGTTGAGCCGCTTGATCTGATGTGGAAATGACGATGACAGATCTTTTCATCCCATCTTCTCCTAGATCATTTTCTAAGAATTCACGAACTTCGCGCCCCCGTTCTCCAATTAAAGAGATGACGTTGATATCAGCTTTTGCATGTTTAGCAAGCATCCCCAGAAGAGTAGACTTCCCTCCCCCTGCTGCTGCAAAAATGCCTATTCTTTGTCCTTTACCGCAACTGAGGACGCCATCTAAGCAGCGAACTCCTACAGAAAGAGGTTCTTCAATTTTCTGCCTGGTAAGCGGATCGGGTGGAGGGCCGATGACAGGATAGGTTTCTGTAAGTTCTAAAGGCCCTTTAGTTGAAATGTCTAAAGGATTTCCGAGGCCGTCGAGCACTCTTCCCAAAAGACCTGGCCCTACTTTAATGTGTAGTGGAAGTTTTGTTGGAATCACTTCAGAGGAAGGACCGATTCCACTCATTTCTCCTAAAGGAGAGAGGTAGACCTCTTCGCTTGTGAATCCCACAACTTCCGCAAGAAGGGGAGTCCCTTCTCGTTTGATTAAACAGACTTCTCCCATTTTCACTTGGGGAACAACTGCTTTGATAAGCATCCCTACGACTTCTGTAATACGACCGTGAACCGTAGTTAGCTCGATTTCTTCTAAATGGGACATTAGCTTGTCAAAATCGGGCGAAAGGTCCATGGGATAACTCCAAGCCTTTATATCTGAATGTTCATAATAGTTTTCATGCCCTCGATGCTTTTGGCAAGGATCGTGGAAGTAAAGTCAAGTTCTTGTTGTGCTTTATTAAATTTCATTTGCAACAGCATATACTCTGCGGGATTGACGTGGGTCCCTTGAGAGTTGATCACTCCTAACTGTTTTTTTGCTGAATCAAGCTGACTCATCCCGTCCGCAATAAATCCTAGATATTGTGAGATAGGACCAGTTCCCTTGGTTTCTTGGGGAGCCTCTGAAGGGGAAATGCCAAGTTTAGCATTAGCCGCTCTCAAGTGTGTATTCACATCGGTCAACTTACTGTTTACCAGGTATTTTTGTGAGGATTTGAGTTTTAAGTTGGGATGCGATAGCTGATTTTGCACTGTGTTAAAAGATCCATGCAAAACGTCTGTCTGCTCTATTAACGTATTCACATTGGGAGATCCAATCGGTTTGATTCCCATATGTGCTAGGTCAAAAGGGGAAATTGCAGAAACCTTAGGTGTCATTTTTGCAACGTCTGTTTCCTTGGGTTGCATAAGAGAGGAAAAAGACTGCTGTTCCTGCCCTCCAATTCCCTTATGCTCGTCTCCAATATCCGGAATAGCCTCAATTTTGGAAGAGGGGTTGACACTGCCTGGCAATTCGGGTTTTTCATTCATAGCGTTCCTCTATTTTTGCATCGGACCTTGGGTCGGAGTCGGAGCTTTTTTCACAAATTTTTCCACAAAAGAGATCGCATTGGAAGTGAGATTTTTCAGCATGGGGTTTTTTGTCGAATTATCTGTTGCTTTTAGAATTTCCGTCCCTTTATCAACTTCTTTGGGATTTAAGGAAAGGCAAAGTCCTAAAAACGCTTTCGCTATTTCATTTTCGGGCTCTTTTTCTAGAACATCGCTAAATACTTTACAAGCTTGTTTTAGTTCGAGTTTGCAAAGATGTAGATATCCTTTCCCAAGTTTTGGCATGAAATGGTCTGGTTGAAGCATTTCTGCTGCTTTAAAAATCTTAAGAGCAGAATCTTCGTCGGACTGATTGACAGCAATAAACCCTGCTTCGACAAGGGTAGTAAAATCTTCTTGATACGGTTCTAAGCTCATGTTAAGACGCCTTTTTTTGAAAAATTAAATAAACTGTTATTTACCCATCTGCCGTACCATTGAACCAATCAACTGGTTTACAGTAGATACAAGGTTCGACATCGATTCTCCCACTTGAGTCACTTGGCTCATGGAAAATTGTAATAGGAGGAATTTCCCAGGGGTTGCTGCAGACATTTGACTTGCAACAGTCCGTACTTGAGAAATAACCGAACTCTGCAATTTAATATACGCAGACATTAGGGTTGACAGAGATAGTGTTGCCTTCCAGGTTTCGCCCATTTTAAGACCCTCCTTGAGGATTTGTTGTTACTCGATTGATAACCCTTTGTAAGGCTCCATATGCGTGTAGAAGAACGCCGTAATGGTCAAAGTGTTCAGAAGAGGACCCTTCTCGAAGAGCTGTTTTCAGCTGTTGAGTTTTGCCTTCTATATTCTTGAGCAGTGCTTGTTTTTTCTTCGGATCTTTTTTCAGTTCGCTTTCTAAGTCGAACTCAAAAAGAGTCTTTTTTTTCTCCATCCCAAACATGTACGCCTCCTTTTCTCTATGTAGGCTTAGCTATTGCAGATTGTAGTCAATTCTAAATTTTATTCCATCTTTTTCGAGTAAAACGTGTTCAGGCTCAATTGCGATGATCTGCATTCCATCTAATAGATCGCCTGGTGAAAAGATTTTGGCATTAATGATTGCAAATTGTTCGTCGTTGTCTCCTGAGGAAAATCCGGAAATCGTATATTTTTGTGAAATGTTAATAACAGAGCCTCCGGCTCCCATAGAGATCACATAATTTTTCACCGAAAGGATTCCAGAAAGAGATTGCAGTTTTTTTACTAGATCGCTGAAATCAGACATTCTTTTTTTCTCAACCGTTCCTGTTAATAGCAGATCTCCTCCGAGTAGTTGATATTGAACAGTCATAAAACCTCCTTGTAAAAGGAGACCCTCAATTTGTATGGTTAATAAATCCGCGACGTTGACGTTGTTTTCCAGGAGATCCATGTAGGGAAAAGTTTGGTTCAGATAATCTTGTAGGGCTTCTCCATCTAAAGCAGTTTGTACATATCCTTTTAATACAAACTTTCCAGGCGATGGTGAGTGTAGGGAAACAGCTTGCCAGCCCGGATAGGCTTGTAAAATAGCATTGATATTCTGCCAAACCAGCTCGTCGATGATCACTGTGTCGTCTGTCGATGTAATAAAGGGGAGAGTGGAGAGCGTATAGGTTAGTTCTTGTTTTTGCGTGCTTGTTAATACATGTCCAGTTAAAAAAAGCTTTCCGCTCGCATTGTTAAACGAAAACTTTACTCCAGGAAAATTTTCCAGAGTTTCTTCTAAGAGCTTTTGAGAGCTTACTTGATGGATGACGATGTCTTTAGATTTAAATAAAGAAAGAGAGGCTGTGGTAATCCCAAGGATAAAGACGACGAAAAGGCCGCCTAAAGCTAAATGTTTTTTCGGAATAACGAGGTCTTTCCAGTTTTTTTGAACAAAAGACGGCTCTTTAACAAGCGGCACCTCTTCTATAGGCGTCTCTTTTTCTTCTTCTTTAGGAGTAGTTGCAACAGAGGATAAAATAGTTTCGTGCACTTGATATCGATCGATCATTAAAAAGGATGTAGTGCCCAAAGCAATCAGATCTTGTGCAAAGATTTCCCGTTTTTCAGCAACTAACTCTCCGTTGAGTAAACTTCCATTGCGGCTATTTAAATCTTCTATAAAAAGTTCTTCGTTTTCTGAGACGCTCATTTTCGCGTGTTCTCTAGAGACACTGAGATCATAGAAAACTACATCGCAAGTGTTGGGGTCTTTTCCGAGAATATAGGAGCTATTGGGGGAGAGTGTGAACTCAGCTCCCGCATTAGGTCCAGAAATTACTTTTAAAAGCCATCTCGTGGAAGGGGCCCCTTCTAAGTCTAAGGAAGAAAGAGGGCTATCCTCTTCAAAAAGTACCGGAGCTTCGGCTTCCTCTTCTTCTAAATTTGATGGGTTTTTTTCTGTAAATCGAAAGAAGGTGGTTCCAATTTCTAAAATATCGCCTTCTTTAAGCAGAACTTCTTCTGTAATGATTTTTCCATTTTGTGTAGCAGGGTTCACAGAGCTTAGATTTTCTAGAGTAAACCCTTCTGGAGTCAGATGACAGATGACATGTTTACGCGATACCATCGGATCTTCTAAAACGATGGTCGCTTCATCTGGGTCTCTTCCTAAGATCCATTGAGAGCCTTCTTCAAAAGTAATGATGAGACCAGCTAGTGGTCCCTCTTCCGCGACTAAATATCCCGCCATGTAGCGTTATCCATCCTTACAATATGCTTGCTTGCGCATCTTTTTCCCGTTTTTCTGCTTCTACGCGCCAGTAGTTCAGGTAGTTGGCAAAGTCTTCTATTTTCTCTTTAAATTCTTTATAATTCATGTCATACGGGATTATGCATGAGAGTGTCAAGAATTTCTCTTCAGGATCGATCCCGAGCACTTGATTTCCTGTTCCTTGGCCTAAAAGATTGGCTGCCATAAAATAGAGAAATGCTTCTTCTCTTTTTTGTGTCGGAACAGCAGCTACTTTTGAAAAAAAAGCACACCCATTTTTCAAAGATCGAACAGTAATTTCAAAATCATTTGCAAGAGGCAGGTAGTAGCAGGAGCTTTTATCTTTGGGAAGAAGAGGGGGTAGTTCTAAATCTTCCGCAAGTTGCTTTAAATGCTCTTCCAACATCTTTTATTCCTTGTAAAATCAGGGCTTAAGATCTGTGTATCTATTTTTTTCTTTAAAAGAAACTAGAAAAGTAAAGATTATTTTTTTTGTGAGCTATCCTGGGTTTGCCTCATGAACTGCTTGGAGAGTTTAATTTTGCTTACGAGAATTTTATGATCAGAAAGTGGTGGGGTGTTAGACTCGGAATAAGTGGGAATCTGTGAGGTTGTTAAAGAGATCAAGTGGGAGGAGGGTTTATATGATAAGACGTAGTCGATATGTTCGTAAGCATCTTCTATGCTTTTCGAGTTTTTTCCCTGCAAGGCAAGGCTGAAAATATTTGTGCAAGTGGCTTTTTCTGGAGTTAGGGAGAAAAAATTGCCGGGGTAAAGACCGTTGGTAAAGTGCTGGGGGATTTCTGAAAGTGTGTATTCGTCATTGCTTCCTCCAAGGCGAGGAATATTGCTGTCCATTGCTATTAAGCAAGGAATGGTTCCGTTTGCGGAAAGATATTTGCAGAGTTGTTGTATGGATGCGACTTGCTCTTTTCTGACGAGGATATCTGATTCGGCTTTTCCAGCCTTAAGGTGGCCTACAAGGATCCAGCCGAGCTTTGTTTTTACGCAAAAGACTCCTTGATCGATAGCTCCTTTATTGGGCAAAGAGTAATATAGCGTTTGTTCAATGGGGTACTTCGAAGCAAAAAAAAGACCATTGTTCATTCGATGTAGCGGCATGGGTCCTATACGGGAAAATCCATGTGCATAATGCTTTTGGATTTTGCGCCATAAGGTATTAGCATGAGAGGCTGAGATTTCTTGTAAACACACAAAATCACTATCTGTTTGCAATATTTTTTTTACTAGCCCATCGATTCTTAGATTGGGAGGACTGATCCCGTCATAGGCCCACACTCCATAAGGGAGCATGCATAAATTAGCAGAGATTAGGGAAAAAGAGTTTTGCGCAAAAGGCGATTTTTCTTGAGCTTTCCCTGCTAGATAGTTGTAAGGCTTGGTTTTGAAAAAATCGCCCGTACGATCGATCGCATCTCCAATTTCATAAAGAACGATCGTATAAGTAAATGCAAAAGCATGCATGACCGAGGTTGCAATTTTTTGTAGGTGAGATCTCGATTTGGATGTGAACGTTAGCGTACAATTTTCTACGGAATAATCAATAGGACGCACGAAGCGTTGGCCCCAATTATTGAGGCGTTGTCCTACTTTTTCTGAAAAACTAAGCTGGGGGGAAAAAGTCTGTATCTTTGTTTCTAAAGCGTTTCTCCAGGCAATTTCATCGATTACGACTGTATCTTCTGTGGATTTGATGAAGGGAAGGGCTAAAAGGGCATAATAAAGAGCTTGCTTCTGAGCTGTTGTCTGGAGTTTGCCCGTTAAAAAGAGCTTTCCTTTAGCTTTTTCAAAAGAAAACTGAATTTCGGGAAATTTTGTACAAATTTCTTCGAGCTGCTGCTCAGAAGTTTTTTTGTATGGGGGCATTTCTTGTAAAACTCCAGAAGAGGTTTTTACTCGGGAGACTGTGGATTCATCCATTGCTTTGTTTGGTGAGGAGTTTCGAGCTAAAGAAAGATCTGCAGTGGCCACACCCAATAAAACAAGAGAAAAAACCCCTACGCACGCTAAATATTTTTTGGGGATGACAAAGTCTTTCCAGCTTTTTTGTGAGAAAGTAGGTTCTTTAGTAAGGAAAACATTGGGGGCAAATGTGGTTGATTTTTGAGATGCCTGTCTGACAAGTGCTTTTAGTAGCCATTTTGCGGAAGGAGCAATCTTTTTCTTTTCTAAAACTGTAGGTTTTTTTTCTGTAAATCGAAAGAGTGTCGTTCCAATTTGTAAGATGTCACCTTCTTTTAATAGTACTTGTTCTGTAAGGATTTTCCCATTAAGTGTTGCAGGATTTTCAGAACTTAAGTTTTTTAGTGCAAACCCTTGTGAAGTAAGATGGCACAGAACATGTTTTTTCGATACAAAGGGGTCCGCTAAAAGAATCGTTGCTTGGCAAGGGTCTTGTCCTAAAATCCATTGAATGCCTTCATTAAAACTAATAATGAGACCAGCAAGGGATCCTTCTTGAGCAACCAAATATCCTGCCATTTAACGTATCCATCCTTTGTAATACGATGTCATCTTTGTTTTCTTTTACTTGCTGTTAGTTTTAGAAGTTCTTCTTTTTGAATAAAATATTGTACAATTCATGGAATACGGGATTGCACGTCCAAGTGTCAATCTTTTTTTTACGTGGGTTTTTAGTAAGCTATTTGAAGTTGGGAGCTTCTCGAGTATGATACCTTTCTAGGTAAATAGGTTTTTTGGATTTAAATCGGTGCCTTATATGTCAATTTTATAGGTTTATAGTTTTAAAGCTGAAAATTAAATTAGGCTAATTCTAGCAAGCTTATTATGAAAATAAATTTTCCTGCAGGATAGATTCGTGCATTATACTCTCAGAACCTATTGTAAGCTTAATTTTTTTACTTTGTCCCAAACTCATCGGTTTGATGTTTTTCATCTTGAAAAGCCATTTTTGGTTCATTTCATTGTCTTCCAGGAAGAGTTTGGGGACTTTGGCTGATTAGCCTATTTCAAGCGCTGTCTATCGGATCGGGGATTGTTGTCTTATTTTGCAATAATTGATTCAAGTGCTTGATTGTTATGTTGTTAATTAGATTGTTTTAATAATAATTATAATTATGTATAATTAATTTATATGTAAGGCGGTAGCTTATGAGCATTCATGACGATATTGAAGAGCTTAAGATGCAGATCAGAAGAAGTATTGATACGGGAAATAAAGCTCTACTAGGGGATCTGGTAAGGCAAGCTGTCGGTTTTTGTGAGAAAATCAAAGAGATCTTAAAAGATGCGGATGCTGAAACAAAAGCATCGCTCTCTCAAGAGATGACGGATTTGAAAGCGTTTTTATCCAAGGAAACAGCAAGGCTCTCTAAAAAGATGGGTCTTACAGAGGATGAATTTGTTCGCTATAATGAAAATCCTGCGAATTTTTCAAAGGAACAGTGGGCTGCTATGCAAGGGATTAAAAAGAATTTTGCCGTAAAGACAAAAGAACTTCGACAATCGATTCGAAAAACCGCTCCCGCCTCCGCTCAGACGAAAAAACTCCCAGATGCGCTAGATAAGATCCCAGTTGGATGGAAAACTCTTATTGAAAGCAACCCGAACCTTGTAAAAATTACAATGGGAGACGATCGTCGTAAAAAAAAGAAACTTGTTTTAAAGAAAGTCAAAAAAAGCAAGTGGGTTAAAACGTAAAGAAGAGAATTGTATCCTTCAAGCTTTTCATAACAACTAAAGAGCTGCGACCTGAAATAGAGGTCGCAGCTCTTTAGTTAAATCTTATCGAAGAAAAAAAGTTTTAAGTCTTTGGGTCTGTCTAGCAAATATGCTAGCTGTTTGTATAGGTCCCATTTTTTTTCTGTAGACTACTGCAGGATAGACCGTGATCACCGCTACTTTTCTGGGAATGCCTGTGGATGGTTTAGAAGATCGTCTTCTATAGGCTATAATGCAGGCCATTGCGATGCTTCCAATGACTAAACTTGCAACAACTTCTTTTTTGCTAAGCACTTCAAAAGCTTTGTGAAAAAAAGTGGGCAAAATAGAAGGCTTCGCAGTTGTTTTTGCAAGAGTAATAGTTTCCTCGTTGGCAGTAGTCTCAGTAGCTTGTGTTTGCTCTTGTGTGTAGTTTTGAAGTAAATTTTTTAAATATTCTAGGGATGGCCGATTGGGGCAATGAGACCATGTCACTCCTCCGTTTGCGGATTTTTGAGCTTTTGGAGCCTCGTCGAAAATAGTTAGTACCTCCTCCAATTCCTTTTTAGCGTGCTTAAATGCCGTGTTTACAGCCTGTATATAGGGAGTTATTGCAGGTTCAGATGCTGTTGGACAAGCTGTCTGTATTTGCTCATATAATTCACTATTATTTACTTGAGTTATCATAATCTGTCCTTATTTGTTTGCGTTTTTTTTATTTTCGTAATTGTATTGAGATTTTCTTTTTGTTTAAATCTTTAAAATTAAAGATTGTTATGTGCGACAATGTGAAATAAATGGTTATAAGGAACTGAATGTGACGGTTTAAAAAGAGTAGCGCTTGAAAACAAGCGCTACTCCTTAAGAATTTTAGTGGCGTTTTGTTGCGCCAGAGAGGGTAGCCTGAAATTGTGTCATGTGTCTAGTAAATGCACTAATAGGCTTGGGAGGTGTTGTGACGAGAGGGGGGACTCTTATTTCTTCTATTTTTCTAGGAATACTGTTTTTTGTGCTTTTGGATGTTTTAGCAGACATTATTTTATAAGCCATAATGGAAGCAGAGATGGCAATCGTACCAATAATCAGTCCTATAACAACTTCTTTTTTACCAAATGCTTCAAAGGCAGGAGTTGTGTTTGCGTTGTTTATAGCCGAACGTTCGGTTTTTTTCTGCCTATTTGCAGGAGCTGGCAGCTCTTCAAGAGGGGTGGGGTTTTCAAAAAAACTTTTCAAATATTCTAATGCGGACTTTTCCAGGCATGTTGAACCGGTATAGGATCTATTGGGGCCAGGGTAACGCTTATCGGCGCTTAGAAATGTCTGTTTTACACTTTCCCATCCTTCACCTTTATTAAGGTGGGTGAATGCCGTATGTATAGCTCTTTCAATGGGATCATTGTTTGCGAGCAGAGCCATTTGAGGGCAGGATTCAAAAATTTTATAATATAAATCTTCTTTATTATATGTAATATTCATGTTTGTTTGTTTTGTTTTTTTGTAATTATATATTTATTTGCATTAAATTTAAATGTTTAAATTTATTTGTTTGATAAGTGGTGGTTAAACGGAAAATAAGTCTGCTGAGCTAGAAGAAATGATACACGGAAAAAGCAGTAGAGAGAGAACTTTGTACGCTCTTTACACTTTCACAGTAAATATGTGTAAATTATTTTAATGTGTCACTTGTGATGTTTATAGGTTTTCCGAGCTGATGGTAGGCTCCTTTAGCTAAGAGCATTTTATGATCTGATAGGGGGAGAGCATTGATCTGCGAATATGTAGGAAGCTGCTGAGTTTTTAAACAGAGGGAGTTTGCGGAGGCTTTATAAGTCAGGATGTAATCAATATGTTCATAAGCATCTTCCAGATCTTTCGGGCTTTTTCCTTTTAAAGCAAGACCTGGTACATTGGTACATGTAGCAGTTTCGGGTGTAAGGCAAAAGGGTTGTGGAGTCGTAAAGCTGTTATAAAAATACTTGGGGATTTCGGAAAGGGAGTATTCGTCGTTTTCTTTTCCTGTTCGCTTGATGTTGGAATCCATTGCAACTAAGCACGGAATTTTTCCATTTTCTGAAAGCTTTTCACACAGCTTTTGAATGGCGGAAACTTGCTCTCTTCGTAAAAGGATGTCAGAATCAGAGCTGCCAGCATTTAAATGACTGGTAAGAATCCATCCTATGTGTGTTTTTGCACAAAAAATTCCTCGGGCAATAGGTCCTGTATTAGGAAGAGGGTGATAGAGAGTTTTTTCAATCGGATATTTTGAGGCAAAAAAAAGTCCTGCGTTCATTCGATTACTAGGCATAGGCCCGATCCGAGAAAAACCATGAGCGTAGTTTTTTTTGATTTTATTCCACAGTGTGTTTGCATGAGATGGGGCCATCTCTTGCAAGCACACAAAATCGCTATCGCTTTCTAGGATTTTTCTTGCGAGGGCATCGGTTCTTTGATAGGCAGGGCTAATGCCTGCCCATGTCCAGATTCCATAAGGAAGCATGCAAAGATTGGCAGAAAGAAGAGAAAAGGGAGCTTGTGAGCTTGGATTTTTTTCTTTAGCGTTGCCCGGAAGATAGTTGTACGACCTAACTTTTAAAAAATCTCCCGTTTGATCAAGGAGCGTGCCTGTAATATACAGAACATATGTGCAAGGAAAAACAAGTGTATGCAGGCAGGCAACTGCAATTTTATGCGCTTTGGAAGAGGATGCGTCAGCAAATACTTGGGTACAATGCTCTACGGAATAATCGATAGGGCGAATGAAGCTTTGCGCCCAATTATTCAAGGCTTGTCCTGTTTTTTCTTTGAAATTCAGGCTGTTTGAAAAATAATTTGTTTCTAATTTCATAATGCCTGTGTATTTTACTGTTAATTATAAGATTAATCAATGTGAATGTTTTTTGTGTCGTATCTAGAGGTTTAAGACATTTTTTTGTTTAGATTTCTGAGCTTTGCAACTCGTGTAATTTTACCAGTTCTTCTTCTGTTTGAATAAAATATTGATAGAGCTCTAAGGCGTTATGGGTCTGCAGCCATTTTTTCATCGGAGCCGTCGAGGTATAGATTTGAGAAAGAGGGATTTTAGGATTGGAGAAGCCAAGGTCTTGGGCTGTAAGAAGTCTTCCTACGTCAATTTGCACAATATGAAAATCTAAACATCCTATATTTGCTTCTTCAATGGTTGGGTTGTCGATGTTTTTATCAATCAGGTGTAAATTAGCAGCGATAAAGTTTTTTAAAAGAATTTTTGCCTTTTCCATTTCGTTTTTCTTCACAAGTTGCAAGAGTGTTGGGTAAAGGAGGTTCACTCTTTTTTGGATTAAGAAACTCGTATTATCCAAGTCGATGGTGTGTAGGACTCCAATTTTATCATAGATCTTGAGCTTTTTTTTCAAATATTGCGTAGAGGCCAGATGAACATACTCAACCTTGGTTTCTTCTGGAAGCAACGTGATTGCGTTGAAGTAGCTTTGAAATTCCTTTTTTTGCACTTCTTTGTAGTGCGCAGAGGAGTAATCTACGCATAAAGACTTAATAAAGGGAACTTTAGAAAGACCTATTTTATAGGTTTTGCCAAAAAAGGAAGGTTGAAAGGCAATTCGAGCAGGCTTGAAGAGTTTGAACACGTGCTTTCCGTCTTTTGATAGAAAGGCATAAGCTTGCTGTCCCTTCCCAAGATATACATATTCTTGATCAATAAGTTCTTTTAAATTCTCAGGAATGGGGGTGTTGGCCCAAACAGAATCCTGAGAAACCGGAGGCGTAAGAAAGTCGGTTGAAAAATCGTCCGTTAGCATTTTGCAAAGAGAGTTGAGCAGGAAAAAAGAGGCAATAGATAGCAAAACTAAGTAACTCTTTTTCATGAGCAGGTCCTTTTTTGAAAAGACAAGCAAATATAAATACGAGAGGCTTTAAGTTGCAATCTTGTTTTTATGTTCTTTAAAAGAAAGGATCTGTTTTGCAATATAAGGCGCTTATATTTTAGGAGATTGCTAACGTGTTAAAGAAATTAATAATGGTTGCCATATTTTTACGTGCAACGACGTCTTTTGCGTATGACCATAAAGCTTTATCTTTGGAAGAAAAAGTGGGACAGCTGCTTTTGGTGCATTTTTCCGGAGAAGAGGTGAGTGAAGAAGCAAAAAAACTTGTTTGTGAAGTAAAAGTAGGGGGGATCATCTATTTTTCTTGGGCTAACGGTCTCAATAGCACTAGCCAGGTTCGAGCTTTAAGTGAAGACCTGCAAAAGTTGTCAACGATTCCTCTTTGGATTGCTGTAGATCAAGAAGGTGGCGTTGTGGGATCTCTCAAGGAAGGTTTTACGGAGTTTGCTGGAAATAAAGCTCTTGCAATGACAGGGGACACCTTGCTTGCCAAAGAAGTTGCTTTTTGTATAGGAAAAGAGCTTCGATCCGTTGGAATCAATATGAACTTTGCTCCTGTTGTCGATGTGAATGTCAATCCTAAAAACCCGACAATCGGCCTTCGTTCTTTTGGAGAAACGGCGGATGAGGTTGCTGTTTTTGGAAAAGAGATGTTAGATGGGTATCATGCAGCACATGTATTTACGACGTTGAAGCATTTTCCGGGACATGGAGATGTTCTGGTCGACTCTCATGATAGGCTTCCTATAGTTAATAAATCTCGAAAAGAGTTGGAACAAGTAGAGCTACTTCCCTTTGCAAAACTTTCCTCGTTGACTGATGCTATAATGACGGCGCATATCTTGGTTCCAGCTCTTGATGAAACAAAATGCGCTACACTTTCTTCTTCCATTTTAGGGTATCTTCGTCATGAGATCGGATTTCCAGGACTCATTATTTCCGATTCTTTGATCATGAAAGGCGCCTTAGCAGGGGGGATTTCTGTAGAAGAATCTGCTATTCAAGCATTAGAAGCGGGCTGTGATCTTCTTATTTTAGGTGGCAAGCTTTTTCATTCTTGTGAGCAATGTGAGCTTTTTTTTTCTGATATCAAAAGTGTTCATCAAGCTATTGTTCAAGCAGTAAAGCAAGGTCGTCTATCAGAGGCAAGAATTGATGAATCGGTAGAGCGAAGTTTGCGTAAAAAAGAGCAATATCTAGCTTCTTTAATAAAGCCTTTTTCTGTAGATGAAGAGGCCCATAGAACTGTTGCGCAAAAAGTTGCAAAACAAGCTCTAAAACATACAGCGAAAGACCCTGTTGTTTTACAGGGGAAAAAAATAGGTCTTTTTGCGCCCTCTATATTGCAAAAAAACTTAAGTAAACTCTCTTTTTTTCGAGAAGGTAGCTCCCAAATTTCTTTTTTTTGTCAGATGTCTCCATCCCAAGAAGAAATTGAAGAAAGTACAAAGCGAGCATTGGATGCAGATGTGCTTTTTGTCTGCTCTTATAATGCTTGGAAAAATTCCTCACAGATTCTTTGGATTGAATCGTTAATGTCTATGGGTAAGCCCGTAGTTCTTTGGGTAACCAGAGATCCTTTAGATGCGACTTTATTTCCTGTGGCGGCAGAAACGGTTCTATTGCATAGCCCTACATTTTTTTCTCTACAGGCTGCAAGAGATCTGTATTTGCAGATTTCAGAAGGTTCGTGATCTCTTTCATGTCCGTAGGGGAAATTTGTTTTTTAAAGTGGGCAAGGCAAGAGCTCCAAAGGAAGTAGAGTATGGAGTCATCGCCACTTTTTCTAGGGACATAATGGAAATGAATGTGAGGAACGCTTTGCCCAACTTCTCGCCCATTTTTTTCCGCAATAAGATAGGCAGAGGTGTCAAATACTTTAGAGATAAGGAAATTTGTTTTTTTTATCGCCCTTCCTATTTGTGTAATCTCTTCTTCTGTTAATTGTTCAAATCGCTCTACGTGTCTTTTGGGAATGATCAAACTGTGCCCTGGAAAAATGGGTTTGTGGTCATAAAATGCTAATACAAGATCGTCTTCGTAAAACGCTTGGCGTTCTATCACGGCCTGATCGCAAAAAGGGCAGTAAGTTGCCAAGGCTACGGTTGAAGTTGTTAGTAAAAATAAAGGAAAAAAGATTTTGTGCATCTTTTATATCTTTTGAAATTTTTGTATTTTTTTACAAATCAAAAGACTTCCTGTACTGACCCAAAGTCCTATGCAAAAGAAAGCTGCAATCGGAGAAAATGCAGAAAGTCCGTAGCAAAGAAACGTTCCAAAGATTCCAATACATGCCCTAAGAGTTTTTTCTTTTTTATGAGTGGTTGGACTTAAACGCCATTGTAGTAGACGATTGAAGTATACTCCAAGCCCAATGCCCATAGAGCTAGCACAAATATGAACAAAATAAAAGGTCGGAAAGAAAATCAAAAGCAAAAGAGGAATGCTCTGTAAGAGGAGGAGTTGAGAAAGGGGGCGTAGTTTTGCTGTTTTGTGCTCTAAAAAAGGAGCAATGTATACGTAAGATAGCCATAGAACAATTCCCATGCACCATCCCATAAGGATGTCGGTAGGGAAATGGATTCCTAAATAAATGCGAGCAAAAGAAACAAAGAGGATATAAGGAAAAACAATAGCCCACTTGTAGGAACTTTTCCAGTAAGTAAGTAAAAGGGCAGATAACAGCATAACACTTTGGGCAGCTCCGCTTGGCAGTCCATATCCTGTAATGGAGAGAAGTCCTACTTGAGGGTCTATGTGAAAAGGACGTGGTGAGGCAAAAAGAGCTTTTAGAAGGTAGTTGGCAGCTCCGCTGCAAAGTAAAAGATAAAACAGCTTGATTCCGGTCTTTTCTCCTTTAATGAGCCAAATAGCAGGGATCAAGATACAGAAAAATTCAGGCTTATCAAAAAAATCTAAGAAGCGGAAGAAACTATCGAAAAAAGGATTTCGGATCTGCTGAATGAATCGGATGATCTCTAATTCGAAGGTGTGTAGCATGTTATTTCCTTATAGGTGCATGAGCTTGTAAAAGCATTTTTGCTCGATCTAAAGTAATATCTCCATATTCCTCTCCCCCAAAAGAAAGGCCAGATTCATAAGTCTTATGGCGCCAAGAGTCCGGGCGTATAATGTACCCATGAGCATCGTTGCAGAGTCCAAAAATGGAAACATGAGAAAATCCTAACGCCACTGCTATTTGTTGAAAAGCTTGGTCATAAAGGCAGCTGAGCTCGCCTGGTATCGTTAGAAATGCATGAGAGTGGTTTAAGACCAGGATATTCATTTCTGTGTGATAAAGATCTATAGGAAAGGTAAGTCCGAAGGGGGTTGGCTTAGGGGTAAAGGCGTAGGAGTATTTTTCTGAGCAGATATGTAAAGAGTTTTGTGTTTGAGTCTCTTCCCAGATTGTTTTCACAGTTTCTGCAACTGCTTTTCCTAAGATCTCACAGGAAGCAAAGCGATCTTCCTTATCAAAAATTACAGGCAGTAGATCTCCTTGCGCTCCATTAGCGTATAACGCTTGGACTTTGGGTCCAAGAAAAGATTCTAGAAAAGTTCGTGCATACCCCACAAAATCCGCAGAAAAAAGACGGTTTTGACCGGTCAAGACGGTAGGGTGCACAGCATAATTGAAGAGCACAGCTAAAGGATCGTCTTCTAATGTAGTGATCTTGATCACTGAAATATCTGAAGGAGGTAAGACGTCTTGAGGCCAAAGCCCTCGATAAAAATGTAATGTGGGAGCTTTCCCATACCCGATTCCTATTTTAGCTGGCACGCGGTGCTTGTACGCTAATAGGAGGGCTTGCGTTGTTGTTTCTATATAATACTCTACGATTTTAGGGTCGTAGGTGCCTGCAAGTGCCTCTCCAAGCCCTGGAACATTGAGGAAAGCTCCTCCTCCTGCATGTGTGTGGGAGGAAAAAATGTATATTTCGCTTTCGGAAAGTTCTCGATGTTTGTGAACCCGCAAACAAATCTCTTTTGTGATGTCATAGGGGAATCCCAAGTGGTCAACACTGCAGAAAAAGAGTTGTTTTTCCCCATTATCGATAAAAAGTGCATTAGCAAATAGAGGGTCATGCACTCCAATCATTCCAGCTCCCTTACGTTCCGTATATCCTGCTGAAGGGGTCCCTATAGGGGGGGTGATTTCTGTTTTTCCTAGGCCCACGTGGATTGCAGCGGATCCTATTATCTGAAGAAATAAGAATAAACAGAAACAGATTGATCGAACTATGTAGTTCATAAGCCTCTTAAATGAGAATGTTTCAAAAATAAAAGTCACACGGAATGCTTAAGGAGTATACAGAAGGGATTATTAGGAGGAAATGGGAATTTGTTCTTATATGTTCCTTGAGGAGTAATAAGAATTTATATATAGAGATGTGTATGAGTTTTTTTAATTGAAGGGGGTGGTGTTGTGAAATTTGTTTTGCTACTAGGAAGAGCTTTTTTTTCTTACATTTTTATTCTAAAGGCTCTTCATCATTTCAGTGGGGAAGTCCTAAATCATGCTGCGCGAGTAGGAATTCCTATGGCCGCCGTGCTAATTCCTCTTTTAGGGGTAGTGGGTTTATTGGGTGCACTTAGTATTCTTTTAGGGTATAAGGCTCGTATAGGAGCTTGGTTTTTGATCGGTTTCTTAATTCCTGCAACCTTCATTATGCATCCATTTTGGGAAATTCGAGAAGGGCACATCGTTCTTTTACAGACATATTGTTTTATAAAAAATCTTTCGCTCATAGGAGCTTGTCTCATGATTTCTTATTTTGGATCTGGGCCTTTAAGCCTTTCTAAAAAATAAGAATTTGTATCGAAGTGGCTGATTTTGCAACTGCAAAGTCAGCCATTTTATAGTATAAAAACTAATTTTTTCGAATGAATGCAGTGCCTTTTAGGACATGTATTACTTTAGAGAAATGGTAAAGAGGTCTCTTTCTTTGCCAAATGGTTTTACTGTGCCTTTATTCTCTTCTACAAAAACCTTATGAAAGATTTTGTGTGCTGCTGTATTGGCTTTATCGCAGGTAGCTCGTATTTCTTTTAAAGGAAGATAGATCCAATCGATCTTTCCGTCTCGATTTTTGTGCACTTGCCATTCTTTGTTATTTGAGCAAAGCCTTTCTAATGCTTCTTGCTGCTTTTCAGTCACATCACACGGGACTTTGTAGGCAAGCTCTTTTAAGGATTTTGCATAGTTGATCAAAGTGCGAATTACTTCTGTTCCTACGTGTGCTTTTTTTGCCGTTCCAATTCCTGATTTGGGATCACCATATTGGGTGTTCCAGTAAGAGGGGGCTAGTATAATAGCTATTTCTGAAAAGCCTTTGTAAGGATTGTTTTCATAATCTCCATGGCCTAAAATTGCGTGACCGATCACTTTTTTAGAGACCTTATCTGTTATCGCAAGAGCAGAATAGGGATGGATGTCCCAACGTTGGATCCAATTATGAAAACGCTTGGTAATATCTCTGGGGCCTCCTGCATGCAGCCGCATGGCAGTAGTATCTTGAAACAAGGTTTGATAAGCGTTTAAGTCTTTTTTTTCGATAGGGCGAAGGATGACTTGAGATGTTTGTAAGAAAGGTCGCAGAGTAAGGGTTTGCATTGTTGTCTCATTACAGAGTTTCTGAAGAGTTGTATTGTAAAGATCTTTTTGTCTGTATGCAAGGGAAAGATTAAGAATTGCATAAAGAAAAAAGACCTTATAGCATTCCTGCTATAGGGTCTTTATTTAAGAGGTGAGGGGAATGTTATGTGCCCGCAGTTCCTGGAGCAATCTGTCTCTTTATAAAATCTCCTCTGGAAATCGTAGTGGGTTGCATTTGTTTTCTTAACATGCCTGCGCCTCCAACAATTGCCCCAGTAATCAAAGCTGCGCTAGATGCTTTTTCAAGATCCCAAGAGCCGACAATCAGTCCGCTGAATATTCCGGCGATTACAGCAGCTGTTCTGTAGTCTCCTGAAAATAAAGATTTTACGGTGTTTTTTATGGAATATAGACCAAAAGCGGTAAAGGCAAGGTTGGAAAGAGATTCTGTTGAGATGTTGCCTTGCGCTAATTGTATAACCTGTTCAATGACTTGATTTGGGAAATTACATACATAGAATAAAGAGCTTACCGCCCATCCTCCATAGATCGCCCCTTCCGCAACTTTTAGGGCAGGTAGGACGGTTCTATAAGAGCTATTTAGAGCGTTCATCATGTTAATTCCTGTTGTTGAATTTTTAATATTAAAAATAAATTATAATGCAAATTTTCATTTTAAATCAAGTTAATGTTTTGTTTAATTGGCGCTTTTTCGATGTGTTGTGGGTGGATGATTGTGGGTTTTTATGCAAAATATTGATTATAAGTGTTTTGAGTTTTTATGTGCAGTTCGTTTAGAGGGGGCTGTTAGGGATCCCTCGAAAATGTGTCGCGGGAAGTAAATCTTCCCAATTTAGCATAAGATCTTACAAAAATTCCCTAGAATTTCTATTGTTTTTTGTTGATTAGTTTCTTTTACGCAGAGGTAGTCTGTGTCAAAGGTGGAAATAGCAAAAATGCTGATTTGAGCTTGCGCTAAAGGTCCTGCCAGAGAAGAAAGAATTCCGGTAAGTCTAAAATCTAAAGGGCCTTTTACTTTAAGACATCTTCATCCTCGTTCAGCTTGGATTTCTTCTGGAACAAGTTTTTCTTCACAGACAATAGAAAGCTCTTCTTTCGTTCGAGTAATCGAAAAAAAATCCGTATTTTTATAAGCCCAAGAAGGGATGTTATCTAAAGGTTTAAGATGGCAAACAGCCAGTTGTATTGGAAGGATAGAAAGCGATAGCATGGATTTTCTCCTTGTAAACACGAGGCATTATATTAAAAAGAAGACTTTACAGCACAGGTGCTTGTGTGGAAATTAATAACTCACTAAGATTGAAGCTGTTCAGTAGCTTAGGAGTTATATTATGAAGCGGATCTCGTATGGTAAATTTTCTTTTTTTTCTTTGATTTCTTCGATTGCTTTTAGTTTGATAAGCCCTTCTTTACAAGCTTCCTCCAAAGAAGTTTCTTTAGATCGTATAGATGAAATACAAAAAACATGGATGAGTGATTTTCAGAAAACTTTTCCGAAGCTTCCGGTAGATCATCTTTCTAATGCAGAGCCGGATAGGGCTGTGCTTACGCATCTTGTATGGAATGTAGAACCAGATTTTACGAAAAAACAGCTGATGGCAACAGCCATCTATCAGTATACCAATAAAATAGAAGGAAATACAGTCTTGACCCTGGATGTAAATTATTTAGAGATAGAAAACATCCAAATAGACGGATTTCCCGTTCCTTACGAAATTGTTCAAGGTTATGTGTCAGGAAAACCCGATGCGCTTCGTATTAGCATCCCTCCAGAGGTAGGCTCTCGAGAGGTGTCTATTTCGTATCATACAACTTCTAACTCTACCGCTGTTTTTTGGATCGATAAAGAATACTCGCATGGGAAAAATCTCCCTCTTATGTATACGCTTTTTCAATCTAATGAAGGAGCTAGCGCAATTCCTGGGCAGCATTCTCCACAGATTCGATTGACGTATGAAGTGAATGTAAATACACGTAATCCTGACTTCATGGCCCTAAGTAGTGTGAGTAATAACCCGAAGGTTCGCAATCAAGAGGGGATTTATAGAGGATTAAAGATGGAGCGAGCCGTTCCTTTATATCTTTTAAGTTTACAGGTGGGGAATTTTTCTTTTAAACCCTATGAATCAGATATAAGAACCGGGATCTATGCAGAAGATGCTATGCTGGATGATGCGTACGAAGCCTTTTATCGACTTCCAGAAATTATGAAAGCGGCAGAAGAGATTTGTGGACCTTATAACTGGGGGACATACACTCCTATACTTCTGAGTTGGGCGTTCCCTTATATGGCTATGGAACATCCTTGCGCAAGTACTTGTGGTGCGATCGCTTTAGAGCACCCCAATGTCATTCCTCATGAACTGGCGCATTCTTGGGCGGGAAATGATATTACCAATGCTACCTGGCAAGAGTTTTTCTGGAATGAAGGGCTTACTACCTACTTGGAGTATCAGATTTGTGCAAAGGTTTGGGGGGAAGATTATGCCGCTATGGACATTCTCTCTACTATAGACGAAATGCAAGAAGCTATGAAGGAGTATCGAGAGACAAGACCCGATCTTCTGAGGCTTTGTCAAGAGACAGTTGATGTGGAAATGTCTCGTATTCCCTACGGAAAAGGAGCTCTTTTCTTTTTCATGTTAGAAAAGGCCATGGGACCTGAAATTTTCCAACGCTTTTTAAAAGATTATATGCAGGTGTTTTTTCAAAACAGCATGTCTGTAGATCGTTTTCTGTCCTTTTTAGAGCTTTGGCTTTTAGAAGAAAGGGGGATTTCTAATTTTGCAGCCTTTGCAAAAAAACATCATATCAATGAATGGCTCTATGATTTGGAAATCCCATCTAACGTTCCTGTGTTTTATTCGAAGCTAGAAGAAGCTTTCCATACAGAGCAGAAAAAGCTTTTAAAAGACCTGCCTTTAGATGTGGAAAAGATCCATGGCTGGGATATTTCTACGCAGTCTTCCTTTTTGGGAGGATTTGCAGGGATAGTGTCAGCTTCTCATCTCGCTTCTTTGGATAAGCAGTTAAATCTTACCTCTTCTAAAAAAATGTCGATCCGAGAAGAGTGGTCTCATCTTTGTGCTAACGCTGGGTATTTTACTCCGGATACGGTTCAAATGATTGTAGATTATATTATAGAGCGCAACAGCGCTCATAAAGCCAATCAGATCACGGCAATCTTGAGTAAAACGGAAGAAGGGAAAAAGGTGATTATCGAAATTTTAAAGCAAGAACAAGGGAGACTTTTTCCTATAGTTCGCAAGAAAATCGTTAGAAATCTTTCTGAGTGGTAAAGATGGAAGCATCGCAGTAGCCATCAGGCTTACTGCGATGCTCCTTAGTTGTTCTTTTCTTCTTATTAAAAATCGGGAAGATACGGGAGAATGTCTGTGTCAAAGTTTGGTGGCAGGTCTAAGTGATCGTTTGTAGAGATGTCTGGGAGAAGGCTTGGATCGTAGCTATATTCAAAATTTGAGGCGACGTGTTGATCGCGATTTGTAGGGAGTATAGTTGCAGGAAGTTTTCTAAAAGATTCTTCTATTTTTAAGGCTTGGAAATCGCGTGCAGGACCCTCTATGATAGATTCTAGATGCTGAATATAGGGATTAGGGGAACTATCCATATCAAGTTCATCGTTTATATTTTGATGTTTTTGGCGTTGTATTGCCTCCCGAATCGCGTTAATGTCATGCTGACCATCGGGGGAACTCTCATAGGAATCTTCCGTTGTAGTATCGGAGATAATCGAATATCTGTCTTTTTCCCTTTCTTCGATCGCTTTTCCTTGAGTATAAGGTGATGAAAAAAGAGATTGAAACTTGTCTGTTAAATTTTGAGAAGGAGTTTTATCGTATTCATTGGGAACTCTATCGAATAAAACTCTCTCGCTGCTAGTTAATCTTCCTGCAAACATAATCATTCCTTTTTTATTATTTATTAATTTCACTTATTTGCTTTCTGCAATTTTATCAATGATTTGAGTTAGTTGCAATGGTTTGGCTGTTTTTGTTTTTTTTAATTAATTTGTCTTTTGCTGTTTTTATTTTATGTTGTCAGGAAAAGTGATAAAGATTGATTCTGTATGTAGGGGTAAATATTTTATTCGGAGATTAGTTGGAAAACATCTTTTCAAGTGATGTTAAATTGTTTAGTTTGTGTCTCAATTTTTTCAAATATTTTCCTTTAGTCTACAGGGGTACTTTATCGGGAATATAAGCGAAAATGAAGGTGTGAATAACTAATTAGGAACTAAGGCGATGATTCGAATGGGGGATTCTGTTCCCTCTTCAGCTCGTAGGGGAAGAGCTATTGCGTAAGCTCCTTTAGGGGGCAGTTTTGCGCATCCTGAAATGTTTTCGATGATGTATTTTCCCGAGCCTAAAATTAAGCTGTGCACGGGAAAAGAATCTTCTGAGCAATCGGGAGATAATGTGTCTATGGCAATTCCTGCGACATCTCTTTGTACGAGTATTTGAGCGGCCTCTTTAGCAAAAGAGGGGAAGTGCATTTTTCCGTGAAGGTCTACATTTCGATATTTGACAGGATCGTTCCAGAAAAGGTCCCATCCTGTATAGCCAATTACAAGAGATCCTTTAGCAATAGTTCCGTAAGTTTTTTCGTAACAAAGTATATCTTCTACGGAAATTGCATAATCTTTCGAGGCTTTGTGAGATACGTTGATCACGCAAGCTGGGGCGATCAGTTGGTGTACGGGAATATCTGCAATACAGGCGCCCTCTGGAATGCAATGAGAGGGAGCGTCCATATGCGTCCCTACTCCTGCATGCATTTTTATTTGTTGTACTCTAAAAATGCGGTCATAATCTTTTTTAATTTCTAAACAAAATCCGCAGGATCCATTCCACGTGGGGGCATTAGCGGAAAGTGGATGCGTTAAATCTAAGACATGAAAATGATCTAAAAGCATATTGGCTATTTTTTATTCAAAATGCTCATGATCTGTTTTTGTACATCTTCAATGGAAGTGTTGCCTTGCACTTTGTGCAAGATGCCTTGAGATCCATAGAAAGCGATCAAAGGAGCTGTTTGCTCTTGATATACTTTCAAACGCTCTTTTGCAATCTCTTGTGTATCATCAACTCTTCCTTCGGCCTTTTGACGGGATGCAATCCTTTCTAAAAGGATAGAATCGGGGACTTCTATATTGATTGCGATTAATTTGACTAGGTTTCCTATATGTTTTTCATAAGCTTGGGCTTGAGGTACTGTTCTGGGAAAGCCGTCTAGCAAATAACCTTTTTGTGCGTCGGGCTGTGCGATACGAGAAAAAAGCATGTCGAGGACGAGCGTATCAGAGACGAGTTTTCCTTGCTGGATTGTTGTTTGCGCTTCAAGTCCTAGTTTTGTTTTATTTTTGATGTTTTCTCGGAAAAGATCACCTGTAGAAATGTGGGGAATGTTCAATTCTTTTGCGATGAATTTAGCTTGTGTTCCTTTTCCAGAAGCTGGAGCACCTAGTAAAATAATTACCTGTGAATTTTTTTCCGCACCAATTACAGATCCCATAAAAAATAATCCTAATAATACGCTTAATAAAAATTGCATAATGTAACCTCAATGTTGATAGACAGCCGAACACGGTTATGTTTGCCTCTTAAGGATACAGAGCTGTCTGGAAGAAATCAAGATAGGATTTTGAATATGTGTTTTAATGGGTTGTCCTATACAAAAAGATATAGCTTTTCTTGTTTTTTTGTATTTACTATAGTGTCTGTTTTTTATTCCTGGTTATTGTTATGAAGTGTTGTTTTTATGTTAGGAAATTGTCTTTGTTTTTTACTTGTTTGTTTATGTGCTTTTGCCTCTTGCCTGTATCTGCAGAAGATAATGAGTCGTTGTGCGTTCAGACTGTTTTAGTTGTTGGAGGAGGTCCTGTAGGACTTGCAACGGCGATTGAAGCTAGAGAGCATGGGTATTTTGTTACAGTTGTAGAAAAAAGAGTTGCTTATACAAGGCTTCAATGGATTTTTTTGTCAGACTATTCTCTAGAGTTATTAGGGAAATGGAAAATCAACATTCCCAAAATGATCGTAGCTGATCTTAAAGATCAAGAACGGATGGGGTTTGTTCGGATTAACGAGTTAGAAGAGTGTCTGCGGACAAGGGCTCGGGAGCTTGGTGTTAGTATAGTTTACGGAGAGTTCCAGGGGTTTTGTGCTGATCGATTAGCTATGATTATGACTTCTCAGGAAGAGTTACAGGTGCTTTCTTATGATGTTATTGTAGGAGCTGATGGGCCCTATAGTGCTGTCAGAAAAGCCTCGTCTATTGAGAGCTCGTGTCTGGGTGTCGCAGTCGGAGCAATTGCCATTGTTCCGAATTCTGTGCAGGAGGCTTTCGAAGTTGGCGTTTTCCCGAGTATACAACAAGAGGGAGGGTACCTTAGAAGGATACAATCTCCTTTTGCAAGTATATTTTTTATGCAATGTCCGCAAAAGGCAACTCAAGAAGACCTGCAAAAAGCTTTAGAAAAACAAGGGTGGATTGCAGATGCTGTTGCTATACAAGAGGGTAGGGCTTTTGTTTTTGCTGATATTAGAATTATGCTTCAGCAGGCTCAGACTTTTTCCCATGAGATAAAATCGGTGATTTTGGTTGGGGATGCGGCTGCCACCGCAAGTTTTTTTCAAGGAAGGGGAGTAAACACAGCTTTTAAGACAGCGGAGGTTTCGGGGCAGTTTTTCCAAGAAATGCAGATCTGCAATAAGGCTGCTTTTCAAAAATTCAATCAATCCATGCAAATTATAACAGATGAAATGGTTGAGGATAGCGCCTATCTATTCAAGATAAAATAAGCTTTATTTGGCAAAATATGAGTCAAATTTCAAATTATGCTTCATGATAGTTTGTGTTATTTTTTATTTTATTTCGTGTTATTGTGTATTTATATGTTAATTGTTGTTGATTATGAGTGTTTTGCGTCTTGTTGAAGATTAGATTCGTAATCTTTCTAATTGATTCTCTTAAAGATACCTGTTGATAGATAATTTTATTTTTAATACTATCATGAAAAGCCATGAAGATGGGCTGTTCGTCTAACCTATATTAAAATGAAAGGAGTTCTTATGAAGAAAATCATTCCGGCTATTGCTTTGTGCTTGTTTGGCGTATCTTGCACTCAAAACCAAGACGGCTATTCTAGTAAAGAAGCCAATGTGGACATGAAAGATTCTGAAATAACGTTAAAAGTCAAAACGGTGATTTTAGCCGATGATGCATTAGCTCCAAGTAACCGCTTTGTATCTATAACTACAAACAATGGTGTTGTCGTAATCACCGGTAAGGTTTCCAATGCAGATCAAATGCGAAGAATTGCTAAAAAAGCAGAGAGTGTATCTGGAGTGAAAAGAGTAGATAATCGGATGACTCTTTCTGATTCGTAGGGCTAGCCTCCATCCTTAAAGATGGTTTATTGTCTGGTTTTTTGTTTATCGCATTAACAATCAGCTAGAAGCATTAGATTAATGCGCGTTTGCAAGATAGATGAAAAACAAAGGATGAGATATGCGTAGTTCAAAACTTATGTTGGCTCTGATGGCCATTGTTGGCAGTCCATTTATGACTGTGGATTGTAGTGCGGCAGATAGCACTGAAGTTACAAGTATAGGGCAAAATACAGGGTCGCAGTCAGACGTTATGATGAAGAAGCTGTCAATGATTATGAAAAACTTTAAAGCGGATCCTGGCGCTGCTTTAACAGATCAAAATGTGTCAGATCTTATTATGTACGCAACAGATTCTACGAGTCCAAACTATGATCCTTTAAGTAAAAAAGATAGGATTGTTTTAAGTCAGATTGTGAATTTGAACGCAGATCGCTTTAGTCCCTCTGTAATTATGAAATTCAATAACGCACAAAAATTGGCCGCTAGAATGAGCACACAAGACATCGAGGCTTTAAGGCTTATTGTCGTAGCTATTAGAGATGGCCAGTCTCTTACTGAAAGACAGGTAAGCGATTTAAGAGATTTTAAAACCATGGTTTCTAGAGACCCTTATGCGTTTATTCCAGATATTTACATTACTACTCAGTATGTTGCAGTGAATCAAAATTTATTCAGTGCATCAGACCTTGCTGTATTTAGACAAGCCTCAAGAGATGCGTCGGGAATTACAAGTGATGATATGGTTCAGTTAGTCGCTATTGCCAATCGAGGCTCCACAGTGTTAAATCAGGATGACATTGCTGTTTTGACTTCTTTCGCAATTAGAGGCCCTATAGGTTCTTTAAATGGATTAGAAGCAAAAGATGTACTCATTCTTAATCAAATCGTCAATCAGAACGCGAGCAGTTTTTCAGCTAACAGTGTATCGAGCTTTAACAGGGCTCTGAATGACAACCAAGCGATCTTATTATATGCCAAAGCTAATGGTCGAGGGGATGTAAATAAGTCGGGAAATCCAACATCTGCTGGACAACGATAGATTTTAAATAGTTAAGGAGAATTTTATGTTAGGTACGATTTTAATTGTGATCTTAATATTGTTGCTGATTGGTGCTTTTCCTTCTTGGCCTCATTCTCAAGGTTGGGGATACTATCCTTCCAGTGGTTTGGGATTAGTGCTGATCATTGTGATCGTTTTACTTCTTTTGGGGAAAATCTAAGGACTTATTTGAGTCGTAGATAAGGTTGCATTTTTTTAACTAGACACGCTTCTTATTTGAAATGGGATCCTTATTTTTCATAAAAGGCTGCTTTAAGACCTCACAAGAATCTAAAAATACAGTCACAGATACTTTCAATAATCCTCAAGAAATAGGGGGTGGCGAGGTATCTGTGACCTCACTTCTTATTAAAAAAGCATAGTCTAAGGGTCGATAACTGCTACATTTCGCATTAATAGTGAAGCTGCTCCTACGGAGCTGCTTAAAAGACTTGCTCCAAGAGAGACTCCCGGGAATAGATACAGTACGCAGAGATTCACAACCCCTAAAAGTGCGTTCACTTGCTCTCCTGTTCTGTGAGAAATAATCTCATTTCTTCCAATAAGAGCGGTGAAAATTTGAAGAGAGCTAAAAGTCAAAAGACTGTAGGCCACTACTTTGCAAGCAGCTCCCCAGGCGAGAATTTGGGGGGAAAGGGCTAGCGTAACTAATACGGTCAAGCCTAGAAAAATAGAGCCTTTATTTCTTAGGGCAAGTTCGTTGACCTTGTGAGCTAATGAAGTTGAGCTGTTTTGATGGGTCTTTGGAGGTGTTAGTTCTAAAAACTGTTTTTGTTCTGTGCTATTTAATATTTGCATGATTTCTCATTGTTTAAGTGTTTTATTTATTTAGATGATAAATAAAGTCGACACATTAATCAATGAAAGAGTTTTGTTTATGTATTTGTTTTAAAGTGAATGCTTTTTTCTGTCCGGAATTTATCTGCCCGGACAGAAATTTGAATATGGTTAATTAGATAGATCCATTTGATTATCAACCCTTTTTACTCCAGATACGCTTTGTGCTTTTTTAATTATTTGTTCCATTTGATTTGCGCTGAAAATTGTTCCAGAAATGATTACAACGCCATTTTTGGTAGTTACAGAAGCGAGTCTATTACTAGGAGATAAGGAGTTGTCCCCGAGTAGTGCTTCCTTGACTCTTAGTGATATTTCCGTATCTGCGAATGGACTGTTAATAGATGGACGGTTAACAGATGGATTGTTAATAGATGGACTGCTAATAGTTTTATTGTTTTGATTGGAAGTCGGATTGGATTTGCAAGATACACTTAATACACATAAGACTAGAGGTAGTAAAAATTTTTTCATATAATCCCCGTAATTTTTGCCTATATTAGGCTGTTAGCTTCCTTACAGATATAAAAAAATGTTTTAGCGAGCAATAAGTTTTTAAGAAATAAAGTTATAAAAAAAAGAGATATAGCTGATGGTCAGCTATATCTCAGATTGATGGCAGGATTTTTTAAAAATCTTTGTTGATGGTCAGCGCAACGTCGGTTGCCCAATAGTTTGCCCCAAATTCTCCATCAAGTCCTAACTCGATTTTTACGGGTTTCTGTTTGCCTACAGCAAAGACAAAGTCGAGGCCAACTGCTCCTAAATTGAGGTTTTTGTTAACAGAGGTAACTGTAAAGCTGCTAGGAGCTCCGACAAAAGATGCGTTGACGTCTCCTGTCCCAAACGTTTTTTCAAAGACATAAGAAGCTTTTTCTTTTAGGAAGAAAGATCCCCATGTATAGGCCCATTGTTCGCTGAATTTAAGACCCGTTTCACTGCGAACCATAGAGCTGTTTTTAGCTTTTTGTTTCACATTGAAAGCAGAAGCTCCGTGCTCTTGGTAGCCTCTTTGCCAGGAGATAGCCCAATCAGCTTCTGAGAATGGAATCATTTTTCCCCAAGAAAATTCTATATTATAACCAGCTTCTAAGTGTGGGATCAGCTGCCATGCATAAATATCTGCCTTAGCCTTTTGTTCAAATCCAGAAAAAGAGATTTTTCTTGTATTTTGCGTCTGATTAAACATCCCCCATACTGCAGGAGATAAGTAGAAGTCTCCCATAAAGGCATTGCCGTAAAGAGAGGCAAAGTAGTAGTTGATATCTCCATGGCCTGCATGTTGGTTTTCACGATAATAAGTATTTGCGTACCCAAGCGAAGCTCCGACTAAGTCTTTATTTCCTAGATGGTAGTCAAATCCAGCCAGAGCCGCTTCGGAATTAAAGTTAAAGGAGGGGTTTTGCTCGGCGGCTTTTTGATGAGCGTATTGTCCAAAACCAGTTACCCAACCAGAAAATGTATTTTCGGGAGCTTGATTATTTTGTGTTATACTATCCGAACTATCGGCCGTTAGCATGGCTGTGTAGCCGTCTTGAAGAGATGCTTTTTCCATAAATCTAGAGTTGTCTAGATGTATGCTTAGTGCATTGCTTAAAGAAAAAGCTGTTTGCGCTGTGATATAAGTGCCATATCCATTTCTTGCAGGAGAAACGGAGTTGAGACCCTCTGGTAATGCATCACCGGTTAGCATGGCAAGTTGTGTAAATCCATCCGATGGTGGCGCGTAAGCGTTTAAGTAGTTAGCGGTTTTTAGAGCGTTTCCACTAAGTCCACTCGTTGGTATAGCAAGCGTGTAATCTAAGTAAATTTCATTTCCAAGATAGTTTACGTTAAATGTAAACCCAGGAGATGAAGTTACAGAAGCAAAAGTGCCGTTCAAGCTATTTGCTGAAACGAGAAGATATCTGCCTTGATGCGCGTAAGCATCAACTTCAGGAAGAATTGTCAAAGTTCCATCTATGCTAGCGCTTCCTGTTACTGTAATGCTAGAGGCATCTGTTGCATCCATATCCAAGATAGTTGTAGCTCCAGAGTTTAAGTTTAAACTCCCCAGGGTCGGATGCCCGATGGAATTGCCAGGATGATAGGCTCCACCAGATAGAATGGTTAAATTTCCTGTAGCTATTGTAGTTCCTCTAAGTATGCTTCCAGAAGTAACATTTATATCACAGGCTGAGATCCCATTCATGTACGTAGTTGTTCCTTCTCTTAGGTTTAGTAGGCCTGAGAAAAAGAACTGTCCGTTAAAATTAACTTGGCCAGTTCCTGTTGTATGCAAAGTATAGGTAGGCTCTCCAATGACGTTGCCATCAATGGTAATATCATACCCGTTTGCCGTGGTGTCGATTGTTCCGTTGTTTTGAAGGAGTATGTCAGCCTTGAAAGCGGGAAAGGTGGCTCCTAATTGGAAAATGCCATTTCCTGTTTCTGCAAAAATCAGCTGCTGCATCCCAGCTCCATTGGCTGTAATGGTCGATGGTGTTGCGTTCAGCGTTCCGTTATTGATTTGCACATTTCCTGTAAAATTGTTGCTCGTGTTAGTGAGTGTCAGTGTCCCGGCTCCTTCTTTAACAAGAGTATGGGATCCTGCTACTACACCACTTAGTGTAACGTCATAACTATTTGTGTCGATAACCCCATTGCCCGTCAAAACGATAGAGGGGAATGTCGAAAAGTTGCTGCCAGCTTGAAACCTACCAACTTGAGGGCCTTGGAATACGAGCTGTCCGACTGGGCCTCCTACAACTGGGAATGATAATGACGTTCCATTTAGGGTCCCCTCGAGAATAGTCGTTCTTCCTGTGAAATTGTTGCCATTATTGGTAAGCATGAGGATTCCAGCTCCAGCTTTTGTAAAAGGAGCGCCTCCACTAACTTGCCCGTTGATGGTTACGTTATAGCTGTTTGTATCAATTGTGCCGCCAATATTGATGCTAACTGCTTGTTCCATGGTCAAATCGCTGGCAGCTTGCAGAGTTCCGCTATATCCTTGAAACGAGATGGGGCCACTGGGTAAAGTCGTGGAACTTGCTTGTAGAGTCCCGCCTTCGAGGAGGACAGGTCCTGTAGTGCCTGTGTTAGTACCATTAAGAATAAGAGACCCTCTTCCCAGTTTTATCAAAGTTCCAGCCCCAGACAAACTTCCAGTACAGGTAATGTTGCTGCCGTTCGTAGCTATTGTTGTTGTGCCAGTCATTGTAATGTCTTGAGTCAAAGTAGTCGGATTTGGGAGCTGGAACTGCAAGGTTCCGCCGCCACCTTCTATAGTAAACGAGCCTATACCTCCGACGGAGTTTGTAAAGAGAGAGGCTCCACTGTCTAAAGAGACATTTCCCGTGAATCCTGTAAGGTCTCCCAGTAATGCTAACGTTGCGTTATTTACCATAAGCAAATTTCCGCTACCAGTTACATCCCCATAAAAAGGAGTGGCATAGCTTCCATTAGTACTTAATGTGAGGTTAGCAGTTCCGAGAGCTAAGGTTGTTCCGGTAGTTCCTGATATTCCCCCCAGCGTTTGATTGTATCCGTTGAGGTTTAACTCTGCAGTATACGTGTTTCCAGCTGGTTGGGTAAGAGTTACAAGAAGAGGAACCCAAGCTGTGCTTCCGAGAGAGTTTTCCGCTGTTGCTTGCAGTATTGTGTTTGCTGCAGAGCCTGATGTGATGTTAATGCTCCCGTTAAATGTAGAAGTTCCTCCAATATTTAACTGCCCTGTCATTACGTTCAAAACTCCGCTCCCAGACAATCCACCACCATTGGTATCTCCAATAGTATTGATTCCGGTGGAATACACATTTAATGCAGAAGAAGAGGAAGCGATGTTTATTGTTGATTCAATAGCACTACCAGTAAGATCGAAGTTGATTACTCCTCCGAATGCGCCAGAGATTAAAAACGAGTCCCCGGTGAGTGTATAAGCACTTCCAGGTGATCCAAAGGTTATAGTGTCGAATTGGAAATTGGATCCCAGATCATTAGTAGGTGTATAGTTTGAAGAAGAGCCTGGAAAGACAATGACAGTGCTTTGGCTATCGACAGGAGCTACAGCTCCAGTCCAGTTGCTCGCATTGGTCATAGAGGAGCCGGCGCTTCCTGACCAAGTGTAAGTTGTCGTAGCGTGGGCGCTTAGACTGTACAAAGACATACATCCGCACAACATAAATAAACGTTTCATGAAATTTTTCCTGTGTTTTTAGTAATGTTTTTTTTCCTGCGGACTATCCTTCCCACCCTGGAGGGGAACTGTTAAATTGGAGCGTAATTGGAATTGGATCTATTGAAGTTCCAGCATGCCCGGGGCTAGTAACAGTAAAAGTGAAATTGGATTGAAACGCTTGATCTGCTGCAGAAAAGGTGGGATAAGTACCGCTATTAGTGCCTCCGGTAGTTGGAATAACCACTTGTCCGAGTAGATTAATGTTAAATACGTAGTTTATGCCGTTGAAAGTAAATGTTGCATGAAGATAGTCAGAAGATCCTCCTGTAATGGGAGTCCCTCCGAATATTTGCCCAGGAATTGCAGTGGTGCCTGTTGCTGTTGCTGTCGTCGATCCTCCATTATAGGTGAAAACAACTTGAGCTCCGTCTGCTGCAGGCCCGATCGTCACACTGTAGTAATAGGGGTCTGTTAAATCAGGGATAGTTCCGTTCATAGCTCCCAATACCATGACCACATAAGGATTGGCAGCTCCAGGAACTTGGGAAGGATTTCCATATTTATCTTGGATGGGAAGTCCAGAAATGGTGCCATCCATTCCAAGCAAGTCATCATAATCAAAGCAATATCCAACTCCTAAAAGAGGGTTGTTAGGAAGTGTCCCGGCTCCAAGCTCTTGCAAGTGCAAGGCTTGGTCATACAAGTTATATGCGGGTTGCGCTCCATTACTGGCTGGATTTGGGAAGTAACTGATGTCGGTGTATCCGCCATGATTTACCCCCAAAGCTTTATAATCGAAAGCATTGTAAAAAGGTTTGAGATTTGTGGTGGCAACCATTAAAGGAAGTTGCTCTATGTCAAACAACGCAGAGAGAAGTTTTCCGAGTTCAGCACCAATGGGATTGGCGTTTGTAAATCCATTGGCAAAAGTGATATTTCCACTCAGAAAATCACCTAGAGCAATTGTATAAAGATTTACGTTGGTATCGTTTGCAGAGTTCCTGGTGACTCCGTCAGTTTCATAAGCTTCGAAATTAAGTTGCCCAGGAGTGTTTGGATCAGAGTAGACCTTGTACTCTACAAGTCCAGCAGCTGGAGTGATCACGGTCCATAGAGGGGAATAGGCGTTACTGTTGCTTGCTAAATAATAGTTGTAAAGGTTTTGCATGTAGTAGATTCCTGAGTCAGAGGGTCCTACACTAGCATTGGTTAGATAGTCGCTGGGGAAAGAGTTAATTGTAGGAATTCCCCCTGAAAAAGTTCTTCCTAACGCGGTGCTGTTTTTTGCTGCTAAAAGACGTACAGTTCCGCCTCCTGCAGAACTTGTATAAGGGTTTGGATAGAACTGAAACGGTAAAGAACCCCAGGTGTCTTGGTATGGGTATTGAGTATTTACTAATGGGTTTAGAACATTGTTCACAGCTGTTAAGACAGATGTTTGTGTGGATCCTGCCGGCATTCCTGAAGCGTACCCGGCAATTGGAGGATCGATGGCAAGTCCTTGGTAGGATTTGGCGGATAAACGATAGGGGATGCAAAAATAGTCAACGTACGACATGTTCATATAAACACTGGTAGAAGAATCTGTATCGCTGATGCCGAATCCAAATTCAAAGTCTTGATATGGAGTCCAAATATTAGGGTCATTTAAGGAATTAGGTGCGGGGCTATTAATGGCTATAAGAGCTTTTGCCGGACTGTATGTAGTGCTTAAATGCATCGGTTTCCCGATAGAAAAATAGGACCGTGCGCTAGAGTTAACAGGTATGTAGATGAGATAGGCAGGATTAAGACCAGTTCCTGAAGCTTGTGGTAAATTGGAGAGTAATACACTGTTTTCGACAGAACCATTGGTCCCGTCTGCATGGGGATATTCATAGGAACAAATTCCTGTAGAGGAGCTAGGACGAAGAAAACAAGGGATGCCATTACTATCTAGGGTGGTCAGCACAAGATAAACTGGCTCCGTGGTGTGATTGACAATGACCGCGGGAACATAATTTTGTACAGGTACGGGTGATAAAACAGCTTGGGTTAGCACTTCAGGAATAGCTTGTAAGCCCGAAAAACATAAAAGACTAAGAGCAGTCATTGCAAAGCAGTAGTTTTTTTTCACGATCAATCCTTCTGAAAAATAAAAGAATAAATTACAGGTGTAGAGGAATTTTAGTTTTTTTGTCAAAAAAATAATGACTGTTATGAAGGGCGGATTTTTTGAATATTAATAGGATCTAATGTGATCAATTGCTTCAATCCAAAAAGTCCCTGAGGAGAGTTCGGAGTGGGTAAGAAGATGACGTGCTAAAGGAGATAGCACATGTGTGTGAGAAAGTAAAACATCTGGATTTTTTTCGTTAGGGTTGTCGTAGAAGGCGCGAGGATCTGGTTTGGATAAAACAACTCCGAAGAGGTTAGCCTTGCGATCGTTAAAATTTTCTTGGTTCCAATATTTGTCCTGATGAGCGTTAATGTTTTCTTGGTAGATAGGGGAGAGTTTTAAATAAGCTACAGAAAGCTTGGAAAACGTTGCGGTGCCTACAATGGCAAATCCGGTTGGGTAGTTTTTAATAAGGTCTTGATACAGCGCTTGGATTTCTTGTTTATGTCGGATCTGTAATAACGTTTTTGGTTTTTTTGGTATTCCCATAAGAAAGGCGGCTTGAAGAGTCTGTTTTTCTTCCCATGTTTTTTTTAATGTGAAAATATGGCCTACACCTTCGTAAATGATCGTTTCTCCTATGGATAAGTTGGAGTCGGGAATTTCTGCACCTCCTAAAGCATAGGGCATTTTTTCAACAGAAATAGGGCAAAGACTTTCGGGCGAGACATGTCCGCTAAGAATAGTTTGAACGTTTCCAGCAATGAGTAGATCCATATCCGAACTGTACAAAATTCACTTTAATTAGGGAAGGTAAGTTTTGAATAAGAAATTCAAATTTAAGAGGTGAGTTTATTCAGAGAATCGGCAAATTGCTTAACATCTTTGGGGCCAAATGGTGCAGGGCCTCCAGTAATTGTCCCAGCATCCCGAAGCCCTTTCATAAAATCACGCATGGATAAAATCGAACCAATAGTATTGGCTGTATAAATTTCGCCTCTAGGGTTGATCGCGATAGCCTTTTTTTCCAAAACTTTTGCAGCTAGTGGAATGTCAGCCGTAATGACTATATCGTGAATTTCGACCTGATCAATAATGTGTTGATCGGCTGCATCAAATCCCTTGTGTACAACCATCAATCGTATGAGATCGCTGTGAGGAATAAATTGATAGGAGTTGGCTACTAATACAACGTTTATATTCAATCGATGGCTTGTCTTGAAAACTATTTCTTTAACAGCTTTAGGACAAGCATCCCCATCTATCCATATCTTGTTTGGTCTGTGTTTTGGCATCTTTCCAAGATCGCATCAATATCACTTAAATTGCTAGAGGAAATGTACCAAGGATAACTGTATTTTTTGGGATTGCAGAATAATTTAAAAACTTTGTTTTTTTTGTGAATGGATGTTAAAGTGTTCCTCTGAAAATTATTTTATTATATTAATTTGGTGATAATTGTGAAATATTTTGTTGCTTTTTCTTTGATTGCTTTTTCTATGAACGGATATTCTTCGACGTCTGTAGAGAAGCCTTCTACAGAAAAGTGTCATACTGAATTAGGGTCATGTATTGGACAGTCATACTTGACTAAAGCATATAGTAATTGCAATGGCGATTGCGTTACTAATGAAAATAACTATGTTTTGTTGAAAAATGCGAATAAAAAAATAATAAGCGGTATGAAGTGGCAGTGTGTTGAATATGCAAGAAGATGGCTTATTGATAATAAAAATGTGACATTTGCTGATGTTACATATGCTTATCATATTTGGGACTTAAAGCATGGTCAGCAAGTGGATACTGATCAGCAAGTCCCGTTGCTGCAATATAAAAATAAGATCTCTAAAACGCCGCCGCAGATAGGTGATTTACTAATCTATAGTACGGACTTGTCAGTAACAGGTCATGTAGCTGTGGTTGTGAGTGTCGGTGATAACTTTATTACTATTGCAGAACAAAATTACTTTAATAGTCTTTGGGATGGGGCAAACTACTCTCGTCGGTTGTTGCTAGATAAAGATGAAGAAGGTGGCTATCGAATTTTTGATGATTCGCTGATTGGATGGGTGCGTTTCGCTTCATAATATTTAAGGCAAAAGCTCTTAGAGATTTCTATCTAAGAGCTTTTGCCTATCATAAAAAGATTATTAATTTTGAACAGATCTATATTCTTTTGTCGAGTGGATTACGCGGTTGGATAATCCAACGATTCCGATTAGGTTGATGGTTAGCATCAGAGATACTGCAACATCGGCAAGAATCCAGATGATATCAACTTTTAATAAACTTCCGATAGGGACCATAGCGATGTAGAAATAGCGAAATAAATGCGCTTTTTCTTTGCCTACAATAAAGTTTAATGCTTTTTCTCCGCAGTAGCACCATGCCATAATGGTTGTAAATGCAAACAGTATAAGCGCGATGATTACGATATATCCACCAATAGGATGATTGAGGCCTTGGGAAAAGGCGTGGGTCACCATGTTTGTGCTTTGTAAATGTGGCTCAAGGTAGGCTCCTGTAACAATTAATACAAGACCCGTTGCGCTACACACGATCATTACGATCAGAGGGGATAGAAGGGATGCAATCCCATCGACTACAGGGTGTTCTGATTTTGCACTCGCTTGAAGGATTGGTACAATTCCAAGCCCTGCATCTGTTGCAAAAAGTCCTCTATCAAATCCGGTTGTAATAGCTTTCATCATGCCAGTGCCAGCTACCCCTCCTATAAAGGCAGATATGTCAAAAGCCTCGTGAAACATAAGTTTCAATGCGGGAATGATTGTTTCATAATGCATGACAAGAATAACGAGCGCAGTTCCGAGATAGAGGAATGCTTTTAAGGGAATGATGTATGAGGCGAAGTTGGAAATACGCTGAATCCCTCCAAGGACTGTGAGTCCAAGAGCAACAGCTATGCCTAAACTGCAATATAAGGGGTTGAGTCCGAGTTTTTGAAGAGGAAGTACGACAGAGTTGATTTGAGCCAGGTTGCCGATCGCGATAGCTCCGAAGATTGCCAAAGCGGCAAATAAAACGCCTGTTTTTCTAAGGCCAAGGCCGCGCTCAAGATAGTACATGGGGCCTCCGACGTATTCGCCAGATTCTGTTTTTTTTCTGTAAGACACCCCAAGAACGCAGCTGACGAATTGAATGACAGAGCCAAAAAAGACCATGACCCACATCCAGACAAGGGCTCCCGGGCCTCCTGTAGCGATGGCAACAGCCATTCCAGAAATGTTTCCGGTGCCGAGGTTTCCGGCCAGAACAGAGCAGACAGCTCGAAATCGGCTAATATTGCCGTCGCTTTCTGAATTGTTTTTGGTAAAACATAGAAAACTTTTTTTCAAATGTGTTAGCTGAACAAAGCGGAGTTTTAAGGTGAGATAAAATCCTATGGCAATCACTGCAGGAAAGATGATGAGGAGTGTGAAAAGATGATTGACATGACTTAAATGTGTAAAAAGATCCATAAACAACTCGTTAGTTTTTGATTTTTAAAAAGTAAAGTGGACGAAAAAAAGCAAGTTACCGCGCCAAGGCGGACGAACGAGAAGAGGACAAAAAGCATGTATAAAAAAGGAAACTGTTCATGAGCTCATTATAAGATAAGCGGCAGTATTATTTGCAAGGGATGATTTTTAAGGGTAAGGTTAAAAAAAATGGATTAATTACAAGTTTGCTTGTAAAAATTTTTTTTGTAACGTGGTTCTTGGATCTTATTGAAAAGGAGAAAACTGAATGCTCATGACTTCACATTTTTATAAAACAATTGCCTTTGCATTCACTCCTTCATTAATTTTTTCAGCCACTTTGATTGTTGATAGCAATAGTGATATCTATTTATATGAATAGATTTATTGAAACCGGCTAGGCTGCTAGAATTCTAGGTGTGACAGTTCAAACTCTCTAAAGATGGGAAAAATCTGGGGAAGTTCTGCCTGACAAAAAGAAGATCTATAAAGGCAAAAACAAGTGTTATCTACTTTATGCGATAGGAGGAGTAAATATCAGAAGAGGGGAAATTTTCCAATTCAAGTTTTAAAGCCGCATCGAAAAATTCCCCTCGGTTTATCTTATCTTTTTTGAGAAGGAACTATTTAGGCAGTTTTTCTTGCAGCTTCCTTATTGATGCCCTTAGAAAATAATGTTCCGTAAGCAATATTGTTCAGTGTTTTGTCTGCATTTTCTTCCTCTTCAAACGTTTCATTTAAAAGCTTTTCTGGATTTTTTAATTCTAGATGCTTTGCAAAAGATTTTAATGTTCCATAAACAGATATTTCATAGTGTTCGACTCTTTGAGCGCTGCTAATGATTGCAGCATCTGAGATTTCATGGGGGAAATGAGCCAGCAAAAATTTATGCCCTTCTCGAAGAATGTTTTCTATTGCATCACATTTTTTACCCTCTAAATTTACGTTTAGTTCATCCGCAATTTCATCAAGCCTTTTGATTTGTTTTTTGGTTTCTAAATGATTTTTATGAAGAGCTTCTTTTAATTCTTTGGAATGTGCTTTTTTTATAAGTTCTGGAAGAGCCTTGTCTATTTGTAATTCTGCGCTATATATATCACTTAATTCGTGAATAAAAAGATCATGAAAATTTTTCATAATTAACCTCCTGTTTGTTTTGTTTATCTTAAACATATCATGAAGGAAACTATTTGTTAAATAATTATTTAACTTTTGATTGTTGTTGTGATGTGTAATATAAAAAACACGAAATACAATAAAAATATATTTTTAATTTGTTGGAGCTAGAGGGTAAGCTGTTTACATTGCGATGTAAGTCTTGAAGTGCGCGGAGTTTGTAAAAGCAGAATCATTCCGAGGAAATCTTTTTAATACTAAGGTTAAAAGGCTTGCCGTCAAAGTGTGAGTTCATTCTTACGTATCAGACGATACTCTTTATAAAGAAGCGTAAATGATTACAATAACGGAAGCTTTGGGGCTTAAGATTTTGATTTGCTGTGCATTATCGAAAATTATTCAAAGAACTCCTCTTTTTCGGGAATTCTGCTAAAAGCGATTTTTGCCCCCGAAAAAGATTTGTCGGGGAGGATCCCAAAGACGGCAGAATTTTTTCCATATTTTTGATTAATTAAATCCAATGTCTGAGAGATTTTTTTTCTTTTTTCTCTGGAGTGATCTGTAAAAAAATCATACTGTTGGCCTATAGGTTTTTCTAGCTTAGAAAAAGTAACAGATATTTTTTTCATTCTCGAAGTAGCTGTAAGGTTGGTATTTTGGTTCCACATGTCTTGGAAAAGAGATAAAAATGTCATGGTGTCATCAACTTGATTACAAGTTGAATGTAACTCAAAAAATCCTTGTTCTTCCAAGATTATAGATAAACTCATCTTTGAAGCGACAAGTTTCATTGTCCTGAGGCGACTTGCTGCTTTGGTGGTAAGTTTTCTTCCTACGATTCGCGCGATTTCTGGATTTCTAAGCTCTGGTGCCAATACCTGGCTATGGCCTAAGCTTCTGCGCTGAGTTTCTTTCTCCGGAAGCTCGATCCCTTTTAAGTGGTGCCACATTTTCTCTCCTTCTACACTTCCCCAAGCTATACGCATTTGCTCTAAATTCAAGGAACAAAGCGTTTTCATATCGAGAATCCCGCAACTTTTTAGGCGAATCTCCATATTTGTTCCGATTCCTGGCAAATCGCGTAGTTTTAAAGAGTGAAGTTTTTGAGGAAGATCTTCCTGATTAATAAATACCAGGCCATCTGGTTTTTTCATGTCTGTGGCCACTTTTGCCAAGTAACGATTGGGAGCGATTCCAATAGAACAGCGGATACACTCTCCGACATTCTCTTTAAGGCCCTTTTTAATTTTTGCAGCGAGCTGCTCTGCATTCGCGCTTTCATTATCCATAAGTTGACAGGCCACTTCATCTATGGACCAAACTTTAGTGATAGGAACATGTCGATCAATTTCTCTAAGAATTTTTTCATGAAACTCTACATAAGCCTCATGTTTTGCTAGGATGCAAATGAGATGGGGACACATTTTTTTGGCTTCCCAAATGGGCGTGCCGGTTTTTATGCCAAAAGCTTTGGCTTCATAGCTTGCTGCAATAGCGCAAGTGGCCTCTGTATCTACCGGTATTACAGCAATAGGCTTACATCGCAACTTCGGATCAAGTTGTTGCTCTACACTCGCAAAATAGCTGTTGAAATCAATATACATCCATCGACTGTTCATATTTGTCAGTATAAAGTTCAAGAGATAAAAAAGAAATAGACATGAGAGCGATTTATTGTCTGTATTTGCAATTAATTAAAATTAAAAATAGGATGAAAAAATAACGCAAAGATAGGATGTGTCCGATCATGGCAAGTCATCGTTTTTTTCTTAAAGGCATTTCTGTATATTTACTTGTGAGCTCTTCTGTATATGCTTCATCTGTTCAATGGATAGGGCAAGGATCAAACGATAATATGGCCATTCCTTCGCATTGGAGCTCTGGTACGGTTCCTGGCAGTAGCGACCATGTGATCTTTGATAGCGCCTATCCAGGTGTTAACTTAAATCCTGTCGACTACAGTGAACCATTTTCTGTCTTGTCGTTTGATTTTCCAGGTGTTGCATCCGTCTTTGGTCATCATTTTTACAACAAGACCCTGACTTTTACTGGAGAGGGCATTACAGGTGTATTTACCAATCCTAACATCTATATAACAAATATAAATAATAGCATTTTCGTTGCAGATCTGCTTTCTTTTACAGGAAGTTCCGGTGCAACTTCTGGTAGCGCAAATATTGTAAGTTCTAACATTGCTTTTATAAACGGTAGTTCTATTACTTCTAACATTCATTCTACACATCCACTTATTGTCGCTAGCGAGGGAAAGCTTACAGCAATCAATACGGGAACTAGCAATGATAGTGGATTTGGAGGCAATACCGTAGCTCGTGTAGAAATTCAATTACAGTTCGATGCGTCTTTTGCTGCAGAAAACAACGTGTCAATTTCAGCATTAAACAGCGGAAATTTTAGCGGCAATATTTCATCAAGAGATATTATCGGTATCGCCGGCAACCATCAATTAGTGTGCTCAGAGGTCTTCGAAGTTGGGGACAACTTTAGTTGCGATGTGCAAAACTTGGGTAACGATAGCGCTTTAGGAACTGGAGACAATCAAGTCGGTATAGTTAATAATGCGCAGATAATCTTGCAAGACGCAGTAACTGTGGGGAATGAATGCTCGATTACTGTTTCCAACACCGGTTATAATTCTTCGCAAGTAACTGCATTTACTGATTATGTTGGCTGGCTCAATGAACAGCAGCTTTTTGTAGGTGGCGTATTTCAATCAGGAAATGATTTCCATTTGACGGTGACTAATACAGGTGTGGATACGAGCTCAGGCTATGGAGGCGGACAGATTGGAGTCGTTAGTACCAATAGTGTTGATGGTCAGCAAATCTGGCTTCAACAAGGATGTATATTAGGAGATAGCGCAGTAGTTAACGTTGTCAATAGCGGGACTTATACCGGGACCAATACTGGGACTGGTCCGCATGTTGCGGTGACAAACGCTCAGCAGCTTGCTATCGGTGATAGTGGACATATTGGTTCCTATGCGTTTAGTGTTGGGGATGCATTTACTTTAAACATTTCTAATATGGGAATAGATAGCGCTCATGGGAGTGGAGGCGATGCTGTAGCCACTGTGGGAACTCAGATTGCAGTTTATGCCCCTTGCTTATTAGCAGACCATGCAACACTCACTATATCTAATAGTGCAAATTACAGCGGGGAGGGAACGAGTAATTATTCGAACGTTGGCTCTATTGGGGGAAATCAATTCGATTTCAAGAGCAGCTTTGAAGCTGGTGATTATTTTACATTAAATATTGCAAATTTGGGAACGAATACAGGCGCAGGACACTCTGGTAATTTTGTCGGAGATATCCTTGGTAGCGGAATGCAAGCAGTTTTTAATGCAAGTCTTACTATTGGGAACAATGCCTATATTCATATTTCTAATAGCGGAGTTGCAGCCTCTACAACGGATGGCTCTAGCACAACGGGAAGTTTGAGTGGCTATGGTAAGCAGCTGTACGTGGAAGAACTTTTTCAAGCAGGAGAGAACCTCCAGATTGTGATTGTAAACTCTGGATTGGATAGCAGTACGGCAGGAATGGGAAACTATGTGGGCTTTCAAAACAATAACACTGCTGATGGTTCTGCATCTCAGCTTCATCTAAATGCTGAAGGCGTTGTGGGAAATAATGCTTCGATTGCTCTATCTAATATGGGAACGTACCAAGGAAATAATTCGGGTTCTAATATAACCGGTGTCCTTGCAGGACAACAATTTTATTCTGTTGGAAGTTTTCAAGGGGGTAGTGACTTTAGTCTCACGGCATCTAATATAGGAACCAATAATGGATTAAACCAAAACAGCAATAGCATAGGAACTCTAGGCAGGTCGCAGGTTCAATTTGGTGATACCATCTCTTTTGGCAATAACGTTTCTCTGGTCATTTCGAATTCCGGGATAAACCAGGATCCATCGGGAATTTCGAATACTATCGGATTTTGCGGAGGGGCTCAATTAGAAGTTGATGGAAGCTTTACTGCTGGAACTAACCTGAATATTGATGTAAGTAATAGCAGAGTAAATGCGGGGGATTCGAGTAATGTTATTGGGTATATTGCTGGTTCTCAAATCCTTTTTGGGCAGAGCTGTATATTGAGTGATGGATCAACGATTACCGCATCCAACTCTGGAACGGTAGATGGATCGCAGATCGTATTTAATAACGGATTTACTCTTACAGAGGGGACCGCAACTTTTCAAGCGGTCAATAGCGGAACTATAGGAGGCTCCGGGATTCTTTTTACAGGTGAGAGTCTTGGTGGAGATGTGAATGTTATTTTGGAAAATAGTTCCCTGTACGTAAACACTACAGGCGATACATTTACTGTAGGAGCTTTGAATGGGGATTCTACAAGTTTAGCCCAATCTAGTCCTCCTCTGGTTATCGATACAGATGAGTTTGTTAATGCAAGTTTTTCAGGAGTTATTGACGATTTTCCTTCAATAACCTCTAGCTTAATTAAAACGGGACTTGGTAGTCAAAAGCTTTCAGGAGTCAATACTTACACCGGTCTGACAACGATTGAAAAAGGAGTGTTAATCGTTAACGGATCTCTTGCAACAGATGCTGTAATCGATCCCGATGGTATTTTAAAAGGGAATGGAACGATCAACGGGATATTGACAAGCACTGGAACTATTGCTCCCGGAGAGAGTATTGGAACTCTGACAGTAAACACTTACATAAATAACAACGGCACTTATGATGTAGAAGTCAATGGAAGCGGACAAAGTGATCTTATCCAAGTTGTGGGCGCCGCTACACTTAACGGCGGGACGGTCCTTGTCAGTGCGGTGGATGATAACTTTGTTTTTAATCAGCCTTATACCATTCTTACTGCAGATGGTTCTATTACAGGAACGTATGGTGAGACTACTTCTTTAGCATTTATCTCTTCAACACTTGCGTATGGGGCAGATTCTGTCTCTTTATCGGTTGCTCCAGATCTTTTAAGAGCTGCGGATGCGTGCAATCAATACGGTGTTGCAACCAATTTAGATGCAATTGCCCTTCCCAATTCTGGCCAAAATCTTTTAATTAGCGCTATTGCTACTTCTTCGTTAGAAAAGGCTCAAGACTCATTAGAGAGTCTCTCTGGGTACCAATATACGAACGATATATGGGCAGCTGAAATCTCGACTCGTAGGTTTCTTAGAAGGTTATATGATCCTTTAAGACCCTTAGTGATTGCATCTAATAAAGGTTCTATTTGCGATGCTGCTTGTAACGATTGGGGCACATGGCTAGAAACTGGGTATGGCTTTACAGAGATGAATGGACATAACGCTCATAAAACACTCATCAATAGCTATCAAGTCACTGGAGGGATCCAAAAAAGCTTTTGTAGCGATCTTACCGTTGGCCTCGCAGGGTCTTATGAATATGGTCATTCGAATTATAGAAATGCAAAAGGCAATCGCAATTCGGAGTTTGCAAGCCTTTATGGACTGTATAAACCAAGCATGCTCTACGGATTTTTCGATTTAGTATATGGACATGCATCGAACAATGTAAGCCGCTTGATCTCCGCGAGAAACCTGCACTATAAAGCCCATGGCACCCCAGAGCTCAATACCTTTGCCTTCTATAGTGAGCTCGGCCCTGACGTTGATACTAAATATTTGCTGATTCAACCCTTTGTGGGGATTGAATATGAAAAGAATTGGCGTAAAAAGATCAATGAAACGCAATCAAATGGCTGGGGCTTATCGATCAACAGTAAAGATTGGTCTTCTACAACCTCTCGTCTTGGTATGCACCTTTCCTCATCTAATTTGGGGAATGTCGTCGATCTGTCCTTGGATGTTGCTTGGAACCAGTTGCTATCAAGTCGTCAGAATACCACAAAAGGGCACTTTAACCAATTTGGCAATACATTCCAAATTTGTGGCAATAACTTAGATAGCTATAGCATAGACTATGCTCTCACTGTTTTAACCTGTTTTAGCAAAGGCTTAAAGGGGTATTTTGAATTGGGAGGAGAGTCCTGGCAACATGCAAACACTTTTGAAGTTCTTGCTGGAATTGAATTTTCTTGGTAATGATTCCATTTTGAAAGAAAAAAAAGTCCCACATAATGTGGGACTTTTTTTTGACGTCGAGGGTGTCTTGTTTTTTAAAATCTCTTAGTTACATCTAGGAGAAGCTCTCCTAATTGATAATTTGATCCGAACTCTCCTTTTACGCCGAGCCCTATTTGAAGCGGTTTTCTTTCCCCTATGGAACATATGAAGTCGATTCCAACTGTTGCAAGATTTAGGTTTTGATCCACCGCGGTTACCGTAAAGGAAGAAGGTGTCCCTACTAAAGAGGCGTTTACAAAGCCAATCCCGTAGGGTTTTTCAAATACGTAAGAAACCTGCTCTTTTAGCATAAAAGATCCCCAATCTTTTTCCCACTTTTCGAAGAATTTTAATCCTGTCTCACTTCGAACCATCGAGGAATTATTTCTTTTTTGGGAAGTGTTAAATGGGGAAGCTCCGTGCTCTTGGTATCCTCTTTGCCAAATAATAGCTAAATCGGCTGACGTATAGGGGGTAATCACACAAAACGGTATTTGGAATTGATATCCGGCTTCTAAGTGAGGAACGAGCTGCCAAGAAAAAATATGCGCTTTAGCTTGCTCTGCTATTTCGCTAAAAGAGATGTTTCTTATGTTGTTGATCTGATTGAAAATACCCCAAATAGCTGGAGAAATATAAAAAGGTCCGATGGGAGCGTTGCCATAAATTGAAGTAAAATAGGAGTTGATATGACCACGACCCATATGATGGGTATCATGAAAATAGGTTCTAGAATATCCTAAAGCAATTCCGGTTACAGCTTCTTTCGTTAGGTTATAATCCAATCCAGCAAGAGCTCCGCCAGTTGCATAATGAAATGCAGGATTTTGCTCAGAAGAGTTTTGGTGAGCGAGCTCTCCAAATCCAGAAACCCAGGTGGAGAGAGTTTTTTCCGAAGAGTTAGGATATCTTATGATCTCTTCATTTGCATCCACAACTAAAGCTGCAATATGGGAATGCTCTTCTTTTGGAAATGATCGTTTACTGTCTATATGAGAGGCTAACTGATTGCTCAGAGAAAAGGCGTTTTGTTCTACAATATAAGTCCCAAAAGCATTCTTTGCAGGGGAAATCGCATCCAAGGCTGCTTTTAAGGCATTTCCTTCTAGGCTACTTACAAGTGAAAGGGTTGAGTTGAGGGAGTGTTCATTCATGTAATTTGCAACTGTAAGTCGATTTCCAGTCAAAGAATTTGTGTCGATAAGTGGCACTTCATAAGAAAGGTATAGAGAGTTCCCTTCTTCAGTAAGGCTAAAAAGATGTCCGTGAAGATCTCCAATAACAAGGTTAAATTGCCCTGTAATATTTCCTGCATTTATCACTTGGTACGTTTTATGTCTCTCGTAAGATCCCGCGTCTGGTACTATCTGTAGTGTTCCATCTAAAATGGCCGTCCCAGATACGTTTAAAAGAGAGGAGGTATTAGGATCGATCTCTATTTGTAGGATAGAGCTTGGATTGAACTCTATGGAGCTTACAGTTAAAGTTCCTATAGACCCTCCGGGTGCGACGGTGGATGTGCCTGTTAAGGTAACAGGACCTAAACTACCGGTTCCTTTTAAGGTGGCATCTGATATAACCAAGCCGGAGATATTGGCCATAGATCCGGTTATACAAAAAGTTCCTCCTGTAACATGGACATTTCCTGAGTTAGTACTATCTCCTGTAAAAGTTAAAATCCCGCTCCCTTCAATGTTAAGATCCCCAGGTCCGTTAAAAGATCCGGCTAGAGTTTGCGTGTCGGGATTAGATAGGGTTAGGCTCTGAGATAGAAAAATAACATCCGTAGGGGAAGAGGAGCTAAGAGATGTAATTACTAGGGGATTATTTACTGTAAACGTACTTGCGTTTTGTAAAAAGACATTGCTAGTTGCACTTCCTCCAGGGCCATCGAATATAAAATCCCCCCCATCTATATAGTAGTTCACCACACCATCTGAGGTGAGATCTTCGGTCATTGTAAGGATTGCATTTGTGTGTACAAAAAGGTTTGAGGTGGTGTTTGGATTGGTGATCATAACATCGAGCGTTAAATCTCCGAAAACTGATAGTTGAAAACCATCAACGGTAATATCGACCGCTCCTAATTCGTAAGAATCTGACTCTAATAAAACTGGTGGATTATTAAGTGTGTCAAAGATTCCAATGTCATTTGTTCCAGGAGCAAATGTTGGATTCCAGTTTTGATTGTTTGGTAAATTGTTACTATCGAATCCTCCCACCCAAGTTGTTGCCTCTAGTACTTGAGGCGCAATAATCAGTGCGGTTTTTAAGACAAAAGGTAGGGCTTTTTTGTGTTTCATGAGAAGCTCTTGGTGCGAAGGCTTTTTGTTTGTTTTAAGTCCTTTTGGTACAGGAAAAAAAATATTTTGCAAGTTTAAGTGAAAGAGGTAAATAGCTCTATGCACTTTTGTTTTTTGCACTCGGACATTTTCTCAATTTTATCTAGATCAATTCGATGAATCCATAGACCCATTTTTTCAAGGCATTTATGACCTAATACTTCAGCCCGAGCAGGCTTTTTTGCAAACTCATCCCAATACATACTGCTGTTAGCAAAAGAACTTACAAGGGCTTTTCCTTTTTGAATATTTCCTGAAAAGTAGTGAGTATGAAGATAGTTTGTGATTTTGGGGTTGAAATACTGTAAATCTAAAGGATCTCGATTGTAGCATTCGAAAAGCTGCCTTTCGACGCCATTTTTATCCACTCCAAGATGAGGCAACCCAAATCCAGTATAGAGCTTAGGGCTTTTTGATAAACAAACTACATGATCGCCTCTAGACTCTCCTAAAGGGTGTTTAGCGACGTATTCCTTGATGTTGGAAAAATAGCAAATATCTCCTATTTGGACTTCGTCTTCAGATTCGATTTTTTTGTGCACTACAATTTTGCTTAATGGAGATGCGTTTGCGGACAATCTAAAAGGAAAAGGGGAATTTGAGGCAAATAAAGTGTCAAACTTTTCTTCCCCTAAAAAAACAAACAAAGCTTTATAAATCCCTAGCATCACAACTGTAGAGCAATCCAAAAAAGAAAGTCCCTCTTCGATTTTAGAAAGGGCATAAGAGGGGGGGATTCCCTTATTAAGTAAAAAAGTAAAAGGAGAATATCCCGTAGGACTTTTTTCGTCTTTAAGAGGAGAAATGACCTCTAAAGGAGCAAGCCCTTGAAAAAAGCCGTTTTGAAGGCGTTCATCGATAGAGTTTTGACGAGTTGCAGATAAAAGTGTTCTGTAATACTCAGCTCCATACCAAATCCCACCGTTCAAAGATTCTGGATGAGAAGAGGCTCTATCTACTCTGTTATTTGCATCGAGGACAATCTTTTGTAAAAAAGATATAAAATATGCGATAAATTTCACGGCCTTCTCCGAAGTAAACAGGCTTAGAGTAGAGTAGCATTCTTAGAACAGCAAAGTCAATTTGTTGTTTTTCGTTTTTTAATAATAAAATATGCTGATAAAAATGCTTTAATTAATGTGAGGATAGGCATGTTTATTGCTTGGATTTTACTCTTTTTAGCAACAGCGCCTATCGCAGAGAATGAGTCTTTAAATAGCAGCTCTAAAAGTTCTATAGATTTAGGACTTGATGAAGTGATGAAATCTTTGTTTTCCCTTACAAAACCCAGCGAAAAGATGTTTCACAAAGTGGCTACGAATAGGGAATCTCTTTTGTTTGAGGATTTGGCAGAAAAGGTTGAAGAACATTTTTTGAGGTTAAGAAATAAGGAGATGTCTTCTCCTTATGCTTCTTGGCATTTTAATCAACTTCAACTTTCACAGATTCCGGTCTCTACTCAGGAAGAAAAAGAGCTTTTGCTGTTTTTGCAAAACAGGTGGCTTTCTAAGTCCGTTGGCTTTTCTCCAGCCTGGGTGCAGTGGATATGTCCTTTATTTGACATCCCTATGCAAATTCATCCTGACACAGATCCTTCTTATGCAAGAAGTCCGATCTTTTTTCTTTTTAAAACGTATCAAAAAAAAGTAGAGGCTTGGAAAAAGCGTTTACCTCATCCTCATTTTTTTCCTCTAATTCTTACTAGGCCCTTTGATATAATAAGCTACCTTCCTGCGTATCAAATTCTAAAAAAAGAAGATATAAGATCGGTTTTACAGATGGCTAAACGAGAAAATAAATTTAATAAGATCGTTTTGGATTTTACATGTGCTTTTCTAGCTTCTCATGACTTGATGAATACTTGGGAGAAATATAAAGATGTTGTGATTTCTGTTTGTAAGGAAGAGGGGATAGAACTTGGCGAAGTGATTTGCATTCAAAGGCTGCAAGAAAAAGAAGTAGGAGGGATCCGGATTCTCCTTTTGCTTCCCTATTCTATAAGCGAGATTAAAAGGAAGGGAGGTCTATTGTTAGATTGGGTGTCTACTTTTGGGCTTTGTTCCAATAAAATAGAGTTAGATAGGGCGTTTTTATGTGAAGAATCTTGGACGTTGGGAGATGTAAGGGTAGAGTTTTCGAATGTTACTAAGCAATTGCTTTTAGAAAAGATTCGTTTTTTTCTAAGAAAGCCTTTTAGTAAGGAAAAAAGAATAATCATTAGAGGAGCCCTGTTACCTTTACAAGGGCTTTTGGAGGGTTGGGAAATTACTTCAATCTCAGATGTGAAGACGGAGCTCATAAAGCTATCCTTGTCAAATATAGCACAGAAACTTGAAGTTTTAGAAAAAAAAGGGGAGGGGATTTCTTTTTTTGATTTGGTGTCACATATAGAGCAAATTTAAGCAAACTCTACAGTTCTTTTAGAAATTATTTCTCCGTTTTCTTATCAAGATTTCAGTGATATTTATCAAAAAACTTTAGATCTTCCAAACTCCTTAAAACCTTTCGTTTCTTCTGGTATTCATGCTTCTAGTATGACAAGTTTAGTCGGGATTTTGACAAACAAAAGTAGAAACTTGAATGTGCTTCCCAGGCTAAGACCTACTATCTTTCTAGAGAAGAGGTCGAGCACTACAGATACTGATCCTGCTATGATTTTCTAGACATAAAGAACATAGACGAGAGAAAATGAAAACCCCAAGGAGGGCGTCTATGGAAAAACAGAGAAAGTATGATCGTGAATTTAAAATAAATGCCATAAAGCTCTATCGAGAAAGTGGCAAAGGGATGGAAGAAGTTGCCTCAAACTTGGGAATCCCTAAAGCAACTCTATATTCCTGGGTTAGGGAATTTAAAGAGAATGGAGAAGATAGTTTCCCTGGTTCAGGGCTATTAAAGCCGTGTAATGAGGAAGTCTATCGTCTAAAGAAGTTGCTTGCTGATGTTACGATGGAGAGAGATATCCTAAAAAAGGCAGCAGCCATCTTCTTAAAGCCAAAAGGGTGAGATTTGAATTTATGAAAGCTCATTCACAAGAGTTTCCAATAGAGAAGATGGCAACTATTCTGGGAGTGTCTCGATGTGGCTACTACGAGTCTTTAGGAAGAAAATGCAGTAAAAGAACCCTAGAAAATCACGAACTAACTTCGGAGATCAAAGAGCTTCATAAGCAAAGTAGGGGGCTATATGGAAGCCCCCGAATTCACGCCGAGCTCAAAAAGCGAGGCGCTTCCTGCTCTAGAAATAGAGTAGCCACTCTCATGAAACAGGAGAATATCCAAGCTAAAATGAGGAAGAAATGGAAAAGGACGACACAGCAAAGCAAGAAAGTCCTGGAGATAGCTCCGAACCGTATAGACCAACACTTTATGGTAGAAGAGCCCAATAAAGTCTAGGTGAGCGATATTACGTATGTATGGACTGCTGAAGGATGGCTCTATGTATCTGTAGTGCTCGACCTCTTCTCTAAAAAGATAGTAGGTCTTAGCCTGGGGAAGCACATTAGAAACAGAACTGGTTACGAAGGCGCTGAAACAGGCCTTATACCGTCGCTCTGTCCTAACCAATGGTCTAATGCATCATTCTGATAGAGGGTGTCAGTACACAAGTAAGGAGTTCAAAGAACTTACTCTGAGACATGGGATCACATTGAGTATGAGTGATAAAGGGCACTGTTATGACAATGCAGTAGCTGAAAGTTTCTTTCACACACTGAAGACAGAAGAAGTCCATCTGAAGCATTACAGAACAAGAGAAGAAGGAAAGATCGCTATTTTTGAGTACGTTGAGGTTTTTTATAACCGAGAGAGACTTCACTCTACGCTAGGATATAGATCTCCTAAAGAATTTGAAGAGATGTGGGAAAAACAGAAGATTGAACAACTATATGTTCTGAATGTTTAGAAAAAGGTTGCAAGATCAGTTGTATCATACTGACTAAACGCTCCTAGCAAGGAAGTGTTCACATACACCAAATTGTTATTCCAGTTTCCATAAAGTCCGCCATAGTAACTATTAATGTGGCTATTACCTGCAGATTTTTCCCAGTTCAGATGGGAATTGGTATAGCTAAATGCGGCTCCCACAAGAAAATCATTATAGCATTTGTCTGCTCCGAGTGTAAAACCTCCAGTAGCATCTTTATAACCATATTGTTCAGACACTCCATCCTGATGTAGCCACTGGCCCATTCCATCTACCCAAACGTTCCATTGGTCGCAGCACTCCTTATAGGTTAAATCTTGGAAATGATTTGAGTACGTGCTTTGAATGAATAAAGTATTTTGCATCTGCGCCCATGTAACAGCTGAAAATTGAGATAGCTGCAAAGAATTAAAATGAAAAATCAAGGGCTGTCTAGAAATTGAGGGGGAATAAGCAATGATTTCGGATTGACTGTTTATGGGAATAGCCAATAAGAAAGCTGTAGTCATTATGTTCATCATATTCTTCATCAATTACTCCTTCCACTATTTCTAATTTTTAGTTTGCGGACACATTTTCTTCTACAACACATCCGACATTTAACACTAGTTTCAATTTTAGGGATCATACATTGTGAGACGAAAATGGCTTCTACACACTCTTTGATAGGAGCGTCAGGTTAGGCGCAGCCTTGATATTTATGAAATAGTTGAAAAGTATTTCGTGAAAATATTTTTTTAATTATTCTGAAGAAATCATAAGTATGTAGAGAGGAAAGTTGGATAAGACTGGCAATCGCTCCTATTTTTCTTTGACATCCATTAGCTCTTTTGCTCCTATACCTGCTACGAAGACAAAAGTAGAAAAAGCTGCTAAAATAAGCAAGATTCTACCTGGATCCTTAAATGAAGTGGTAGATTCTCAAGAAACTTTTTCGACCCAATCTTTAACAGACTCTTCTTCTCGAAAAACTCCAAGAGAATGCATCGTAGATAGTGTTTCACAAAGTAGATCTCTCGAAATTGCACACAATTCTTCTTTAAACCCCTCTACACAACAAAAAATCTCTAGATTTTTTCAGGGATTTCTGCCCAATTTACAAAAACTTTTTCCTTCAAAGGTGCGCATCGCAGCTTCAGATCCCTACTTGTATGAGCAAATGCACGCTACAAATATTCCAAACGAGGAAAAGCTTTCAGATTCTATTTCTTCTCACAGTACAACAGGATCGACTCCCTCAGAAGAGGTGTTTCTCAAAAGCTTCGAAGGATACGAAGAAAAGACATCTGAGGAAAAGGTTTCTTTTTTAAAGCATTCTTTTACTGCACTGCAATCTCAGTTCACGTCAGTGCATCAAGCTACTAAACAAGCTCGTTCTGGAGAATTTCATGGTAATGTAAGTCGTTTCCAAAGAATGCATCGGCAAGCTACTTTTTTATCAGAGAAAATTGAGGAACTTCCTACAGATTGTACAGGTAAACAAACTCTCTTAGAGCAAGTTTCCCATTTTCAAACCAGAAGCTATCCTAGTCGATTTCTTTTGCGCTTTGATTCTTCCTATGAACAGGTTACTGAAGAAGGGAAGCTTGATTTTATTGCAGAGTGCGCTTTCGAGCTCCAATTAGAAGTTATGAGATTGCATGGAGAAAAAGCCTCAGAAGATTGCTTTGAACACATAGAGAAAGAAATTCATTTTTTGACGAATAAAGTGCAGGAGATTCCTTCTTTGTCCTCTGACCTACAAGTTCAAGCGGATGAAACCGTAAAAGAGCTGCATTTTTCTAAGTTTCGCAGTCAGTTTCTCGATGTGTTCTATGGGAGATATGAACAAAAAACTACAGAAAAAAAGATAGAGATTATCGAAGGGTGTTTGAAGAAGTTAGAAAAAGCAGTCCATGGGTCTAGTCAAAGTCCTACTCAAGTAGATTCGGAAATTTTGTTTTTAAAAAGACAGATTAAAAAACTCTCTTCTCGTCAAAGGGAAGTCTATGAGCAGCGTGAAAATTTACAACGAATCGAAACGAAACTGAAAAAATTAAAAAAAGAACAAGCTCCTGTCAATTTCTTGAAAAATCAAGTGCATCAAGCGAGGATAGCAGAATATACATATCTTTTTGCTTCAGAGTCATTGCAGCTTTTGGATCTGATCGAAGAGCACTTGCAGGCTTTTGATAGGTCTGATCCCTCTGCAGAAAAACACCTCGGGCACGTGCAAGATTGTTATGAGAGCTCTGAAAAACACCTGCATGCTCTACAAAAAAGTCTTAGGCACAAGAAAAATCCTCTGCATGGAATGTCTGAGCAGCAGATTCGAGCTTTGCGAGAAGAACTCATTTCTTCTACAGCAACACATCTAAGAATTAGCAAAGCGAACGTAAGGCAAAAGCTCTCTTCTATAACAGATACTCTTTTTACGGGCCTTGTTAGGAAAAAAGATGCTGTACTTAAAAGCCTACGTAAATTGCCGCAGCATGAAAAAAATAGAATTTTGCAAAGCAATCCAACGCCTTCTCATAAAGACGCTTTGCAAAAGCTAATAGAAGATCCGGATGGGCAACCAGACATGCTGTCTCTTGATTTGCTAGACGATCTGCTTCTTGCTCATTTTTCTTATTCTTAAGATTTCTAGTTAAAAGTAATATAATGTCTTTAATTACTTGTATATTTACATTTTTGTCGCGATGAGCAAAAATAGTCAATTTACAAACTGATCTTTTAGCATAGGGCATACTCTATGTAGTTGAAGATTTAAGAGCGATAATATGTAAAGTAACAATTTCGCTTTAAAACATAATTACCTTAATGAAGACTGAAAAAAGTGGAAAATAAAGAGACTAGCTGGACTATTTGTCCAGAATGTTATGGTCGTGGCAAAAAAAGCTTGAGGCTTCGCAAGAAAGCAAGCCATCGCTACCAAATAGCAATGAAAGAATTTGAAAAAAATAAGGCTGAAGGAAAGGCTTGTGTTCGCCCTAAGATTACTCAATATTTATGCGATCATTGCAGGGGATCTGGCTTGATTCCTGCTTCTAGCCCCCCCATAGCAGATTTAGAAAACTATCCACATGTAGCAATTATTGGTGCGGGTATAGGAGGAGTGGCGCTGGCTGTAGCCTGTTTGCATCGCGGGATCCCATTTACTCTTTATGAACGCGATACAAGCTTTGATGCAAGAGCTCAAGGCTACGGACTTACCTTGCAACAAGCAAGCAACGCAATTAAAGGATTTGGCCTTTTCTCTTTAAAAGATGGGTGTAATTCTACACGCCATGTGGTGCATACTACAGAAGGAAAAGAAATTACGGAATGGGGAAGGAGGACGCATGCAAACACGAAAAAGTCTCCAAAGCGCATAAATGTGCATATCCCGAGGCAAGCCTTGCGCTCAGCTTTGCTTGAGCAATTGGGTAAGCATGATGCGGTCCAGTGGGGACACCGTTTAGTAGGTTTTAAACAATGTGAAGATAAAAGTGTTGAACTCAGTTTTCAAGTTAACGGACAGATGAAGAATACCAAGGCGGATTTGGTTGTGGGTGCTGATGGTATTCGTAGTGTTGTGCGTAGCTTGGTTGTTAGTGAGGATATTACCCCCTTACGTTACTTAGGGTATGTAGTAATTTTGGGTATTTGTTCTTTAGAAGCTCTTAAGGGGGTTGAGAGTTCTTTGCTCGATTCTGCCACCGTGTTTCAAACCGTCAATGGCCATGAGCGAATCTACATGATGCCTTACTCATTAGACGCGATAATGTGGCAATTTAGTTTCCCTATGCTAGAAGAAGAGGCTAAGGCCTTGAGTGCAAAAGGAGCTCTGGCTCTTAAAGCAGAAGCATGTCTTAGAGCGCAGTGGCATAATCCCATTCCTCAAATTTTATCAGCAACTTTGCCAGAGCAGATTTCCGGTTATCCCGTTTATGACCGAGAATTACTCAAGTCGGAATTGTTGAAAGCAGCAGGATCTGTTACTTTGATTGGTGATGCAGCGCACCCTATGAGCCCATTTAAAGGGCAAGGTGCAAATCAGGCTCTGTTGGATGCACTGCTACTAGCTCGCAGCATTTCAACAGCCTGTACCAATTTGTCTAAATGGCGAGAAACCGGAGTCAGAGAAGTTGTACTAACTGAATTCGAAGAAGAGATGTTAACTCGTAGCGCTTCTAAAGTGAAGGATTCTGCTGAGGCTGTAGGATTTTTACATTCTAAATGTGTATTGCGTGAAGGTGACGGACCTAAAGGGCGGTGTTTACGTGGTAGCAATTAGTAGTTGACGTTGATCACTTAAAATTTAAAACCCTTTGCTTATTGTAAACATGAGTTCATTCGACCAATAGTTAGAGCCAAACTCTGCTTCATATCCGAAATCCAGCTGAATGGGATTTGTTTTTCCTATAGCTGCGAGGAGGTTAAATCCAACATTTCCTAAGTTGAGAGTTTGATTTACAGCTGTTACTGTAAAGGTCCCCGGCATCCCTACAAAACTGGAGTTTATTGTTCCCGTACCATAAGGCTTTTCAAAAACATAAGAAACTTTCTCTCTTAAAGTAAGCAATCCCCACTTTTTCTCCCATTTTTCACAAAATTTAAAACCAGTTTCGCTACGCACCATCGAACTGTTATTGGCTTTTTGCTTTGCGTTAAAAGGAGAAGCTCCATGTTCTTGATAGCTTCTTTGCCAGGAAATCGCCCAATCTGCAGAGGTAAAGGGACTGATATCTCCCCAAGAAAACTTTGCATCATATCCTACTTCTAAATGAGGGATGAGCTGCCAAGCAAAGATATTTGCATGAGCATTTTCAGAAAAACCCGGAAATGAAATGTTTCGTGTGTTATCGATTTGATTGAATATGCCTAAAACGGCAGGAGAAATGTAAAAGTCACTAATAAAGTGATTGGTGTAAATTGAGGCGCAGTAGTAGTTGATGTTTCCGTGTCCTGCATGATTGTTTTCATAATAATGCGTATGAGCATACCCTAAACCTCCACCTACTACAGTTCTATTTTTTCCTTGGTAGTCAAGTCCCAAGAGAGCTGCTTCCGACATGAAATTAAACGAGGGATTTTGTGAGGAAGCGGCCTGATGGGCAAACTCTCCAAATCCTGAGCCCCATACAGAGAATGTATTTTTAGAGTTTTCATCGGGAACAAGGCGATCAGAGCTGTCCGCTGTCAGTGTTGATCCAAAAGGTTCAGTAGAAGGTTTTGATTGAGAAAATCTTAATCCATCTATATGAGAGCTTACGAGGTTGTTAAGAGAAAAAGCGATTTGTTCTGTAATATAAGTTCCAAAAGCATTTCTGGAAGGCGATATGCTTTTTAGCGCTTCATTTAACGAGTCTTCTGAAAGGGCTAATAAAGACATGAATGTGTTTGACGAAGGAGCTTGGTCATTTAAATAGTTTGCTACTTTCAGAGAATTGCCAGAAAGTCCTTGAGTGGGTATTGCTAAAATATATTCTAAATAGAAATTGTTATTTGGTTGGGTCAAATCAAACGTAAATCCTCGGAAAGTATTAACAGAAGAAAAGCCCCCGCTTAAAGAGTCTGCTGATAAAATCAAATATTTTCCTTGGCGTGGATAAATGCCTGGGTTTTGCACAATTTGTAATATCCCATCAACTATGGCGCTTCCTGCTACATTAATGCTCGAGGATCCAATAGGATCGATTTCAATGATTGTTGTTGAGCCAGAATTTAGAACAAGACTGCCGAGACTGATTGTTCCAATCGAGTTACCTGGAGAGAGCGTGGCTCCATTTTCAATAATGGTTGCGCCTCCAATCGTTCCAGATCCCTTTAATGTTCCTCCCGATGCGACAGTCAGATCGCCCACAATCGATCCGTTAACAGATAAAATTCCTTCTTGAATGGAAGTTAGACCTGTATAGGTATTTATCCCTGACAATATCTGTTTGCCAGGCCCTTGCTTTGTTAATAGTAAAGGTGTATCCGTATAATCCTGGATGATTCCTGAAAAAAGGGCATTTGTAGAAGAATCTGTGTTAATAATTATTGATGCAATAGATTTTACAATACTTGAGGTGTCCCCATTGAGTTCTCCGATTGTAAATGAAGGAAGAGTTGTTTCAATATCAAGTCTAACATTTTTTAAGACAATGTTTGCATTGCCTCCGGCATTTGCTCCTTGAATGAAAAAGCCTATATCGGACATCCGTCTACCTTCATTGATTGCCTGAATGGTTACTTTCCCACTTGAAACAGTAAAGCCTTGATTGAATATAATTTGTGGCGCTTCAACAGTCCCAGTATTCGTCGTAGAAATAACAGAGCCATCACCTAAAGTCACAGTCCCATTAAATAATGCCTGTGAGCCTGAAACGTAACCGATATAATTATCTTGATTCCCTGTATTAGTGGCGCTGTTGGTGATATATATATTTGAATTAGTGCCGAGAATTAAATCTTCATCTACCTCTAATTGACTGAAGTTAACATAACCTATTTGGTTAGAGCTGCTTTCATTGCTATTGGTTCCAGTATTGGAAATTACGATGTTAGCATCATTACCTAAAGTGCAAGAACTTTGAAAATAAGCTTGCTGCGCTCCTACGGAACCAATCAAATTACTTCCAGATCCACTTCCTGTGTCTTCACCAATGTTTTCAATTTGTAAATAAAAAGAATCCTGGGACACAAAACTGCCTACGGCATTAAATTGAGGACTTCCTATAACCCCGGCGTAATTTGTAGGGCTCTGCGTATTGCCGCTAAAATGTCCTTCATTGCTTATGCTAATGGTTGCATTATCTTGAATGACAGCAGGAGAACCAAAAAAAAGCTGACTGTACGAAACAGTTCCAACACTGTCCGTATTCATGGAGTGACTGCTATCTACTGCGGTATTGGTAATCGAGAAATTTAAAAAGTCGCCTGCTTGAAACTCTCCATTGAATACCATTTGATAAGTGCTTAATTGACCTACGCTAGTAATGTATCCTGTTTTGTCTCCACTACAAGTTCCACTATTTTGCGTAACGAAAGCAGCATTTTTGCCTACGCTACAAGAATTATTAAACATCACTTGATCGCTATTGCTATTATTGGCTACATACGTCGATCCATCACCGCTGCCAGTATCGATACCAATATTTGTTGCCGTCAGGCTAAAATTATCAGCTGCCACAAATTGCATATGTACATATAATTGATGTCCGTTAATCGTTCCTACGTGTAGTTCATTAGTGGGATTTGTTCCGCTGTTTCCACTATTTTCGCCGTAGTTGGAAATTGTAATTTTATTAGAGGTGCTTAACCCACATGTGCTCCCAAAATTAATTTGTGAAGCTCCAACGGATCCGATAAAACTAGCGCCTTCGGATGTTCCACTATTTACTCCGCTATTTGTTACAGAAAAATCCAATGCATCACTCGCAAAAAACGCATCTGTATTATAATACTGGTCATATGAAACAATCCCAATGTTATTTCCAGATAAGGTGTTCTGGCCGCTATAATTTCCGCTGTTAGAAATGGAAATAGTCACATTGTCTTCAATAGCATTAGTATTGCTAAGCTGCGCTTGATAGGCGTTTATACAGGAGATTTGATTTGTGCCTGTTCCATGGGAGTTATCATTCCCTGTGTTTGTTAAAGTAAGAGATCCTCCATTCAACATGGAGAACGGACCTATCACAAAAAATTGATTGTCCATATTATTAAGCGTAACAGCTGAGCTATCCGACAGCTGAGATCCTGTATTACTTATATTTAAAGTAGAGCTGCCAGAAGAAGAGTTGTTGTTTCGATTGAAAGAGAATTGATTTCCCAGAGGCGTGGCATTGTCCACGTTTGTTGCATTCATTGTCGCATTTGTTTGTAAACCCGTAATCCCAAGTCCATTTAATGCAACCGTATTGTCATTAAAATGAATGGTAAACGGAGCGGCACTGCTTGAAAAAAAAATAGAACAGACAGAAAAAGGATCGTCTGTTTGAGTGGGGGTTAAGTTAACATTTTCAACAGAATTATCGAAAATAACTTGTACCATACCTGAAGGGGCCCCCGTAGGATCCCAGTTTTCAGGATTAGTCATATCATGTTCCGGATTTTCTGCAATCCAGGTAGTCGATGGGAGCACAGCACATAACGATGCACCAAAGGGTGCAAAAAGCGTTACTCCAAAAATATATGATTTTGTTTTAAATGATCTCATGTTTTCTTCGTAACATTTTTGTTTATTATGATAAATGTTTTTTATTTATTAATATTAGTTTTTTCTTGTCAAAATAAAATAGCTGATAAAACTCACACGATGGTAGAAAGCGGAGATTCTAACAATCGGATAAAAGATTAGTCTGATGTTTGGTTCTTTGTTGGCTAACTAGTATTTCATTGTTATTCCTTAGCTTAGCTTTTTTGCGCACGTTTAACATTTTGACCTCAGTCTCGCAATCTCTGCGATCGAGCAAGATGCAGAAAGTTCTCAAGCTCAAGCTTTATGAGAGCAATACAAATGAAAAGAATTGTCAGAAGTGTAGCCCTATGATTCTTTTCAAGACCTTTGAATTGCTTGATCAAAGATCTTACAAAAAGTGAATCGTCGAGTTGACGATATTCTGAGAACCTATTTAATTTTTTGTGATGATTTAAATATCCCTAAAAAGGATGCGATTGAATTGAACTAAAATGAAGTGGTAGGGGAATCGAGAGATGGTTTTTTTGTAAATGATCAAGAACTTCGGACGCAAGATTCGAACTTGTGATCAATGGATTAACAGTCTTACTTTCTGCGGCATCTCGTAACACGTCATAACATGTAACGGCTTTAATATCAGGGGATTATGGAATCCCATTCAAGGTGAGATTCGGTGAAGTGCCGTGTGGTTTTGTGGGCAAGTGCATCAAAATTGTAGCATTTGACTTCAAATTAGCGGATAGAATATGCTGTAGTTTATGTTAAGTTACAGTGGAATTTATTCGTTGTGGCAAGGGAAAAGTCAGAAAGTATTCGCAATAAGGCGATTAAGATATTTGAAAAGCGTGGAGGAATGCTTAAGACATCCGAGGCTATTTCGGAGGGAATACACCCGCGAATTTTATATGAGCTCCTTGAAGCTGGCCATATTATGCAAATCCAAAGAGGGCTTTATGCTCTTATAAATTTGCCGGATATGAATGATCCGGACTTTGTTATAGTAGCTAAAAAAGTGCCTGTTGGGGTCATTTGTTTGGTATCAGCTCTTTATTATCATCATTTGACAGTCCAGATACCGAAATGGATCGATATTGCAGTTCCTCAAAAATATAGGGTGCCGGTTTTGGATAACCCTCCAGTTCGTTTTCATTGGCTTTCAGATAGCGTATTTTATTCAGGCATTGAAATGCATGATTTTAATGGAATTGAAGTTCGGATATTTTCTCCGGAAAAAACAATTGTGGATTGCTTTCGACTGCGAAAAAAAATAGGAATGGATATTGCGATAGAAGGTCTTAAAATGTATTTGCAGCAAAAAAAAATCAATCTTCCATTGATTAGAAAGCTCGCTCAGGAATCAAGAATCATTCAAGTAATAGAACCTTATATAGCGGCTTTAACTCATGACCAATCTTAAAAATATTCCAGCGTCGGTAAAAGGTCGCTTATTTAACTTAGCCCAAAAGCAGAAAAGACCTTTTTAAGAATTATTGCAGTATTATTGCATGGAGCGATTTCTTTTTCGGTTATCTGAATCCTCCTATAAGGATCGTTTTATTTTAAAAGGAGCTCTTCTTTTTAAAGTGTGGGATATTGCAGATTCAAGAGCGACCTTGGACATCGATACACTAGCAAAAACCTCTAATTCGTTGGACAACACTATTTCCATTATAAAAGAGCTGTGTGAGAGGATTCCATCTGTTGATGATGGCCTTACATTTTCAGTCTGCGGAAATTGGCTGCCGGCAATATTACGGCATTTTTCAGGAGTTATTGACGAGAACGTACTAAAACTGGTACAGTCTAAAGTAACTAAAGAGATACATAGAGGCATCGATGACGCCCTACAAAGAGATTCCTGCCGTCTTTTATAAAGAAGAGGGAAGCGAAAATGAACCAGTACGAGAGTGGCTTACTTCATTAGACAAAAATTGCCGGAAAATTATCGGGACGGATCTTAGAACAGTTCAGATAGGTTGGCCTTTAGGAATGCCTTTAGTACGCAGTTTGGGGGATGGGCTTTGGGAAATGCGATCACATATTCCGAATGGGATCTCTCGAGTTATTTTTAAAATGATTCATGGGGAAATGGTTCTTTTGAATGGTTTTATTAAGAAGACTCAGAAAACACCTCAAGAAGAGTTAGAGATTGCAAAAAAACGAGCTAAAAAATATGTGTCCAAATAGGGGGAGATCATGAGTAAGCACAGGGGATCAAATTTTGAGGACTTTCTCAAAGAGGAGGGGATTTTTGAAGAATGTAATGCTGAAGCTGTAAAGCGCGTTATAGCATTTCAGCTTGAAGCAGAACTCAAAAAACAGAAGATGTCGAAATCTCAGTTTGCGAAGAAAATGAAAACTAGTCGTTCGGCTGTGGATCGCCTATTAGATCCAAAAAGAACGTGTAGTTTAAAATCATTAGTCACAGCTGTAGCGGTTTTGGGAAAAACGCTTGAAGTGAGAATGGTTTAGTTTGTAATTAGATTATTATAGAATATATATTAAAAGGACTTAGAATTTGGAAGCTAAGAAAGCTTCTCTAGCAGAGTTAACTGATTATGAAAAACTCATAGATTCTCTTGGTAGAGAAATTGCTGTACTTTATGAGATTTGTGGAGGGCTTCGAGAGCTTGTTGACCAAACAAAAAGCTATCCAGAGCAATATGAAAAATTTAAAACTTTTTTCTACATAACTTATCGTTCGTGGTATCATGAGGTTTATCATGGAGTATCTCGTCTAATAGATACCTCAAAGGGGGCAGTCAGCTTGATAAAACTTTTGAAGACCGAAGAAAAAGACAAGCCTACAGGAAGAAGAGAGCTGCAAAAAATTGAAAAAGAACTTTCAAAAAGAATTGAGGAAAATGAGATAGCTAAAAAGATGAAAAATTTTAGAGATAAAAAGTTGGGACATAAAAACAAACAACTTGTCTTAAACGCGGTGTTGGCAAATCAATTCTTTGAGGAAAATCAGCTTAATTTAGACGATGTTGAAGCGCTATTGCATGTGTTGGGAGATGCTTTAAAGAAAGCTTCCGAACGTTCGAGTTTTCGAATATTGACTCTTCCCGTTACTCCTATCCGTGCAGAAATAAGAAATCTTTTTGAACATCTTTCCGTAAAATAATGAATTCCTGTATCGCAGATTTAAAAGTCATGTCAATATAGAAAGTCCGTGTGCAGATTGTATTCGCGCATTCCTGGAGGCAAAGGTGCGATGGACAGGCTATTCGAGTAGATGTAGACCTCCTATTTTTTGTACTTCTTTCTTTCCAAATCCAATACTGTAGCTTGTTGGTACATAAAGATAGACGGATTCAAACTTCTCAAGCTTTGGCAAAAATGAAGCGTTGTTGGCAAGCAGATGCTGAAGATCTCCAGGAGAGAACAGAGGATCGTCGATGTATAAAATTAAGGTTCCTTTTCCGTGTTGCGAGACAATAGATTCATAGCTTTTCTTGGAATCTTTTATAGCGATTCTTGTTTTAATTTCCTCTTTAAGTTGAGAAATATATGTAGGATAATTGTCGAAATGTTCTGGAAAAACTTTTTCTGTCGCAGGCTCTCCGGGATTATATAACCCATGTTTGTTTAGAAATTTGGCGAGTTCTTTAGTCCTGAAAGCAGAGGTTACATCACCCCATATTATTCGGTTTTTTCGAGTCTTGATTAAGATGTCTGGGGGTTCTGGTTTTTCAATCGAGAGAACGCCTTCTTCTTGCTCGATTTTTTTCTTGAATTCTTCTATCGCTCTGTCTTCAGTCACATTCATATAAGATGTAGGCATGATGATCCTTTTTTCGTTATTCTTTTCTTTAATTTTTAAGGTTTATTTTAGGTTCTTTTTCCGCATTTAAAATTTTCTGGCAGATCCTTTATATGTCCCGCACTGGTCATAATAATCAACTCTGCTATGAGATCCTTGACGAGCAGAGTCAGTACAGGAACCCCAGGGATCGTAAAAGCTTGTTGAGTTGTTCTTGTCGTAAGGATGGAGAGCATATAAATCACTTGAAACTGAGTTCAGGGATAGAAATGCAAAAATTACTAAGAATTTATTCGTTTTTAAATACCTTTAGATGTTGTTTTTTTTGAAAAACACAAAATTGCATAGCTATGTCGACAATCATGGGGTCTAAAGTTCTTTAATCTAGCTTTTTTGATGGCTGTTTTAATTGAGCTGCGCGGGTCTATAGGGGTGTTTTTATTGTTATAGGTGAATATGTAGCCGATCGAATTGGCTTCTCTAGAGAGCTTGTCAAGAAGCTCTAATCCTAATCCACAAAGGGGGACTGAACGAATTTCTCCGTTTTTTGACTCTCTGATGGTAATGCGACCTTTGAAGAGATCAATATCAGTCCATTTTAGTTTTCTGATTTCGCTATAACGGCAGCCAGTAGAAAGAAGAACCACAAAAGGATGTAGTAGGGGGGGGCGCTTTCTAAACAAGCATCCAAAAGACGAGTTCTTTCTTCGGAGGTTAGGAAACGTGTTCTTTCTCTAGAGATCTTTTTTACGGGATTTTCCGCGATCTATTCCCATTGCTTTGCGCATAAGGACAAAAGGTGGCTTAAGGTTGCTAGGTAGCGATTACAGGTGCTCTTAGTCCTCAGCTTTTTCTTTTCATTTGGAGAAGTGAGGAGTTTTTGTTTTTTCTCTGAGATGAGAGAGGGACGAATATCTTGCAGATAGAGAGGTCCCATTTCTGCACACCACCAAGATAGATGGCCTTCTTTCGCTTGAGAGGTGGTTATTTCTTTTAGATAGCGTGTTACAGCTTCTTTGAATGTGTGACGTTTGCTTTCTGAATAGATTTGATGTCTATCACAACGGATATCTGCTTCTGTTTTATGAATCCAAGCTTTGGCATCGGTTTGGCGATCGAACATTGCAGTAAGCGTGGGATGACCCTTAAGGCGAACTTCAGCTTGATAGCGAGTTTCTCCGTTTTTTAATTCTCTTTGATGAATATGACCCATTTTAAGTCCTTTTTACCCGTGCTGTGGATGGATAGTCTATTGGTCGGACGATCCTGGCACTTGATTTTCAGATATTTAAAAGGAGAGTTCTAATTGATGCCGTAAATTTAACGGAATCAACATTCCAAAACGAATCCATCTTAGTAATTGATGGGATTCTAGCTTTGGTGATTTAAGGAAGTTCCGTACTCCGGCAAGATTACGGCATTTTAAAAAGGGGAGAGTTGGTGAAAAACTCTAAGTCCTTAATAAAAAGAACTCCGGGTGCAAGATTCGAACTTGCGACCAATGGATTAACAGTCCACTGCTCTACCGCTGAGCTAACCCGGATCAGAAAGACGAAATGATAAAAGAATGTCGAATTTTACGCAATTTTTTCTTGTTCTTTTTGAAAAATTTTCTCAGGGAGAAATAAATAATTAAAAAAAATAGTTGCATTTTTAATGGTAATTGAGCATGGAAAAGATAAGAGTAGTGAGAGTTTTTAATTTATCGTTGTAACAAAAGTAAACAAAAAGAGGAATTTATGGTTAAGGCTAGAAAAAAAGCTGCTGCTAAAAAAAGAGCTCCAGCTAAAAAAAGCGTTGCAAAGAAGAGAGTTGTAGCTTCTAAAAAGAAATCAGCTGCAAAAAAAAGAGTTGTGAAAGCGAAAGTTGCTCCAAAGAAAAAAGTTGTAGCTTCTAAAAAGAAGTCTGCTCCTAAGAAAAAAGCTGTAGTAAAGAAAAAAGCTGCTCCTAAGAAAAAAGCTGCAAAAAGAAGAAAAACTGGAAAATCTTCTGGTGCTTCTAAAGCAGTTCCATTAGCTGCTGCAAATGCTGTTGTAACTCCAATCGTTGCATAGTTTTTATAAAAAAGAAGATGCGCTAGTATTAGCGCATCTTCTTTTTTTATCTAGAAGAGTCCTTTGAAAGGGGTTATGATCGTATCGATTGCGTTCTTCGGTTGATCTAATATTCCATCAAACATGTTTTTCATATTTTCTTGAACAAAGATCGACTGTAGCATTTTCCCGACAACGGATTGCATGATCTGTTCTGTAGGCAGCCCTTGATCTGTATTGATGTCATAGAGCACAAGTCTGGGAATGGGGGGGAGCTTTTTGATCTTTCCTCCAGAAGATTTGTAGACAACGTCTATTTGGATATTCGTTAAGACCAGTTCTTTGATCAGTACGGATTTCGAATCTTCTGGATTCACGGGAGTTTCAGAGGATTGTGAGTGGCTCATTAAGGTAGTCCAATTTCCAGTGGCTCCTGTTGGAGAGTCGAATTCAAGTCCGAGATAGATGTTGTCCATGGTAATGGTGTCAATTTTTATGACCTTGTCTAAATAGTTCGTGATATTGGCATTTATGCGAATTTCTCGAACCTTTAATGCTTGCTTGAGGTAGCTGCTCGGCAGATTTTCGATATCTAGATTTTCCGCAGTAATGTGATCTAGCCAAAGTTGCATATTGCCGATAGTAACAGGGACCCCGAGGTTGGTCGAAAGGCTTTTGGCCGTAAAATTAGAGATATGAGAAGAAACGAAGAAAGCGGCTATAACAAGAAGAATACATAGCGCTGCTGTCCATCCAACGAGGTGGTATAAAAACTTTTTCATAGAGGATCCTTGTAAATTTAGAAAAATATCTTTCTAAATAGCCACAGTACTCGAAAAAAAAAGTTCTTGTCAAAAAGAAAAAAGGCCCTCAAAGAGAGGGCCTTTAGGAAAAAAGACTAGTATCCTGCGTGATTCATTGCAGGAGCTGCTGGTTTGTCCGTGACTTCATCTGTAATCACAGCTTCTGTTGTGAGCAGAAGAGCTGCAACAGATGCTGCCAGTTCTATCGTGAGACGAACAACTTTTGTAGGATCTACGATTCCTTTGTCAAACATGTTGCCAAAAGAGTCTAGAGAAGCATCCCATCCTTCATAAGTTCCCATTTGAGAAACTTTTTGTACGATGATGGATCCTTCTTGCCCAGCATTTTCTGCGATTTGGCGCAGAGGGGAAGTTAAAGCCTTCATAATGATTTCTACTCCCACTTTAGTATCTCCAGAGAGCGTACTTGCAAGAGCTTCTAAAGAAGGTAGGCAGCGGAGGAATGCTACACCACCGCCAGGAAGAATTCCTTCTTCTACAGCAGCTTTTGTAGCATGGACAGCATCGTCTACGCGGTCTTTAATTTCTTTCATTTCGATTTCAGTAGCAGCGCCTACTCGAATAACTCCGACTCCTCCAGAGAGCTTTGCAAGTCTTTCTTGGAGTTTTTCTTTGTCGTAGTCAGAAGTAGATTCTACGATTTGTCGCTTTAATAGGGAAATGCGCTCGACGATAGCAGGTTTTTGACCAGCGCCTTCTACGAGTGTTGTATCTTCCTTGCTAATCACAGCTTTTTTAACTTTTCCGAGCATGTCTAAAGTAACATGATCAAGTTTTAGCCCAAGTTCTTCACTAATGAACTGGCCGCCTGTTAAAATCGCGATATCTTGAAGCATTGCTTTGCGGCGATCTCCAAATCCAGGAGCCTTCACTGCGCAAACTTTGAGTCCTGCTCGTAGGCGATTGACTACTAGAGTTGCTAGAGCTTCACCTTCGACATCTTCTGCGATGATGAGAAGAGGTTTTCCTGTTTCTGCTGCTGCTTGTAAAAGAGGAAGAAACTCTTTCATGGAAGAGATTTTCTTTTCGTAAAGAAGAACGAACGCGTCTTCTAAGATGCACTCTTGTGTTTCCGCATTAGTCATGAAGTAGGAAGAAGCATATCCTCTGTCGAAATTCATGCCCTCTACGACGTCGAGTACTGTTTCAAAGCCTTTAGCTTCTTCTACAGTGATTGTGCCGTCTTTTCCAACTTTTTCCATGGCGGTTGCAATGATTTCTCCGATTGAGGAATCCCCGTTAGCGGAAATGGTTGCAACTTGTGCAATTTCTTTACGATCTTGAATAGGTTTGCTTAAGGTCTTAATTTTTGCAGTAATTTCTTTAACAGCAAGCTCAATTCCCTTCTTAATGCCCATAGGATTTGCTCCTGCTGTGACATTGCGAAGACCTTCGCTATAGATGGCTTCAGCAAGAACTGTAGCTGTAGTCGTTCCATCTCCTGCTTTGTCCGCTGTTTTATTGGCCACTTCTTTGACCATTTGAGCGCCCATATTCTCGTGTTTGTCTTCGAGTTCGATTTCTTTTGCGACAGTAACGCCGTCTTTCGTGATGTGAGGGGAGCCGTAAGATTTGTCGATGACGACATTACGACCTTTAGGTCCTAAAGTTACTTTAACGGCCGCAGCGAGAGTTTTGACCCCTTGTAGGATCTTTTGTCTTGCGTCTTCCTTGAACTTGATATTTTTAGGTGCCATAGTTGGGAATCTCCTTAAAAAGTTATTATTGAATTATAGCGACAATGTCATCAGCTTTTACAATAACGAATTCCTCGTCATTGATCGTAACTTCTTGGCCAGCGTATTTGTCCATGAGGATTTTATCTCCAACTTGGACGGGCATTGGTTGAACTTTGCCATCTTTATTCAGAGCGCCAGGTCCAACAGCAACTACAACAGCAGTTTCTTGTTTTTTCTTAGCGGAGTCGGGGAGGATAATTCCTCCTTTGAGTTTTTCTTCTTGATCCAGGCGCTTTGCGAGCACACGATTGCCAAGAGGTTTCAAAGTGGTTTTTGTAGCTTCTTTGGTAGTTTCCATGATTAAGCGTCTCCTAGTGTTGAAAGATTTAATTCCCCTTACAGCTTAGGTTTCCTTTCGCTATATGGGATTGGCCACATTTTAGAGAATTTTCGTGATTTTTAGCAACAAGATTAGCAAATGAATGTAGCGACTGCTAAAAATGTTTTTCCGCTATAAGGCTTTAGAAATGTTGACTTAAGATTGTGCAGAATCGCATACTTTATTTTATAGGCTATAAAAAAGGATAGAATACTATGTCTCAAGATTCTCTTATTAAAAAAAGATCGGAAGTTGCAGTAAAAGATTGTTGGAATGTTGAAGTTCTTTATTCAGATTTGGCAGCTTGGGAGCAAGATTTTGCACTTTGGGGACGTCCTGGTCAAGAGCCTCGTTATCCGGAACTGGATCCTTCCCATTTTAATTTACATTCTATTGCAGATGTGAAGAAAATTTTAGATTTGCAAACGCAAATCGAACGCCGACTCGATCTTCTGGGAACTTATGCGCATTTAAGGCACGACGAAGATGTGGCTGCAGATCCTGCAAAAAAAGCTTATATGTTGGCTTCTGGAGCAGGTCATGCATTTCGAGAAGAAACATCCTGGATAGAGCCAGCTCTTTTACAGCTTCCTCAAGAATTTTTAGAGAAGTTGTTGGAAGCCAAGGAACTTGAAGAATACCACATATCCTTAAAAAGGATCGTTCGTTTAAAACCCCATACCTTACCAGCTTCAGAAGAGCAGATTTTAGCTCTGGCAGGGCGCGCACTGCAAACAAGCCCTAGGGCTTTTAGATCTTTAAATGATGCGGATATGCGTTTCCCCTCTTGCAAGGACTCTAAGGGGAATTTGCACGAGCTTACGCACGGAACGTATGGGCTCTATCTCAAAAATACGGATCGAGAACTTCGTAAAGAGGCTTTTATACATCTTCATGAAACGTTTGGTTTATATGAAAATACGTTATGTGAACTCATCGAAGGGAATGTGCAAAGAGCGTTTTTTTACGCAAAAGCTCGAAAATATTCTTCTTCTTTAGAAGCCGCTTTATACCCCTCCGAAATCAATACCTCTGTATATTCATCACTTATTCAAACTGCTAGAGAGGGTCTTTCTTCTTTACATGAATATTTGGAGCTACGCAAAAAAAAGCTCAACTATTCAGATCTTCATCTTTATGACCTTTTTGTTCCTTTGGTGGAGGAAGTGGAGATCAAAATGTCTTATGAAGAAGCAGTTCAAGTCATTTTGGAGTCGGTGGAAATCTTAGGGTCAGAGTATGTGTCCATCTTGCGAAAAGGACTTTTAGAAGATCGTTGGGTTGATCGCTATGAAAACAAGAAAAAAAGAAGCGGGGCCTATTCGAGCGGATGTTATGATAGCATGCCCTATATTTTGATGAATTATCAAGGGACCTTGCAAGATGTAATGACTTTGACTCATGAAGCTGGCCATAGTATGCACAGCTATTTAAGCCGAAAGCATCAGCCGTATCAAGATTCTTCTTACAGTATTTTTGTGGCAGAGGTCGCATCTACTTTTCATGAAGAGTTGCTGTTTCAGACGCTAATGAAAAAGGCGAAAAGTAAGGAAGAGAAGGCGTATTTGATCAACCAAAAGATCGATGCGATCAGGTCCACATTTTTTAGACAGGTCTTGTTTGCTGAATTTGAACTTACGATCCATGAATGGGTGCAAAAAGGAGTTCCTTTAACGCCAGCTCTTTTAAAGGAAAAATATTTGGAGCTTAATAAAGTGTATTATGGGGACGTTTTAGATCTGGATCCTTGTGCAGCTTTCGAGTGGTCGAGAATTCCTCATTTTTACTCGAATTTCTATGTTTATCAATACGCGACGGGCATTAGTGCGGCTACGGCGCTGTCTTCTTTGGTCCTGCAAGGAGCAAAAGAAGCCAAAGAAAAATATTTAGAGTTTCTATCTTCTGGATCTAGTTTAGGGCCTCTTGCTGTTTTAAAAAGAGCTGGAATAGACATGACAACTTCTTTTCCTGTGCAATCGTTGCTTGAGTACTTTCAAAAGCTCAAAAATGAGCTCAAAGAGTATCTGGAAGGTGGGGCGGAATAAAAAAAAGAGTTGCTCTAAAATTTTATCACAAGTATCTGAATGGGGGTAAAAATTAGGAAGCGCTAATTTTTACCCCGTATTTTAAAGCGATCCTAACCTGACAGAGAGATTAGGCATGATAAAACAAAAAGTTAAGTCTTCCTTTGTTGTGATGAATGAAAAAGGATTACATACAAGACCTTCTACGGAACTTGTTAAGTGCGCTTCTTCTTTTAAGGCGCAAGTACACTTGGTCTATCAGAATCTGACAGTGAATGCAAAGTCCCTGTTAGGCGTTCTTATGCTCGCGGCATCGCGAGGAGCGAAAATTAAGATAGAAGCGGAAGGGGAGGATGCTGAACAAGTAATTGATAGCATACTTTACTTAGCGCAAAACAAGTTCAATATCAAATATTAGCTGCTTTACAGAGGCTTTAAGAATAGGGGGCAACCTTCTCTAAAACCTCTTTACGGCAGTACATGGGGATGTTAGAGAGAATGGCCAGAGATATGCAGTCGCTTGGGCGTGCATCGATTTCTACGATGGTTCTTTGCGTTTCTTGCAGGGTCTCTAAGAAAAGTTTTGCAAAATATACCGTGTCTTGAACATCGTCAATGACAATTTGCAAGGGTTGAATATGGTACCCTTTTAAAATGTTTTGGATGAGCTCTTGAGAAGATGGTCGCTTTTTTTTCTCTTGAGCGAGGTATGTTTGAATGTCTTTGCCGACTTGAGGTTCCATATAGATCGCAAATTGCTTGTCCAAGGTTCCCAAGATAACGATTGTGTAAGTTTGGGATTGTAGGATTTTGTGTAGAGTGATGGGAATTAGTTCTGAGTTCATAATCTCTCCTTCCTCGTATAGGGCTAGTTTTTTACAATCACTTGCCCATCTGTAAAGGCAATTACGACACGACCTGCTAGGTGAAAGAAAAATCCAGTATCTACGACTCCTGGAATTTCTTTGATCAATGCGTGCTCTTTTTCTGGTTGTTGCAACGGAGATGAAAATTGTATGTCTATTAGGTAATTTCCATTGTCTGTTACGTAGTATTCTTGAGAGGATTTTTCGCAGCGGAAAGCAGCGGAAAAACCCAGCTTTTGTATGTGGTGTAAGGTCACTTGATGGGCAAATGTTGCGATCTCTACAGGGAGCTTATGATGGCCTAATAAAGGGACTACTTTACTTTCATCGACAATAACAACCATTTCTTTACTCATGCTGGCTAAGATTTTTTCTCGTAAAAGAGCGCCGCCCCCTCCTTTGATCATCCTTTTTTTTGCGTCAATCTCGTCAGCTCCATCGACGGTCAGATCTATAGAGGTCAATGTGTTGATGTCAACAATAGGGATTCCTGCTTTTTGAGCTTGTTCTAGCGATTTAATAGAGCTTGCAACAGCGGTGAGCTTTAAATGTTCTTTCTGAATCCTTTCTGCTACTTTTTCAATGAAGTATTTCGCGGTGGACCCCGTGCCAAGTCCTATGGTCATTCCGTTTTGTACGAAAGATGCGGCAAGGTAGCCGGCATTTTTTTTCATGAGCTCTGTGTTTGTCATAATTTTGGCTTTGCTTTAAAGGTCTTGTTATCTGTTTGTTATCAAAAATAGCATAAAAAAAGCAAGAAATAGATCTTGGAAAGGATTGAATTTAAATGTTGATAAAACTAAGATCAAGCGGGAAATTTCTCAAGGAAAATCGTATGGTTGATAAGAAGGAAAGAAGGAAAAGCGTGGTCACAGAAAGTGTGCAAGTGCGCCGAGCTAGAGAAAAACTGAAAAAGAGAATGGAAGCTATTGAGAAGAAGATCACAACGCAAGCTCTAGAAAAAAAGAGCCTAGAGATTCATCAGTGGATTGCTAAGCATGCGTCGGATCGAGTGATTTTATATGCAAAGGAAATTTCCTTGTTTGATGAAAATCAAAATACGGCAAAAGTTAGTCAAAAAGTGTCTTTATTGGCGGAGAGAATTCAAAAGGAAACGAGGAGCGCTCTAAGTCTTTTTGAAAAAAAGGATGCAAATGCTTCTTGAATAGAATGAGGCGTTAGAGTAAAAACATCCGTTCTTTTTGTAGGGGAGATCTCATGAAAGATTTAATGACTTGCTTGAAAGAGCGTGGCTTAATAGAAAATACGACAAGCGAAGATTTAGACGTCGTGCTGCGCTCTCCAATAAAGGCCTATATTGGGTTTGATCCTACGGCTGATAGTTTGCATTTGGGGAATTTTGTTTGTATGCAGCTATTAGCATGGTTTCAGAGATTTGGCCATACTCCGGTCGTTGTCTTAGGAGGCGCTACTGGGAAAATTGGAGATCCTTCAGGCAAAAGCAAAGAAAGGCCATTGCTTGATGATGCAACAATTCTTCATAATCTAAAATGTATTCAAAAGAATTTCGAAAGAATCTTGGATTTTTCAGGCAATCTTCCTATGCCTATTTTTTTAAACAACGCAGATTGGTTTGCTTCTTTTGGGTTTATTGATTTTCTACGAGATGTGGGAAAGCATTTCCGTATAGGCACTATGCTAGCTAAAGAAAGCGTTCGCTCTCGCGTGCAGTCTGAAGAGGGAATGAGTTTTACCGAGTTTAGCTACCAGCTTGTGCAAGGTTATGATTTCTATCACCTTTTTCAAGAGGGTGTATGTTTGCAAATGGGGGGGAGTGATCAGTGGGGAAATATTACAGCGGGAATAGAGCTTATTCGAAAGCTTTCTGGTAAGACCGCTTATGGAGTCACCTTTCCTTTACTAACTCGTAGTGATGGAAAGAAATTTGGAAAATCGGAAGATGGAGCTATTTGGCTATCGGAAGAAAAACTTTCTCCTTACCAACTTTATCAATATCTGGTTAGAATATCCGACGAAGATGTCATCTCTTTACTTAAAAAACTTACTTTCCTTCCGCTCGAAGAAATTCATTCCATAGAAGAAAGTATGAAGAGTGCTCAATATGTTCCTAATACGGCACAAAAAAAATTAGCAGAAGAGCTAACTAAGCAGATTCATGGGCAAGAGGGGCTTGAAAAGGCATTGAGAGCGACCCAAGGAGCGAGCCCAGGACACCTAGGGGCATTAAGTGTAGAAACTATTGAACAAATTGCTCAAGATTTACCTAATACTAAGTTGGCAAAAGAGGAGATCCTTCATCGTAAATTTACGGAAATTGCGGTTTTAAGTGGTCTTTTGTCAAGTAAAGGGGAAGGTGTACGTCTTATTCAAAATCAAGGGGCCTATCTCAATCATGTAAAGGTTGAGAGTGTGGACAGGATAATTGAAGAATCAGATTTAATAGGGGGGAAATTTATTTTACTAGGATCTGGCAAGAAAAAACAAGTCTTAGTGCGGGTGCAGTCATAGAAAGAAAAAACTTTTTTTGATTTTTTCACAAAAAAACTTGCTTGAAAATCAGTGTGATACAACAATTGGCTTTTGGTAAAGAACAACCTGAGGAGCTGATATATGCAAACCATAACAAAAAAGAAGTTAGTACACGAAATTTCTCTAGATAAGGGTGTTCACCCTAATGATGTGAGAGTCGTTATACAAGCTTTTTTAGACAAAATGACAGACTATCTTGCTAAAGGAGATAGGCTGGAGTTTAGAGATTTTGGGGTTTTTGAAATTGTGCAAAGAAAACAAAAAATTGGTCGCAATCCTAAAAATGCTTCTGTAGCTATTATAATTCCTGCTCGCTCAGCGGTAAAATTTACTCCAGGTAAAAAAATGCGAGATCTCATGGGTGATCTAGAGTAAAGTATATTTTTTTTTATTCAGCGTTTTGTTTTTTCTCCTATTTAAAATGAACGCGTACTTAAGCATTGAATTTATTCCGAATTACAGATAATATCTGTGAATTAGATTGGGATAGTACGCGTTTATAGAATTTGTTTGATCTTATGGTAAGATCCCAATAAGTAGGATTTAAGGAGGAAAATTGTCTATTCCCAAACTTTTATTAGTTACAGCTGTGGTTGTTTTTTCAGCTGTCGGAGGGATGGCTCTTTTTAAGAAGAAAAAAGCAGCCGTTCCAGGTGAGTCACTTCCTGTAGAGCAGGTGGTGGTCCAAAAGAATGAACCTGTTTTGGACTTAAGTTCTGCTTTCCCTAAAACGCTTCCTCTTTCTCCTATTACCCCTAAGGGAATGGACGTTCCTAATATCGATCGAGTTTTTCAGCTCTTTGCTGTGGGCCCTTCGATGCTTCCAATTGTAGAAACAATTACCTATAGTAGTTCCGTTCCCTGGCTCAAAGGTCGACCTGCCTGGATTGCGGATTATGCCGTGTACTATAATACATCTAAGCATTTTATTTCTAGGTGTTTAAGTGGCGGGTCGGATTATTTTTCACAAAAAGTTCAGACTGGTAGTCGTTTTAACGTATTTAAAAAAGACAAAAAAATAGAATTCCATATAGCTTGCGATCTCTCTCGATTGAAAATAGCATTGTATTATTTAGATGTAGGGACGCAAGAGCGAGTTCTTCTCAAGACTTATCCTGTGGGTCTAGGAAGAGTTGATTCATCAAAACCTTCAGGGACATTGACTCCTTTAGGCTCATACTCCTTAGGAGATAGAGTAGCTGTGTATAAAGCAGGGGTTGTAGACTTTTTTCATGATCAAAAAACAGAAATGATCCGAGTATTTGGTACTCGTTGGATCCCTTTTGATCAAGAAGTCGGAGGTTCTTTTGAATCGGCAAAAGGATATGGAATTAATGGGGCCCCTTGGATTGTAGATCCAAAGACAGGAGAGCTTGTAGAGAATCGCGAAGTCATTGGACGCTATGATAGTGATGGATGTATTCGAATGTTTTTAGAAGATGTAGAAGAGCTCTATGCAATTGTCGTTACAAAGCCTACCTTTATTCATATAGGTAAAAATTTTCAAGATATCGCGCTTCCAGGAATAGAAGTGGCAGCGCCTTCGCGGTAAAGAAAGGAAAAACACTATGCTAGCGCATGAGAAGCAAATTGCAGAATACCAAAAGCTAATTGAGCAGCTTAAAGGTAAAAATCAATCGAGTGCCTTATGGTCCGATGAAGAGTTAGTTAAATTAGAAGAAAAGTTAGAAGAACTTAAAGATAAAGTATATTCCGACTTAACTCCATGGGACCGAGTCTCTATTTCTCGCCATCCTTCTCGTCCTAAATCTTTGGATTATATTCGAAATATTTGTGAAAGCTTTACGGAAATTTTTGGCGACCGTCTTTTTGCGGATGATCATGCAATTATTGCAGGATTTGCAAAAATTGGTGGGGTCAAATTCATGGTCATTGCTCAAGAGAAAGGGAATGATACGCAGAGCAGAATTCATCGCAACTTTGGAATGCCCCATCCAGAAGGGTACAGAAAGGCTATGCGCTGCATGCGGCTTGCTGCTAAATTTAAATTGCCAGTTCTTTCTTTACTTGATACTCCTGGCGCATATCCTGGCCTTTCTGCTGAAGAAAGAGGGCAGGGGTGGGCGATTGCAAATAATATGTGGGAAATGGCTCGTCTTCCCACCCCTATTATTGTTCTTTTAATTGGAGAAGGGTGCTCCGGAGGAGCTATTGGTATGGGAGTTGGCGATGTAATTGGTATGTTAGAGCATGCTTATTACTCTGTAATTTCTCCTGAGGGATGCGCTTCTATCCTTTTTAAGGATACAAGTAAAAACGAACAGGCTGCAAGTATGCTCAAAATTCATGTTGAAGAGCTCTTAAAGCTGGGAATTGTGGATTCTATGATTTCAGAGCCTCCTGGAGGCGCGCACCAAGACCCTGCTATGGTCTATCAAGGCGTAAAGAAATTTATTGCAGAGCAGTGGGATTTTTTAAAGCGGACCCCTATAGAATCTCTTTTAGAGCAAAGATACCAAAAATTTAGAAAGCTTGGGAAATTTGCAGTAGAAGAGAAGCCAGATCTTGTGTAAGATAGATTTCTTTTTTCGTGACGGAATATGAAATTACTACTACAAGCGGCTCTGCGTGCCAAAAAGCATTTAATGCTATTTTTCATCACTTTGTTTTCTTTGCTTTTTCTTACGATAGCAAGTCAGATGGAAATATTTGCTCTTGGTGTGTTATCTAATAATGGATCGGATTTCTTTGCCTTGTTTTCTAAAGAACAAAGTGGAGGAGTCTCTCTTCCCGAAATTCAAGGGAAATGGGATCTTGTAGCAGATAAAAATACATCTTTAGTCACCCAGCAATCGGCAGCCTCATACCTATCTTCACAAAAAGAAACGAACCCTTTAAATTGGGTGCTTCGAGTTTGTAAAGAAAAGCTGGATCTTACTAGTAATATTAAAGCTATGGTACTCTTGCTACTTTGTGTAGCAGCCTTTAAGGCCATTTGGTTGTTTGCTAGCCGTTACAGTACCCAGTTGCTCTCTATTCGTGTTAGCAAGGATCTGAGACAGCAGTATTTTGAGCATATCCAAATGCTTCCCATGAGTTTTTATCAGCAGTATAATATTGGAAGTTTATCATCTCGTGTTGTAGGTGATGCGGGTCAGATCGCTTTATCTATTAATTCCTGGTTGACGAACTATTTACAAACACCTTTTATCCTCATGTGCTCTCTATCGATGTGTTTTTACATTTCATGGAAGCTATCTTTGGTGATCTTTATCGGGATTCCTCTCATTGTCATGCCGATTGTGATCTTAACTAAAAGAGTCAAACGGGTTTCTAGACAATTGCTCTCCAATCAAGAAAAATTTGCTTCTCTTCTCATAGATTTTTTAGCAGGGATTCAGACTGTAAAAATCTTTTCGATGGAAGCGTTTTCTTTAAAGAAATACAAAGAGCAAAATGACAACATGGCCCATTTAGAGGGGAAAACAGCTAAGTATGGCCTGATGGCAAGGCCGATTCTTCATGGAGTTACCACTCTTTGTTTGGCTGCAATCGTTTTGTTCGGATTGTATACTCTAGGTATGACTTTATCTCAGCTCATCGTCTTTTGTGCGCTTTTGCAGCTCGTCTATGAGCCTTTGAAAAAGTTTGCCGAAGAAAATGCAACGGTGCAAAGAGGGATTGTTGCCGCTGAGCGAATGTTTGAAGTTCTTAACCTAAAGCCACATATTGAAGATAAAGAAGGGGCCATTGATCTACAAGAATTTCAAGATTCTATTGAGTTTGATCACGTATGGTTTCGATATCAAGGAGAATGGGTATTAAAAGATGTCAGCTTTACCTTGAAAAAGGGAGAGACACTAGCCATTGTAGGCCCAACTGGTGCTGGTAAATCTACCATTGTTCAGTTGCTTCCTCGTCTTTACGAAGTGGAGAAGGGGGAGATTCGTATCGATGGGAAACCACTGAATGCCTATACGCAAAAATCTTTGAGAAACTTGATTGCTTTCGTCGCTCAAAAACCCTTTTTGTTTGTAGATACTATAGCAGAAAATATTAAGGTGGGAAAAAATGTTTCTCAAGAAGCCGTGGAAATTGCTTCAAGAAAAGCACACGCCGAAGAGTTTATCTGTAGACTGCCTCAAGGCTATGAAACTGTACTTGCAGAGACAGGGAAAAACCTTTCAGGTGGGCAGCAACAACGTTTAGCCATCGCAAGGGCCCTTGTTTGCAACGCGCCGATTCTTGTAATGGATGAGGCTACTTCTTCACTAGATGCCATTAGTGAAAATTACATCAAAGAAGCCATCTGCTCTTTGCAAGGTGAAATCACGCAGATTTTGATTGCTCACCGTTTATCGACTATAGAACATGCCGATAAGATCTTGTATCTCGAAATGGGAGAGAAGATTGCAGAGGGCACTAAAGATGAGCTTTTAGCCACATGTCTACCATTTCGGGGTATGTGGGATGCTATGTTCCGTACGCAAAAGAGCTCTTTTAAAGAACC
>JAIETG010000002.1 GCA_019745395.1 Rhabdochlamydiaceae bacterium | reverse complement strand
TCTCCTGAAATCGCATCAAGATTTAACGTTCCACTTGATGATCCTATTGTCGTAGCAGATTGAAGGGTGATCGCGCCACTTGCAGTGTTCGTTCCAGACTCGTTTACTAAAGCTCCAGATCCTGTTCCTGTTCCGTTTAAGCTCAAAAGATTAGTAACTGTGATTCCACCTTGTAACTGTAATTGCCCTGAACTTGAAACAGCGACTGCACCGGTTCCAAGAGCTTGATTAAATTGAATATTAATGGCGCCTTCGCTTATATCGGTTCCTCCAGAGTACGTGTTTGCACCAAATCCTCCGTTAGTAATCGTTACAGTTCCCGTACCAGTCTTTATAAAGGATCCAGATCCTGAAAGAGCTCCATTTAGAACCAGCGCCGCATCCGCTTGAACCGTTGAAGTTGTAGCCTGAAATACAACACCTCCACTAAAAGTTCCGGCAACCGCAAAATCACTAGTACCCAGAGATTCAATAGTAATTGTTGAGATTCCTGCCCAACCAGAAGCATTATTCATCTGTAACGTTGCACTACCACCACCTCCACTAATTCGAACCGAGCCATTACTAAAAAGGACATCAGCAGCGGAGTTAGTACTCCCCAAAGAAACATATGTACTACCTGCGGCTGGTCGAATATCTAAAATTCTATTCCCACCACCATTAATAGTGTATGGACCCGACAAACCATCTCCGTCTATTACAAAAGGATTTAGACTCGTTCCTACTGCAGTAGTTAGAGAAGTCGCATTTGTCGTCAGAGCAAAGCCCGAAGTAAGTCGCATTTCCGAGGAACAAGAAGCAGGAGATCCTAAAGCTGCATTATATTGAGCTCCATTAGACACAGAACAAGCCGCATCCAACGCGTTCTGCCCCAAAGTAAAGCAAGCTAAAGAGGAAATAACCAAAGACTTCTTAACATATTTTTCCCAGCTCATACAACTCCTTGAGGTTCATTTTTTTGCACATTCGCCGAAACGAACATATATCTATTTTTACAATTCTGGCTGCATGTTAGTTTTTTCTTTAAATTGATTCAAGTTCTTTTTGCGGCATTTTTTAACAATAAAATAAAATCAGTGTAAATTTTAGAAGCACAATTTCCTTGCGGCTCACTAAACTTTTAAGCTTCGTTCGCTCTGCAACTTTCGAATATGCGGCTCTTGCGCTTTTGGAAAAATTGATCCCAATAAAATTATTAAATTCGGGCTTTTGTGTTTTTTTCTGAAGGTTGAATGGTAACTTTTCACGTTAGCATCGAGATTAAAACAAACTAGAAGAAAATACACAAAAAGAATTTATTCAGAATTAAAGCAACCTATTAAATCGATTAATTCGAGCGACCCGCCCCTGTTAAAGTCGGAAGACTAAGGTTACTTAAAATTTCTTGCTTTACATTTTCAGGAAGAGAAGGATATTTGGAAACTTTTTCAAAGCAACTTTTCGCCTCTTCATATTTTTTCATCTGATAAGCGCAATGTCCTAAATTAAAAACAAGTCCATAATCGTAAATCCAATCCTCACTTCCTAAAGAATCTCGAGGGTGTGGAATGCTTGCAGCTTCTTTAGCCAAAGCATACGCCAAGGCATAATGTCCTTTTCTACAGGTATACACAGACATACGAAACAAAGGTTCCGCTTTATTAGGATAGGCTGTAAATGCTGCGCTATAGCTTTGTATCACTTCATCGAAACTATCTTCAGCAAGTTCACTGGCCATACCTTTAATATATAGAGCGGAAAATAGTGGAATGTTTTCCGGATTCGTTTGAATGAGAGCGCCTAAAATTTTTTTAGCCAAAGTATATTCTTTTGCTTCTATATAGCTTTGAGCTAAATGAAGATTTGGGTTAAACAGAGGCTGCGAAAATGAAGAACGTATGACCCCTGGCAAAACTTGATATTTTTTTGGATCGGTAGAGGAAATTTGTCCTTGCGATGAGCTTTTAATCAAAAGCTTTTTATTTTTCGCATAATCAAAGTAGTAGTCTTTATCTAAAGATGGCCAAGTAAAATATTCTGAAAAAAAGAGCTCTTCTTGAGGATCCATGACAAGCAAATATTCGGCTTTTTTTTGTGCTAATGATAAAGCTTCTTTTTGAGGATCATTCGTTGTTGCCAGATGAAGCTCCCCTGGAATTTTCTCGAGTATTTTTTTCGCGATCTCAATTGTTCCATCATTAGATCCCTCATCGACCAAGACCCAATAGTCGATTTTATCTTTGATAGAATTTAAACACTGAGCAATGGTGTCTTTATGGTTTTTTACAACCATATTAAGACAAATGTTTTTAGAAGATGAGGCTTCAAAAATCCTCTGCCATTTATGCGCAATTTTCCCCCAAGTAAATTCTTCTAAAACAAATTCTCCAATTTTTTCCCGTGTCTCTACAGGAATTTGTTCAGCTGACTCCATCGCCTTTATTAATAGATGAGCGTATTCTTGAACATCACTGCAAGCAAAACCATTAGGGCATGTTTCTAAAAGCCCTGTATTTTTACAAACTACAGGAACAGCGCCTGCTAATTGCGCCTTTAATGCAGTAATGCAAAAGGCTTCTACAGCTGTGCAGGGGTAGGTCCAAAATGAGGCTTTTTCAAAAGCCGCAACCAGAGCTTCATGCCCCACCATGCCATGTTCTTGAACTCCTAAAGCCTCCAGATCTTTTACCTGTTTTTTTAACTCCAGTTCTTTTTCTGCAGATAAAAGCCCCCAATGTTTCCATCCATAGTAGATATCTAATGTGGCTTTAGGGAACTGCGCTTTTATTTGAGGCCATATAGCTAAGAGTTTATCAAGTCCTCGAGCATAGTTAGAAGCATAAATACAAGAGTAAGGATTTTCTCTATGAGCAGCTCTATGAAACTGTTTAGGGTTGATTCCATTACCTGTAATATGAGTGAATTTAGAAAATTCTGGATACTGTGCAATCCACGACTTCCGCTGCCAGTGCGATATCCATAAAACATCATCAAAAGTATGGATTTGCTCTTTTGTAAGAACCATGCCAGTAACGTCATCATGAGGCCAAAAATAGAGGGTATGAGCAAATTGTCTTAGACGTTCTCCCGCTTGCGGAATTCTCCAAACAATACCAATATCTAACTTGGCGGGCAGCTCGACATCCCAAGTCGTAAAACGAGGATTGGCACTCGATGCCGAATACTTAGAATCTTTAGGAGGATTTCCAAAAACAGTCACTTGATAGCCAAGGATTGCAAGCTGCTCTGACATATATATAACAGCCTCTTCTGATCCAGAAATCCCCGAATGAATTTTATCAGGATCCCATGCTCCCACACCCTCATTAGCAAAAGTAAAAATCCCAATAGTTTTTTGCGCTTCTACAGAGGAAAAGAATGCTGATACACATATGACCAGGAACAAGAAAATTTTTCGCATAATCCTTCCCTACAGGAAAATATTTCAGAAGTGAGACCATAGAAAATATTTATTTCTTTTTCAAGCACAACTGCAATAGCTTTTGCGTATGTTGGAAGACATCTTCTGGAAGATTTTTATGCAAAGAAACTACTTCTAACAAAGATTGAGCCTCTTCGTATTTGCCAAGCCCTAAAGCCGCCTTTGCAAGAGCTAGCCTCGATCCATATTGATAGGCTGATAGTTCGATATTGCCTCCTACTTCCCCTTCCGGATAAGAAATAGTTATAGCAAGCTTTCCTATACAGTAAGCTACAATCATTTGGTTGCTATCTATTAAGTAGTTACAAAGATGCACTAAGGGCTCTACACGGGTAGGACGATTTTGATACGCTTTTTGATAACTCGAAACTACCATTTCGAAGGGAAAGTTAAGCTCCCTCTCTATGGCACCCGTTAAAAATAAAGACCAAAAAACTTCTTGCTCATCCCCTCCCATAACACTTCTTTTTTGGTAATTTTGCAGAGCCAGATTATACTCTTTCGCATTGAGATAACTTTGCGCTAAATAAAATATATTTCTGGTATTAAGGGGGTCCTTTCGTAAGGCTTCTTCCAAAATCTGAGCATCTTTATGATATTTTTTAGAGTCTTGAGACCTGGCACTTAAATCTGTTTTTCTGTTGCAGCATAGATCTTTTAGCAGTGCATACGTTTGAGCAGAAGTGCTACTGAGCTGCTCGTGCATGGCTCCTACATATTTCCAATCTCGACGTGTACTTACTAAAAATATACGGGAACACAAAAGCTCTTTATCTTTAAATGTTGCAAGATAGTAATCCTTTTCCAGAGCTGGGAGTGTAAAGTTCGAGGGGACTACAATTTCTTCATCAGCATCTACAAATAATAGATAGTCGGCTTTGTTTTTTGCCAATTCCAAAGCTTCCGTTCGGTTATGGTCAAAGCCTACCCAGGGCTTTTCATGAAGTTCTCCCGGAATGTCTTTCATAAACTTTTGAATGATCTGCTGCGTGCCATCATTAGATCCTGTGTCTACAATGACCCAGTAATCGATAAAAGGCTTGGCAGAAGCCAGACATTTTTCGATGATAGCGCTTTCATTTTTAACAATCATATTTAAACATATCGTAGGCTTTTTCACAGGTTCTGGAAAGGAACCTTCAGCAAAAAGCTCAGAAATGCCCCAGATAATCAAAATCATGAGTTTGCGCATAAACATCTTTCCTTTTCAATTTACAATAGCGAGAAAAGTTTTGAAAAGTCAAGATCGCTTTTGACATCCTCCCCTCCCTAAAGGAAGGGGATTCCTACGGCGTTCAGCTAAAAGCTAACTGACTCACTTCGGCGGGTTCCTGCTTCATTGAGAGGCTCTTTGCCGACTCTCCACAGGCTAACAAGCGATATCCTCGCTCTAATATGTTAACTGCGCCAACCATATCGGCATGATTACTGTAATTACAAATAACACATTCAAATGATGCTTGCGTCTTGCGATTATCTGCCGAAACATGATGACAATCTGGACAGGTTCGGCTCGTATTAGCTGCAGGTACAGTAAGTAACATTCCACCAGCCCAATTTAACTTATAGTCTAATTGAGCACGAAATATTCCCCACCCTTGATCTAAAATACTGCGATTTAGTCTAGATTTTTGTTTTACTTTTTTTCCAGGATCTTCACTTGTTCCTGCTGCTGACTTAGACATATTACGTATCTGCAAATCTTCAATACAGACGAGCGCGTGTTTTTTGCTGATCGTTGTTGTGATTTTATGCAGAAAGTCTTTGCGAGCATTTGCTATTTGAGTGTGGATCTTCTGGACTTTACTTTTTGCTTTTTTCCAATTGTTACTAAATTTGACCTTACGGCTCATTTTCCGTTGGTATTTAACTAAACGATTGGAGTGTTTTTTAAAACTACTTAGAGGTTCAATGTAGCTACCATCACTCATTGTGGCAAAACGAGCGATGCCGACATCGATGCCAACTACAGTCGTAGCAGTTGTTGCTGGCCTTAGTTCTTCTCTAAAAGTTTGAATAGAAACAAACCAATCTCCCGCACTTTCAGATACAGTAACATTACGTAATTCTCCGACTACTTTGCGACTATTGCGGTAGCTCATCCAACCAAGTTTAGGTAGGAAAATACGACTATTTTCTTGATCGAGCTTGATTTGTTTTGGATCTGGATAACGAAAACTACATCCGTCTCCTTTCTTTTTAAACCTCGGGAAAGCGGTGCGTTTAGCGAAAAAATTCTTAAACGATCTCTCTAGATCTTTTAGAGAGTGCTGTAAAGAATGACAAGGAGCCTCTTTAAGCCAAGGAGTTTCTGTACTATTTCTCCAATGGGTTAACTCTTTGACCATTGTTACATAGCTAATGAACTTATTGCCTGATTCATGATTTTCTTTCTGCAACACCAAAGCCTTATTGAATACAAAACGACATGCTCCTCCAGTACGACGCATATTGTGCCTCTGTTCTCCGTCCGGCTCTACTTTGAATCTAAAGGCTTGAAGTATTTCCATGAGGAAAATTATAATTTGGCCTTATGAAAAAAAACAATGACATTCGACATGGTAGACACTGTGTATTTTTAATGCATACCCATTTGGTCTTTGTTACTAAGGTACCGACGAGAGTCTTTACCAAAAAAATTTTAAACGATCTACGCATTATCTTTGCCAGTGTTTGTAGAGATTTCGAAGCTGAACTCATAGAATTTAATGGTGAAGACGACCACGTTCATTTACTCATAAATTATCCACCCAAAGTAACCGTGTCAAAACTCGTAAACAGCCTTAAAGGGGTATCGAGCCATCTGATTCGCAAAAAAAACCATCCAAACATTCGCAAAAAACTATGGGGTGGAGCTTTATGGTCTCCCAGTTATTTTTCAGGTAGCTGCGGAGGAGCTCCTATAGATTCTATCCGCCAATACATTGAAGCTCAGCAAATGCCAAGCTTATAATAAGGCGACTTCGTCGTCCGCGCTCTTGACCCCGCCCTGAAGGACGGAGTATGCCGCGCATCTGATCAACCTGCGAAAGCTTAAAACGCACAGTTTCTTGTATAGAATCTGGTATATTTTCATTGTTTAATATTTGGTGAAATAAATCCTTGGCTTCATCTTGCTTCCCAAGACCCAAAGCTGCCACTGCCAATTCAAAAGAAATACCGCAGCTATACACCAATGGCTCTACATATACAGCATCCGTTGAAATCGACACTGGAGAGAGCTGCTTTAAAAGCGCATAACTTAGGGTGTGCTTTCCTTTGCTGTTGAGATGTTTAGCAAGATAATAAAGCGGTTCTGCCCTACTAGGACGAAATTGATAAGCTCTACAGTACGCTGCTATGATCTGTTCTGTAGGTTTTTGCAAAATCTCCAATAATCCAGCCGCCATACGCATAGCCCAAAAAGTATGCTGATCCCAGCCCTCCATCTCTGCTCTTTTCAGATAGTTTTGCAAGGATTTCTCACATTCTCCCGCGTTATAATAAGACTGAGCCAAATAATATACGTAATTTGCATTGTTAGGCTCTTCAATAAGCGCTTTTTCTAAAACAGCCGCATCTTTCAAATATTTTTGAGGATCCTGCGCACGATTTCCATCCGAAGTATCTGCACGTATTTCCACTCCAGATAAAACTTCAAAAACCATATCTCTATCTAACTGCAACTGTTCATGTAAAACACCTTTCCATGCCCAATTGAGATGGTTGTTAATCAAAAAAGTGCGTTGCGATGTGAAAGTGCTACTAGTGATAATGGCAGCTACATAGGCATCTAGTGTCAACCCTGATTTATCTGGAAGGGAAGAATAAGTGAGCATCTCATCAGCATCGATGAAAAGCACATAGTCACCTTTTCCTTTAGCAAGTTTTAACGCTTCATCTCGATTATGCCCAAAATTCACCCAAGGGCGTTCATGAAGTACTCCAGGAACATCCTTCATGAAATCTTGGATAATCTTTTTTGTATCATCAGTAGAGCCTGTATCCACAATCACCCAATAGTCAATGAATGGCTTGACAGACGCTAGACATCTTTGAATAACAGGGCTTTCGTTCTTAACAATCATATTCAGACAGATGGTTTTTTTAGAAGAAGGGTGCTCGGAAAATCCTGCAGAGCAAAAAAGCATAACCGACAAGAAACATAACAACTGCTTCATAATATAACGCATCCTAATTAGACGTTGCTATAATTTTCTGAAGTTTTAGCTGCATCTCTTCAAGCTTACGATCTTTAATGTAAGCCTTGCATCGCTCCATATCTTTTTTATGCTCTTCCGATAAACTAGGACAGCTCAATACTTTACTTGTTGCTTGCCATCCTTCCGCAAAGCGCCCTGTCTGCGCTGCAAAAAGAGCATACTGCATAAAAACACCATAATCATAAATCCAACGCTCTACAAACAAAATGTCTGAATGCTCGTGAGGAATAAATTGTATAGCAGACATAAGTTCATATCCTGTCTCATAATCTTTTTCTTGCCATAAGAGCTCTCCTAAGTAATACAAAGGCTCCAAACGATGGGGGCGTAATTTATACGCAGTTAAAAAAGATTTCTTTGCTTCTTTCATATTTCCAGTACGAGACTTCTCTAAAGTTCCTTTAATAAGATATGCAACAAATAACTCTTCTTCTAATCCTTGCATTTGAATGCGTTGCTCACATGAGGCCAAAGCATCTTCATATTTCTGCATTTGTAAATAGGTAAGTATCGTATAAAAAACATTACGAGGAGTAGGATCTGATTGCAAAAGCTTTAAGTCCCGCATAGCCGTATCCGAATCTTTAGAACGAGCTCCATCATGAGTGTATACGTATTGAACTCCTTCCCAAGGGCAGCCTTGCACATTGTCTGCCGTAATGTATTCATGAATTACCCCTTCCCATCTCCAAGGTAAAGAAGCTTTGACTAAACGAGGGATATAACTATCTAGTCCTAGATTACGAGTGGTTGTAACATAACAATCTGCTGTCAGTTCTTGTGCTTGAAATTTTTCCGATATGACTAAATAATCATCCGCATCCATGAAAAGAATATAATCTGCCTGATCTTTAGCTAAAGCAAGTGCTTGATTGCGGTTATGTCCAAAATTCACCCAGGACTGTTCATAGAGCTTTCCGGGAATGTTTTTTTCACGCATAAAATCTTCAATAATCTTTTGCGTCCCGTCACTCGATCCTGTATCTACAATAACCCAGGTATCAATGATTGGCAGGACTGATTGCAAACAGCGAACAATGACATCTTTTTCATTTTTAACAATCATATTCAAACAGACAGTCTTCCGTTTGGGGGACTTTTCTGATTTCTCTTCAGATGAGCATATTGTAGAAAGACTCAAAAACAGGAGAAAAAGCATAGAACGCAACATAATCAATCCCCGTTATAAAAAAAACACTATAGAAGAACGATGTTTTTTTGTCGCATCTTTCTCAGAAAAGCACTTCCCATCATCCGGTAGGCAATTTTTGCACCCGTAGGAAGGATTTGCCCGCCACGGGTGGACCTTTCTACGCTCATACTCCACCACCCCTCTCTTCCTATTAAAATATTTTAAATTATTACAGATAAACAAGATGAGGGTTTAATTTTCTATTCTTTTTCGTGTTGGCACGGATCCTGCGTATATATCTAACGAGAAGATAAGGAGAAACAAACATGGAGAAGGATATGGAAAAGGAAAAACTACTAAAACATATTTCTGAGCTAGAATCTCTTAATGATCAATTGATCTCAGAACTTCGTTTTTTAGATAACCTGCTTCGTAAAGTAGGCTTTGAAGAAGGCCTGATTACTTTAAAAAGTGCAGCGCAAGAGCTTCTACAACATGATCATAAGGAAGCAGATGAAATCTGATCATAAGCCCACCTCACCTCAAAAGCTCAATCATCTCCTCTAATCCTAAGGAAGACTCTTCGAGCTCTAACAAGCCCTTAGCGAGAGACTTTTTATGATCTTTGAGCTTCATGATTTTCTCTTCTATACTGTCTGCTACGATGTACCTTCGCGCAATGACGGCCCCTTTTCGCCCTAAACGATGGGCTCTATCGATCGCCTGCTTTTCTACAGCTTCATTCCACCAGGGGTCAAAGAGAAATACATAGTCTGCAGCAGTTAAATTGAGTCCCACGCCCCCTGCCTTTAAACTGATCAGAAAAACCTGAATATGAGGATCATTTTGAAAAGAGGCAACTGCAGCTTCTCGATCTTTCGTCTCTCCGTCGAGATAGGCATAAGCTACGCCTTTTTGAGCTAACTCTTTTTTGAAAAGCTTTAGCATCTGGGTAAATTGACTATAGACTAATACTTTTCTCCCCTCTTGGACAACTTCGTCTAGATCTTCTAAAGCGCGTTGCCATTTTGCACTATCTTCTAAAGAAACCAACTCCGTATCAATGAGATGGGGATGCGCGCAGATCTGACGAAGACGCAAAATGGTTTCTAAAATCTCCATCCGATGGGAGCTGCCTCCTTCTAAAGTGATCTTTTTCAAAAGACCTTGACGAGTCTTACTAAGCCAATTTTCATATAAAGAACGCTGGGACTCTTGCATTTCCACCCAAACAACTTGTTCAATCTTTTCTGGAAGGTCGTCTGCTACATCCTCTTTCATACGACGTAAAATAAAAGGACGGATGAGCTTACGAATCTGTTTGGCATATCTTCCATCTAGCTGAGATGCAGATAGGCGCTGGAGAAAATCGCTACGCCCCCCTAAAAGTTCAGGCTCTAAGAAGTGAAAAAGGGACCAAAGATCATCTACCCTGTTTTCTACTGGAGTCCCCGTAAGACAAATCCTTATTTGAGAGGAAAGTCCATAGCAAGCTTTAGCTAACTGGCTTTCTGGGTTTTTGATCCATTGCGCTTCATCAAGGACAATACAAGCAAAAGAGATCTTTTGAAACATTTGCCAATCGCTCCTTAAAAGAGCGTAAGACACAATAATCGCTTCTTGTTTTTGTAAAAGGCTGGGATCTGAAGTTCTATCTCTGCCTTCATGTATATAGAGTTTCTTATCTAAGACAAACTTCTCCCATTCTTTTTTCCAATTAAATACCAGGGAAGTCGGAACTACAATGAGCAATGGAAGGTTTGCCTCAATTTGAGAAAAGAAAGCAAGCATCTGCACAGTTTTTCCAAGCCCCATTTCGTCAGCAAGCAGCCCTGAAAGCCCATGGGCATGTAAAAATAGCAGCCACTCTACTCCGGTTCTTTGATAGGGCCGCAGCTCCCCTTGAAATTTTTCTAATACCGTTTCTTCTTTTTGCGATTCTAAAGATTGTAGCCGGTCAATCAAACTGCGGGTAGGCGTATCACAAGAAACATGAGAAAAAGAGCCTAACAGACCCCATTGTTTTTTCTTAAAAAGACAGCCATCTTCTACTTGTTCTATTTCTGAAAGATCTTGTAGCCCCTCATACTCTGAAGAAGTTTCTAGAAGGCCTACTGTATGAGGAGAAATCTCTACAAATTGGTTTCTTCGATTAAAGGCTCCAACAACATTTTGCAGAGATGTTTCATGCTCTCCATAGCGAACTCGGCCTTTGAGCAAAACGCCTTGGGATTTTGAGAAAAGCTCTACATCAGAACCTGTGGTCTTCATAACCATTCGCCCTTTGTGATCGTAGATCTTCCATCCAATCTCTAAAAGAAAAGACAGACTGGAAGAAACCTTATCCAAAGGACAGTAATAATGGGAAGAGCCTACGACTTTAGAAATAAAATCCGTTTCTAGCAAATCTTTCTCCCAAGCCTTTTCTGAGGCAAGGTCTCTTCCGGGAAAAAGGCAGGGGTCATGAAAAGCTACGCTTTTTTTTCCGTATTCCATACTCAAATTCGCAAAGCTGCCACGAGCATCTTTGAGAAGAAGAACGGGGAAGCTCTGGATAGGGGCAATCTGATCGACTTTCTGAGATACTATATCCCAAGTCGTCTGAGGAAATCCTTCAGGAGGATCTTCTTGAAAATCGTCTATAAATCGATCTCTTTGCTTTCCTTGTAAACATTTGGATTTGGGATAAATGAAATCTATCCAGGAAGCTCGAATATCTTGAGGCAAAACAAAGACCATTTGCTGGCAAATTCCCCAAATCGGTTTTCCGGGAAAAAGGAAGTCTACACTAGAAAAAGGAAGCTTTTCCTTATCCATGTGGATAAACCCAGAAATGCCAATCCCCTCTTGCTCAAGAAGATTTTTCACCTCTAAAGAAACGGTACATCGACTCAAGGGGTTAAAAAAAAGCGATCTTCCTTTCCACTGAAGTTTTTTGGAACTAATAAGTTTTTCTAAAGCTTTCAAACTTTGCTTTGATGCAATACGTATTTTATTTGCTGCTAAGGTGTCGATTTGAGAGCTGTTTAAAGAAATTCCAGACGAGTTGCAATGTTCTGTTAGCAAAAAAAGGGCAAGCTCAGAAATCGGACCCTTTTCGCGCTTTGCAAATCCTTTTAGATCAGAAAGATAAATGATCCGGGAGCTTCCTTTTTCCTGCAAATGAACAATTAAAAAAACTTCTCCATTGCGCAATTCCTGATCAATAGAGAAAATGAGATTATCAAACATATTTCGTAGCTTCCATGAATCCAAAATTAAAGATTATCGCCTCTTCTTGGGAAGAAAAAGCAAAAACTTTTCGTTCTTCCCATCCTTTAAAGGTATTGAAAACGTTGCCCAATATGGAAGGGATCACTTCCGACACTGCTAAGAATTTAAAAGCAAAGGGGCTTTGGTACCTACTTCGCCATGACCCTCGCAAAATCTTTCTTCGCAATTTTTTCAAACACCCCTTTCGTTACACGGCATCCCTTCTTCGCTCTTATAGAAAACCTTGTAGTTTTTCAAGAGCAGGAGACTGTTTTTTCTATGGCATAGAAAACGAAAAGGAGTTTGAGCAAATCGCATCAAAACAAAATCCCTTAATCCTTCTAGGCTTCTCCTACTGCCATAAACCTTTTGAGTGCCCATCTGGGCGCTTTTCCGATCAATGTCAAAATACTCCAGATCATCCTGTATGCAGTCAGTGTTTCATCGGAAAATGCTCTGCACTCGCAGCTCACACGCAAGCGGAAGTCGTATATATCCCGACGATCCATTATATCGGGGAAAAGATCTTTGAAGCCACTCATAAAAACCCTGGCAGACAAGTTCTCTTTTTAATTACGGCTTGTGAACTCTCTCTGACGATGTTTGGAGATTGGGGCAACATGATCCAAGCCAAAGGCATTGGCATTCGCTTAGATGGAAGGATCTGCAACACGATGCGCGCCTTTGAACTCTCAGAGCACGGAATCAAGCCAGGCCTTACAGTCGTTTTAAAAGAAACAGAACAAAAACTTTTAGATCTAATTTCTCTTTTTCCGGAATAAATACTACAAAAAACCCCTCTACAAAACAAGAATTTTCTCCCAAGTTAACATGAGAGAAAAATCTTGCCTATTGAGGTTTATTCCAGTAAATTAAGGCATTCTTATACATGAGATCAAGGCATAAAATATGCAAAATCTTCCTATTAGCATTAGCGAATTTACCGAACTAAGACAAAAAAAATGTGTTTATGTAGACAAAACAAAGTATGCGCATTTTTTAATCACCAAAAACTCTAGAACATTTCTATCTCGACCTAGAAGGTTTGGTAAATCTTTGTTTGTTTCTATGCTAGAGGCTGTTTTGCAAGGAAAAAAAGAGCTTTTTGAAGGGCTTTGGATTGCAAAAAGCGACTATTCTTGGGATCCTATGGGGATTATTCGGCTAGATTTCTCCCTGCTAAACCTTCAAAACGCTGAACAATTCACCAGTAGTTTGATGTATCTACTTCAAACAATCGCTGAAAAAAATAAAGTCACATTAAAAGACTCTTCTAATTTAAATACAGCATTTATGAGCCTTATCGCAGCTTTAGATGCAAAATTTCCAACAACTCATGTAGCTGTTTTGATAGATGAATATGATTACCCTATTTCTCACACTTTGCATCAAGCTGACATCGCTGAGGAGATCCGCTCCGTCTTAAAAAGTTTTTCAAGCGTGATCAAAGCTCAAGCAAAATATGTACAATTTGTCTTTGTCACAGGAGTCAGCGCGTTTAGCAAATCTGGACTTTCCTCTGGATTAAACAATCTATTAAACCTCACAATGTTAGAAGATTTTTCTGGAATTTGCGGCTATACAGAGGAAGAAATAGACCTATATTTTTCAGAACACATACAAGCTTGGAGCAAGCATCACAACACTCCCTACGAGAACATCCGAACAGATTTAAAAACTTGGTATAACGGGTACTGTTTTAAAGAAAAAACCCCTAGGGTATATAGCCCTTTCTCTCTGACAAGCGCTCTATACATTCAAAACCTAAAAAACTTTTGGTTTGAATCAGCAACTCCTCAGTTTCTTCTTACAGAGCTAGCCAAAGAAGAACGGCAAAAAGAAACCCAATTTTTAGAACTCGACATGCTTCGAGGCACAGAAGACCTCTTGCAGACCTTTGAAATCGAAAATCTCCCCTTAACAGCCCTCCTGTTTCAAATGGGATATTTAACAATAGACTCTTATGAACCATTATCCAGAAATTACACGTTAAGATACCCCAACCTGGAAGTTAAGGCCTCTCTTCACAGGCATCTCATCGGGCTTCTTTCGAAAAAAACAACTTTTAGCATCAACCCATTAATCGGAGATCTCTACACAAGTCTCGTAGAAGCAGATATAGAAAGAACAGTAGCTACTCTACAAAAAATTTTAAGCGAAATCCCCTACAGTTTGCATATTCCCAAAGAGCGTTTTTATCACTCGCTTTTGCAAACTCTGTTTTCTGCAGCCGGAATAAATACACAATCAGAAAGAAGCACAAGTATCGGTCGTATGGACCTCGTTTTAGAGCTTCCCAACTTTATTTACATCATTGAACTCAAATTAAACGCTCCGGCCCTAGAAGGACTCAAACAAATCGAAACGCAAAAATACTACGAACCTTTTCTAAACAGAAACAAACCCATTCGAGCTCTTGGCCTGTCTTTTTTAAAGAAAAAATCCTCAAAAAAGACAAGCAGTTCTTTTCAAATAGACTACGCGATTAAAGCAATTTCGTAACGTTCTACTCTGGCTTTACAACAGATGGAGCCACAGGGACTAAATCAGGCCTCTTTGCTTCCTCTTCGTAATAGTGCTTCCGGCGAAAAGGCTTAGGCTGCTTTTCCTTTTCATACGGACGCAATCTTTCTGCGCACGTACAATCATAATCACAACATCCCGACAACTTTTCTGCACAAGAAGGACAGCTTAAAAAAAGCTCATTGCAGTCCATGTTCGCGCAATTATAATATGTGTCACTCGGAGCATTGCAATGCTTACAATGGGCAATGATAGGAGCTCTATTCTCTTTTGCAATAGGAACAGCAAGTCTATCATCAAAGACAAAGAGCTTACCAAGCCACTTGTCCTCTCCTTCTTCTAGACCATATTTAATGACCCCGCCATTAAGCTGATATACCTTCTCAAATCCATGGTCTTTCATGACGGCAGAGTACAACTCGCATCGGATCCCACCGGTACAATACATCATCACTTTTGTCGTTTTAGGATCATAAGTACCTTTCAGCTCTTCGGCATACTCAGGAAACTTACGAAAAATGTCAAGATTTGGCTTTACAGCCCCTTCAAAATGCCCGACTTTCCACTCATAATCATTACGGACGTCTAAAAGCAAAATTTGCTCATTTTCGTCTTCCAACATTTTTTTCCATTCGGAAGGAGCTAAGTGCTCCCCTCCCTTATGGGGATCTGCGTTATGATTTAAAGCCACTAACTGCTTTCGGAACTTGACTGTGGCTCTTGGGAAGACCTGCTCGTGATAGGTATGGCATTTAAAATCGATATTTGCAAAACGCTCATCGGACTTCATCCAGGCAATATATTCTAATGCATGCTCTTTTAAAGCGCTCATTTGCCCATTAATTCCCTCATGAGAAATGTAGATACGAGACGTAACATCCCTGTCTTTAAAAAAAGCATGATGTTTTTCCACTTCTAGTTTAGGATCTTCGATTGAGGTAAATAGGTAAAAAGCCAAAACGTAATAAATTTTCTCTTCGCTCATAAAAAGCCCTCCAAGGGAGCCTAAGATAGCGAAAAAAAACCTATAAAACAAGAGGTTTTCTCGTTGTTAAAAAAGTTTATACACCTCCTTCCTGCAAAATCCTCTTGTTTAAAAACCAAAACTGTACTACGATTTGTCACTTTCTACGGAATATACCAAACACTTAGGAGAAACAATGGTTCGATACACTGGTCCAAAAAACCGCATCGCACGCCGTTTCGGAGTTAATATTTTTGGACGCGCTAAAAACCCCCTACTGCACAAACCAAATCCAGCAGGTATGCACGGGGCAAAACGCAAGAAGAAATCTGACTACGGAACTCAGCTCGAAGAACAGCAAAAACTAAAAGCTGTTTACGGGATGCTCACACAAAAGCAACTCGTCCGCTACTATAAAGAAGCGGTTAATTCTAAAATCAGCACTCCTCAGGCCTTTATCGAGCGCCTTGAGTGCCGGTTAGATAACGTCGTTTACCGTATGAAATTTGCTAGCACCATATTTGGAGCTCAGCAGCTCGTAACTCATGGACACGTCCTAGTTAACGGTAAGAAAGTGGATAGAAGATCCTTCTTCGTCCGTCCAGGAATGACGATTTCCATTAAAACGAAATCTCAAAATATTCCTGTAGTCAAGGATGCCGTTATATCAGGCGGTAGAGATCTTCCAGAATATATTTCAGCAGATGCAACTCAGTTCTCTGGGCAGCTTCTTTCCTCCCCTCATCTGGATCAGATCCCTTTTCCTCTTCCAATCCACGTGAACCTAGTTTGCGAATTCTTAGCTCACAACAACTAAGAATTTATTTAAAAAAGGCGACAGAATTTTCTATCGCCTTTTTTTTCCTCTCAGAACCAATCCCTTTTCGACATTTCCCCTAAACATCTAAAGAAACCCATATCCGCAAGTGAAAAATATCGCTAAAACGGTAAAAAAAGCCAATTCCAACTTTACGCAGGTAACATTAATTGCAAAAATACCTATATTTACTGTTATAGCAGCAAATTTAACCAATTGGCCATATGGCCCCAAAACAAATTGGCTCGATCATCCGATTCCATCGTAAAAAAGCAAAACTATCTCAAGAAGAACTCGAACACCTCGCGGAACTTGGAAAGACTGTAGTATTTGACATCGAAAATGGAAAATTATCGATCCGTCTAGACACTCTCTTAAAAATGTTGAATGTTTTAAATATTCAACTTGAATTTCAAGGGCCATTAACGACACTTTTTAAGACAAAAATGAGAACAGCTAAAATACTTGTCAATGGGATCACAGAAGTTATATTCTTTCCATCCTTCTTTATGCCTTCCTAACGTCAAAAGAGTAAAACCTCGAATTTCACGAGATTTTACATCATTTGCATCCAGCCTACATGCACGCTCAACCCAAATAAGACTTTCTTGATACAAGCCCAAGCGAGAGCATTCAATGCCTAAATTTCTCAAAATACGGACATTATTCGTCTCAGCAGCAACAATCTTTAGAAGCAGCAATTTCACAAATACAGGCATGATCATCAGGTCGACATAAGACACAATTTTTCAAAACTTGAACGGCCTTATCCTCCCTATTTTGTTGGATTGAGGAGGTCGGATATGTTTTTACTGCATCCACAGAATTTGGGCCATTGAAATTGCTTTTTCAAAAAAAGCATCAGCCTATTCCTCTTCCCCTTGCTGCATTCGCAATATCGCTAAATTCTGCAGGACTTCAAAAGAGAGACTTTGCTCTAACATTTTTTTATACATATAGCTTCCTGAATTTGCTACACCGCTTTTCTGCTAGGAATCCTAAAAAAGCTAAGGACTTCTTGCACATCAAAAAACCAGGCATAGGAAAGAAACGTAAGACAAAACGTCCCTGATAAAACAAAGAACTGTAGAGCTTGCTCTGAAAAGGATCGTGAAAAGGTTACTGCTGTTTTTTGGGTAATTAAACTCACTGTAGGATCTTGGACCAGAAAATGCCCCAATAAGAGAGTAACTCCCCCTGCAATAAGAGCGCACAAAGCTCCTTTATAAGCGTCTGCATTGAGCCATTTTTGTTGTTTTAAAGCCCTTTGTAGAAACCAGCAGTTAAACCAGGCGCTAAAACTTGTACTAAGAGCAATGCTCACTGCCCCTAGTTGGAAACCAAAAACAAAAAGCGCATTGAGAGCAATATTGATTCCCATTGAAATTACGGCAGCTTGCATAGGCACTCGAAAATTTTTCTGAGCATAAAAAGCCGGGGCTAAAAGAAGAACAAATACGGCGGGTAAAAGCCCTACGGAATATCCCCATAAACACAAAATCGTCTGACTTGTCGCCTCCAAGCTAAAATCTCCTCTTCCATAAAGAAGATTGACTCCACAAGCCGCTAAAACAAATACTGCAATGACGCAAGGAAAAATAAAATGAAAACTTTTGGTAAAAGAATAACGAAGAAGCCCTTGAAATGGGCCCCAATCTTCTTTAGAAGCAGATCTTGCAAGAGGGGGCAAAAGAGCTGAGGCAAGAGCTATGCCAAAAAGAGCAATAGGAAGCTGCTGAATACGAATTGCATACCATAGATAAGCTGGGCCCTCCAAAGAAGCGTAGGTTGCAAAAATAGAATCCATAAGGCTATTGACTTGCGTTGCAGACACTCCAATTAATCCTAAAGAAAACGGCTTAAGAAGACCTCTCACTTCCAGAGAAAACAAACGAAACTTACAGATCTCTTTCCAGCTTAAAAAAGTTCTTAGATACGACCTTAACGCAGGGAACAAAAACAGCCACTGTAAAAAAAAACCCACTACTACAGCCAAAGAAAGAGCTACTGCGGCTTGAGAAGGAATGGAATCTCGGAAGAAAAATGCTGTGACAATCCAAGAGATATTGAAAAAAAGAGGAGCAATTCCCGAAAGAAAGAATTTTCTTTCACATTGTAAAAGAGCACTTGAAACAGCATACAAACAAATAAAAAGCAGACCTGGAAGCATCAAAAGCGTCAAAGAGAGAATTTCTCGCGCAGCTTCACTTACGGATGCATATTGCAAATAGGCTCCCAATCCTAGAGAAAGAAATAGAATCAACCCGACTAAAAAAAATAGAGCAGAAAAAAAGACATCTCGGAAAAAGCGAGCGCCTTCTTCTGGGCGATCTTTACGTAATTCTTCAAAATGGGGAACGAATCCCGCCGGAAGGGACCCTTCTCCAATCAGTCTACGGAACAGATTAGAAAATCTATAGGCAACCATAAAAGCTGCAATAGCCGGATGGCTGCCAAAACAAAAAGCCAAAGACATATCTCGCCCAAGCCCCGACACTCGACTGATTAAGGTCCCTGAAAAAAACGAAAAAGCCCCTTTCGATACTTTTTTTGTCACCTCTGTTTCCATCCCAGCCCCTTTACAAAAGTCATTGTCAAGATCTACACTATCTTCTACAATCCCTTTTTTGAAAATAAAATCGTGTTTTCCTATGACTCTTCCTGAAAAACCCCTACTTATTGGAGCTCACACCTCAGCACAAGGCGGAGCTCACAATGCCCTTCTCGAGGGGAAAGAAATCGGAGCTACGACAGTACAGCTCTTTACGAGAAACCAAAAACGCTGGGATACAAAAGAACTGACAGGTGAAGAGATCGAGCTGTTTCAAAAAACCCTAGAAGAAACACAGCTTTCCCACATCATGAGTCATGACAGCTATCTGATCAATCTAGGATGTCCTAACGAAGACAACTTGCATAAAAGCCGTGAAGCTTTCGAAAAAGAACTTGTCCGTTGTCAACAACTTGGGATCACCTACTTAAACTTCCACCCAGGAGCTGCTTTAACAGGCCCTGTACAAGCTTGTTTAGATACTATAGTAGAAAGCCTTGAAAAATTAGAAGACATCGCGGCGAAGGGACCTACTAGACTTCTCATAGAAACAACAGCAGGACAGGGATCTTGTGTTGGGCATACCTTCGAACAGATCGCTTATTTGACCGAAAAATTGCACAAAAAAATACCCATTGGCGTTTGTATCGACACTTGCCATATTTTTGCTGCAGGCTACGATCTGAGAACCCCTGAAGCATTCGAAGAGACACTACGCGTTTTTGACACAGTCGTAGGCCTCAAACATCTTTATGCTTTTCATGCGAACGACTCGATGAAGCCTTTAGCTTCTCGAGTAGACCGACACGCTCCCTTAGGCGAAGGTGAGATCGGAATGGAGTGTTTTAAAATGCTTATGCAGCATCCAAAAACAAAACATCTTCCTAAATATTTAGAGACTCCCGATGGGCCACCTCTTTGGAAAAAAGAAATTGAACTTTTAAGAAAATTTGCTCTTTAACCTGGGTTTAAAAAAATGAAACGAACAAAAATAGCGGCCATCACAACACAGCTTCTTGGGACTTCCATTACACTCTGTGGATGGATCAAGACACTTAGAGATCAAAAAGAATTCTCCTTTATCGAGATCACAGACGGATCCACTCTTTCAGGAATTCAGGTCATCGTAGCAAACCACTTACCTGACTATGACAAGATCATCAAAAATCTTTCAACAGGAGCTTCGCTCCAAATCACAGGGACTTTAGTAGAAAGTCCTGGGCACAAACAAAAATGGGAAGTGCAAGCACAGTCAGTCAAGATATTAGGCACTTGTCCTACAGATTACCCCCTGCAAAAGAAAAGACATTCCTTTGAATTTTTGAGAACAATTGCCCACTTAAGACCTCGTACCAATACACAAGGAGCCGTGCTGAGAGTACGCAACGCTCTTGCCTTTGCAACCCATCTCTTCTTTCAACAAAGAAAGTTTCTCTATATTCAAACCCCTATCATTACAGCGTCTGACTGTGAAGGTGCTGGAGAGCAGTTTTTAGTAACAACTCTCGACTTGCAAAACCTCCCTAAAAAAGAAGATAAAAGCGTAGATTTTTCCAAAGATTTCTTCCAAAAGCCTGCTTATCTTACAGTATCAGGGCAGCTCAATGCAGAAACCTTAGCATGTGCCCTGTCGGATGTCTACACTTTCGGCCCTACCTTCCGAGCAGAAAACTCCAATACATCTCGACATTTAGCGGAATTTTGGATGATTGAGCCAGAACTTGCCTTTGCCGATTTACAAGATGACATGGAATGCGCAGAATCATATCTTCAGTTTGTCATCGATTATATTTTAAAAAACTGCCTAGAAGATTTGGAATTTTTTGATGCATTTATTGAAAAAGGACTCATAGCGCGCCTACAGCACATTAACCAAGCTCCCTTTGCTCGATTAACTTACACAGAAGCTGTTGCTATTTTAGAAAAATCTAATAAGTCTTTTGAATTCCCTTACTCTTGGGGAAGTGATCTCCAATCAGAACACGAAAGATATCTAGCTGAAGAATACTGCAAAAGACCGGTTATTTTGAGCGATTATCCTAAGGAAATCAAAGCTTTTTACATGCGCATGAATGACGATCAAAAAACAGTTGCCGCTATGGATATTCTCGTCCCTAAAATCGGAGAACTTGTCGGAGGCAGCCAGAGAGAAGAAAGAATAGATCTTCTCAAAGCAAAGATCCAAGCCTGCGGCTTAAATCCCGAAGACTATTGGTGGTATCTGCAGCTCAGAGAATACGGATCCGTTCCTCATGCAGGGTTTGGAGCTGGTTTTGAACGATTAGTGCAGTTTGCAACAGGCATGGAAAACATCCGCGATGTGATCCCATTCCCTCGTTATCCTGGTCACGCTGAGTTTTAACGAGATCTAGAGACCACCACAGCACCCAATCCTATAACCATCACAAAAAATGCGATGCTTGGACCTAGGAAAGGAACTGACACTAAAATGGAGTATATAACCTGCCCTCCAAGCAGAGTACAGACTCCATTTTTCTTCCAACGAAGCCGAGAAAACAACCAATTGGCCCCCCAAAGGATCGTAAAAATCTTTGCCGTATACAAGGTAATGATATTCAGAGCAATTAAAGTCAGTGCAAAAGGCGCTCCGATAACGGTGATTAGAAGCACCAAAGAGGCTAAAGGAAACAGCACCAACAAAACCAATCCATGAAGAAAAGATTTTAAAGGAGCTGTATGCAATGCAGAAAGAGCTCCAGAGAGTTTGTGAGGAAACAAACGAATAATGACAATTCCCATGACAAGTGTATAAAGAAAATTCATTAAAAAAGCTGCAATTTTAGAACCAATGACTACACCTCGAAAATCACGAAGTGGAGAATGCTGGTATAAAATAGAGCCACCTATCCGAGCTGCTGAATCAATTAAAGCCACTTCATTGCTTTTATAACGAAGATCCCCCTTAATCCAAGCTCCAGAAAGGATGCGAAGCTTCCCTGCAAAGCTTTTTAGATTGTGATCAATAGTACCCGAGATTTTAAGATTAGAAGCAAGTACAGTAGCATTCCCTCCAATCCAATCGTCTATTTCTGCATTTCCCGCACAAAGAGTGAGATCTCTCTGAATCTTTCCTCCTTGATTTAACTGAGCGCTAGCGGCTAAAAGCACCAATTCGCCAACATCGCCTGTAAATGTCGCTCCACCGGCTAATGCCCACACTTTCCCCTGCACCTTACCCTTGATTTCCAAGCTTCCCGCAACAACAAAAAGATTTCCTTGTATCTCCCCGTCAATCTGAACTTGGGTGCCTGCAAGATATGCATTTCCTTGAACGACACCAGCGACCTCAACGAGATCTCCTAAAGCATAATAATCGCCAGAAAACACTTCTTCCGCAGGAAGTAGTGTTGAATCTTCCGGAAACTCTTTAGCTTGAGCAAAGCTACAAACACTCAAAAAACACCAAAGGATCCCAATGATTAAGCGCACACAAACACCTTATTTTTCCTTTCTTGATACAGATCGATTTGACGCGAGACTAATTCTTCAATATGTTTGTGGATAAGCTCTTTTTCTTTGCAAAAACTCTGCTGTTTATGGGTAATAAAACCATTAATCTCTTCAATATTGAGCAAGGTAAGATACGGATGTTTTCCAATCAATGGATCTGCATTTCTTGGCATACTGAGATCCAGCACAAGTCTTGTTTGCACCTCTTTCTTTACAAGATGATCTTGCCTTAGTAAATAGTCTGAGGATTGACTTCCACAGACCACAATATCGTAGCAAGACCAATTGCTTAATGTAAGCCAATCAACCAAAGAAGCTTTCAAAGACATTTGCTCTGCCGATAGAGGATTTCTCGTAGCTAAATTTAGAGAAGAAAATCCTTTTTCCTGCAAAAAGGAAAGGATTTTTCGATTGATTTCTGAAAATCCTACAAATAAAAAAGAAGGGGTCTTATCAGATCCAAAAAAATATCGAACAATATCTGCTATAATCGATTCCATAGAGACATGACCGCGAGGAAGCGAGAACACTGTACGCACTTCTTTTCCTATTTTCAAACTTTTTTGAAATAAAAAATGCAAAGGTGCTGGTATATTACGGAGCTGACAGGCCTGTTCATAAGCATCTTTCACCTGTCTTTGAATCTCTGCTTCTCCAAAAATTACACTATCTAAACCTGTAATCACTTGAGCTAAATGCGCAAAGCAAGCCTCTGCAAAAGAAGAGTAGAGATTATGATCTCCAAACTCCCCCATTTCTTCTTTTAAAGCTGCAATGATTGCAGAATGCCCCTGGACTAAATCTTCCGAGCTAAAATATATCTCTGTGCGATTGCACGTGGAAAGAAGAACAAAAGGGATGTGCAAAGAAAGTTTCTTTGTACTTCGCGCAAAGCGCTCTCGCAGATCTAAGTCTACCCGCTTATAATTCATGCCAATCAATCCGATGCGCATAATTCCTCTTTTGCTAGATCCCTTCCACCGATTTGGTTATAAAACACTCTGAGAATAATTGCAAAAAAGTTCCTCAATATCGCAGATTTGAAAAATCTTTCGAGCTTTTTTCAAAACCGAATTGAAAAAAAACAGACCTCACAATACTGTATATTTCCATAAAAAATTCATTAGAGGGCACCTATTATGAGAATTCTATTCCTTTTACTCACAGTAATGATAAATTGTTATGCACAATGCCCCCCATGTACCAATCAAACCCCGAATGTAACAGAACCTTTATCGGAAGATTCGCTTCCCTACCGAGTAACTTTGGAACTAGCTGATTTCATATTACCCGCAGGACTCCACTCTTTTGCATACGCAGTTTATCAAGGGGAATGGCTATTTATTGCAGGAAGAACGAATGGACTGCATGATGTAAATAATACAGATCCAACTGAAAACTCCTTTCCACCTTCAGCACAAAATACTCTAGTTTACGTAGTAAATCCCACAACGGGAAAATCCTACTTTCGTTCTCTTTACGATCCCTCTTCCCATCTATCACAGGCTCAAATCGATCTCCTTTCCGTCTCCAATCCCTTATTTCATCAAACCAAAAACAAAAAAGTTTTATATCTAGTAGGGGGCTATGGCATTGATAACCTCACAAACACCATGGGGACAAAATCAACATTAACGGCAATCGATGTCCCCAATTTAATTAAATGGGTGAAAAAACCTACAGGCTCCAAAAGCGCATTAAAATGTATGCGTTTCACATCCCATCCCATACTCCAATTAACAGGAGGGGTGATGTTACAAGCAGATGAGCACCAGCCTCATCTATTAGCTTTTGGTCAAAACTTCGATGGGAATTATACGACAGCTTCAAACGGCACTTATTCTCGACAAATCCGCCCCATTCAAATTATAGACGACGGGAAAACACTATTTGTGCATCCTCATAAACAGCCAGATCCAAACCCAAATTATCGAAGAAGGGATTTGAATGTCGTTCCAATTATTAAAAAACAAGAAAACACTTACATAACATCTTATACAGCCCTATCTGGTGTTTTCACTCCTCCAGACATTGATGATACCCCAGGCGCTTGGACAGTTCCCATTGAGATTAATCGGGATGGATCTTCAAAAATGCTAGATCCCAATGATCCAAACACTCTTGCTCAAGCAATGAACAATTATTCATGCCCAACTTTAGGACTCTACTCTCAAAAAGCAAAAAAAATGTACACGCTGCTTTTTGGAGGAATCAGCGTATCGACAATTAGCGATGGTTCCAATTGTAATACAGACCCCAATCCACAAAATAATTGCTGCACTGCGTGGGTTCCAGCTTCCGGAAATGTCTTCAGCACATGCTGTAATTTACCATTTACGAATGACATCACCACCATTCAAATTGATGAAAATGGCACCTACACACAACATCTTATGAGCGAGAAGTATCCCATCATTCACCCAAACCAGCTTCCACCTACCTGCCCAGGATTTCCTGCGCCTCCTTCCAATACTCAATACTGGTTTGGGGCCAACGCAGTTTTCATACCAAATGAAAATTTACCGACCTATCCAAATGAGGTAATTGCTTTAGACAAATTGAAGAAAGTTCCTACTTGTGTCGGATACATTGCAGGAGGAATTGCAAGTACAATCTTAGACACAAATTGCGACACAGACACAACTTCTTCCTACTACGTTTTTAAAGTAACGATTTCCCCTCGCTGAGCGCTTCAAAAAGCTCCTTATGAGCTCAAAAAGTTTCGCAAGGCTTCTCGAATCGTTTCTGCTCCAAAACCTCTTCTTTGTAAAAAAAGGTAGAGGTTTTTTTGCTTTTTTCCTTTTTTATGAAGAAGCGTGATTGCAGCTTCTATTTCCGCCTTTTGATGATCAACAGAATTCACTTCCACTTTCCATTTAGCCTGAATATATCGAAGTCCATGACCTTTGCGCAATTCACTTGCTACGCGAGATTCCAAAAGCTCTTTGTCTTGTATAGCTCCAATTTTCCGGCAAAATACCAGAGTCTTTTGAGCGGACTCTTCAGAGATCCCTTTTTCTCGTAGTTTTTTCAAAAGCTCAACACTTAGCATGGCTTTTTTCGACAAACTTCTTACAGCAAAAGACTTAGCAGTTTTTTCTTCAAGTTCCAAAAATAGCTGCTCTACTTCCTGCAAATTTTCTGCAGAAAATAAAGAACGCAGTTTTCTCATAAATAGAGGTTTGTATATTTTTTTCCACAAATCCTCTTCCCACATAATGTTTAGCCAAAAAGAATCTTCCGGATCTTCAATTATCTTGAGCTTTTGCATATTATTGACAAATAATAAATTTAATTATAGAATAAAACTAGAAAAAGGAGCTAACTATGTCAGATATATCTTCTGTAAATTCCGATCAGGGAACCACTCCCCTGCCAGTCTCTCAAGATCATACGACAGTAACAACAAGCTCTACACAAGACACTATCGGGTCTGAGCATACAATTCAAGAAAAGCCAGATCTATCTTCTCTGGAACAGACCGATCTGGCCTCTAAAGAACATGAGCTTCCACCCCAAGCACAAAAAATCGTCGACGCCTTTTTACAAAGCGACCTATTATCAGATAGTGACAAGGCTGAAATAAAAGGAGCTATACCATCTGTATCCTCCAGCTCAAGCAGCTCTAACTCTACAGATGATAGTTCAACAGAAGATGAGGGCTCTACAGCAGCAGAAACAATGCCTACATCAAGCTACACACAAGGAAGTACCACCGACACATCAGATAAGACTCAAAGTACAGAGAATTTTACCGCCCAAGAACAAAAAATCTACGATGCAGCCTTAAACAGTGATTCACTATCCGACACGCAAAAAGCAAAGATAAGCGACAAACCTGAAGATTTCATGGACTTCGTGGAATCTGAGGCAAAACACGCTCATGGAGAGAAAAAAGATAAAGAGGAATTTCAAGATCAGATATCAGAAAATGCTAAGGGAGATGAATACAACCCTGACGTGCAACAAGACACATCAGACTACGACTCCAAGAATAAATCCTTGTAAGAACATCTAAAAAAGGTTTTTTATGAGTAATGGCAGCATCCCCCCCAATAAGCTATCCACAGACGACATGATTCGCTCTGCAGACAAACAAGCAATAATCCCCCACTCTTATGAGGCTCCAGCTATCCTCACAAAATCAGGTGGAAGCGGAGGAGAAGGAGAGCTTTCTAATTCTCCGTGGGCAAAAATGTTTCCATTAGGAGCTACGAAAGATGAGCTCAGACAATTTATCAACACGTTCATGAAAGACCTAATCAGTCAGATGAATCACCAAGATGAAATCCATAAGAAACACATGCAAGAAATCAAAGCAATCATCGAAGAAGGGTGAAATTATTTTAGAATTTTTTTTAAATAAATTTCTAACTTTTCTCTTATAGCTCGATCTTTTATACTCTCCGACCATGAACGTACAAGAACCTATTGATACTCTTTTAGTGACCAGTGAAGATGTAGATCTTCGCTTAGATAAACTTTTATCTTTAAAATTTCCCAAATATTCCCGCACATATTTCCAATCTTTAGTGGAAAAAGGGCAAGTTTTGGTCAACGGCATGCCCTGTAAAAAACGGGAAAAACCCTCTGAAGGAGATGAAATAGATATTTGTTTTGCCCTAAGCCCTGAAATTTCCTTAGAACCTGAAAATATCCCCCTGGATATCCTTTTCGAGGACGAGTCGCTTTTAATCGTAAACAAACCCTCTTCCATGGTCGTCCATCCTGCCCCAGGACATCCACAACATACTTTTGTCAACGCATTATTGTATCACTGTCAACAACTTCCAATAGATCCTTTGGCCCCCCTTCGCCCTGGAATTGTCCACCGATTAGACAAAGATACTTCTGGAGCTTTGATTGCGGCTAAAACTTCCTTTGCACACAGAGCTCTTGTCGAAATGTTCAGCGAACGAAAAATTCAAAAAACATATAAGACTCTTTGCCTTAATAAGCCCCTGGTACAAGAAATCATAGCCCCCTTAAAAAGGCATCCCACTAAAAGACAAGAAATGGCCGTGTGCTCAGATGGAAAAGATGCCATTACAAGGCTACAAGTACTCTCTCACGATCAAAACATCTCTTTAGTACAAGTTCAGCTCATCACAGGCCGAACTCATCAAATTCGGGTACACTTCAAACATATTGGATGCCCAATTTTAGGAGATCCTGTGTATGGAATCTCAGGATCCAATCAAAAATGGGGCATCAGCAGACAAATGCTTCATGCAGAGACGCTAGATTTTACTCATCCTATCACAGGAGAACAGATCCATGTTTGCGCGCCACTGCCTGCAGATATGCAACGTCAAATCGACATCTTCTTTCCTTCTATGAGATAACCGTATTTACAGCTCTATTATAAATAAAAAATTCCATTGGACAAATTTTCTTATTCCTGTATCCTCGTGTTATGGTTTCTGCACTGAATTATACGTGTGAAGCTGCGCATTTTTGAGCTCAACCTTAGGAGACGACACCATGAAAGAATTTGTAGGATACATTACAAAGTGCCTTGTAGACCATCCCGATCAAGTGAAAATCAATGAAATTAGTGGCTCCCACACTTTAATCATCGAACTGTCTGTAGAAAAATCTGATGTGGGCAAGATTATTGGAAAGAAAGGTAAGACTATCAACGCTATCCGCACTCTTTTGATGTCTGTAGCAAGCCGCAATGGTATTCGCGTAAATCTAGAGATTATCGAAGACGAGAAAGAAGGAACAGAAGAGAAAAAAGCAGACTAATCTTACATCTCACAGCTTGGGCAGATACGGCGATATCATCGCTTTACGAGAATTCAATAGCCCAGCTTTATATCTTAAAATAGCGACTGGAATCGAGAACTGCTTCTCGCTTTCAGTCTCTTTTTTCGTTATAGATGAAAAGCTCTCTTTAAAAATCTTTTCTAACTCTTTCGCATTTCCGCCCAAAAACTCTACTTCCATAGGATGCTTTGACACCTGAGGAGAGGAGCTGAATGCATTTAAGAACGTCTTTAAATGCCCAATAGCCTGCTCTTCCATAGGAATCCAGAACCAAAGCTCATCTTGATGCTTAAATTCTTCTGCATTGCCTTTATAAACCTCGTCAGCGCCAGGAATAGTGCTGATCATATGCATATGAAGATCACAGTCGGGCCTTTCTCTAGTAAAAAGCATCGCATCTTCACACCATAAAGCGCGCAAGTCCCGAGCGTGGCTACTATAAAAAGAAAAGTTTCTTGCAAAGATTTTAGTTTGCCCTACTCGACAACATCCATTTTGCATTTTAGTGTCAGCAAATATATTGGAAGGTTTCTTTTGAATACAAAGACGTATATTCTGCTCTGTCGACTGCTCTTTTGCGTCATATATTTTTTTATAGAGAGAATACATCTCATCATTTTGCAAGATACGCTGAGCTGCAACAGCTGCAAATTTTTCATCTTGGGGAAGATCTTCTAAAGATAAAATTTCGACCTCTTTCTGCAACTGAATCGTCTTCAAGCGATTTAATAAAGATGTCACACAAACTACATCTCGATACGACACCTTAGAAAGAAGATCCGTGTCATCTAAAATAGCATAAAGACATTGTAAGTACTCTAAATATTCACGGCGAGGATCAACAAAATACGGCGATTTTTTAGATTGGATCAAATGCTTTTGAAGAAGTCTTTTCATAACTCGACAAGAAGAAGAATCTGCAAGCTTTCCTTGCAACTCCTGCATATGAAGCCCAATTGCCTGATCATCGCAACCAGAGGTGCTATACAAATCATTAATTTCAAAAGAAAGTTCTGCTACAAGCGCATTAGCCGATTGAGCATCTGCAATACGGACTGTGGTTGCTGATGTCGTTGTCAGAGAACTCTTATGATGATCAACAACGCTGATCACTTCAAAATAAGAAGGAACTTTTGTCTCTTCTCTATTGCAAAAATCTCTTAAAGAGACCGTACCTAAGATCGGCTTAAAAATCTCGGCCGAAGGAATGATCCCCAAAGCAAACATGGAACCTTCCGAGTCTGAAGTAGTCACAGTAATGTGAGAAAGAGATCCCATTTTCTCACGTATCTCCTCTACTTCAGCTCTAGAGCTAACCACTTGTAAAGGATATCCAAATACTTCTTTCTTGATGGAAAGAGAAACGCCTAAATGATCGACGTAGGCGCGAAGACTTTGAGAAGCTTCCTCAAGAGAGGCCATGAGTTTTTCTAAATACGCAAATAAAACAGGGCGATCTTCCACTAACTCATCTTTTGCATTAAATAGAGCAGAAGGAACGGATTCTAATATCAAACGAAGGGTTGAAAAAGCAGGAATAGGAATATTTTCCATTGCCTTCCAAAAATCTCCAAAAGTCGCCTTACTTCCATCTGCCACTCTTAACACTTTGACCAGACACGCTTCCATATGGTTTCTCTGCTTGTCTGTCAATCCCCTATTAGGCTCTGCCATTTCCCAAACAAGAGAAAACATCTCTTGCTCCCAAGCAATAACCTCTTTTTTCGTTAAAGTCTTCCTAGAAAAAAGCGAAGTCAAATGCCTTTGAAAATGAGATATAAACCACCGCAGGGAACTAGAAATAAGCATTGAGATTTTTCTCACACCTTCTACATCAAGCTGTCTCCAATCCGCAAGGTAATTTCCTTCAGAATCTACCAGAACAACAGCCCTTTGCTTTTTTTCATAGTCAAGCGCCTGAACAGATGCATCTATCGTTTTTTGAACAAGTCCTTCTCGGGTAACGAGATCTACAGCAGAAAGAGTTAAAGAAGTTCTAGTCTTGGCGAAATGTTCAAAACATTGAGCACCTAAAAGCTGATTAAAAAGAAACTGCACCTCTACTTGAGACTCTGGAGCTCCCCCTGGGACATTCCAAATATGCAACCCCTGACCAACACGAGCAGCAAAAGCATCCACCCAGCCCCAGAAAGAAGCCACGGTTGTATCCAAATCTGGAGAGCTATGAGCTGTTACATAGTGAGAACCCACATACTTTTTCCCCATCCCAACAGGAAATAAAGATTGATAAGACTCCCTAGGGATATATCTACCCATAATTTTAGCGCGAACATGGTAGTTTTCTTCTTCACTTAAGCCTGAAAACAAATTCAGCCACAGCTCAAACTTAGAAAAAGAGTACAACTCAAGCCACCCTCTCTCATTAACGCAGAGGATAAACTCGTTTACAGCTCCGAGCAGAAAACATGGGGCAGAACTCTCTTGAATCAGTTGTAAAAGCAGCTTATGCACTCTTTCCGTTTTTTTCCTTTCAGAAAGATTCTGAAAATCCTCTTTCGCAAAAAGATCTAGGCGCTCTTTAAGTTTGGGAAACTTGAAGAGCGCCAGAGAAAAATCGCCTAACTTTTGATCGGTGCGTTGTACAGATTTTGCCATATAAAAACTCACTCGAAAAGCAGTGAAAATAAGAAATGGATTGAGCAGGACTCGAACCTGCGACCACCCGCTTAGAAGGCGGGTGCTCTATCCAGCTGAGCTATCAATCCAGACGTAAGCAGTTTATAAAAAAAGCCGCTTTTCTAGCAATGAGATTCTTCGATGCGCCCAAGATAAACAAATTCTCGCAGCAAATTCCACTCCATTTTCCCCTTGCAATCAAAGAAAATGGAGCTTTCGACATACTCCCCTTAAAATGGAGGAGTATCTTTAACAAATGCGCAGATATCAGGAAGCCCACGAAAAAGCTCTTTATAATCCAGACCGTACCCAATAACAAAACGATTAGGAATATTAAATAAGACATAATCCGGACGATACGTAGTCTTTCTCTCTATATCTTTCACTAAGAGCACCAAAGTCTTAACACTACTAGGACGCTTTGTTTCTATCTGCTTACAAATCCCGAGCATTGTATTTCCTGTTTCAAAGATATCATCTACAACTAGAATATCTCTTCCTTCAATTTCAAGCTTATCTAAACAAGAAATAGTAAGATCCCCTCCAGAAGTCCCATTATACCCATAACTACTTGCCTGAATACATTCTAACTTAAATGGGATCTTAAGCCCTCTAATAAGATCTGACGTTACACAAATTGCACCCTTCATCACCATAACAACGGTTAGGTTTTTTTCCTGATAATCCTTATTAATTTGCTCGGCACATTCCTTCAATTTAACAGCAATTTCCTCAGAAGGAATAAGCACGTCCATAGGACATTCTATTCCCGAACAGACAGAAGCGATCGTAAGAAATAAAGAGGCGCATAATTTTTTCATAAGACTTAAATTTCCCTAAATTAATTAATAAAAACACACAAAGATCATTTGAAATTCCACTGAAATTTTGCAAGAAATTTTCCACTTCAAGAAAAGATTGCAAGAGACAAACCCATTGACATTCTATCGAATCATTATTACGATCGTGCACATGACACTACACATTGGCCTCATTGGCGCAACCGGCAAGGTAGGGCGCCAAATAATTATTTGCAGCGAAAAAGACCAGAAGCTCGCCATTGTCTGGAAGCTCAGCTCGCAAAGCGACAGGAAAAACCTACCTCCTGTCGATGTGATTATTGACTTTTCCTCCCCTTTGGCTTTACAAGAAAATCTCGAGTTAGCCCAGAAGCAAAAAACCCCCATTGTTATCGGAACAACAGGCCTCCAAACAGACCAACTAAAATCTTTAGAAATCGCATCTTCACGCATTGCGATATTTTGGGCCCCCAATTTCAGCATAGGCATTGCCGCCCTAGTCCACGCTATTGAAATACTCTCCCCCCTACTTCGGGAAAATTTCACAGCAAACATCACAGAAACTCACCATATCCACAAAAAAGACGCGCCTAGCGGCTCTGCTTTAGCTTTTGCAAAAGCTACCCTAACTGGATATCCAAACCTCCCTCCTATTGAAAGCATTCGATTGGAAGAGATAATAGGTGAACATACAATCTCCTTCCTCGGACAAGATGAAAAAATTACGCTTAGCCACGAAGCCCTTTCTCGAGAGGTCTTTGCCAAAGGAGCCCTACAAGCAGCCCAATTCGTCCTCCACAAGCCTCCCAAGCTATATGGTATGAAAGATCTTTTACATTGACCTTCTAGGCATCAATGCCGTATTCTCCTAGGATAACGCGAGGTTTTTTTATGTTAGATTTAGATTTAGGATCCTTTAAAATCGGAAAAAACCACCCTCTTGTCATTCTTTCCGGTCCTTGTGTCATTGAAACAGAAGACCATGCATTAGCTGCCGCCGAAAGCCTCAAAGAAATCTGCGAAAAAACAGGAATCCACCTCGTCTATAAATCCAGCTATGACAAAGCCAACCGATCCTCATTTCACTCTTTTCGAGGTCCTGGACTTCAAGAGGGCTTACGCATTTTAGAAAAAATAAAAAAAGAATTTAACCTTCCCATTATTACAGATGTCCACACCGTAGAAGAGGCAAAAGCGGCAGGAGAGGTTTGCGATATCTTGCAAATCCCCGCATTTCTTTGTAGACAAACCGACCTAATTGTCGCTGCAGCAGAAACAGGCGCTGCCATCAACGTAAAAAAAGGACAGTTCATGGCACCTTGGGACATGGGCAATGTAGTACAAAAAATCTTATCTGCCGGAAATCAAAAAATTCTCCTTACAGACCGCGGCTCTTCTTTTGGATACAACAATCTCGTCAGTGACATGCGCGGTATTCCCATCATGCAATCATTCGGATTTCCTGTATGCTTTGATGCGACACATTCTGTACAGATCCCCGGAGGCAACGGCACCTCTTCAGGAGGACAAAGAGAATTCATCCCCATTCTCGCAAAGGCCGCAATTGCTGCAGGCTGCAACTGCCTCTTTATGGAGTCTCATCCAAATCCATCTCTCGCACTTAGCGATAAAGACTCCGTCATCCCCTTCTCTGCACTTCCCGCACTTTTAAAGACGCTCAAGCGGCTCTACGAAGTCGTTCAAGGAGAACCTGATATATGTTTCGCCACTCTACCTGGATAAGCTCTTTAGGAGCCCTTTCCTTAGGAATCCTTTGGGTTTCTTATTTATGCTATTTTAAGGAAGAATCCTTGTCTGAAGCGAAAAGAACCCACTTAAAACAGTCTCTTGCGCACTCAGCTATTGCTACAGCTACACAAAGCCGTACACATGTACGCAAAGATATTTGGATTACAGATCCAAGCCTACAAAGACTACAAAACAGAATTGACAGTCAAAGATCCGTCCTCATCTTACAACCGAAATCACACTCTGTAGAAATTATAGAAAAGCTTTACGAAATCCAATGCTGGAGCCAGGAAAAACTCTATAACAACCCTAATGCTCCCATGTACCAAATGAGAGCTCTTCAAGCCAAAGAAGGTGTGTACAAATACGAAACACAAACCTTTGAAGCAACAGATGCAGATCTGGCTCTGTATAAAATTCCCGGGCTGTCTCTCATCACAAATCTTTTACTTCATAAAGCTTTTTTACAAGGAACCGCTAAAGAAATTTCTTTTACAGTGCAAAAAGGAACTCCTTGCTTTCAAGCACGCAACTTTCAAGCCTCTCTAAGCTCTGGAGGAAGTCGTGATCTATAGAACGGTTTTCTTACTACTTTTATCTATGCCACTTTGGACTAAAGAAACCTCTCTAGACCAACAAGTTTCCTCTACCCACGCCTCTTACGACGGAAATTCTTTACTCTTAGAAGGAAAAGTACAACTTCAGCACGGTCTTGGCAACATGCATGCCGAGCAAGCGCGATTGCAAAAACAAGAGATCGGAAAAGACTTCCCCTTTTCCTTGATTCACCTCCAAGAAAATGTAGTAGTCTCTTTAAAAAACACATCAGAACTTCTATGTGATTTTGCAGAATTAGACTTTGTCGCATTAAAAGGAATCCTCTCCTCTCTAGAAGGAAAAAAGGTATCATACAAAGATTTCATCCAAAAAGGGACCGTTCCTTTACGCTTAACAGGAAAACACCTTGATTTGCTACTAAGTAAAGAAGAGGCTACTACCGAATATAAAATCTCCTCCGTCCTTGTAAAACAAGAAGTCCAAATTGAATACTCAAACGATTTTCTACTAAAGTCCGATGAAGCATCTTATCAAAACACAGACCCCCAAAACAGCCACCTTCATGGAATTTTACAGGCATATCCAACCTCCAGCACATCTAAATGTCAGCTCTTTTACCAAGGAGAGCAATTAGATGCGCAGTCTATTTACATCGACGTAGATCACAATCAACTCACAATCGATCAACCCAACGGATCCTTACCCTCTCACCTTTTTGCAGAAAAACAAACATCTCCACTTTTCTTTACCTGTAAAAAACTCCTATGGGACCATGACAAAGAAAATCTTCTTCTGCAGGAACAAGTTACATTGGAAGAGAAAACGCTTGGAACTTTATATGCAGAAAAAGAACTATTCTTACAGCTAGGATCTTCTTCTGAAAAAAAATTCATTCAATCCATACAAATTGACGGGTTCAGCCATATAAAACATGAAGATTCATCCTCTGGATGGCAACATAAATTCACATGTTTTGGCAACCTGCATGTTGACGGGGAAAACAATCAAATTCTTTTCACCAGCCCACAGCAAGAAGAAAAAAGACTTTGCTACGAAGATCCTGAGCTCATCATTCGTGCCAGAAAAGGACGTATAGAATACTCGGAAGCCTCTTATAAACCCATTTCCTTAACGCTTCAGGGAGATGTCACGATTCAATCTACAGAAACCTCGGGACCTCGACGTATCGGGCTAGCTGACACTCTAACATATAACCCCGAGACACAAACAATAATCCTTTCCGCACTTCCTAAAAAACGAGTACTATTTCTAGATGAAGGACAAAATCTTACTATGAGCGCCCTAGAGATTCACCTTGTTCAAGATGCAAGCACGGGACAAATGCAAGCAAAGGGAATTGGTAACGTACAATTTTCTTTCTCTTCCGAAGAAAACAACTTACTCAATAAATGGGTTCTCCCACTAGCAGAGGAGCTTACACATGTCATACCAGAATAGCCATACCCTTTTAAACATTGAAAACCTCAAAAAGTCTTACGCGGGAAAACCCGTTGTCGATGGTCTAGACTTTCATGTGCTTGCTGGAGAGGTTGTCGGACTACTAGGCCCTAATGGAGCTGGAAAAACGACAGCATTTTACATGACCATGGGACTCATTCGTCCAGATCATGGAAAAGTGTTTTTCCAGGGACATGATATTACACAGCTTCCGATTCACGAACGCTCTAAAAGAGGTATGGGCTACTTAGCTCAAGAGCCATCGATCTTCAGACAGCTTTCCGTCGAAGAAAATATTTCCTGCATCTTAGAAACCCTCTCGATCTCCAAGCAGGAACAAAAAGAGCGCCTACAAGTCCTTTTACAAGAACTCGGACTGACAACCCTTGCCCATAAAAAAGCCTGCACCTTGTCTGGCGGGCAACGCAGAAGACTTGAGATCACCAGAGCTCTTGTCACCCGCCCTTCTCTTCTTCTTCTTGATGAGCCTTTCGCTAATATCGACCCCCTGGCCGTACAAGACGTAAAAAAACTCATCCTTCTATTGAAAAACAAAGGGATTAGCGTACTCATCACAGATCATAATGCTAGAGAAATTTTTTCTATCGTAGACCGCAGTTACCTCATGGCAGATGGGAAAGTGATGATCTCTGGAACCGTTGATGAGCTACTACAAAATTCTCAAGCTAGGCAGTCTTATTTAGGCGAGGATTTTTGCATGTAGTTTGAGCATCCTTCTTTTTAAGATTCTGCTCAGCACGGTACTGACAAATACCCAACCCCAGAAAAACAACAGCTATAACAACACAAGTAATTTTCACATCGACAGAAAACTGCTCTTCCTTTTTTTTACAAATTTCCAGTAGCGGCCTTAACTGTGCGTCACCCACCTCATCATCACCAACCTGTTTTCTGAAAATCTTTAAAAGAAGTGGGCCCAGTATAGGATTGTAAGAGCTTCCTTTTCCCGAATACCCCCACCGCTCCGCACAATTTAAAATTTGATAATCAAGGGCTGCACCTGAAAAACTCTCCACATTCACCTCCAAAACAACAATCGAATAAAACGATGAACTATATTACAAAAAAACAAAAAAACAAAACAATTAACCTATTAAAAAAATTTGCATACCAGCGATAAAAAGCTGTAAGAATAATCCCCATTCCTCCTATAATCTCGCTCACTTTACGGAAACATTTTTTTTAGGAGAATTCTATGGAACAAACCCTTTCTATCCTCAAACCTGATGCAGTTGAAGATAATAATATCGGAGAAATCATTGCCCGCTTTGAAAAATCCGACTTAAAAGTCATAGCTGCCAAAATGAAACACTTGACAAAAGAAGAAGCTCAAGGATTTTACGCAGTGCACGCACACCGCCCATTCTTCCAAGAGCTCGTTAGCTTTATGATCTCTGGACCAGTTCTCATTATGGTTTTAGAGGGAACTCAAGCTATTGCAAAAAATAGAGACTTGATGGGTGCAACTAATCCTAAAGAAGCAAAACCTGGCACAATCCGCGCAGACTTCGCTCAAAGCATTGATAAAAATGCTGTACACGGCTCTGACAGCGCAGAAACAGCTCGCACAGAAATTGCTTTCTTTTTCAAACCTCAAGAAATATTTTCTAGATAATTATAAAAGGCGCTTTTTAGCGCCTTTTTGTTATTTTTTGTTTCCTTTTTATCTTAAAAAAGCAAAATAAGAAAAAAAGGAAACATTTTATGAAACTGTTTAAGCCCAAACAAATCCTCCCCATTTCTCATCCCTATTTTCTTCTAGGATCATTCTCTATCCTGATTGTCGTTTTCTATCTCTTTTTCGACCTGCCAGTCAGTGAATGGATGCAAACAATTCCACATTCTATCTTCTTAGCAGCCAAATGGATTAACCTGCTATTCGAACCCGGAATAGGCATTCTCATACTCCCACTCCTTTTTTATGCTTTTCGCGCATTTACGAAAAAAGAATCTTTAGCAAACCTTTTTCTTCTTATGTCTATTACCGTAAATGCAACCCATCTTCTAATCATTCCTATTAAAATGCTCTTAGGAAGGTACAGACCCGAGTTATGGTTAACTCAGCACCTCTATGGGTTTGATTTTTTTGCTTATAAAGACATCGATATGTCTTTCCCTTCAGGTCACGTCGGCATCTTAGCTTCAATCCTCTTTTCCATAGCTTGCGTGTATCCTAAAAAATTCCCTTGGATTCTTCTTTTGACCTTTGCTCTGGCTTTTTGTCGCGTAATTGTTGATGCGCACTATATGAGCGACATCTTAGCAAGTATGTTGCTAGCACTTTTTGTCTCTCAAGGAATTTATGTCTCTTTAAAACGAGCAAAAATGGCTTTTTAAAATTTCTAATTTTTTAATAAAACAATCTAAGTATACCTCAAGCACTTATTGAGACTTAACGGATTGTTGCATAAAAACCGTTAACACTTTATAACCACAAAAAGTACACCTGTGAATATATTGCTTTTTTTGAGGATTTCATGACATCTACTTGTCCTATGCATCCGCAAGGAGAGCAAGGTAAAGAGACAGAAAAACTAAAAACACGTTTTTGGATCAGTCTAGTTTGCACGCTATTTTTGGTTTTTACTCCGTCATCAGGATTGTTATACATAGGAATCCAAGCGATTCTTGCTACCGTAGTTGTTTTTTGGTGTGGAAGCATCCTTTTAAAGTACGGGCTGCAGTCAATCGCAAAACGTAAATTCAATATGTTCACGTTGATTCTTTTAGGAATAGGAGCAGCTTATCTATATAGTCTAGGCGCCACTTGCTATATTTTTCTTTTATCGCTAGAAAACGTCATTCATGAAATGCCTCTGTATTTTGAAGCGGCTGGAGCGATCACCACTTTAACCCTCCTAGGACAGCTTTTAGAAAAAAAAGCCCTAGGCAAAACGACATCAGCGCTGCATAAGCTCCTTAACTTAAAACCTCAAATAGCCCGTTTAGTACAAAAAGATCTAGAAGTTGATATCCCTGTCTGTCAAATCCAGATTGGAGATCTTTTACGCGTAAGACCTGGAGAAAAAGTCCCAACTGATGGAACGATTGTTGAAGGATCTGGATCAATCAACACTTCGATGATCACAGGGGAATCGCTACCCGTTTTCAAAGAAACAGGAGATTTTGTCATTGGAGCTACTATCAACGAACAAGGAAGTTTTATCCTACAAGCAAAACAAGTAGGCGCCAACACCATACTTGCTCGTATTATATTAGCTGTCCAAGAAGCGCAAAACAGCAAAATGCCGATCCAGAGAATTGTCGATCGAATCTCTGCTTATTTCGTACCTATTGTGATCTTCTTTGGCTTATGTACATTCATTCTATGGAGCTTTTTAAGCCCTTCTTCTACTTATTTACAAGCATTCATGAGCGCAATTTCCGTGCTCATCATAGCATGTCCTTGCGCGTTAGGACTTGCAACTCCCATAGCCCTTACAGTTGGGATGGGACAGGCCGCGGCAGAAGGCATTTTAATTAAAGATGCCAAAGCTTTGGAAATTTTATGCAAAGCCGATACTATTGTATTTGATAAAACAGGTACCCTTACGGAAGGAACTCCCCGAATTGTTGCACAATTAAGCTTGGAATCTTTTAACGAGCAAGAAGCTTTACAAATAGCAGCAAGCTTAGAGCAATCAAGTACCCACCCCTTGGGATTGGCATTCCTATCAAAGGCTCGAGAAAACAACACTTCTTTAAAACCCGTAAAGCATTTTCATAATATCGCAGGAAAAGGAATTACAGGCGAAATTGATGAAAAAAAAGTCTGTTTAGGGAACAAAGAAATCCTTTCCGACACACAAAAAACCAATCTTTCTCACTTTCCTATTCTCCGTTCTTGGCAAGAAGCAGGACATTCTTTGCTCTATTTACTAATAGATGGAATTGCAACTTACAGCTTTGCTCTTTGCGATCCGCTAAAAAAAGAAGTAAAAGAAGTCTTAGAGCAACTTCACTGCGAAAATAAAGAACTGATTCTTCTCACAGGAGATCACCCCAAAGCAGCTCAGATTTTAGGGGACATGTATCCAATAGATCGGATAGAGGCCGGGCTCCTTCCAATCGAAAAACAAAAAATTATTGAGCAACTTAAAAAAAGTGAAAAAATCGTAGTCATGATAGGCGACGGGATTAATGATGCTCCAGCGCTTGCTCAGGCTGATATAGGCATTGCTATGGGTCAAGGCTCTGATATTGCGATAGAGGCAGCGAGCATCACATTAATGCATGGAGATCTACATCTCCTCCTTAGAGCTCAAGAACTAAGCGCAGCTACTATAAGCACAATTCGGCAAAACCTCTTCTTTGCCTTCATATATAATATCGTAGCCATCGCTATTGCCGCCGGCCTATTATACCCTGTATTTCACATGGCGATGAATCCTATGATTGCCAGCATAGCCATGATCCTGAGCTCGCTTTCTGTTACCCTAAATTCTCTTAGGCTTCAAAAAAAACGCTCCTTAACATCCTTCAAGTTCGCAAATGAGATAGCTGCGATGGTATTAGGAGGATTTGTCCTTTTAGGATCTTACTTCTACCAAGAACGGCAAAAAACCTTTGCACCTATAGAGCCTGTAGAAGAAAGTTTACAAAAGCTACTTTCTCGAGGTAAATCCATTCAAAAGATAGAGGCTTTAAAAGGTGGATTTGCCAATTATATCTGGGAAATTCACACCGAAAAAAATCATTATATTTTAAGAGAAAAAAGAAAAAAAGTCTCACCTCGCTCCTTTATGAGGGATCTGAAAATCTCTCAAAAAGCCTTTCAATATCATATGGGACCTCAAGTTATCGGAGCAAACACACAAAGGCAGCAAATACTGTTAGAATATATAGAGCATAGTTCCTGGCCCTTTTACAAGAAAAATTTCGAGCCCTATCAAGCCACAATGAAACTTTTACGTTCTTTCCATGATCAAATGCCCGTTCACATACCTGCCGAGAAGCAAACTATCTATGCACCTTTCTACTCCATTTTCAACATGCGAAATGATTTACTAGAATCTTCCTCAGAAATCCCTTCTCAGTTTTTTATAGCTGCTAAAAAAATGGAAGAAGTGTTTCAAAAAATTCGCCCTTGGCTACAAAAACATGCAAGGCTGTGCCATGGTGATTTTTGTAAAGCAAATGTACTTCTTTCCGATACCCTCACTCCTACTTTAATCGATTTCGATTCTGCTTTTTTAGGAGATCCTTTTTTTGACATCATTAAATTTTCCGCCTCTCTTCCCTTAGAAAACCGATTAGAACTTTTGAAATGCTATTTAAAAGATGAAGAACCGACTTTAGAGCAACTATGCCATTTCAAACTCATGGATCTCACATTTCTTATGGTCATTGCAACACTTCGCTTTCAATCTGCGCAAACATCGGACTCTCCAGAGGAACGACTATCAAAAAGCTCTATGGAAGAGATTTTAAATAGCGGAGAACCGCTTCCATCTTGGTCTGAAGTGCCTTTTGGCAATAACTCCCCTCAAACCAAACAAACTGCAGCTCTATATGCGCTAGCAGAGTTCTTAAGAAGAATGCCTGAATTAGAGTTTCTTATCTCAACGGTTTTTTCTTCGGAAGATCCTGCTCATATTGCTGAATAAGGCATAGAGCAAGACTCATTTCCATTGATCTATTTAATAAAATACTTAGTTGAAAACATTCGAAAATCACACTGAAAAAACATTGAAAAAAAACAAAACTACAGTATAAAATATAAAAAGCAAAACAATAACAGGATAGGCAAGAATGCCAATACTTGATTTAACTAGAGTAAATAATAATATAGAAATGTTCCTTGCAAATAATCGAGCAACTGTAATTTTAACCGCTACAGCTCTGGTAGCGCTCCCCATCATTTCTATATTGAAAGAAAGGTACGAACAATTGAAAAATCCAACCTGTACTCACATTATGAGGCTCCTCTGCACACCCTCCGCTGAAGGCGTGAAAGGCTCAAGCACGCCTCAATTTGGCGCAACAGGTTTCTGCTCCAATCTCCCGCTGCTTCCTAGAGGACGAGAAGGATGGAATTGTATTGTTGATAAAGAAATTTGCACGTACAACGAATAAGTTAAAAAAATAACAACTTGAAAAGTAGAGAAGAACCCTCCCTTCTCTACTTTCTATTTTTTTTGCAGTTTTTTCTTCGAAAGATCCAGGCCATATTGCTGAATGAGCAATGCGACAAGACCTGTCCATCCAGTTTGATTACTAGCCCCAAGTCCTGCTCCATTGTCTCCATGAAAATATTCATGAAATAAAAGATATTCATTCCAGTGAGGATCTTTTTGAAACTTTTCTATCCCTCCGTAAACAGGACGATCTCCCTTTTCATTTTTTAGAAAGATCTGAATTAAACGCCGAGATAGATCGTGAATCACTTCTTGCAATGTGGCTAAATGACCAGATCCCTTAGGATATTCTATCTTAAATTCCGCTCCGAGATACTGGCTATACGTTTCTAGAGATTCGATCAAAAGGTAGTTAAGAGGAAACCACACAGGACCTCTCCAGTTCGAATTCCCTCCAAACAAATCCGTTGTAGATTCTGCGGGCTCATAGTTGAGAGTGTATGTTTCTCCTTCAAAGTTCAGAACTGCAGGATGATCTTCCAATTTTTTAGATACCGAACGGATTCCAAAGGGGCTGAGAAGCTGCGCTTCGTCAAAAACTTTCTCTAAAATACGCACCATTTTTTCAGGACTAACAAAAGAGAGTAAAATCTTTCCATCTTTGTTTTTCATATCCACAATATGCTGAGTAAGATTAGGGCGATGCTCTAAGAACCAACGAAACCGTTTTTGAAAATTAGAGCTCTCATCTTTCCATTCCTGTACAAGGGACGCAAATAAAGGAATCACTCCAATCATTGTTACGGAAGCAGTTCGAATCTGCTTGCGATTAGGAAGGGAAATCACACCATGGTAAAAACCATCTTCCTCATCCCATAACCCTTCCCCTCCATCTATGCTATTAATTACATCTGCTATAGCTATAAAATGCTCAAAAAACTTCGTTGCCATATCTTCATAGGCTGAGTTTTCTTTAGAAAGTTCTAAGGCTATTTGCAAAAGATTTAAACAATACATCCCCATCCAACTCGTAGCATCTACTTGATAGAGAATTCCTCCAGCCGGAGCTCCTTTAGTTCGATCAAAACCACAAATATTATCAAGTCCTAAGAAACCTCCTTCAAAAATATTGCGGTCCCCTTTGTCTTCTCGATTTACCCACCAAGTAAAATTCAAAACAAGCTTATGAAAAATCTTCTCGAGAAATACCAAGTCTTTACGACCATATGTTTCCTCTTCAATTTGATAGACACGAAAAGCTGCCCATGCATGAACGGGAGGATTAACATCTCCAAAATCCCATTCGTAGGCAGGGATCTGCCCATTGGGAAACATATACCATTCTTTTGTTAGCAATAGGAGCTGAGCTTTAGCAAAATCTGGATCAATCACAGCAAATGTTACTGCATGAAAAGCCAGGTCCCAAGCAGCAAACCACGGATATTCCCACTTATCTGGCATAGAGAAGACATCTCCAGCATCAAACCACTTCCAATTACAATTACGCCCCGTCTTGCGTTCACTTGGGGGCTCAACCTGCAAATGATCGCCTTGAAGCCAGCGAGAAACATTGTAATGATAAAACTGTTTGTTCCATAACATACCGGCAAAAGCTTGCCTTTGTACTTTCCTCATCTCATCTGATAGTTTTGGTGGAGCTATCCTCTCATAAAACTCATCTGCTTCCTTTTTACGTAAATCCAATAAATTCGAAAATTTTTTTCCCAAAGGGTCTTTCAGTAACTGCCCTTTACTCAAACGCAAGTGAACTTCCTGCGTTTGTCCAGAGGGAATGTGCAAAAGATAGCTGGCTGCCATTTTCGTCCCTCTCATATCAGGATTTACTGCATTTTTATGCCCATGAATAATATATTCATGAATTCCATCTTTCACATAAGGCGTATCATTAGGAATTCCAAACAAACGCTCTTTATTTGTTTCATTTTCTGTAAATAACCACTCTTTAGGAGAATCCGCATAAAGTGTATATGTGCCAAAAAAAGGATCAGAAGCAACTACCGTTCCATCGTTCGATAGACTCAAAAGAGGTTTGGAATGATTGGGAGCCCAACTCCAAGTATTTCGAAACCACAAAGTAGGAAGCAGATGTAAAGAAGCTGTTTCTGGACCTCGATTGCTAATGCTAATTTGGATCAGAAGATCTTCTGCATCAGCTTTTGCATACTCTATAACTACATCAAAATAGCGATCTTCAGCAAAAACACCTGTGTCTAATAATTCGTATTCAAAATCAAAACGCGTTCGCCTCTGATTTTCTTCAATAAGATCTGCATAAGGAAATTCCCGTTGAGAATATTTATAGAGATACTTCATATAAGCATGACTCGGAAGATTATCAATAGGGAAATAATACTCTTTTACATCTTCCCCATGATTGCCCTGATGTCCTGTCAGCCCAAAAAGACGCTCTTTTAAAATAGGATCCTTTCCATTCCATAAACAAATCGCAAAGCACAATCTTTGCTCTTCATCAGAAATCCCTGCAATCCCATCTTCTCCCCAACGATAGGCTCGAGATCTTGCTTGATCATGAGAAAAAGAATTCCAAGCATCTCCACTAGCACTATAATCTTCACGCACAGTTCCCCATTGACGATCACTGACATAAGGACCCCATTTACGCCAAGGAACTAACCCTCCCCTCGCACTTTTAAGTCTTTTTTCCTCTTCTGTTGCCATCTTAGAGCCCTGGGCTTTGATGCATCATAGCCCCATCAACAAAAACAGTTGTTCCTGTCACGTATGAGGCTTGATCACTTGCTAAGAAAGCAACAACGGAAGCTATCTCCTCAGGATTTGCCATGCGTCCCAATGGAATTGCCTCATCTAACTTTTTCATAAGCACCGGATCTTTCATGGTAGAAACATTGATAGGTGTTGCAACAGCTCCAGGTCCGACATTGACTATTAAAATACCATACTTAGCCAGCTCCAAAGCTGCAGTCCTTGTCAGCATGCGCATTCCCCCCTTGGATACGCAATAAGCAACATTTCCCGGCATAGGCCAATCTTCATGAACAGAACTAATATTGATAATTCGTCCACCATTTTTCTGCTTGATCATTTGCTTTGCCGCAATCTGAGTAGCAAAGAAAGCACTTTTCAAATTAACCTTCAAAACTTTTTCGTACTGATCTTCTGTTGTATCAAGAATAGATGTTCGCGTTTCAATCCCTGCATTATTAACGAAAATATCTAAGCGTCCGAATTTTTGTACGGTAGTATCTACGAGCCTTTGCAGATCAGGGATTTGACTGACATCAGCTTTCACACCAAAAGCTTGGTCTCCTAAAGCGGCGATTTGCTTTTCTAAAGCATCTACGGATTCGGGATGAGAGACATAGTCAATTACAACACGCGCACCTTGCTTAGCAAGTCCTAAAACAATAGCTGCACCAATACCGCTATTACCACCTGTTACAATCGCCACTTTTCCTTGTAAAGACATATCTATCTCCTGTAATATAGTTGTTATTCTTTCTTATACAGGAGATAGAAATTAAGAAAAGTATTTCTTATTCTGGTTGAGGCTGACGAATTCTCTGATAGAGCTGCTTTCCAGCCGCAGAGAAAGAATCCCAGGCAATTTTCACTTTACTCGAGAATAGATTTTTTTCTATGTTCCTTAAATGAAAAGCCCCTACTTGCTCTTTTTCTTGTAAAAGAGCCTTTTTTAAAGAAGAAAACCAATCTTTTTGCAACCCTAAGCTTTGAAAAATCGACCTTCTCATCTCTTCAGAAAGCTCCTGAGGCTGTAGATGACAAATAGCCTTAGCAAAATCGGAAGCATTAGTTACTGAAGGGCATAACTTCCCTCGCACTAAGACATCTGGATAGGTCTTATGCGCTACTTGAATAGTTGGGATGCCCGCTAAGGCAAAGATTGGCCCCATACTCGTTTGATAATATAATGCGGCATCTGCCAAAACTTGCATGTCTTCTGTCGACTCTTGAGAAATAATCACTTGAGGGCTATTCATATCCCCTTCATGTTCTTTCAACCAGGACTCTAAAAGTTTTTGATCACGTCCTGCGATCTTAGCTCCTGGATGCTGCTGCAAAATAATAAGCTGATTTGATAGATCTTCTTTCTGTATTGTTTGAGATAAGAACTCTAAAAAAGCAGGAAATGCCTTCGTAAAATATTCCTCGTTATTCCCTCCAAAATAGACCAACGCTTTTTGTCCAGTTTCTGAAAGTTCCTGTTTTTTGAAAAAATTCTCTCGCAGCAGATCTCGCTGCTCTTTCCGAAGATTTGCTATTTTTTCTGCTTGCGCAAGAGGATAGTAACCAATGCCTATCTTCTTGTTTTTAGGAATATTTATTGTTTTTCCTGTTCCTTGATATAGAGGTGTCTTTTCTAAATTTGCATTGGCAAATAATACACCTTGAGAGGCCTTCATCACCTTAGCAGCAACTTGAGAATAGCCCCCAAGAACTTCGGGCTCCGGATTATCATAATAACTCAGGCGCAGTACCTCTGGAGCTTTTTCTTTAAACATCTGTTGCAGTTTCTCGTCAAAAGGATGTCCTACATCCGTAAGAACAACAGAGGCCTGGCTACAACTTTTCGTAATTTGACTTGCTAATGCCGATTCTTCTTCACGAGAAAGTCCATCTAAAGAAAAAGAAATTGCACGTATATTACGATCTTGAAATTTTTTGACTACTAGATCAGACGCATAGACTTGTACTTCATAGCCTTCTTGAACCAGATTTTCTGCAAATACAGCAAAGTGATCAGCAGGACCTCCATGACAAGCTATTAGACATATAATTTTGGCAGATAAAGACATAAGAAAAACCTATCTTCTATATAAAATAACGAAAGAACAGATTAACAGAATCAACTATTTACCAAAACCCACACTTAGAACTCAAAAAAAAACAAATAAATTTATTTAAAAAATGAAATTTTTACTGCTAATTTATGGTTAGTAACATTAAAATTACAAAAAGCACTTTTACCAAGAGAGACACATGGAAATGACTGGCGTTTTTTGGGGAGCTTTTGATCCCGCCACAAAAGCTCACTTAAAAATTATTACGACCTGTTTAGAAAAACTTCATCTAGATCGATTGATCGTTGTCGTAAACAATCACTCCTACAAAAAATACAAGTTCCCGTTAAAAGAACGTATGGAAAAAATTCTACAAAAGACAACTCCAGAAGAACAAAAAAAAATCCTCTTAATCTCTCAAGTGGATTCTAAAAAAATGGACTATCCAGCACTTGCGCAAATAACGAATAAACCTCTTTGCGCAATAGCTGGGTATGATGCCTATCGATTATGGAATAACTTTTCTAACGTTCAAGAGCGCGCTTTATATCACAAAATTATTGTAATTCCACGCGGAGATGAGACTCCTCATCTATTTGATGCTCACGCAGAGCTCCTTTGGATAGATCCCCTCTATAAGCACATATCCTCTGCCTCTTGTAAATTATGACTCTTCCTCGATCTCAAGATGGCATTTGTTTCCATAAGCTCGATCCCCTGCATCCCCTAACCCTGGAATAATATATCCCTTATCATTCAAGCTTGGATCAGTAACAGCCGCAAAAATTTTCACATCCGGACAACTGGATTGTAATCGAGAAACACCTTGAACTGATGCCACTGCTGCAATCACATAAATTTTCTTTGGCTCATACTTCTGAATAATTGCAATCGCATCTACAAGAGATCCTCCGGTTGCAAGCATCGTATCAGAAAGAATAACACAGCGCCCCTTTAGACAAGGAATACCTATATAATCCACTTGAGATTTTAGAGTCTTTTCATTACGAGACATCGCAATGAATCCCACTTCCGAGTGAGGAAACACACATTGCACTCCATCATTCAAAGGAAGACCTGCTCGAAGTATCGTGATCAATACAGGGGACTCCTCTACTAAACGATGCTGCGCGATCTTACCTGTAAGAGTTTCTACCGCCACCTCTTTTGTACTTAATTCTTCCAATACATTAAGAGCTAAATACTCACCAATTTTACTTAAAGCCTTTCGGAAATGAGGCGCATCTGTTTCAGGGTTGCGTATTTCATAGACCAATTGGTCCATGGCTTGATTTTGCGCTACTGCTACAATGCTAAAAAAAAGAGAAATCAAAAATGCTATTTTTTTCATAAGAAGGTCCTTGTATACAGTGATTTTTCTCTATAGAGAATTCACTGAATTTTATTTTTTTAATGAAGAGAAATTTGAGAAAAACTCGTTACAGACTCATAAGGATGAGCTGAAGGAACAGATTCTCCCTCTCGAGCAACAAGAATCGTCTGCATTCCTGCCTCGCGCGCTGCATCAAGCTCTTCAATCACATCTGAGAGAAACAAAATTTTATCAGCAGCAAGACCTAATTGCTTTACAATCTCACAGTAAGAAGCGCATTCTTTTTTACCCCCAACTTTTGTGTCAAAATAACCAGAAAAAAGAGGTGTTAAATCCCCATAGGTAGAATGAGAAAAAAGCAATTTTTGAGCAGGCACGGATCCTGATGAGTAAACATAAAGAGCAAGCCCTTGTTTGTTCCATGCTCCCAGTTTTTCAAAGGCATCTTCATAAACGTGCCCTTGAAAATCTCCTCGAAAATACCCCTCTTTCCACATCATCCCTTGGAGCGTTTTAAGCGGCGTCAATTTTTTATCTTGCTCCATCCATTCCAAAAGCGTTTTTGCGACCTGCCCTAAATTAGCTTCAGGAGTTTTTGAAATTTCTTTTACTTCCGCTACAATTTGCGCTACCGCAAGTTCTTGCTGATGCGCCAAAAGGTACTCCTGAACATGCTCCTTGGCATAAGGAAATAATACATCATGCACAAAAGAAATCGAAGTTGTCGTTCCTTCAATGTCTGTTAAAATGGCCTCTACAGGACCTTGAGCATATGCGCTCAGACTCCAAAGCAATACAAGATATTTCCACATAAAAACTCCTATTTTTCGATGGGTGTAAAAAAATCAGTCAAATCCGTGTATGTTAGCGTGCTCCATCAGCTGCTCTGAACTTCCATTCGCTCTCAAAAAGATACTCAAAGGCTTCTACTCGAATTTTAACCTCTTTCATATCACGTCCCCAAGTATAAAAACCATGCCCTCGAATGAGAAACCCATATACGTTCGGATGCTGCTGTAAATAAGCCGCAACTTCTCTAAACATAGCATCGATATCTTGACTATTTTCAAAAATGGGGATCTGCACCTTGCTTTCATGAGTTTTTATGTTAGGAAATGCTTTATGAATCTCATAGCCTTCAGTAACAAGGACATTATCAGGAGCCACTAACCGCGTTAGCACACTTCCATTTAAGGAGTGCGTATGTAAAACCGCTCCAACATCATCAAATAAAACATAAAGAATTGTATGAAGGAGCGTTTCTGCAGAAGGCTTTTTATCACCTCCTTGCACTTTACCTTTCAGATCTACAATAAGAACATCATCTACTGTAAGTTCTCCCTTATGTTTACCTGAGGCTGTAATAGCAATGTGCTTATCATCTAATCGTCTAGAAAAATTGCCTGATGTTGCAGGACAGAGGCCAAAACGATTCAAAAAAACACCCGCTTCAACAATCTCTTGAGAAGCTTCAGCAAGAGAACTAGCTTCAAGATTCAACAAAGGAAGTAGAAAAATAAGAGCAACAAAAGCACGCATAACATCTCCTAAAAAAAAGCAGCCATCCTAGATTTGCTCTTTAAAAAAGTCAAGGATGGATTAAGATGCGCAGAACTCAATTTTAGGGAAATTTTTTCTGTTAGACTTCATAGAGAATTCAGAAAAAACATATCGTCTTTTCTCTTCATTTCAGTATCTTATTCACAAAATACTATCATGAATGCAATACTGCAATACATCCTGAAATAGAGAACTATTTACAGGATTTCGAGAAGATAAATTTTTACCTATGGAAATCCCATGAAAAAACTATCGAATATACTGAGCTCTGTTTTTTTTATGATTACTATGCTGGCGGCTACACACGCCCATGCAGATAGCTCTGAACGCCGTACAACTCCCTGCTGTTGCATGGAATATGGATCATTTTACACAAAAAGCTCAGATGTGATAGCTCCAGAACACCCAATCCTGTTCGACGGAGAACTGCTATCGCCCAGCAAAGGCATTGATCATCCCCTAGAAAGCGGTGAATTTATACTTAAAGAACCAGGGATATACCGAATCACCTATTCTGTATCATTAAAAGAGGACAAGTACTCTTTCATGAAAGAAAAAGATCAAAACAGAAAAGTTGCTTTAAGTTTAAACGGGCAAGTGATTGTTGGTTCAGAAATGTTTGCAGGAGATCAGATGAGTACAATGAGCATGCTCGTAAAAGTCTGTGGAAAAACATGCTGCGATTACGTTTTACGTCTGATTAATAACAATCCTTTATCCTGCGGATGGCACAATATTCAGCTCCAATCAGGACCAAATTGTGACACTGTCTCTGCATCGATTGTCATAGAAAAAGTCTGCGATTGCCCAACAGACTGTTGCTGTAAACGCCCTTAACAGCCAAAACTTCCCTAGATCCTTAATCTAGGGAAGTTTTTACAAAATTCCGTACCCTTCAAATCAAGAATCACTTAAAATCCCCCTTAAAGCTTCCGCTCAAAGGATCATCTATGGCACTTATGCAAATCTTGTCCGCCGTTTGCCTTTCTCTAATAACGCCCCCTCTTCACAGTGAAAACAACTGCCTTATCATCGGCCATCGAGGCGCCTGTGGCTACGCCCCAGAAAACACACTACTCTCCTTTGAAACAGCTATAAAGCTCGGAGTTGATGTCGTAGAGCTAGATGTTCAATGCTGCAAATCTGGCGAACTGATTGTCATGCACGATTCTCTCATTGACAGAACCACCAATGGAAAAGGTTTGGTAGCAGAACTAACATTAGATGAGCTCAGCAAATACAGAGGTCCTTCAGACCAAATCATCCCAACCTTACAACAAGTGATAGACCTCGTTAATCGACGCTGCATTATTAATATAGAACTAAAAGGGCCCGATACCGCAAAACCCGTGGCAGAACTGATCGAGTTTTACGTAAAAAAGAAAGGCTTTTCTCACAAAGACTTCTTTGTATCCTCTTTTAATCACCATGAGTTGCTAACCTTTCACAAACTCTTACCTCAAATAGAAACGGGAGCTATCATGGAAGCCATTCCCGTAAATTACACAGCTTTTGTTGATGACGCAGAGGCCGATTGCGCGGTTCTTTGCCAAAATGCCATCAATCAAGCCCTTATCGATGACGCACATCAAAGAAACAAAAAAGTCTTCGTCTACACGGTAAACACAGACGCTGACATCAAGCTCATGAAAAAATTAAAAGTAGACGGGATTATTTCTAACTACCCTGATAGAGTACGGCCTTAATCAAACTGAGAGGGGCTTTTTCTAAGAGATTTTTTTTGAGAAACCGCTTTTTTCTCCACAAGCATTTTCTCTTTGGACGCGCGACTTCTTTTCTTTTTTTGCCTGCGAAGCTTTTCACTTTCCTGTATTTTTGCCGAAGCGCGCTTGCGAATAATCTCTTCTAATCGATTACAAAGCTCTTTTCTTGCCACATATCGATTGAGTTCCCTAGATCGCTCTTGTTGACATTTGATTTCAATTCCTGTTGGCAGATGCTTTAAATAAACACAGGAAGAAGTCTTATTGATCTTTTGCCCCCCAGACCCTGATCCTAGAATGAATTTTTCTACAAGATCATCTTCTTTAATAGACAGAGCTTCCATCCGTTTTTTTAAACACTCTAACTTGTCTTTTGCAACCACACTCTTCCCGCCTACGGTTCTTCATCCTAATTTTAGCACGAATTGTTCCACACCCGCAATCAAAGAAATAAAAACAGCAAAACCCTCACACCCTGAACTCAAATCGCAACTCACACAATATTTTACATTGCATTTAATCTAATAAACATTACAGTGAAATTACTATCATAAACAGGATGCGAAAATGAACAAGCCAAAAAAAACTATAAAATTCTGGATTTATGCTCTGATATTAGGAGTCCTTTTAGTAGGAGGCGGTCTATTTATCCTTTCTCGCACTTCACTTCTCCCTCATTCCTGGAAAATTTCCTCTAAATGTAAATTCGATCCTACGATCAGCAAAAAAAACAAAGCTTTAATCGATGAAACCTTCTCAACAGTTGCTGACGACGGATTATTTTCTTTAATGGGGAAAAAGTCCCACTTAGAAGACATGGGAACGATTCTTAGCAATGAAGTTCCGGACCTTTCTTACTGGGCCTATGTTTTATCAGATCCCAAACTAACAAAAGACATGAAAACAATCCAAGACAGCTCTGCAAAATACAATGGATTCATTGAAGGTACTAGAGACAGAATTATGAAGGAGTATCATGAAAACCCCTGCCTTCTTGAACAAGCAGAGGGATTTGCTGAATATGTAAAACTTCCTAAAGATAAAACCGTTGCCATCTTGAAAGAGTGTATTGATCATAATAGTGAAGACAAACACGGATTTAAAAAATTCCTAGATTATCTATTTGGAGAAGAAGGAAAAAGTCCTGACACTAAAGCCAAATAAGAAAAAATGAGGGGGCCTACAGAGCCCCCTCTTCAAAAGAAAAATCAGCAATCACTATTTCTCAAAAGTAACAGCTAAAGAATTTAGCCAATACTGGCTCAGCCCATTTAACATCCGAATCTTTATAACATTCGTACCTTCATGAACCCAATCCGTGACATCCAATCTATGATGCACAATTCCTCCAGAATTCGGATCAAGAGCATCTTCAAACACCTCACCATTTATAAAAACCCTTACTGGAGAACCTCTAGGCCTGCCGTTTATCATTGCGGAAAGGTGGGATAAGCAAAGCTCCACGTTTTTCACATCTGTAAAAGCATTTTCTGGAATTTCCAATGAAACCTCCAGAAAACTTCGGTTACACAAAGTCATAGATAAAAAATGACCTCTATAGACCAGTCCCGGCCCAAATGTAACCTGGACATTTTCAGGATGCTTAATATCTTTATCTTTAAAACGCACTGTATAAGTCGTCCCCCGCTCTGTTACTTCTTTAAGAGATGGAACCACCTCTGCTTGAGCAAGTCTCATAAAAGCACATAGAACAAAAAAACCAACAAAAGAAAATTTCATAACAAAACCATTTCTTTAATAAAACAAACATTTAAACATTAAATTTACAGAAACAATTTGTCAAATAAAAGAAAAAGTTAACAAAACCACAAACATCATTAAAATCTAAAGACGTTAAACAAGGAAATTCTTATGATTGGCTCACAAATTAACTCTGAGACTAAAAACAACATGCGATTCAAAAACCTACTGATCTCTTGCATCCTTACAGCTATCTATGGTCAAGCTGAAGCCCCCTCTCTTTTGTGGAACCCGAAAGACTCCATGCAGACAAAAGCTATTTCTGACGTGCAACCCTCTCCCGATAACAAACAGGTACTTTTTGTAGTCAAAACACCTGATATAGAGAAAAAACATTGGGCACCTAACATCTACCTAGGATCTTCCGAAACAACATTGACAATCCCTCTTCTAGAAACATCTTCCCTAGCGCAGCAACCCAGATGGTCCCCTGACGGAAAATGGATTGCCTACATTTCTCGTTCCGAAAAAGTTCACCATCTATACATGCTTTCTTTAGAAGACAAAAAACCCATTTCACTCATTTCAGGAACAAAAAGCGTTCAAACATTCGCATGGTCTCCAGATGGAAAAACAATCGCATTTGTTATGGCTGATGAAATAAATGGTTCAGATCCTTTCGTCTATAAAGAAAAAAAGAATATTAATCGCCTATGGACTGTTGAGGTCTTTTCTCCTACCCCCACTCCTAAACCATGGACCTCAGACGAATACTGCGTTAGAGGCTTTGGAGATTTAGGGACTCTGCATACAGAATTTGATTGGTCTCCTGACGGAACAAAAATCGCATTTGCCCACTCTCCGAGTGCGGAATTTGACTCTTTTTGCTTAGATAGCAGCATTGCTATACTCGATCTTTCAACAGGAAATACTATCCCCTGGGAGAAAAAAAACACCTACGAAGCTTTACCTAGATATTCTCCAAATGGAGAGCATATAGCCTACGTCACAAGCTCGTCTACCAGAGGGTACGGAGGCAGCAAAAAAATTGCAATACGTCGTGCTAATGGATTAGAGAAGAGTGAACTTGCTAGCACTTTCGATGAAAGCCCCCATTTAATCGGATGGACTCAAGATGGAACGAATCTTATTATTTGCGAACCAAAAGGCACTAAGTACCATCTTGTTCTTTTAAATAAGAACGGGACTACTGCTCGAGAAATAGATACCGGCAATACGTCTTTTAGAGAAGTATCCTTAAATTATAACAGAAACACCCTTGGAATGATCATCCAATCTTCTTCAACACCTCCGGAATCCTATATAACTGCCATAGATCATTTTGCTCCTATCCAAATTTCCCATCTAAATGAAGACTTGCTATCCTATCCTCAAACTAAAACAGAAATAATCTCTTGGAAATCTTCAGATAACTTAATAATAGAAGGTCTTTTCACCTATCCTATCGGATATGAAAAAGGAAAACAGTACCCTCTTCTCGTTATTGTTCATGGTGGGCCCTCTGTTTTTTTCAGTGAAACGTTTGTAGGCAATTCAGATACTCACCAAGTAGCCTCTTTTGCTCAAGCCGGCTTTGCTGTTTTAAGACCAAATCCTAGAGGGTCAGCAGGATATGGATACAATTTTCGCTATGCAAATCAGCAAGACTGGGGAGGTATGGATTTTGTAGATATAATGTCTGGAGTAGACTTTCTCATCTCTCAAGAAATTGCAGATCCACAAAAGCTCGGAATCATGGGGTGGAGCTACGGAGGCTACATGACTGCTTGGGCCGTTACACAAACTTCCCGTTTTAAAGCCGCTTCGATAGGAGCTGGTATAACAAATCTTGTAAGCATGAATGGCACTACAGACCTACATCGTTTTTTAACAGAGTACCTAGGAGAATTTACAAATAACACGTCACTCTATGAACAGAGGTCTCCTCTTTATCATGTGAGCAATGTGTCAACTCCGTGTCTTATTCAACATGGAAAACTAGACCTCAGAGTCCCCGCCTCTCAAGCCTATGAGTTTTACCGCGCTTTAGAAAGACTTGGGAAACAAGCAACTCTTACTCTCTACCCAGATGTTGGTCATGGACTTGAAAACCCTCAAGCAAAACTAGATGTAATGGAGCAAAATCTCGCATGGTTTCAAAAATACATACAACAGCTGTAAAAAGCAATTAACGTAAAGGAAAACCCATAGAAAGAATCAATACTTTTATTAGGAATACCAAAGAAAAACAGACTGACACGTACATTTCCGTGCGTAATGGATTGCATACGGAAGGAAGAGAATTATTTATTGACGATGGAAGAAAAATTCGCGAAACTTACAATAAGGCCAACGTTTCCTCCAACTCTTTGAAGTTGCCCATCTCTGCCGTTTCAGGACAAAAAGTACAGTATCTGATCTTTCCTTGTATTGGATGATGAAAAAGTAATATAGCCCACAACCTCTCCCGTTTAAGAGAAGTCGGTAAAATTGCTCTGAACAAAATCAGAACCTGCACGAGATCTGATTCTACTTGAAAATTAAAGATAAATTTCTAAAAGTACATTTTAATCTTATGTGTATTGAGGTCTTATGGAAAGGGATGTTTTGCTGCACGTAAAGAATAAATTAGCTGAAGCTCCTATACATTCCTCTCCCTATTCTTATTTCTATATCGAAAACATATTTCCGAAAGAATTTTATCAAGAACTCCTATCTAACCTTCCAGATACTTCATACTTTCAAAGCTTAGATCAAACAGGCAAAGTTAAGCCTGGGGCTTACGCTGATCGTAGCGTGCTGCTCTTAGAAGAGCATGAATTGGAACAACTGCCTTTTTGCCATTTGTTATTTTGGAGCAAATTTACAGCTGCAATAAAAAGTGAGGAGTGGCGTACGATGCTACTAGAAAAATTTGAACCTCAAATAAAAGAACGCTTTGGCGCGCACTATGAACACGTTACATTTTCTTCAGTAGCTGAACTTATTCGAGATCGAACAAACTATTCCATAGGTCCACATACAGATCATCCAATACGGGTTTTGACTTTACTCTTTTATTTTCCAAGTTCCAATGATCAAGCTCACTTAGGAACTTCTATCTATCAGCCTCTTGATTCTTCTTTTGAGTGCGAAGGATTTGCGCATCATTCTCTTGAAAAATTTAAAAAAATAGACACTGCGTCTTTTTTACCTAACAGTGTATTTGGATTTGTTAGATCTAATCGTTCTTTTCATGGAAGAGAGCCTATTTTAGATGAAGGGGCAGAACGTAATCTTTTAAACTACTATCTTCAATGGACTCACAAATAATGGAATCGGAAATAATAGAAGTCACTTCTAATAATGATTCAAATTTCCGAATCCTTTTTCACGCAACGAATGAAATGGTAACATGGAGAATCAATACGATTAGGCAAAAAGAGCCTGAAACAATTCAATGGATCGACACCTTTATGCCTGATGATCTTTTCATCGATATTGGAGCAAACATTGGCCTATATTCCCTTTATGCAGCGTTTTCTTGCGGGGTTACTGTTATTGCTTTTGAACCTGAATCACTAAATTACGCCCTTCTCAACAAGAATATTTTCATTAATAAAATGGATAAAAAAATCAAAGCATATCCAATTGCAATAAGCGATGGAATGACATGGAGCGAATTACACATTAGTGAATTTAAAGAAGGAGGTTCCTGTCATAACTTTGAAGATACATGTAATTTCAAGCACGAACCTTCACTATTTAGCTATACTCAAGGATGTCTTTCTATGAGCTTGGATGAGCTCATTCAAAAAAAGTTCATCGACATTCCTCAGCATATTAAAATCGATGTCGACGGAATTGAGCATAAAATTTTAAAGGGCGCAAAGCAACTTTTGGAACATCCAGAACTAAAGTCTATTTTAGTGGAAATTAATAACAACCTTCCAATTCACCGCGAAATCATTGATCAGATGACAGCAAAAGGCTTTGTATATTCGCAAAAGCAAGCAGAGGCCCACATGTGTAAAGAAGGCGTTTTTAAGGGAGTTGGAAATTACATATTTTTTAGACCCCCTAACTCGGAATGGGAAAAATATTTTTCCCCAGCGAAATAAGATCTAGCTCAAACAGTCTTACTAAAATTCAACAGAATTTTAGTGCATTTTTTCTATACCTGAAAAATGTCCTACAAAAAAACAAAATTAAGATTGTCATAATGTTATCGACTACTATACTTCAAGGGAATCAACTGTTAATCCCAGGAAATTTCTCCATGCAAAATACTTTTTCCTCTCATTTACATCTCGACCGTATTGAAATCCGAGGATTGCGTATCAACATGATCATTGGAGTACTCGAACAGGAAAAAAACACTCCTCAACCAATCGAATTTGATATAACCATATTTACGGATCTTTCAAAGGCCTGTGAAAGTGATTGCCTTACAGATACGATCGACTATGGACAAATCTGTGTTCTCATTGAACAATTAGCGCACACACACCACGACTCTTTATTAGAAAAGTTTGCCCACCGAGTCTCCGAATTAATTTTACTCCAGCCCAAAGTAGACTCTGTAGAAATTTCCATAAAAAAACTACACCCCCCCGTAGAAAGCAAATTAAATAACTGCGGAGTATCTTTATTAAGACGCCGCTTTTCTCCTCCCCATTCCTCTACACAACACCAGGTTATTGTAGCTTTAGGCTCTAATCTAGGAGACCGCTCTGCCTATCTTCGTTACGCTCTTGACCGCTTAGGAATAGTACTGGCTCAATCACAAATATTTGAAACAAAGCCTGTTGGAGGACCTCTTGGACAAGGCCTATTTCTCAACATGACTGCAATCATTCAAACAGCGCTCGACCCATATGCCTTCCATCGCAAATGCCTCGAAATTGAAACTCACGCTCATCGCAAACGAGATGTCCATTGGGGAGAGCGGACGCTAGACATTGACATCCTTTTTTATGATGATCTTTGCATCAACGATCCACTACTTACAATTCCACATCCACGGATAAATGAAAGAGGATTCGTCCTTGCTCCTCTTGCAGAAATCGCTCCAGAAAAGCTCCCACCTTTATGGAAAACCTCTATCGATCTATCAGAAATTCAACCTTTAGGGATGCTTAATGCCCTCATCTAATTCGCCTTCTTCCATCAACATCAATTCTCTTCTTTCTTTAAAGAAAGGTTCGTCCATTTCCGTATGCATTCCTTGTCAAAATGAAGAAGCAACAATCGGAACCTTGGTCAAAAAAATAAAACAAAACGATCTCTACAATTTTGTCGATGAAGTAATCGTCGTAGATGACCGATCAACCGATCAAACCGCTCGAGTTGCTGCAAATGAAGGGGCAAAAGTCGTTCTCGTCGATGAAATGACACCGTCGCTTCTATCAGGGCAAGGAAAAGGAAATGCCCTATGGACCTCTTTGTTGGCCAGCAAAGGCGATATTGTTGTTTGGTGTGATGGCGACGTTGTTAATTTCGATTTCGAATGGATTTTCAAATTAGCAGCCCCGCTGCTTATGAATCCAGAGGCTGCCTTAGTCAAAGGATTTTATGAAAGGCCTATGGATCCATCTTCAGGAAAAGGAGGAGGAAGGACAACAGAACTCCTCGCAAGACCCCTCCTCTCTCTTTTATATCCTGAGCTAAGCTTTTTACATCAACCTCTTGCCGGAGAAGTTGCCGGCAGACGGGCCCAACTTGAAAAGCTATCTTTTGTTCAAGGCTGGGGCGTTGATGTAGCCCTATTGATCGATATAGTACGTCTCTATGGTCAAAAATCCATTGTCCAAGTAGACCTAGGAATACGTTATCATAAGCATCGCCCCTTACAAGAATTATCCTTGCAAGCTTCAGAAATCGCGCTAACTTTACTAACAATGTCTAAAGATATCTCTTTAGAACAGATAGAGCCACTCCTACGATGGCCTAATGGCTCTGTAACAGAGTTAAACATGGCTTCCAGACCCTCTATCGCCAGCATGAAGGCACTAACATGAAACTATTCGGAGTCATCAACGCTTCTCCCGATTCTCGCCACAAGCAATCCATTGTGACATCTTCCGAAGAAGCATTAAAGCGGGCACATTGGCTTTTAAACAGCGGAGCAGACTTTCTCGATCTAGGAGGTCAGGGCTCCACAGATGATGCCATCGTTGTAAGTCCAGATCTCGAATGGCTCCGTTTACAAGAAATACTACCATCTCTTGCTCAACTTAAAGTCCCAATGTCCATCGACACTTGGAAGCCTGAAGTCGCTAAAAAAGCTCTTGACGCAGGAGCTACCATAATCAATGCAGCGGACGGGCTTCAAAATGAAGAAATGCTTCAACTCGCTGTCGAAAAAAACTGTCTCGTTGTTCTTCCTTTTCTTTCAGGCCCAGATCCACGCCATATGGAAAAAGTACAAGGAGATCCCATTTCTGTGTTATTAAAATGGTTTGAAAAAGCCATTAAACGGGCTTCAGCACTCAAAATCGATCATAACCTTATCCTAGATCCTGGAACAGGATTCGCTCCCCCTGCGTGGCCTTGGGAAGAGCGATATGCTTACCAAAAGCGTGTATATCAAAATCTTTTCCAGTTAAAATGCTTTCATCTCCCTATCTATGTATCTCTGCCCTGGAAAGAAACCGATCAGCATAGAGAACTGCTTGACATCATTTTATCTCAAAACATTGATTACGGACGCTGCCATCACCCTGACCGCATACGAGCAGCAGAGCAGAAGTTGTTGGGAAAAAACACATAAAATCAAAAAGGGGTATTATGCATTGGACATTGATAACAGGAGCAAGCAATAACCTAGGGGCGCATCTTGCCCTCACTCTTGCAAAGCAAAAACACAATATCCTAGTCCATTACAATACAAGTCACGAAAATGCAGAAACTGTTGCTATAAACTGTCGCGCCTTTGGAGTAGAAGCAAAGACAGTTTATGGAAATTTCTCTCACAGAGATGGAGTGAAAGCTTTTATTCAAAAACTCAACAATGAATTTCCACACATCAAAGTATTGATCAACAACGTAGGAAGTTACCTCAAAAAGTCGGTCCTTGAAACATCCATCGAAGAATGGGAGATGATTTTTCAAGAAAATCTATTTGTCTCGATTGCCTTAGCTCAAGCTCTCGCTCCTTCAATCACAGAGCAAAAAGGAAACATTCTCAACATTGGAGCGTGCGGCCTTAGTTTGAAAGCTAACACATTTAATACAGCCTACGCAGCCGCCAAGACCGCGCTACTTATCTTCACAAAATCTCTTGCAAAAGAGCTAGCGCCGCTACAAACACCTATAAATATGATCTCGCCAGGTCAGATAGAGCAATCTATCGTGAAAATCTCAAACATACCAATGGAACGTGAAGCCACATTTGAAGAAATTGCAAATGTCGCTATCTTTTTACTCCAAGATTCTAATCGCTACATCACAGGACAAAATATCGAGGTCGCAGGAGGGCTTCTTCTATAGAGCAGAGGGACTTAGAAAGATCTCCGACCAAGAAGATGCATAAATTCCTCCCGAGTCCTTGAGTCTTGCAAGAACTTTCCGGATAAAGCAGATGTAATGGTCACAGTCTGATGCTTTTGTACTCCACGTACCATCATACACATGTGATGAGCTTCAATGAGAACTCCCACCCCTTTAGACTTCAAGTGTTCTTGAATTGCATCTCTGATCTGTACTGTCATCTGCTCTTGGATCTGCAATCGCCTTGCATATATGTCGACTATTCTAGGTATTTTAGACAGGCCAATTACTTGACGGTCTGGAATATAAGCAACGTGCACTTTCCCATAAAAAGGCAGCATGTGATGCTCGCACAAAGAATAAAATTCAATATCCTTGATCAGCACCATTTCATCATATTGTTGAGAAAATACCGCAGTAGAAAGCAATTCTTGAACGTCCTTTTCTTGACTTGCCCCCATGGTTAAAAACTGCAAGGCTTTAGAGACTCTCTCAGGAGTTTTCAAAAGTCCCTCACGTTGCACGTCCTCACCAAGCAAGGTCAAAATAGCCCGAATGTGCTCCGCAATCGTAGAAAGAGTTTTGTCGTTTTTCGACTCTTCTAAATCATATTCGTCCAACACTCACTCCTTTTTCTCTTCACATGAAAAAAGGATCTAAATCCTTTTCATTGTCCATAAATAAACACAAACCCTATCGATAAGCCTTATAAACTGCAACTTATTTTAGTATATCTGTTCGGCTAAAGCAGACCTTTTAAAAGCAAAGATAGGAATATATAGAGCCTAGCAACCTTTACAAAAATGGAAATATGGAAAGCATCAAAAATACGAGTCGATTCTTAAGTACATAATTATCAATAAAACAAACACGATCGACCTGCATAACAGACTATAAGAGGCTGACTTGTAAGGAATATACTTTTTCAAATTCCCCTCATTAAATTAAATAAGTTGTCGCGCTGTGAATTATGCAACAACGCCTATAAAGGCATGTAATCTATCTATTCCTGATCCTGCTTTTTCAGCAAGCTCATAGATTTTTACCAGTCGATTTTGGAAATCCCGATTTTTTCTTTGGACGCGCCCTTACGGCTGTGGCGAATTAGCGCAGATAAGGACAATGTTCATCTCTTCTCACAGCTCGACCGTATTGAGTCCTTCCATCGCTGCTTAAAGCACCTTGGTGATTAACTCTAAACATGGAGTCCTTGTCTGAAAAAGACGCAAGGTCTACCTAATCCTTGAATTCAATTCCAAATAATCGATAAACTCTCCTACTATTTGTGAATTTTCATGATATACAATGATACCTCTCACTATATCAAAAGAGCAGTTTCTCTATATTTTTTAAAAATCCAACTTTTTTCTGATTTTGCTAGAGCCTCATATATTATATTGAACCCAACCTCTACATCAGATCGAAAGATTATTTTTTTATTACCTATGTTTCGAGCGTCTAGGAAATGATAGTAAGATCAAAAAGGCCAGCATGAATGTTGCTTATTTAAATACCCCAACCCTAAGAAATTCTCACAATTCTAGCCTTGAACAAGAGTTTTCTAGTAAAGTGCAAGAAACGAGTTTCGCAAAAATTTTCAAGGATTTTAGATACCCAAATGAACCTTTCGAAGAAGAAAAGTTACAAGAACATCTTCAAGATGTAAAACCTGGAAGAATTTTAGTAACAACTGGATCTGAGAGAGCATTTTTTACAGCAAATGTAGCCCAGCGTTTATTAAGAAAAACTCCTGAAAATTTCAATAAAAACAAGTTCTTTTTTCGCGGCATCGTTGTATTAGACATTAATCCACAAATAAAAAAATACGTAGATTACAATATTCTTTTATTGCGCCTAGCAAGATCAAAGGAAGAATATCAAGAATTATCAACATCTACAGAGCTAAGCGACATAAAAAACTACATAGAAATACGATTAGAAGAGGAAGCAGCCAACGGCAATCTACCTGAGGACATGAAAAAATATTACTTAAACAACCTTGTGGAGCTTCACCAACATTATCATTGCTTCGACTTAGATTCTCCTGAACATCCATTTTTTCATCAACAAGCATGGAGAAGTGAAAGCGTATTTGAAAAGTTAAAGTACTGGAAAAAAGACTCAGATTTTTATCCTATTCATGAACTAGCAAAATCGGGAAATATTATAGCTATCACTGGAGACATACAAAACCTTTCTTTTCTTAAAAGAAAAAAAATTTCTCTGATTGATATATCGAATATTCCAGAGTTCATCAAACCCTCTGAATGGGAATGGAAAATAGAAAATAAGACACATCCTCGCATTTTGCGCACTTATTTACCTCCTCCATATAACAAAAAGTCCTATACCATCAACTCCAATGAACAAGTCAAACTTATCTGCAACCCCGAGCAAATACATTTCATATCATATCCTTATGATACTCCATTGAGTCATACTCACTACCAATGGACTGTAGATAACGGAAAGACTAACACACTTCGCTTGAAACCTCAATACTACCAACCAGCCTGCAATATATCCTAGGCACAAAACAATTGAACGCTCCAATTGTTTATATCGTAGTAACGATTTCCTCCCACTATCTATTAAGTAAATGCTCTTCTTACTGCGAATCTATAATCCCCTAAATTGAAGCGTTTTTCCTCTATGAGCAGTATGGGAAAGTGAAAAATCCCCCCCCCTTCAACTTTAAACGAGGGTCTATTTTACTCATTTGAGAAGGTCTCTTCTGTTACTGTTTGTTGTACTGTGTTGTGGAGAAGTGGGGGAAATTTGGGGAATTTTTGACTTTTGGAGCTTTACCCATCTAGGAGCTTTGCTCTAACCTGCTTATTTATAATATGCTCAGAACAGGAATCGAACCTGCACGGGATTGCTCCCAGGAGATTTTAAGTCTCGAGTATGTTCCTAACATCGCGTAACATCACCTGACATTACATAGAGCAGCGTAACCTCCAAAAAGAAATAAAGTCACCGGAAATTACGTGATGTTACGAGAGATCTTGCAATGTACTGTCCCAAATTTGTCCCAGTAATTCAAAATTTCTTAAAAGATTTCGGGCGGTTGCTATCTTTTTCAAGCAACTAGTTCCCCTCATAAGGAAAATCTTCCGCAATTTAACCAAAAATGATATAACGCTATTCATGATCTTAATGGAATGTGTGAATGCCAACAGTTTTACGAATTGGTTCTTACCGCTTCTACTTTTATAGTCATGAACCGAATGAGCCTCCCCATATTCATGTAGACAAAGACGCGGCATCTGCAAAATTTTGGTTAGATGAAATAGACTTGGCCCAAAACATAGGTTTTGCAAAAAAAGAATTAAATCAATTACATAAACTAATAGAAGAACATCAAAAATTATTTTTGGATAAATGGTATGAGTACTTTAGCAGCAAAAACTGATGAACGTGTTGAAGCCGTTTACTTTTCAAGAGATTCTATAGTCGTTAACCTCATGGACGGCCGTACTATTTCTGCTCCGTTAGCATGGTATCCCAAATTACTAAAGGCTAGTTCAGAACACAAAGCTCATTGGGAATTATGCGGTGGTGGATACGGCATCCATTGGCCCGATATTGATGAAGATTTAAGTACTGAGGGGTTATTGCGCGGAGCTCCAGCTCCAAATCCACCTAAGAAAAAAAGCGTAAAAAAAACTGCAAAATCAAAAACCGGTACATCTCGTAAAAGACCAAGATCAACATCTAAAGTAAAAACCTCTTAAAGAATCAAAATGATGTTTAACTGTACGTTCTTTACGTACAGTTAAACAAGATCTTTATAGTTCTTCCGGAATGATTTTCCTTTTTGCAGATATAAGGTCTGAAAAATGAGAAATTTATTCAACCGTACTAAAAAATGGTACAGTTAAAATCACAAAATCTGTATGAAAAAATGACCAAGAAAAAAGCGGTGCAAATCCTTGTACACAATCCGCGCACATTAAAACTAATTCATTATAAACATGTTGCAAGCAAGGAACCTTTACATAACCAATACGCTCTCAAACAGAATTATTGCTCATGCCTTTTTTCTGAACTTACATCCAAAACTTCCATAGCTATTGTTCGCTAACACTATAGAAGAAACATTAAATTTGGCGGATTATAACCTATATCTCGCCAAATTTACGTTTTTTGATTATGTTTCAGCGAAATATACGTTATTTTTCCGATTTTTTCTCTTAGATAGATCCTTATACCAGCTTATTTTTCCAGAATAACTCTGATAACGTGCACCCAACTTCAATCGATTAGAGCTCAGCAGGAAAAAGAGCTATATCAGAAAAAGAACAAAAAATAAGGTTCTAGAAAATCAGACAACTTTCATAGAGGAACTGTCCCACCAGCGGCCCAGTAACCCCTTAAAAGCACTTTATCTGATCTGAAAAAGAAGTGGGGATTTTATAACTAATTGAATATAAATATTGCTCAGAACAGGAGTCGAACCTGCACGGGATTGCTCCCAGGAGATTTTAAGTCTCCAGTGTCTACCATTCCACCATCCGAGCAAAAACTCTAAGAGAAGCGTGTTTCTCAAAGAGTTTATGAATTTACCTATTTATGCGCAACGACTAAAAAGGAAAATCTTCATCTTCGTTCACAACAAATGTTGCATGCGACGAAGTTTCCTCTATTGCAAGAACTTCTCTTTCCACAGTAACGCGGGGCATAGCTTCAGCTTCTTCTTTTTGCTTCAACTGATTCAAACGCTCAGAGATAAGAACTGGAGGAGGTGGAAGTAAATGACTAAATGTGGATGGAGGCCTTACCTCTTTAACCTCACGCTCTTCAGAAAATTCTTCCTCAGAAGAGGAGTCTGATTCTCCTGGAGTCTTTTCCTTGTCTCCACCATCTTTCTTTTCTTCCGCAAGTCTACGTCTTCTATTTCTTCTTCGATCTCTTTTACGATCTCCCTTTACTTCAGAAGACCCTTCCGCAGCTCCTACAAGCACAACTTCTTTTTCCTCTTCCTGCTCTTCCTTTTTCTCAACAACATGTTCCTTAGCTGGTCGAAGAGAAGCATCGCGCCCCCCTCCAATCTTAATATTACGATCATGCGTAATATTTTTTAAGACCACACGAGTTTCTTTTACTTCAAAAATCTCATAATCGGACACAGGCACAAGAAAAGGCTTAGGTCTTTCCTGCCCTCTAAAAAAAAGAGAGGACCCGAAAGAAACAACCTCTACAGCATCGACAAAAAACTCTTCAGATCCTGACACTTTGCTGTTTTTAACACATAGTTTGTATCCATCTTTTGGGGATACGATCGTCTCTATAATAGGTTCACGAGTAAAATTCACTGGTCACATCCATGGTTTGAATTTTGTGAATGCAAGATCGATAGCTCGTCGGCTTGCATAAAAAACTACATTTTACTTGCCATATATCTCATCAAATCGACGATGCGGTGGGAATATCCCATTTCATTGTCGTACCAAGCGATGAGCTTATAAAAGCGAGGGTTCAAAGAAATTCCAGCTTTCTTGTCAAAAACACAAGAAGCAGTATTCCCTATAAAATCACTCGAGACCAGCTCTTCATCACAAAACTCCAAAATCCCCTTAAACGGGCCTTCAGAGGCTTTCTTCATTGCAGAGCAGATCTCTTCATAGGATGTATCTTGTGACAACCGCACGGTCAAATCCACAGCGGATACATCAGAAGTAGGAACACGAAAAGCCATACCGGTAAGCTTTCCTGTTAATTCGGGCAAACAAAGAGCCACAGCTCTCGCAGCCCCAGTCGAGGCGGGAATTAGGTTGAGACTTGCAGCTCGACCTCCTCTCCAATCCTTTTTTGAAGGCCCATCTACGGTGGGTTGTGTTGCCGTTAAAGAATGAACCGTTGTCATCAGTCCCTCTTCAATCCCGAAGTTTTCCAATAACACTTTTGCAAGAGGAGCCAAACAATTCGTCGTGCAAGAGGCATTAGATACTATGAAATCTCTATCAGGATTAAATTTTTCATGATTTACACCCATGACAAAAGTGGGGACATCTCCCTTAGCGGGAGCCGTAATAACAACACGTTTCGCTCCTGCATGAAGGAGCTTTCTTGCGTCTTCTAATTCCGTAAATCTTCCTGTTGATTCTACAGCAAAGTCCACATCTAAAGAAGCGAGCTGTAAAGCCTGAGGATCCTTTTCGGAAAAGACTCTAATTTTTTTCCCGTTTACAATTAAATGATCGCTATCACAAGAAACATCCAATTCAGATCTTCCATGAACAGAATCATACTTTAATAAATAGGCCAAATTATCAGCAGGCACTAAATCATTAATGGCAACAATCTCTACATCTGCATAGCACTTATTTTCGCAAATTGCTCTGCAAACCAAACGTCCGATTCTTCCAAATCCATTAATAAAAACCTTGATCGCCATATACGCCTCCAAGACATGCAGCAGCACACCCCAACGCGCCCAATCATAAACGACTTTTTAAAGAAAGTAAAGGCAGAAAATATGCTTTTTAGACAAGAATTTTACAAAAAAAAATCGCCCTTGGCACAAGGGCGATTAATATTTATAAAAACTATAAAAATCGAATTAGTCTTGCAAATACTCTATATAGCACATACTTGCATTATCACCGATTCTCTGACGTGTCTTTATAATTCTAGTATATCCACCATTTCTAGCCGCAAAACGAGGACCTAAATCTGTAAATAATTTACCAATGACCAATCGATCACCGTTATAAGCATAAGTGTCATTATCCTTTTTAGCCGCTCTCGCTTCCTTAGGAGTCAATGCATTAAAACGAATCATCAAATCAGCAATAGCACGTCTTCGTGTAGCTAACGTGTTTTTTTTCGCCAAAGTGATCATGCGATCAGCATGTCTTCTAAGTTCTTTTGCTTTTGTTACGGTGGTTTCAATGCGCTCATGTTCGATTAAAGATTTAAGCATGTTGGCCATCATACATCTAATATGTGAGCCCGTGCGACCTACTTTAAAGGTGTGCTTTCGATGTCTCATACAGTCTCATTTCCTGATTTGTTTTGTAAATATTCATCTATAACGGATTTAACGTTATCTCTAGTAATGCCAATTTTAGAAAGATCCATTCCCAAAAAGAGACTCATCTCTTCTAATTTCGCTTTGATCTCATTTAAGGATTTTTTCCCAAAATTTCTAAATTTAAGCATTTCCGTTTCCGGCATAATGACAAGCTCTGCGATTGTATCAATATTTGCACCGGACAGGCAATTTGTAGATCTTACAGAAAGCTCAATCTCATTAATTCTTAACGAAAGCTTTGCCAACAAGACATCTTTATCTGTATTGGGCTCAGACTCCCCTTTGTCAAAAGTAAGAGCATGAGTCTTCAACTGATCAAACACCTGGAAATGCAGCACACCGATTTGCGTTGCGAAAGTAAGCGCTTCTTCAGGAGTAACGCGTCCGTCAGTCGTAACTTCTAAAATCAACCGATCATAATCCGTGTCTTGCCCTACCCTAGTATTTTCCACAAAGTAGTTCACATGTCGAACAGGAGAAAAAGCTGAATCAATAATAATTTCATCAGTAACTTTATCCAAAATCGCATGTCTTTCTGAAGGAACATAACCTCTTCCTATCGCCACTTTAAGATCAACACGACGACTCATAGGCTTTGTCACAGTAAAGATCCTCGCGTCCGGGTTAACCAATTCAAAAGGAGAAGCTCCCATCAAATCCTTTAGAGTTACAATATATTGCCCGTTGCCCTTTTCTAGCATTTCCGAAGTGATATCCAACATTTTGGTAACAGTTCTTGGATCTCTAGAACCCGATTCTTCATCAGAAGGCAACTTTCTCAAAAGAGCTCTCTTTAGGTTTAATATGATGTGAGTTACATCCTCTACGACTCCTTCTACTGCCATATATTCATGAGGGACTCCCTCTATTTTTATGGAAATAATCGCTGGGGCTTCTAAGCAAGTGAGCAAAATCCTTCTCAAGGCGTTTCCCACAGTGTGTCCAAAACTCCTCTCAAAAGCCTCTGCAATGAATCGCGTAAAATTTTCTTTTCTTGCAGATTCATCCACTTTAATTTTACTTGGCAATTCAAAATTGCCATACACAACTGCCATGACCGGTTCTCCTATCGAATTTTAAATCTAAAGAAAAGAAACTATACTCTTCTTCTCTTTCTTGGGCGACATCCATTGTGAGGAACTGCCGTCTTGTCGCGTATCACTGTGATCGCAAGTCCTGCACTTTGGATTCCTCTCACCGCAGATTCTCGTCCAGCCCCAGGGCCAGACAGATTAATTTCCACTTCTTTCATACCACATGCTATAGCTGCATTTGCTGCATCTTGTGCGGCAAGCGTCGCTGCATAAGCAGAGGATTTACGAGATCCAGAGAAATTCACTTTCCCTGCAGAAGCCCAAGAAAGGACGTTTCCGGCTAGATCTGTAATGGAAATGATTGTATTGTTAAATGTAGCTTTCACGAAAACGATCCCACTAGGAACATTTCTCACTACTTTTTTTCTTACTTTTACAGTTTGTTTTTTCGCTGTCTTCTTCTGAGCATCTTGTTTAGCCAAGGCCTAAACTCCTCTATAATTATTTCTTCTTATTAGCAACAGTTTTTCTCTTACCCTTACGAGTTCTTGCATTAGTTCTCGTTCTCTGCCCTCTTACAGGCAATCCTAATCGATGTCTTAAACCTCTGTAAGAATGAATGCTAATCAATCTTTTGATGTTATTTTGAACCTGTCTACGCAAGTCCCCTTCTACCACATATTCTGACTGCAAAAGGGTGTTGATTTGCGCAACATGCTCTTCTGTTAAGCCACTGGCTTTCATATTTGGATCTAGTCTAAGCTTTTCGATAATTTCGCAGGAAAGCTTTCTTCCCACTCCATAAATATAAGTAAGACTAACCTCTAAACGCTTATTTTCAGGGATATCTATCCCAATGATTCGCGGCATTCTGTTTCCCTCTGTTCTCTTATCTTAAATGACTACAAAATTTAGCAAATGGTCTGTTAAATTACAAGTTCCAGTAAATCCAAACCCCATAAAATAAAAAATTTACCGACCTCTTACTTTCCCTTTTTTCATAAAACCTTCATATCTCTTCATGAGTAAATGAGATTCTATTTGCTTGGTAGTGTCCAAAACAACACCAACCAGGATTAGTAAAGAAGTTCCTCCAAAAAAATAGGTAATACTTTGATCTACTGAAAGCACTTTCCCTACCAAAGTTGGCAAAATAGCAATCAGAGCCAAAAAAACGGCTCCAGCAAAAGTAATCCTATTCATAGTAGCTTCCAGGTAACTTTGCGTAGGTTTCCCCTGACGAATTCCTGGAATAAATGCCCCATTTTTCTTCATGTCTGAAGCGATCTGCTCTGGATGAAATTGCGTTGCCGTCCAAAAATAGGTAAAAAACAAAATAAGTACTACATACAAAATCGTATAAACAATAGATCCAGGTGAAAGCAGATTCACAGCATTTGAAAGCCAAGAACCGCTCCCTAAAAACCTCAGAATGGTTGCTGGAAACATCAAAAGAGAGCTAGCAAAAATCACAGGGATTACCCCAGCATAATTGATTTTCAAAGGAATGTAAGCACTCCCAGACCCTTGCACCTCTTGACGCCCCACTACTCTACGAGCATATTGCAAAGGAATTTTCCTTTGCCCCTGAATTATTAAAATAGTTCCAACAATGATCAAAACAAAAACCCCACATAGCACCACTAAGGAGCTAAAAGATAGTTGTCCCGGTTCTTGAGAATCTAAATTGAGTTGACGAAGAATAGATCCTAAAGTCCTCGGTACTGAGGAAAGAATTCCCACAGCAATAATGAGACTGATCCCATTTCCAATTCCTTTCTCAGAAATCTGTTCACCCAACCACATTAAAAGCACGCTTCCAGACGTCATAGTAAACATTACGATGATATAAAAAAGCAACGGCACCCCAAAAACCAACTGATCAGAGATCCCATGTACAATGATCCCGGGATTAGATAAATTAAGATGGTATGCGTATTTCGCATAAAGTCCAGCCTGAAAAAAGGCTAAGACAATAGTTCCAATACGAGTCCACTTGCCGAGTTTTCGTCTCCCCGCATCATTATTTTCCTTAATTTCCCTCTGTAAAGCGGGAATAAGTGCAACCATAAGTTGCATAATAATAGAAGCAGAAATATATGGCATAACCCCTAGAGCGAATACCGTCATCTGCGCAAAAGCACCACCAGAAAACACATCCATTAATTGGAAGAGATTCTGACTGCCACCTGTTACGCTTTTAAGTAGCTCTATTGCTACGGCCCCGTTTATCCCAGGAACTGGGACATAGGAACCAATCCGACAAAGGGCTAACACTAAAAGGGTAAAAATAATTTTACCCTTTAATTCAGAAATAGAGAAAAGTCTTTTTATGCCTTCGATCATACCGATTTCCGTTAAGAATGCGTTTGCAAGCAATAGAGTTACGAGATCTTATACTACCTGAAAGGAAATACCTTTCTTAGATAACTTGTCTTGAGCAGCCTGAGAAATACCTTGCGCATGGATTTCTACTTTTTTATTCAGCTCGCCCATAGCCAACACCTTGAAACCACCTGTATATCTAGGAGTTACAACTCCTTTGAGATACAATGTTTCAAAGTTTACCGTTTCACCATCATTAAAAATTCGATCAATATCGCTAAGGTTTAAGCTAAACACTTTTGACTTGAATCGACCATTAACAAAACCTCTGCAAGGAAGTTTTCTAAATAAAGGAAGTTGCCCCCCTTCTTTTCCAAAACGTCTTTTATAACCAGAGCGTGACTTATCACCCTTTTCTCCTCGACCGCAAGTTTTCCCGCGCTTAGATCCGTTTCCACGTCCTACTCGTTGCGTTTTCTTAAAGGGTCTATGCGTATTTTGCAGCGTTGATAAAGACAACATATTATACCTCTTGACCACGTTTTTTAAGTGTCTGACTTCGATTTTTAAGAGATGACAATGCTTTAATTGTCGCTCTTACTTGGTTCAGTGGGTTATTAGATCCAAAGCTCTTCGCTACGATGTCTTTTACTCCACCAAGTTCCAGCACGGATCTGACTTTAGACCCAGCAATAACACCAGTTCCTTCAGGAGCCGGTCTTAAAAGAACTCTAGCGCCATCCCATTCTACAGTAATTTCATGAGGAATTGTCGTACCTTCTCTTTCAAAAAAGAGGACATTTTTCTTTGCTGCTTCAGTACCCTTTCTAATCGCATCAGATACTTCATTCGCTTTAGCAAATCCAAAACCGATATGCCCTTCTCCATCACCTACAAGAATCAAAGCAGAAAAGCTGAATTTTCTTCCACCCTTAACCACTTTAGAACATCTGTTGATGTAAAGGACTTTCTCTTCAAATTCAGAGTCAAATTCTTCTGCTTTACGTGCCGTATTTTTTTGCTTCATTTTGCCTCTTTCTAAAATTGTAATCCTGCTTCTCTTGCAGAATTTGCAAGCTCAGCTAAAAGCCCATGGTACTTATAACGACCTCTGTCAAATACAACGGTCTCAATCTTATTTTTTTTAGCCAGTTCCGCCACTTTTACGCCCAATTGCTTAGCCGCTTCCTTGGATTTTTTTCCCATTTGAAGAGATTTCATCTCTTCAGTTAGCGTGCTCATGCTGAACAAAGTAACAGCTGATTCGTCGTCAATTACTTGAACAGACAAATGCTTGTTGGATTTAAAAACACTCATACGAGGTTTTTGAGCGGTTCCCCGCACTTGACTTCTTACACGAAGAAGACGGCGAGCGCGTTGCCCATTGCGTTTTTTTAATCTACTTTCCATAATTTAAACTACCCTGCTTTACCTTTTGCAGCCTTCCCAGCCTTTTTACGTACATACTCACCTTCATATCGAATCCCTTTTCCCTTGTAAGGTTCTGGGGGTTTCTTAGAACGTATCTCTGCGGCAAACTGACCAACAATCTGTTTATCAATTCCAGAAATCGTAATTGAAGTGCTCTTTTCTATCACTACTTGTACAGCCTTTGGAATAGGGAGCTGCATAGGATGAGAAAACCCGAGTTGTAGGTCAATAAGTTGCCCCTGTACAGCAGCTCTATATCCTACACCGATCAAAGTTAATTTTTTTTCAAATCCTTTAGAGACCCCTTGAATCATACTGCCGATAAGAGCTCTCATCAGCCCCTGATAAGAAGGAGGATTATTTGCATTTTCGTCTGAATCTACAAATAGAAAGTCGCCTTCAATCCTTAAAACAAAACCTTTAAGTAAAGTTTTTGTAAGAACTCCCTTAGGACCTTCTACTGTGACTTGCTCACCAGTTACTTTAATTTTCACTCCGTTTGGTACGGAAACAGGAGTTTTTCCCAATCTCGACATTTTTGTTATACCCTTATCTTTCGTTTACCAAATAAAACAGAGCAATTCTCCGCCAACGCCTTGCTCACGGGCAGATTCTCCATCCATAACTCCCTTAGATGTAGAAATGATTACAAGACCCATTCCTCCATAAATCCTTGGAATTTCTGTATGTCCAACATATCGGCGCAGACTGGGACGAGAAATCCTCTTTAAACCAGTAATGAGGGATTCTCTTCCTTCCGCATATTTCAAGAAAATTCTCATCTTTCGCTCTTCTTCATTGATGAGGAAATTTTCTACAAATCCTAACTTCTGTATGACTTTAACAAGACTTATTAAAAGCTTCGTAGCACGAGCATCTACATATCGATGCTTTGCACTTGCTGCATTACGTATTCTTGTTAGCAAATCCGCGATTGGATCACTCAATGACATTGTACTACCCCTCTTTATTGACCCATAGATTTAAAAGGAAATCCCATGAACAAAAGAAGCGCTACGCACTCTTCATCATTTTTAGCACTTGTCACAAAAGTGATATTCATTCCTTGGGTTCTTTTTATTGTATCCAAATTGATTTCCGGAAACACACTTTGCTCTTGCAAGCCTAAACTATAACTTCCTCTCCCATCACACTTTTCAGGAAATCCCCTAAAGTCACGAACACGAGGAGCTACAACATTACAAAAGCGATCAAAAAAATCAAACATACGTTTATTTCTTAACGTTACTTTAATTCCAATGGCTTGATCTTCTCTGAGCTTAAAATTCGCAACAGATTTTTTCGCTTTAGTAATAATCGGCTTTTGCCCTGAGAGAAGTGTCATTTCTTTCAGACAGTCTTGAATTGCATTCTTATCTTTTGTCGCTTCTGCAATTCCCATACTGATGACAATTTTTTTCAAAGAAGGAATCAACATCGCATTTTCATACTGAAATTGCTCTTGAAGCTTTCCTCGGACTTCTTTTCTATATTTCTCTAAAACTCTAGACATCTTTCATCACTATTGGTGAATAGTTCTTAAAATTGACGATGAACAACTTCATTTGTTCCATCTGTATAATATATTTGCTTCTTCCCTTCGACGCTTTTTGCTTTCAAGCGTACAGGCTTTCCTTGCGCATTACAAACGCTGACATTGGAAATATGGATAGGTCTTTCCCTTTCCATAATTTCACCAGGACCAGACTCAGCTCTTCTTTTAACATGCTTTTTACGAATGTTTACCCCTTGAACGACAACTCTGTCTTCTGTGCGGGAAAGAACTTCTCCTACCTTGCCTGCGTAGTTACCTGCTGTAACGGTGACTACGTCACCTTTTTTAATCCACTTACTCATTGAATAATCTCCTAAATAACTTCTGGGGCTAGCGAAGTAATCTTTACAAATCCGCCGTCTCGAACTTCTCTAGCTATTGGGCCAAAAATACGAGTTCCCTTAGGATTTTCTTTATCATCGATAATCACACAACTATTATCATAGAAACGAAGTAAAGATCCGTCAGCTCTGCGAATGTAACTTTTTGTCCTGACAACTACAGCACGTACCACATCACCTTTTTTCACACTTCCCTTAGAGTCGGCTTCTTTTACAGAACAGACAATTATGTCGCCTACGCCAGCATATCTTTTTTTTGAGCCCTTGAGCACTTTAAAACACTTCACTCTTTTAGCGCCCGTGTTATCAGCAACATCCAATTCGCTCTCTTGTTGAATCATGGTTTTTCTCTCTACAAATTCAAATTATTTTACCCTAGAACCTCGACAACTCTCCATCTCTTTGTTTTGGACAGAGGTCTCGTTTCAACAATTCTAACTTTAATCCCTTCTTGGATTTCTTTACTATTCTCTGCATGAGCATAGTATTTCTTCGCACGAGTAACAACCTTATCATAGTGAGGATGCCTAACTGTTCTTTCGACTCGCACGGTGATTGTTTTCTCCATTTTATTAGAGACCACAACCCCTTCTCGGATCTTACGAGATCCTCTTTCTTTTGATTCCAAATCCATTATATCTCCTTCGATTGAGCCTTTTCGTGCAGAACTGTCAATACTCTTGCTCTGTCTTTTCGAATGGACTTCAACTTATGCAACTGTTCGATCTTTTGCATGTATTTTACTTCATTTTTAATGCGAAATAGGTCTTTAGAAAAACTTAAATAGGTTTCTTCTAGCTCTACAACGGACATATCTCGCCATTTTTTTGCAGCTGACATCTCAATCTCCCTTACACTCTTTCTACTCTTTCCACAAATCTTGTTCGGATTGGAAGTTTCGCTGCAGCTCTTCTCAGAGCATTTTGAGCGACTTCTTTAGGAACATTTCCTACTTCGAACAAAATTCTTCCAGGTCTTACAACAGCTACCCAATGATCAGGAGCTCCTTTTCCTTTACCCATACGAGTCTCTGCAGGTTTTTTACTGACAGATTTATCAGGAAATATTCGAATCCACACTTTTCCTCGTCGATTGAAATATCGGTTAATCGCCACACGACATGCTTCAATTTGCTGTTGCGTGATTCTGCCTCGCTCTAAGCACTGCATTCCAAATTCACCAAAATCTACAAACGTCGCAGCTTTGCTCAGGCCAGTCATGTGACCTTTTTGCATCTTTCTAAACTTCGTACGAACTGGCATTAATACCATGATGCTAGCCTCCTACTGCTGCTCTACTTACTACTACTACTTCTTCGCCACGATTAATCCACACTTTGACACCGATTGATCCATAAGTAGTCTCTGCTCGGCCCATATCATAATCGATATCTGCACGTATAGTTTGCAGAGGGATTCTACCCTCTTTATACCATTCTGTTCTAGCTATTTCTGCACCACCGACTCTGCCAGAGATTTGAACCTTAATACCGGCGGCTCCTGCATCCATACTAGCTTGCATCGCTTTTTTCAAAACTCTTCGGAAAGGAATTCTTCGCTCTAGCTGCTTGGCTATGCCATCAGCTACAATTTTAGCATCGAGATCCGGGCGCTTTATCTCTTCAACTTCAATCCACACTTCTTTTCCTGTAGCCTTACGTAGTTCCTCTTTGAGGATATCAATTTCAGCGCCTTTTTTCCCGATAACAAGGCCAGGTCTGGCTGTATGAATCGTAACTTCAACTTTGCCACTCATACGCTTAATTGCAAAATGAGAAGCACCTGCACAACAAGGCTTTACAACAAGAAAATCTCGTATAAGCTTATCTTCTTGAATCAAGTTGCCAAACTCTTGTTTGTTGGCAAACCAAATTGATTTCCACTTTTTATTCCTAACTAATCGAAATCCAATAGGGGATGTTTTTTGTCCCATTCGTTCTCCTTCCTAATCCGTTATTTGGCCGCAACTACAACAGTGAAATGACTAGTTCTTTTCATTACAGGCACACGTCCCCCTTTACTCTTAGACTTCGCTCTTTTCAGAACAGGACCCGCGTCTACTCTCACTTCATGAACCATCAAATTCTCTCTTCGCGCTTGAAAAAGAGTTTCCGCATCAGCCACTGCTGTGCGAAGCGTTTTTTCCAACAATCTTCCAGCCTTCAACTGTGAAGCAAGAAGTTGCAACGTTGCGTCTTCTACACTCAGCCCTCTGATCAAATCAGCAGCCAGTCTCGCTTTGCGAGGAGGTATTCTGACATATTTGGTAACAGATTTAGCTCTTTGCATAATTTTTTTCCTTAACTAGTATAATAATCAGCTACCTTAAGAGGCTGCCTCAGAACCTTTCTTTGCTCCATGTCCTTTGAAGACACGAGTAGGAGAAAACTCTCCCAAACGATGTCCTACCATATTTTCAGACACAAACACCGCAAAGAATTTCTTGCCATTGTGCACTTCAAAAGTATGTCCTATCATATCAGGCACAATCATTGAACGCCTGGACCAGGTCTTAATAGGCTTCTTCATCCCTTCTCGGTTCTGCTTCTCAACTTTGGCTTGTAAATGATGGTCGACAAATGGACCTTTTCTTAACGATCTTTTTCCCATAAATTCCTCTATTTCCTACGATCCTTTACAATCCACTTATTATTCTTGCTCTTGCTACGTGTTCTAAATCCTTTCGTATACTGAGCCCAAGGAGTTTGAGGGTTATGACCCTTGTGTTTTCCTTCTCCTCCTCCGTGCGGGTGATCCACAGGATTCATAGCAGTACCACGAACAGTCGGACGAACACCTCGCCATCTCATTCTTCCCGCTTTTCCCTCACTACGAAGACTCCACTCAGCATTCGATATCGAACCAAAAGTAGCCTTGCAATTTTCATTGACCATACGGATTTCGCCAGATGGCATTCTGAGCGTGACATAGCCACCGCTTTTCGCCATAAGCTGAGCTGAAAGACCTGCGGAACGCACAAGCTTTCCTCCACGTCCAGGAACCAATTCGATATTATGAACTACAGATCCAAGAGGCATAGATTTTAATCTCATGCAGCATCCTGTTTCAAAGGGAGCTTCATCTCCTGCAGATACAGAATCTCCTCTCTTTAAACCTTGAGGCGCTATGATGTATCTTTTGTCTCCATCTGTGTAGTTAAGAAGCGCGATAAAAGCCGATCTATTCGGATCATACTCAACCGACATAACTTTAGCTGGGACATTTTCTTTATCTCTCTTAAAGTCCACTAAACGGTAAGCTTGTTTGTGACCCCTTCCCTTGTGACGACAAGTGATATGTCCGTGGTGATTACGCCCGTTAGTTGCGCGCTTTTTCACCAGAAGAGACTTTTCAGGCTCAGGAGTTGCTCTTGTAGCTTTCTCTATTCCTCGAGTGAGTTCTTTAGTACTATTTAAAACGAGATGCCGTTGACCTGCTGTAATAGGACGAAATTTCTTAGTCATATACCTTTACCCTTGTCCCTCATCAATTACATCGCCCGCTTCTAGCGTAACAATGGCTTTTTTAAAAGCTGCTTTATAACCAACCCGCCCTCTTACCATCTTTTTTTTCTGCTTATAATTGATGGTATTCACAGCGATAACTTTCACCTTAGACTCTGAATAAATGGACTCTATGGCTGCTGCAATCTCTACCTTGTTAGCCTTTCTATCCACTAGAAACACGTACTTTGGAGTGTTGCATTTTTTTGTACAGGCATTACTTTCACTTTTGTGAAGATTGCCAAGAACTTGAGTTTTTTCGGTAATGTACCGACTCTTAATAACGTCGTAAGGATTTTTATTATTCATTGTTCTTCGCTCCCTTTAGCATGCCCACAAATTCATCCATAGCACCATCAATAAGAACGATTTCTTGATAGCACATTAAATCATAGCCGTTCAGATGAGGAAGCAAGGAAAAAGACAACTTAGGAACATTTCTGAGACTTCTGATAAAAACTTCACGGTCCATATACTCACCGACCGCTTGCACTTCTAATCCTTGATCCGTTTCTTTAATCTCAAACTCACAAAAACCTCTATCCACAAAAAGAACTTTCTTTTGCAGCAGATTAGCCTTCTTCAAGAAAGTCACAACCGCTTTGGTTTTTGGTACGTTAAGATCATTTACAGAAAGAATATGAAAATGATTATTTTGCACTTTTTGCGCAAGCAGATATCGGATTACAGCTTGCTTCTCTTTCTTATTTCTTTTCATATGCTGATCAAATTTAGGCTTAGGTCCAAAAACCCTTCCTCCCCCTTTATACTGAGGAGAACCTAAATAACCCTGCCTTGCTCGCCCAGTTCCCTTTTGAGGATGAGGCTTTTGGCCAGAATGGCTAACCTCTGGTCGCGTTTTTGTATTCGCAGACCACTGCCTTTGATTTCTACGATAAGCAACTAAATAATCTTTGATCATTTGCGAATTGGCAAGCACTTGCAAAAGCTGGTCATCCACTTCTACTGACTCCAACACGTCTCCGCCGAGATTATACTTTTTGACTACAGCCACAGTTCACACCTCTATTTCTTTTTCACATTGAGAGAAGGTTTTTTCGTTGCTCTAGCGATGCAAACGATAGATTCTCTAGCACCCGGAATGGCACCCTCTACGAGAAGAACCTGTCTCTCCACATCCACCTTCACTACTTTCAAATTTTGTACAGTCACTTTTTCTCCACCCATACGTCCAGCTTTCTTCTGGCCGGGTAGACATCTTCCTGGAGTACTTCTCATACCACAAGATCCTCCGTGACGGTGGAATCCAGAACCGTGAGCAGCAGGGCCTCCAGCGAAATTATGTCGCTTCATTACCCCTTGATACCCCTTGCCCTTAGAAACTCCTGCCACATCAACAAAAACACAATCAGAAAAATGCTCTACACCAATCAACTGACCCTCTGCATACGGAGCAGTATCCGCGACCCGAGTTTCCTTCATCTTTCGATAAGGCTCAAGATTCTTCTTCGCGAACTGATCTCTTTGAGGTTTAGCAATATTCTTCTTTTTCGAAGCAGACGCTTTAAAAGCGGCGAGCTGAATCGCAGAATACCCCGCTTTTTCTTTTGTCAGAACCTGCGCAACGACATTCGGCTCAGCATGGATCACCGTGCAGACGACAACATTACCTTTGTCATCAAACACCTGGGTCATCCCCTTTTTCTTTCCCATTAAAGTTAGGCTCATATTCACCTTATTCCAACTAATAATTCGCTATTTTAAGACTGTTTACTTTTCGCATTTCGCTGAGATCTACTCAAAAACAAGCTCACATTCTGATTTGTAAGCTGCGTTTGTTGTATGTAAAATACCCCACCAAAAGGCTAAAGCGGAAAGGCTATCAAAAAAGTTGATTTTTGCACAATCAAAAATTCCGTGAGACACCTCAAGCGCAGATATTCTCGGTAGCTTTTGAGAGGTTTCTAGCGTTCTCGTCCGCATAGGACGTGGGAGCCATACTACTAGAGTCAGGCTTTTTTTTCTTGCTTTTTCTACATTTTTTTTCAGGAACTATTATTGAGCAAGAGCCCAACACTTTTTTCTTCAGATACAAAGCACTCCTATCAGCGCTTTTCTTAAGCCTTGCCAACCCCAGAATCGACTGCAAAGTCGACCCCAACTCCACTTCATATACCCCCGGCCTCTGAACAGCCCCCGACACCTGAACCTCAATTTTCGGAGGATTTACAGCCCTACAGGAACCCAAAGGCATTAACTTACACGAAAACACCTGAGAAAGGAAAATAACGCCAATAAAGCAAGCGACAAAAAACACAACAAACCATTCCCGAAAAAACATCCACTTCCTTTTGATTAAGGCTCTATAAAAAAACTCCTTTTTGCCTCATCAGCAAAAAGGAGTTTTTTTCAAATTCTACAAAAGCAGCACTACTTACACAGAATGAGCAAGTCCTGGAGGAGGAGAGACCGCTAAAGCTTCATGAAAGCGCTGAGCCACCTTCAACGCCAGATACGCCGTTGCTGCAGTCAAAAGACATACAGACAACTTCGGAAAGCTAGCTGCCAAAGTAACAAAGCCCGCGGCAATGATTGAAAACGTACCAATAGCCAAGAGAGATATATTTTTCGCTATCTTGAGCATAGCCCCTGAAACAGACTTCCCTTCTCTAATATCTTGCACTCCTTCACGAATTCCATTAGCCCCCAAAGAAGCTTCAGCAAAAGCACCAAGAGTACCCACAGATGAGGACACCTCTTTACTGACACTTATAATGTTCATGTCCGCCAAGCGTCCACTGAATTCAGCAGTAGATGCAATATATCCACCCACAAGATTCACAGCTTGCGAAACATTTTCCGCTTGCTTAGTCATGATATCTCTTGTCGCTGTCGTCATCTCACAGAACACTCCAAAAAGATTGAAGCGATCTGTCACACCTTTAACTCGCTCAGCAGAGCTCTTAACAGAACTAGAAGCGCCGGAGTAACCAATCCATTGACACACATAGTCAGTACCACGACCCCAATCCAATAACACTTCAGCCGTATACTCAACCATTCCTTGCATAAAAGAAGAAATCCTCTTAACCAACGAAGAATCTTCACGTTTCGCTACAGGCTCCGCATGATCCTGAGAAGCGCAGCAAGAGACGCCTCTTAGACTCGGATTATTTTGAATAGATTGTGTCATACTATTATACCCCTATCTTGTAATTTGTGAGAATGCTCAGGAAGCATTAGGTGATCGAAAAACTTATAAGAAACCGAACAAGTCAAAGAAACTGTTAAAAGCACAGGAAATACCCAATTAGCACAGATAGGCTGAAAAAACATCGAAATTAACGAAAGAGCTCCAACAGCAACTAAGGCGACACATTTACCCATCCTCAACAAAGTTGAAGTAGACTCTTTAGTTCCCCAATTTTCACAAAGATCAGGAATCTGTTTCGTAACAACTTCTCTAGTAGCATAAGCAAAAGTCCCAGCTGGACTTAAAGGCTTAATTCCATCGAGAATCTTAACTGGAAGAATAGAGAAGCGTAGAGCCAGAAGCTCCATACCCTCATAAAAACTTTTAGACATTATAGCAAAGGAGGCAAAAAAGTTAACAACACTTCCAAGAGTCCCTGACTTTCGCATTTTGGACCAATCTTGTACTGTCGCATCAAAATTCCTTGGCCCCTCTAGAGCTGTAGTTAAATTCTTAAGCATTCCTCCCGCATTCACCATCTTCTGAGAAGATTCCGTAATATGCCCAGTAGCAAATTCCGTCCAAGCATTTGCTAACCTGAAACTATTACCTAAATCTGAAAAAAGCCCCGCACCTACAGCAAATTCTTTATTAAAGAATGCCAAATGGTTTCGCGTTTTCTTTTCTCCATTTACCTGTGATTGCAGATGATTTGCAGATGCCGAAAAAGCAGGCACTGCAGAATTGATAGTCGATGTCATGATTGCACCTTGAGTTAAAGTTTTTACTGTTAAGAAGCAAAGAGCATATCTTAACCGTATTTTTAAGTAAAAGAATAAAAGAAGACTTCAGACTATAGAAAAATGTTTTGGCATTCCTCTTAAAAACTCTTCTACTTTCATCGCTTTCTTCCCCTCTAACTGCACCTCTAAAAACTCTAGAAAACCTTCACCTACAGCCATATATAAAGAAGAATTTTCTACCCACAAGGATCCAACTTCTCGACCGCTTTTTTCTTGAAAAACACGACTTGTTAAAATTTTTAATCTCTTTACTTGAGAACCTAATTGAAGAAGAACATAAGCCCCAGGAGAAGGAGCTAATCCTCTAATTTGATTTTGCAAAACTTCTGCACTTTTAGATGCATCTAGGAGGCAGTCCTCTGGAAAGATTTTAGCAGCAAAAGTAACCAAATCCTCGTTTTGCACCTGTCTCTTTGCATAGTACGAATCAAAATGCTCCAAAAACTCAGGAAGTCTTTCTAGAGATGCAAGCAAAAGGGCGCTTTCCAAAGAAACATTATCCATTTGAGAAGAAATTGGAACCTCCTGCTGCAACAAAATATCCCCAGCGTCCATTTTCAAAGCCATCTCCATAAAAGTAACCCCTGAAACAGACTCCCCTTGCATCAAACATCTTTGAATAGGGGCTGCACCTCTATATTTCGGAAGCAAGCTGGTGTGAATATTAATACAAGCACGAGATGGTAAAGAAAGAATATTAGCTCTTAAAATTTCCCCATAAGCGACCACAAGAAAAAGATCCGCTTGAAAAGCCCTAAGCTCCTCACAAAAATCATCTGTAGAGGCTTTTTCTGGTTGAAACAAAGGAATGTTTGGAAAAATTTCTAGAGCTTTTTGCTTTACAGGGGATGCCTGACACTTAAGATCTCTCCCCCTAGGCTTATCAGTCCGCGTTACAATAGCAACAATTTCACAAGGAAGTGTTTTTAAAAAAGCTAAAATCTCAGCAGAAAAACGGGACGTTCCAAAAAAAACAATCTTCATCTTATTTCCCAAAAAAAAAATTACACTTTTTCTTTTAGAACTTCCTCCAACTCATCTATCTCTTCTTCTTGCAAGGAAACTTCAGAGTTATGCAACCCAATAAGACCTCTCTTAGAAAGACGACAAAAAGACAACCAATGAGACACATGCTCGTTCATCGGAACCTGTTTTTGTATAGCCTCTAACGCATCAACAAGACTTAGATCAGAGCGATAAGTAAGCTTAAATGCTAAGTGAATAGCCTTTCTCTCCTCTAAAGAAAACCCCCGCCTCTTTAAACCAATAAGATTTAGCCCCCCGACCTTATAAGGGGAACCTGCTCCAATTGTATAAGGAGGCACATCGTGAGAAACTCGACTTAATCCACCAACCATCGCATTGCGCCCAATACGACAAAATTGATGAATAGGAGTCATCCCTCCAATAATAGCATAATCTTCCACAACCACATGCCCTGCCAACATAGCACCATTGGCCATTATCACTTGATTGCCAATTTCACAATTATGCGCAACATGACAATAGGCCATTATCAAGCAACGATCTCCAACCTTGACGACAGATCCTTCCTGGCAAGAGGAGTTGATCGTGACAAACTCTCGAATTTCACAGTTTTTGCCAATATTGACATATGTTTTTTCTCCCTGGAACTTCAGATCCTGGGTTTTAGTACCTATACTTGCAGAGGGCCAAATAACCGTTCCTTCACCGATTGTTGTATAACCATCAATATAAGCAAAAGATTTGATGACTACATTATCTTCTAGAGTTACTGAACCTTTTACAACAGCATAAGCTTCTATTGTAACATTTTTTCCCAGTTTTGCACCGGATTCTACTATCGCAGTAGGGTGTATATTAGACATTTGCATCTATTCTCTGTGTATAAGTTATTTTATTGTCATTAAAGTTGTTTTCGATCTAGTAAAACAAAAGAAATTTCCGCCTCAACAGCAATCTGTTCGTTAACCAAAGCGCGAGCAGCCACTTTTCCACCTTTATTACTTATATGTATTCCCTTTCCCTCAAGCATCAATACGTCGCCAGGAGTAACAGGTTTACGAAATTTTGCATTACTGATATTTAGCAGCAACGCAATCTTGTGACCATACCCTTTTTGATGCACTAAAATGCCCCCCGCTTGCGCAAGAGCTTCTAAAATCAGAACTCCAGGCATGATAGGAGCATCCGGAAAATGCCCCTGAAAAAATTGCTCATTCATTGTGACGTTTTTTTGTGCGATAATCAAATTTTCTTCTAAATCCAGATGCACAACCTTATCTACCAATAAAAACGGGTAGCGATGTGGCAAAATATTTAAAATTTCTTTCACGTTAAATACTACGGAATTCTTTGGAGTTTCCACTATGATTATATCTCTCCCTCTTTAAAGTGCTTGAATAATGCACGGGCAAGTAAATTGTTCATGCAATGTCCTGAACGGATCGCTACAATATGCGCAGAAAAAGAAATACCCATCAAGTATAAATCGCCGATCATATCTAAAATTTTATGACGGACCATCTCATCTGGGAAGCGAAGTCCACCAGGATTCATTACTTGATTATTTTTAATAACTATAGCATTTTCCAAACTTCCCCCCTTTAACAGTCCTTTTTCAATGAGAGGCGCAACCTCTTCGTAGACAGAAAAAGTTCTACAAGGAGCAATATCTCGCTCAAAAAAGTCTTGAGTAACCGTCGCTGAATAAAATTGAGTGCCAATGCACGAATCGTGAGGATAATGCAATGTATAGCTAATTTTCCATTCCTCAGAAGGAAGAGCAATCAAAAGCGCGTCATTTTTCACACAAGAAATCGGACCAGTTAGCTCATAGATTAATTTCTCTTCTTCTTGCTCAACACATCCAGAGTCTCGAAGCATCTGAATAAACATCAACGAACTTCCATCAAAAATAGGCACCTCAGGACCTGTCAGTTGAATTCGTACATTGTCTATTTGATATGCCGCCAGAGCTGCGAGAAGATGCTCTACAGTTTGAACTGAAAAAAGGTCATTTCCTATTATAGTGCAACGCGGGGTTCCCTGAACTAGATTGAGATGAGCTCGAAATTGAGGAGATTCAGGAAGGTCCATTCTTTGAAAAACAATTCCAGACCCAACAGGGGCGGGAAGTAAAGTTATTTTTGCTTCCACGCCGGTAAAAAGTCCTTTTCCCGTGGCGAAGACTTCTCTCAAAAGAGTTCGGGCCTTTCTTTTTTTCCCGCTAAAGCAGGTCGTATCTAAAGCAGCTTTATCAATAAGAGACAAAAAACACCTCTATTTTAATATTGAAATGCATAGTTCCCCTAAAATCAAACCACTAATTAGGGGACAAAATTACCTTCTTTGCTCATTTTCATCAAGCCCTATTTCTAAAGCTCTTCTACGAAAAAACGACCACTCCTTCCCTATAGCAACACCTACAAATAGGACACACACCAGAAGCAAAGGAATGTGGCCAAAAAAAGAAAAAAGCGTCATATGCCCCCTTCTTGGCACTTCAACAAACAAGCAACCAGAGACATTCTCTACCCGACCTTCAGCGTCTTCCAACTTCCGCACAACCCTACCCAAGCTATCCACAGCTGCAGTCACCCCCGTATTACAAGCTCTCACTAGTGGAACTCCATTTTCCACTGAACGAATTAGCCCTTGAGAAAAATGCTGCAAAGGAAGCCTAGAGAATGGATACCATCCATCATTGGTAAGATTTACAAAAAGCTGGGCCCCCTTCAATCTTCCATCTCTCATAATAGAAGAAAACAACTCCTCATAACAAATTGAAGGAGAAATCTTATATGCCCCCCAAACCTTAGAGTCCTTTCCAGACTGAAAAAAATCTTCAATTCCATACATACGACTCAAAAACACCAACCACGAACAAGGCATATACTCTGCCAAAGGCAAAAGAACCCTTTTATCGTACCTCAAAGGAGGCAACGTCGACCCCGGCTCAAAATAAAAAGCCGAATTAAAAAAAAGCCCAGACTTCTCCTCATAGTCCAACCCTCCTATTACTGGAGCTTGAAAAAGATTGGAAAGCATTTGCATACAATAAGCATTAGAAACACGCCCCTCTTCATAAAATGGCCTTGTCAGAGGAGGAAGATTTACCCGTATTCTCACTCCAAAATATCGCTCAAACAATGAATTAACTTCTTCCAACGTATACCCATAAAAATCCAAACCCCACGGCAAAACCGCCTCAGGAAACACCAACAAATCCAATAACTTATCTTGATTAGAAGAAATAGACTGCACTATTTTCTCCCATTGTCTTCTGGGCGGCAAAAACTCAGATTCCCTTCCTTTCAAACAGTATTTTTGAGATAGCGGCAAAGCCGGCTGAACGAGCAAAGTGGAAATTTTCTGTAGATTTTCTTTTGATTGTAGATCCTGATACCAAACATGAAAACAGCCGAATACATAAGGACAAAGAGCTATCAAAACCCATTCTTTCCAAGTACGCAAACGAAAGGCCTTCCAAGCCATCAAATTTGTAAGAATTACCCAAAACGACATCCCCAAAAGACCAAATAAAGATGCCATCTGCAAAGGCCATACATAGCAACTTAAAGACACACCCACAAAATTGAAGGCAAACCCACAAAGGATCTGCAAGCGAACCCACTCCATTAGAGTCCAAAAACCTGCTATTGCACAAAAAGTAAACCACTGAAAAGACGAGCTTCGAATCAAAACTGTTGTCATCAGAGCAAATTGCAGCCCCATCCCTATCGCTAGGGCAAGATAAACAAAGAAAATGAAAATTCCCAAGTATTCAAAACTCACCATCCAGGATAACTGAAATAGCTGAACACAAAAAAACCAAAGAAAGGAATACCTCCGTGCGACCTCCTTGGGAAGCCCATCCAAAGCACGCCAATGCAAAGCAAAACCTACAGACGCAGCTAAAGGGCCCAACCAAGAGACCCAGGCCGGCTGCCCTAAAGCTACACAAAGAAAACTAATAAGCTGTAAAAATAATTTAGTCACCTTTAGAAAAAGAAGGTCCTTTTCCTATAGAAAGAACAACTAAAAGCCCTCCTAAAATGCTCATATTTTTCACAAACATCACCATTTCTAACGCCCTATCCGCTACAGGAAGCATCCAAAACCCATGCACAATCCAACTTGTCGGAATCAGAAACAAAATAAGCAAAGTCGCTCCCAAACGAACGCTGCAACCCAAAATCAACAAAACAGATCCTACAATTTTGAAAACAATTGCAAGCAATAATATCCACGGCATCCAAGGGAATATATTTGCTAAAAACGTAGCAAAAAAGTCTCCCGCTTGAAACCCATTCATCCAACGAGTCATACTCATCAGAAAATACTGCTCTGTAGAACTCCAATCCAACATTTCTTGAATAGCCGACAATAAAAAAATACTACTAAGAAACAATCTACCCACATACATCGTGCAAATTTGCAACATATTCATAAACCACAAGCGCTTACAAAAGCACTCCCCCTTTTTACAAGCTCTAAACATTAAAACTATATTCTTTATAGATTTTCTACAACCCGGGAAAAACAAGCCCTCTATCTTTCCCCATTTTACGAACTGAAAAACTTACCTTTAATTCCCTAAAGACTAATTACAACAAAATCGATCTCATTCAAAGTAATGAAATAGTTAAAGGCTACATCCCAAAACAACCAATTGACAAAATCTCTTCGAGAAAATAGAATATCGCTTCTTTTTCTTTTACAATAAGACCAAACTAACATGTCATCTTCTTTTCGCAATCGTCATCTTGTAGAGCTATTCCAAGCTTTTGACCAACAACACTTCCCTTTAGATGTTTTTTTGCGTCTATATTTCAGAAAACATAAAGCCATTGGATCTCACGACAGAAAATATTTATCAGAGACTGTATATGGAATGATTCGCTGGAAAGGGCTCTTAGACTTTTTGTGTCAAAAGACCCCTACTTGGGAGGAAAGAATCTCACTTTTTGAACGCATCGCTGTAGAAAACTATCTAGAAGACACATCAATCCCTCTTCACTGTCGCGTAAGTTTCCCCGAAAGCTATTTCTCTTTCCTTAAAGAATCTCTGGGGGAAGAAAAAGCAAAACAATTTTGCTTAGAGAGCAACTACCCCGCCCCTACAACGATCAGAACTAATCATGCAAAAATTTCCAGAGAAGAACTATTTAGTCGACTAAGCACTCTTTTCACCTGTTCATATGGCAAAAACTCCCCTTATGCGATTCATTTCGCCAACCGAGCAAACTTTTTTGTTATCCCAGAATTTCTTGAAGGCTTGTTTGAAGTACAAGACGAAGCAAGTCAACTTGTAGCCTTACAAGTCTTAGCCCGTCCTGGCGACCATGTGCTTGATTATTGTAGCGGAGCAGGCGGAAAAGCTCTTGCCATAGCTCCTTCAATGCAAGGTAAAGGACAACTATATCTTCACGATATTCGATCACAGGCTCTTGTAGAAGCGCAAAAGAGACTCAAGCGCGCTGGAGTTCAAAACGCACAATTTATACCCTATGATGACCCCAAAAAAAAACGTTTCTGGGGCAGAATGGATTGGGTTCTCGTCGACGCTCCTTGCAGCGGATCCGGAACTCTCAGAAGAAATCCAGATAGAAAATGGCTCTTTCAAAATAGTGACATTGAGGAATTACAAAACAAACAAAGAAAAATTTTCGAAGATGCTTTTGCCTTTGTAAAGCCAAATGGCCACATCGTTTATGCTACTTGTAGCGTTCTTCCTGTTGAAAACGAACAACAAGTTGATTTTTTCCTTAAAAATTTCCCCGTAAAACTCGTAGGAAATCCTTTTCATTCATTCCCTAAAAAGGGAGAAATGGATGGATTTTTTGCTGCGACCTTACAAAAATATTAGTAATTTGTTATATTCTAGCCTCACGCACTTAGCACTAAGGAGCCAAGGTTTTTCTCATGATTAAACATACCCTACTTTTTCTTCTTCTCACAGTTTCTTCACTTTCTGCCGATCCCGCTCCTATGCTTCAAGACTCAGCACAGCACGTTGTCATTCAAAATAGAATTCTAGCAAAAGCTCATGGAAAGACATTTTCAGTGCTCGACGTTGTTAAGAAAATGGAAGTACTCTTTGCTAGAAACTATCCTCAGTATGCCAATTCTTCTGCTGCTAAATATCAATATTTTTCTACACACTGGAAAGAAACATTACTGCAAATGATCGATCACGAGCTCATCTTAGCGGATGCTGAAAAACTAGACCTGAAAATTACAGATTCCGAAGTTCGAGAAACACTTCATGACAAATTCGGCCCCAATCTCATGGGATCTTTAGATGCTCTTGGATTGACTTATGAAGAAGCCAAAGAGATGATTCATGCAGAGCTCGTCGTCCAAAAAATGACTTGGTTTAAAGTGCATTCCAAGGCATTAAATTCCGTAAACACTCAAGACATAAAATCGGCTTATTCCTCCTACTGTGAAAAAAATCCCTCCAAAGAATTATGGGAATACCAAGTATTATCTATTAGAGCACAAAATGAAGAAACCGCTCAACGTGTAGCTCAAAAAGTTTTCAACCTTTGCAAAAACTCCCCATCTGATCTTGCTTCAGTATCTGAACAAGTCAAAACTTCTCTTTCTGTAGAAGTTCCAGAACAAGAATACACCATCACACTATCTGATGATCTCAAACTAGATACTAAAAGCATTTCTACTGCCCATCAACAAGCTCTTATCAAGCTAGCAAAAAATTCGATCAGTGAGCCTGTTAAACAACTTAGTCGTACCGATCAAGGCACAGTCTTTCGTATTTTTCACTTAAAAAATCATACGAGGACAGTACTTCCTAAATTACGAGCAATGCACGACGCACTACAAAATCAGCTAGTACAAGAGGCTGCCGAAAAAGAATCCAACACCTATATAACAAAACTACGACAACGTTATGGTTTTGACACAAAAATGCTGGAAGAAACAATCCCCTCCGGATTCCAACCTTTTTCGCTACAATGAAAATTACTAGTCCTACAGAGTTGCAAAGATTTCTTAACGAACATGGTTTAGCAGCTAAAAAAAGCGCTTCTCAAAATTTTCTGATCGATGGGAACATCGTTCGCAAAATCCTTATGGAAGCGCAAATTACAGAAAATGACATTGTCTTAGAAATTGGCCCAGGACCAGGAGCTCTAACTGAAGCCCTTTTAGAAACGGGATGTGAAGTCATTGCAATTGAAATGGATGAAAAGTTGGCTCCTCTACTTAAACGGTTTCCAGGAAGCGATAAACTATCCATTATAAGCGCTGATTTTCTAGAGTTCCCGCTGCAAGAACATATGGAGAAAATACTGACCTCCGGTAAAAAAGCTAAAGTAGTCGCCAACCTTCCCTACCATATCACAACTCCCATCTTAACCAAGTTGATCCCTCTTCACAGGCTATTTTCTGACCTCATCATCATGGTACAGAAAGAAGTTGCTGACCGGTTTGTTGCTCAAAAAGGCACTAAAGACTACAGCTCGTTCACAATCTTCTTACAATTTTTCAGTCAAGTTTCCTACGGGTTCACTGTAGAACCTAGCTGTTTTCATCCAAGACCCTCTATCCAATCTGCAGTAGTTCATTTAAAATTGCGCCCCCCCCCACAGATTGCCAATCCAGACTCATTTTTCATAATGCTGCGCACCGCATTCGGTCAAAGACGTAAAATGATGAGAGCATCCCTGAAAAAGCTCTTCCCTTCAGCTTTAGTAGAAAATTCTTTAAAGCAAATGGGAAAAGATCCCCTTCTAAGACCAGAACAGCTTTCTTTAGATGAGTTCATACAGCTTTACGAGATTCTTTCTTCGCACGTTTAACAGCCAACATTGCCAAGGCAAATAGAATAAACGCCATCGAATACGCTATATAAATTCTTCGCTTCTGAATGCAGAGTTTTCCTAATTGTATTTTTTGTTTCATTTGGTAAGAAAAAGTTGCCTCTACAGCCTTTGCAGCCACAAGAAATGAAGTCTTTTGCAAAGCATTAAATTCATCAAAAATATGTACCTCTCCAACTTTTGCTCCGACCGAAATAGGTGGCTCGCTAACATTCCAAAAAATCTGAGAATGAAAAGTTTTTTCTTCGGAAGGATAAAAAGACACCGTAAGATCTTCAGCAAGCGTTGCTGTCAGTCGACTCTTAGCTCCTACTATATTTTGATGAAATACGTCATGAACTTTAGAGAGTAATGTTCGAGTTTGTTTAGGCTCTGCGAACGCTGTTTCAAAAAGTTGAATTACACTTCGATAACGTTGAGCTGCGCCTTCCTTGTGAGAAACAACCGCAATCAAGGAGCGATCACCTTTTTCTGCAGAAGCTATCATCGCGTGTCCAGCCTGAATCGTGTAGCCTATTTTGACTCCTGTAGCATAAGGATAAAAATGCTTATGGCGGGGTTTGACAAGAGCATTATGTTGATCTAATATTGTTTCAGGCTGCTTATTCGTTTGAGCTTTAACAAATTTGGAAGAAGAAACAATTTCTCGAAATATTGGATCTTTCATAGCGACTTGCCCTATACGAGCAAGATCTCTTGCTGTAGTTTTATGTTCCGGATCTGGAAGCCCATGGGGATTTGTAAAATTTGTATTCTGACACCCTATTTCACGCAAAAACTCATTAAGCTCGGATACAAACGCTAAAACAGAGCCACTGACAGTTTCAGCAATCGCGTTCGCCCCATCATTTGCAGAAGGAAGCATAAGACCATATAAAAGCGTTTTCAAATCAACTTGCTCTCCAGCCTTTAACCCCATATGAGTTCCCCCAAATTCTAAACGGTATGAAGGATGTTTTCCGCTAGACCTTCTCATAGGAATAGAAACACAAGCTACCGCATCTTGAGATATCGTTACTAACTGATCTAAGCTCTCTCTTTTTCGATGTAACGCATAAAGTGCAGTTGCAGCTTTAGTCGTACTTGCGGGATAAAAAACAGAGTCTGCGTTTTTCGAAAAAAGCGGTTTTCCTGTCTCAGCATTAATAAGAAATGCCGTTTCTGCCGACAAATCACAGAAAAGAGGTTGTCCTACTATGTTGATTGGAGAGAAAATTCCAGCCAAACCGACCAAGAAAAAAAATTTTTTTACACTATGTTTGTTTTGTAATAACATATTCATTTTCAATTTCTTAAAATTCAAAAAACTTAAAAACACGCTCTCAATTTCTATACCGTTGAAGTTATTATCTTTTCAAAAAAAAGACAACATGATCAATATGGGGCTTTTAGCACCCCCTCTCACTGGAGAGGTGTTAGGAGGGTATAGGGCAGATGGATAAAGCAAGTAAAAGAGGTAGAAGGCATAATATGATGAACCCAATCCAACTGGAAGAAGCATATCGCGATTTTACAGAAAACTTTCAAAAATGGGCCCCTGATGGTTTCATAAATGTCAACCTACAGCTCTTACAAGAGCTAGGACTTCTCTCAAATAGTGAACTGGAAATATCCGATCCCGAATCTCTTTCTCAGCAGTTTCATGTCATTGAAACTAGCGAAAAGGTTACCTTGTTCAATAAACAGTTTGCTGTATGGATCATACCGCAAACAGATACAGAACTCCCTAGTACATTAATCCTCATTGCTCTTATTCAAAATCTAAAACCACACTTAGAAATTGTCTATACAACATCTGGCGTCTACAATACTCCTAAATACATTTTACGCATTCTACAACATTTTCTCACGGAAGTTCTGGATACGGAAGCTATCCTTTCTTCCATTAACAAGAAAAAAAGCAGTTAGTTTTCAGAAGACTCTAATAACTTCTGAATCAGTCCTTCTGTAATTTTTCCAGCAAGCTTCCTGAAAACTCCTCGGGAAGTACTATCATTAGCTCCTTCATACGAATCGAGCTGCCCTAAAGAAAATTGCATAATGGACATGGAGCTTCCGGAGGAAGAATTAAATAGTAAATCTCTAGGGCTTCCAGGATCTGTATAGTCATAGTCTACATCAGAAGAAACTTCCACTGGTCCTATTACTATTTTTCCAGACACAACTTCTATAAAAGTAATTTCTGCTTTTATAGCTCTACGATCCTCAACCCCCAGAAGATTTTTTTCGAGCGATCCTTTGACATTATCTCTATCGTAGCGAAATCCAATACGACTTTGTGTATCTGATAGGATTTTGGCCTGCAAAATATAATCACCGCCTGTAGGAACGCAAAGAAAATGCCCACTTGCCCCAAGTTGGTAAACAAGTTCATTATTGAAAATTGCATCTACGTCCCCTGGAATATACGGCACACTCACAGAAATAGAGCCCGTAGATATTACAGACTCTTCTGCTGTATATCGATATCCACAAGAGGAAAGAAATATTGCACATAGTAAATAAAGCGACTGTCTCACAATAATCTACTGTATGCTTTGAAGTTCTTGAGAAACCTCGACAATCAAATCGCTTTCTTTTTTAAGAATCTCCATTTTTTCTTCTGGAAGTTCCGCTTTTCCCGGGCGAAGCTTATCGAGTCTATTTTGAGATTTGGCAGAAATTTGTGTCATGGGATATTTAGAAACAATTTTCGAATAATATATTACAGCAGCCCCCGGTTTTTTTGTCCTTTCATAAAACTGAGCTGTTTTATAAAGTTCTCCCGCAAAAAGCTCTTTCATTTCCAATAACATGTTATCGATTAACTCGATTTTGGGATGACTAGGAAAATCTATTTTAAATTTTTTCGCATTGATTTCCGCTAAATCTAACATATCTGGATCAGCATACTCTTCTTTACTTCGAATCAAATAGACCTGAGTAATTGCCACGTAGCTATCACAAGCTAAAGGATGTTTCGGAAATCTACGAATCAGCGTCTGAAAGGTTTCTACGCTTTCCTTATATTCTTTTTCTTTAAAAAGTAAATTTCCCTTTCCTAAAAGAGCCTGTACTGCCAAATCATGTTGAGGAAGAGCCATTACCACTTCATCATAAATATCGATCGCTTCTCTGAAAGCAGGCACCCATCTAGGCATGCCGTCTATTCCTAATAAAGGAAGCTTATCTCCCGTTTCAAAACGTTGAGCAATTTGAAACTTATACTCAATGGCCTGTTCAAAAAATTTAGGAGCTATCTGCTTTAAATATACAGAAAAATTTGCATTTGCAAGTTTCAATTCCCCCAAATAAAAATAGGCTTCTCCTAAATAAAAATAGCAGTCCCAAGCAAAAGCTGTTCCTGGAAAGTTTTTGACAATAACTTGAGATTGCCTAATGACTTCTGGCCAATTTTTCCGCTCCAAGGCTTGCTTTGCCAAGCTGTAATGCTCCTGAACAGATAAGGTGGCTATTTCATGCATATTGATTAACTTTCCATCCTTTATCGTATAAGCAGCCTGCATATAGACTGGCATAAGAATAAAGACCCCAAAAACAACAAATCGCTTCATACTTCCTCAAAAAATATATGTATTATTTTGCAACTAGCGTTATCGACTCTACTGAAATAATTTTCTTGATGAGCGCTTCTATCTCTTTACTAGATTGAATTCCCCATTCAGCTCGAATCTCTAATGATCCAATTCGGGTATTTTGCGAGAAAAACTCCATCTGCACTGGAAGATCGCCTGCATGCATTCTAAAGATCTGCTTGAGAGCCAAAATATGCGACATCCTTGCATGATCCATGTTTAAAACAATGCGATACGTTTGCATAAGTGGTTTTTCCTCTTTTACAGAAGCTTTTTTTGCTTTTTCATTTGCTTGGGCTTTTTCTCTCAATTCCGCCATTTTTAGCATCGATTTTGCTTTATCGTAAGCTGCATCGCAAGCAAAAAGCATTGTTTCATCTACTTTTGTCAAATCTGCTAACCATTTGGCCTGCAATTTGATTCCCTCAGCGGTCTGTTCTACTTGAAGGACTGCATAGATTAACTGAGTTTCTACTAATAAAGTTTGATGTTGCTCGTATAGATCGGCCCATACAGGAAGTTCGTAAGATTCTAATCCATCACGAATCGTTAAAATAGCAAATTTTTTCTGAGTTTTTGCTGATATCTTTATAGAAACATCTTCAATAATAAAAGCAATTCGGCAAATGGCCAGTTTATCCAAATTAGATAACTCACTTAAAGGACAACAAGAAAGCTTTGGAAAAAGGTGTCGAAATTCATCCAAAGGGTGTTCTTTCAGATAAAACCCTAGTAGCTCATATTCTCTTTTTAAAATTTGCTGTTTTGTAGAAAATTTATGAACTTTTGGAGGATGTTCAAATTGAGCCCCCTTCTTTTCTCCCATTAAAGAAAAAAAGTCTAACACACCTTGAGCTTCTTCTTTTTGCTCTTTTGAAGCAACGCCATACATAGCATCAATACTTTCTATAAGAGCTGCACGACTCCACTGCGTATAATCAAAACATCCTGCCTCAATCAAATGCTCGATACTTTTTTTTCCAATCTTTTTTACATCCATTCTTCGAATAAAATCGTAGAGCGATTGGAAAGAGCCATTTGCTTTTTTTTCTGTAAGGATTGTTTCTACTACTCCTTCTCCAATGCCTTTAATTCCAGACATCGCAAAACGGATTCCTTCTTTCGTCGGAGTAAATTCTTTTCCTGATTGATTAATATCAGGGGACAAAATTGCGATTCCTGAGCTTTGACATTCTCGAATGACTTTAGCAACTTTAGCAGTATCATCACGATCAGAAGTCATCAAAGATGCCATCCATGCACTCGGATAGTTCGCTTTAAGATAAGCTGTAACATAAGTCAAATATCCGTATGCAGCTGCATGAGATTTATTAAATCCATAGGAAGCAAATTTTTCAATCTTATCGAAGATACGCATAGACGTGACTTCATCGATCTGATTTTGTAGAGCGCCGTTTTTAAATTTCTCTCTTTGGCGGGACATTTCTTCTTTGTCCTTTTTCCCCATAGCTCTTCTAAGCACATCCCCCTCTCCCAGGGAGTAGTTAGCCAAGCGACTGGCAATCTGCATCACCTGTTCTTGGTACACCATAATTCCATAGGTCTCGGACAAAATACCAGCCATAAAAGGATGATCATTTTCAATCGGTTCTCTTCCGTGCTTTCGTTGTATGAATGAAGGGATCATTTCCATAGGACCTGGACGATATAAAGCACCGACCGCTATTATTTCTTCGAATCGATCAATCCTCAGCTGTTTGGCAAGTTCTTGCATTCCTCCCGATTCCAACTGAAAGATTCCCTGAGTCTTTCCTTGATTAAGAAGGTCAAACGTGGGCGTATCATTTAAAGGCAAGTTCACCCAATCAAGCTTCACTCCATAACTTTCATCTACCAGATCCACAGCTTTTTGAATCGACGTCAATGTCTTAAGACCTAAAAAGTCTATCTTAAGCAATCCTACAGATTCTACGGGTTTCATCGAAAATTGAGTTACCGCCATATCAGAATCTTTAGAAAGGCAAAGAGGAATATTATCCATCAATGGCTGGCCGCCAATAATAAGTCCCGCAGCATGAATTCCTGTATTACGTACAGAGCCTTCTAACTTCAAAGCGATCTGAATTAAATTCTGTACTTCAGGATCATTTTCATATTGAGACTTTAGTTCCGCATCAATTTCTAGAGCTTTTTCTAGCGTCATGTTGGGATCTTCAGGAACAAGCTTGGCTATCGCATTAACTTTAGGGAGAGGAACGCTAAGCACTCTGCCCACATCCTTAATAGCCATTTTAGCTTTCATCGTACCAAAAGTAATAATCTGAGCTACTCGGTCTTTCCCATATTTTTGCACGGTATAATCGATCACTTCCTGCCTTCTGTCCATGCAAATGTCGACGTCAATATCAGGGTAAGAAATCCTCTCTGGATTAATGAATCTTTCAAAAAAAAGGTTGAACCGCAGAGGCTCTATGTCCGTGATGCCTATTAAGTACAAAATAATCGATCCCGCTCCAGATCCCCTACCAGGGCCCATTGGGATCCCATTTCTTTTTGCCCAAGCGATAAAATCATAGACGATCAAAAGATAGTCAGACATTCCTTTCGAAGTAATCAGATTCAATTCGTAATCAAGGCGTTTGGCGATTACCTCCATAGGATCTTGATCAGGATATACGGCCCGAACCGGATCCAACTGTTCCGTTCTATATCGAAGAGGTATCTGCTCAGCACACAATGTACGTAAGAAATTTTCAACTTCCGCCTCTCGCTCTTGAACCGTATATTCCTTATTTTCCAAGCTCGGAGGCACATAGACCGGATAATATTTAGTTTTAAAATCCAAATCAAACGAGCACTGATCTGCAATTCGAGAAGAGCAAGCGATTGCATCAGGAAGATCAGAAAACAGAGCTTCCATTTCTTGAGGAGTCTTAAAATAAAACTCATGAGAGGGCATTACCTCTCTTTTCGGATTAAGCACCTTGGCTTTAAGATTCCCAGCAGAGTCTTTCTCCCAAATCTCACAAGGCTCTCCCGACTGGACATTCATTAAAATTTCATGAGCTCTCCACTCATCTCTAAGGATATAATGACTATCGTTGGTTGCAACAATAGGAATGCCATACTTAGGAGAAAGCTCTTTGAATTTGGCTATGACTTTTTCTTGCTGATCTACATGTTCTTTATATTTCTGATAGAGCCACGGCTCCAAGGTCATGCGATCTGCTTGAATCTGCTCTTCAGTCATTCGATGTCTTTGGACTTCGAAATAAAAATCTTCTTTAAAAACCCTGTGAAACCACTCGATTTCTTGTAAAAGCTCGTCTGATTTTTCTTGAACGATCAAAGAGGCAATTTTCCCTTGTAAAGAACCGGAAAGGCAAATAAGTCCTTCAGAGAATTCCTCCATTAACGCCTTGTCAATACGCGCTGTGTAGTAAAAACCTTCTAAATGTGCTAGCGAGCTGAGCTTGCAAAGATTTTTATATCCTACAGAGTTTTTAACTAGCAAAACTACAGGATATCCAGCAGAAACACCGAAAACTTTTTTCTTTTCGTGTCGAGAAAACGGAGCAACATATAATTCGCACCCAAGAATAGGTTTAACCTTTTGAGCAAGGCAAGCCTTATAAAACTCGACAACACCGTACATGTTTCCCTGGTCTGTCAAAGCAAGCGACGTCATCCCATATTCTGCAGCTTTGGAAGCTAGCGTAGAAACTTGTGCAGTAGAATCTAAAATAGAATATTGGGAATGCACATGCAAAGGGACCCAGCTCATAAAGAAACACCCTTAGAAAAAATAAGAAATTCTATCCTATCAAGAAATAGGATTTAAGAGGAAACAGTCTGTTCTGAAAAACGCGTTTGTTCAGCTCATTGCCCCTTAAGAGGCGTGAGCCTGTAAAATTTTCGGATTCTAGATCAGATATCACTTGTGCGCGTCAACACTTGCAACCACCAACTGCTCTTCTTGATTAACTCCCGAAGTTTGCGCAACCTCTGGAAGCTGTTTCGGTTCTTTTCGAGAAGCAGGAACAGCTCTCCACAAAGGGAGGAGCAAGCAAACAGAAACGAATCCACAACACGCTAACACACCAAAAAAACCCGACCACCCAAGCTCTTGAGTCATCTTTCCTAAAGGATATCCTGCAGTTGCGGAGCCTAAGTAAGCAACCCACCCAACAAAACCAGAAGCAGTGCCTGCAGCTTTCTTATGAGAAAGCTCTGCAGCAGCCATACCAATTAACATCTGCGGACCAAAAATCAAAAAGCCAATAGTAAAAAGAAGAGCAGCATCAACAAAGTAAGAACCTCCAGGAGTAAACCAAAAAGCAGCAATAGCAAACACAACTCCGAGACTGAAAATCGCACTGATTGGCCCTCGTCTGCCCTTGAAAATTCGATCCGAAGCCCACCCAGCTGTAAGGCTTCCTAAACAACCTCCTATTTCAAACCAGCACACACAAGCGCCTGCAGCCAACATAGAATATTGCTTTGTCTCAATTAAAAATAGCACGCTCCAATCTGTAATAGCAGTGCGTATTACATAAACAAAGAAATAAGAAATAGCTAAAACCCAAATAAACTTATTGCGAAGTACATAAGTAAAAAGGATTTCCTTAACTGAGAGCCTTGTCTCTTCTTCTACTTTACTTGGAGCCTCTTCTTTTCTGAATTTTTCAATAGAAGGAAGGCCCAGAGACTGCGGAGTATCTCTCAACCGGTTGATCACAAAAAGCCCACCGAGAATGCATAGCCACCCTGGAACGAACATCGCATAACGCCATCCCCAGTAATGAGCACAAAATGCTGCTAATAATGGAATTACAGCTCCCCCTACACTTTGAGAAGAACTCCAAAACCCCCACCAAGTGCCCCTTTCTTTATGAGAGTACCAATGAGTAAGGAGTTTGGCGCAAGGAGGCCACCCCCACCCCTGAAAAAACCCATTGAAGCCCCAAAATATAGCAAAAAAAACAACAGAAGAAGTAAGACCAAAAAGAATGTTAAAGCATCCTGTAAGGATCAGCCCTATAGCCATAAAATATCTAGGGTTTGAACGGTCCGCAAGCACCCCGCTCAAAAACTTACTCATACCATAGGTAAGCGAAAGAATGCTTCCCAAGATCCCAAGATCACTCTTATCAAGTCCTAAATCCACCATTAAGGCAGGCATAGCAAAAGCAAAACTTTTTCTAGAGAAGTAGTAAAAAATATAGCCAACATACATGCCTGCGAAAATCCGCAAACGCCAATATTTATAACTTTTTTTTACCTCTTCCTCATCTTCAATTTCATTTTTATAAGGAGCTGGTTTTAAGAAGCTTAATATACCCATCTTGAATACCTCAAAAAGACTAGGTGGTCCTGTCCGAACGGCGAAGTATTACACATTTACAATCTAGATTGCAACTTCATTATCAAACCTTACGAAGGGTAAAGTTCCAAAATAAATTAAAAACAAATTCATAAAATAAATTAAAAACAAAACAACAAAACAAACAAACTCAAATAAACACACAAAATAAATAAAACAAAACCACTGAAATAGAAAATGCTTTTTTCTCCAAAAAACCGCGACAAATCAAAAGAAACTGCCTATTTACAAACGACCTAATTTTTCACGCTTAATAAAATCACCACGCAACTAAATTTTTTTTGAACAGATAAAAAACATTTCACCTCTTTAAGCTCTTCATTAAAAGAACAGAAAAATTGGACTGTTATTTGATCAAATCATTGATTTAGCGAAAACAGATCAAATTCCTTTTTTTGACTTGAGTCCGTATCCTAAGACATGATAACGTCTCTCTCAAATATCAACTAAAAAACAGAGTACGTTATTGTATGGAATACAGCATCCCTAAAGGTGTTTTTGACATCCTTCCCTTCGACTTAGATCCTGAGTCTTCCTGGAAAAACTCCAGAAAATGGCAATACCTCGAAACCGTAATTCGCAAAACTTGCGCAGAGTACGGATTTCAAGAAATCCGCACTCCCATCTTTGAAAAAACAGAACTCTTTATTCGAAGCTCTGGAGAAACCTCAGATATAGTCTCCAAAGAAATGTACACTTTCTTGGACAAAGGAGATCGCTCGATGACTCTACGTCCTGAGGGAACAGCTTCTGTCATGAGGTCCATTTTAGAAAATAAGCTCCAGCAATTTCCCCCCCTTAAACTATTTTATATCGGCCCTGTATTTCGCTATGACAGACCCCAAGCTGGCCGATATCGCCAGCATCATCAATTTGGAGTGGAAGCTGTTGGATGCGACAAACCAGAACAAGACGCAGAAGTCATAGAACTTCTATACAACCTTTATAAAAATTTAGGCCTTAAGAATTTGCAAGTACAAGTAAATTCTATAGGAGATCTCTCCTCTAGAATTGAGTTCAACAAAGCACTAAAAGATTTTCTGTCCCAACACGTTGAAGAACTCTCTAAAGACAGCCAAAACAGGCTCCAAAAAAACCCTTTACGCATCCTCGACTCTAAAGATCCGAAAGATCAGCAGATTCTAGAAAATGCCCCATCTCTTTTAGACTATTTAGACGAATCCTCCAGAACTCATTTTAATAGAGTTTTGTTCCTCCTAGAAAAGATCGGGATCCCTTACATCATCAATCCACGCTTAGTTCGAGGACTCGACTATTACAATCGAACAGTATTTGAGATACTATCTAGCGAACTTGGAGCGCAAAGCACGATTGGAGCAGGAGGAAGGTATGACGACCTATCCACCTCTTTAGGGGGAAACCGACTTCCAGCAGTTGGATTTGCAACAGGAATGGAAAGAATTCTACTTACCATGCTTAAACAAGAAAGCCCCATCCCTTCTCACAATTCCTGCTACCTCTACATCCTACCCTTAGGCAAGGAAGCAATGGACTATGCATTTCAGCTCACATCTCAATTGAGAAAGGCGCACATCCCGGCAGAAATGGATTTTTCCTCAAAAAAAATCCAACAAGGCCTTCAAATCGCCTCTAGACTTCAAGCTAAACTGTGCTTGGTTATAGGAGATCAAGAGATTTCTTCCGGGCAGGCAGTTTTAAAAAACATGGAAACTAGAGAACAGATTCCACTAGAACTTGCAACCTGCTTACAAACGATGCAAAGCATGTATAACTCTGAGAAATAAGCCTTGGAGGAAATACAAATATGAATTATCCTAGCTTTCTTGACTTTTATTAGGAGTTTTTTTTCATGAAAAAGTATTTTTCTTTTTTTATTACTGCAACCTTACTTCTTTCTTCCGGGCTTGCGTATTCTGAAGAGACCAAAGTCTCTTCTGCAAAACCAGCGAGTTCTAAAAAAGAAATCGCTAAGATCTCTGAAGCTTTTGGGCATCTGATCGCAAAAAACCTCGAGTCCATCGGTGTTCCTCTCGATATCCAAGCTGTTGTAAAGGGATTGAAGGATTCCGCTGCCGGCAAAAATTCTCCCATGACTGAAGTAGAGTGCATTCAAGCAATCACGTCTGCTCAAGAATCTGTTTTTGCAGAGACCGCAAAAAACAACCTGATAAAAGCGGAAGAATTCTTACAAAAAAACCAGACGCAAAAAGAGATCATCTCTTGTGCAGAAGGACAAGTACAATACAAAATTGAAAAAGAAGGCACTGGAGAAGCTCTCAAAGAAGGAGATTCCCCTTTAATCCAATATTCAGGAAAATTTTTAGACGGATCAGTCTTCAGCAGCTCCAAAGAACCAGAATCTTTTCCATTAGATGATGTAATTCCTGGGCTTAGAGCAGGTCTTTTAGGAATGAAAGAAGGAGAAAAAAGAACTCTCTTCATTCATCCAAATCAAGCTTATGGAACTTCAGGATCGCTTCCTCCTAATTCCTTGCTAACTTTTGAAGTCGAACTCTTAAAAACACAAGCTCCAGTTGTTTTAGAGAGCACTTGCCCAGAAGGGCAATGTTCTACAGAAATTGCACTTCCAGATCAACCTTTGGAACATGTCCGCTAAAACACAATTTACTGTAATTCTATTTGAGCCTCAGATTCCTCAAAACGCAGGAAACATCGTTCGCACCTGTAAAGTAACAGGTGCGAAGTTAATCCTAGTAAAACCTTTGGGTTTTAGCACCTCTAGCGCTGCTCTAAAGCGAGCTGGCCTCGACTACTGGGACGGAGTTGATGTGGAAATTATTTCCGACCTCCCTCTATGGCTATCTCAGACAGATCGTCCTTTTTATTTTTTTTCTAGCCACGCGAAAACGCTATACACACAAGTAGAATATTCTCGTGATGCCATTTTGATCTTTGGTTCAGAAACACGAGGACTGGACTCTTATTTCCATCAAACATGGCCTGATTTTTTTGTAACTTTACCCATGATGAAAGATTCTCGTTGCTTGAATTTATCCAATACTGTTTCGATAGCGTTATACGAAGCTTGGAGACAACAAGGCTTCGAAGGACACACTCATGAAATTTTTTAGAATCTCTCTAGCTCTTCAAATGGCCATTGCCACCGTTCTGGGAATATTGTGCGGTCTGATTTTTGGAGATCTATGTGAAGCCCTTGCTCCTTATGGAAAAGCCTATATTATGATCCTAAAAGTTACAGCTGTCCCATATTTAATTGGAGCTATCATCCACGGAGTGGGACAACTTAGTTCCTCTCAAGCAAAGATGATTTTAAAAAAAGGAATTCTGTTTATCGGCATTACACTCGCCATTAACATTTCCATGATTTATTTAACCTACTATGTATATCCTCAACCTAAAACCGCCCCTTTAGTAGGCTATATTGCAGGCAACGTCCCATCCATTCAATTTTCCGAGCTTCTTATACCAGAAAACATCTTCTACGATTTAGCGAATAATATTATTCCATCTATTGTAATCTTCTCTTTGCTTATAGGTATTGCTCTCATGTACCTAAAAGAAAAATTGCCTCTAATGAACTCTTTGCAAAATCTAGTTGAAGCACTCACCCGTATCACTGGATGGATTGCTCGAATTACTCCTATTGGAACATTTATCATTATCGCCAATCAAGCTGGCACCATCCAATTTGCCACCATCAAACAGGTCAGCACATACATAATCCTCTACATCGTTTGTATATCGATCATTGTCTTTTGGATCTTTCCACGTATTACAAATATGCTATCTCATATCCCCTCTCACACCTGGCTCAAACAGCTTTTCCCCATTTTACTTCTAGCGTATACGACCAATGTAGTTATTGTTTGCCTGCCCTATATTATTGAGCTACTACACAAAGAAATGACAGCAATCGATCCAACGAATGAAAAAGCTCAAACCCAAATCCAAGGAACTGTATCGATTATTTTCAACCTTCCTTTAGGATCACTTTTCATTACAATGTTTGTTTTCTTTGCATCTATTTTCTACAACACTATTCTCAGTCTTTCTAGTCAAGCAGAGCTTTTCTTCACTACGTTTTTAACCAGCCTAGGAGCTGTTGGAATCGGATCCTGGATCAACAGCCTCACCTTTATTCTAGATTCCTTGGGACTGCCTATAGAAGCCCTAAATCTTTATCTCACAACGATTCCTTTTACCTCCGGATTTCAAGCGATGACTTCAGTCATCCAAATTGCTTCTATTTCTCTTTTAATCACGTTAGCCTGTCGCAAACGCATGCAATTTCATTTCATGAAAATTGTAAAAGGATGCTTAATTACTTTTGTACCTGTAATTATTTTATACGGACTCATTAAGACTTTTAACCCTCTCCCTGAAATCAAAAATGAAAAAAAGAGCATTTTCGAACTCAGCATCGCATCAGACATAAAAGTCACAATTCACGATACTCAACCTGCAGAGTTAGAAGAAATTTCTACAGAAGACACTTTTCAACGCATTTTAAGAACTAAAACACTTCGAGTAGGCTATGTAAAGGATGCTGCCCCCTTTGCTTTTGCCAATGTAAACAAAGATCTAGTTGGGTATGACGTAGCTTTCGCTTATGAACTCGCCTATGACCTAGGGTGTGACCTAGAACTCATACCTATGACCTACGCAAATGTCATCAAAGAACTCAAATCAAATACATACGACATTGCTATGTCTGCCCTGTCTATTAATGAAGAGCGTTTAAAAAGCCTTGCTTTTACAAATCCGTATTTAGAACCAAAGCTAGTCTTTGTAACGATTGCGAAAAACAAAAATAAATTCAAATCTTTAGGTGCTATTCAAGACAACACCAATATTTCTATCGCAGTCTTAAAGGGTTCTTCCTACGAAAAACTCGTAGGAGAATACTTCCCAGAACATCCAATGATCCTTTTGGATAATTACGATCAGTTTGCAGGCGAGCAAGGGGGAGATGTTATGCTTTGGGAAGATTCAGAAGCTATGGCTTGGTCTCTTCGCCATAAACAATTTCGCATAATTTTTCCAGAACCAGGTCTCGGCAAGGACGCTTTTGCTTATGCCATCCGAGCTAACAACACAAGATTTTTAAGCTATTTAAATCAATGGATGCAACTAAAAAACATACAGGGGTATAGAAAAAAACAATACGAGCTTTGGGTTCAAGGGAAAACTGAAATTGCCGCGCACCCAGCCCCTCGTTGGTCTTTAGTTCAATATCTAGGCTGGGTACAGTAAAAAGCCTGCTACGCAGGCTTTTTTTTAGGTACAAGCAGCTAATACAAAACCTTTAATAAAGTCTGCATCTCGCAGCCCAACAATTCTTTTCACTTCTTTTCCGTTTTTAAACAAAATCAAAGTAGGAACAGAGGTAATCTGAAGATCTTCTGTAACTTTTTGAGCTTGGTCAATATCAATCTTTGCAACAGAAGCTTTGCCCTTCACATCTTGCGAGACTTGCTCCAAAACAGGTGTCAACATACGACAAGGGCCACACCAGTCTGCATAAAAATCTACTAAAACAACTCCCGAAGAAATTCCCGCTTCAAAATCTTTTTCTTCTAGCTTCTTAATGTCACCGGCCATAATCCTTCTCCCTGTTTACAGCTTAAAAAACTTTCATT
>JAIETG010000020.1 GCA_019745395.1 Rhabdochlamydiaceae bacterium | reverse complement strand
CCAAACACATGTCTCCTAGAGGTTTTAGAAATATCTTACCGAAAGCGGCTTAGGTCTTAAAAAGTGGAACATCGAGACAGCAAACAAAAAGATGAAAACCTATGATTATAAAAGAATTAGATAGCTTATAAATTCGTGAAAAAATGACTTTAAATAACATAAAAAAAATTTAACAGAACAACTTAATCCCTTATTAAAACAACAAAATGATAATAAGTTTCTTACATCCAGAAAAACGTGGGTATTTCGATTCTTTATTTGCATAAAACCTTTCTTATAAGAAAGATACAATTAAGACTCTTGAGAGCAAAAAAAAAGATGAAGCGCTGTTTCTACGCACCACTTCACGCAGCGTCCCTTCAACTTCCTCCAATTTTTTTCAGGTCGGATCTCAAGTTTTTTTCCAGCAAGCTTGTAACATTTTGGATCCACTCCAAATCCAAAATATCCATCCCATCCAGAAACATTTGTATGGCGACTAACCGATCCTATTATCCATTAATGATTTGGTTTCTTCTTGAGAAAATCCTCACATCTTAAGTACACTCCGCCGAAAAGAGGTCTTCTATGAAATTCTTACTTGTATACCTTACCTGTTTAACTAGCATTTGCGCACCTGTATTGGCAAAGGAACAACCTCTACAAAACAAGAGAATTTTAGTGACAGGAGGCGCCGGATTTCTCGGATCCCACTTATGTGAAAGGCTGTTAAAACAAGGGCATTATGTTATTTGTCTCGATGATTTCTCCTCTGGACTTCCAAGTAACATAAAAACATGCCAAGAAAATCCTCGCTTTCAGTTCATTGAGCACGATATCACTCAGCCGTTAGACTTAGAGGCCCCTTTAGATGAGATTTACAATTTAGCCTGTCAGGCATCTCCCCCACAATATCAAAAAGATCCCGTCCAGACACTAAAAACAAATGTATTTGGAGCTCTTTTCGTATTGGAACTTGCGAAAAAAAATCAGGCGAAAGTTTTTCAAGCATCAACAAGTGAAGTGTATGGAGATCCAACCCAGCATCCTCAAAAAGAATCGTACTGGGGCAATGTGAATCCCATCGGAATCCGCTCTTGTTATGATGAAGGGAAACGATGCGCTGAGACGCTTTTTTTCGATTATTGGCGTCAATATGGAGTAAGAATTAAAGTGGGAAGAATTTTCAACACGTATGGCCCCAGAATGAGAATAGACGACGGGCGCGTCATCACAAATTTCATAGCTCAAGCGCTTAACAACAAACCGATCACCATCTATGGAAAAGGCGATCAAACCCGTTCTTTTTGTTACGTTGATGATCTACTTGATGCGATTTGTCTTCTTATGGATTCTTCCGATGAAGTCACAGGGCCTATTAATTTAGGCAACCCCGGTGAGTTTACCATGCTAGAGCTGGCAGATAAAGTGATTGCTTTGACCAAGTCTTCTTCTCCTTTGATATTTGAACCATTACCTTTAGATGATCCTAAAATGAGAAAGCCTGATTTAACGTTAACACAAAAAACCATCCAATGGGCGCCTAAAGTTTCTCTAGAGGAGGGACTCAAAGCTACAGTTGAGGCAGCAATAGCTCATTAGACGGCCCATTCATAACGATTTTTTATATCTTGAACCATTGCACTTTTCGGATGTCAGATTCTAAAACATCCTTATGTTCATCTCTCAGGCTAATGATTTGCACAGGATTTTGTTCGGGAGACACAAACCCTGTATAGGAAATACCCGGGCTCATAGGAAAACAAGAACGCTCCGTACATTTATAGGGAGTACCCAAATCTGCAATGCCGAAGGTATCGTCCAGAACGGCTATTTTACAATCTGCCGTTTTAGCTTCTTTGATAATGTCATAAATTTCCTTACGGCTATTCTGAGTTTCGTCCATTCCCCCAGAAATAAAAATCTCCACTGTACCTACCGAAACTCGGTTCACAAGATCTGAAAGAGTCTTTGCAAGCAACTCAGTATTCCTAAAAACATGGTGTAAAGCTAAATGAGTAGGGAGCTTACTATTTCCCTTATATCCACGAGCCAAAACTGCAACGCAAGGACCAAATTCTTTTGAATAAAGAGGTTTTTCCGTAGCAAGTTCTACGACTTTTCCTTGATCCCAGCCGACATAAGTTTCTTGATCAGAGGGAAGTTTTCCCTCTTCAACAGGGATTGTGTATATAGGATATGAAATTCGTTGATCAGCTGCATACCTCAAAGCTGTTGCGCTGAAACCTGTTGACCATGTCAATAATTTCGAAGTAGCCTTTTCCGCTAAATTGGAGGCAGCAGCGATTGAACAAGGATTATACCAAACCGAAAGTTCCCCATTAGGAATGTGCTTTCGAACTATATCACAAATACTTGTATTAGGACTTCTCAAACCTTTATATGCAGTCCATACAACAGCCAGCGTAACCACGCCAAAAGCAAGACGATTCATAACGACACCAAAATAAATTAAAATCACATTTAATTGAAAATGATACACAAAAACACAATAAAAAGCAAAGAACCAAAACAAATCAAAACAAACACTTAAACTATTGTAAAATAAATCATTTATGAGACTTATCGACAGCGTGAAACTTTCTTCTTTTTTTGACAAAAAAATATTTGACAATAAACACACAAAAGCTTTCTCTAAAGAAAAACGACACCCTACAGGAGAAGCTCATGCTGCGCTCGCAAGAAGAAATCTTAGCTGATCTAGATTCAACACTAGACCAGCTTATTCAAAATGCAGAAGTTGTTTGTGAAAGTGATCTCTGTGTATTAGATAGCTTGGAAATTGACTCCATGCAAAAAACGCAAGAAAGTCTCTTAGCTAGATTTGCCCATACGCAAGAGGAGATCTCTCCTCAAGCGCAAGGGAAAAGATACGACGAGCTTCACAAAAAATTGGAAAGACTCGGCGAGCTTCAACAAAATTTCATGAACTCTTTAGCCAAGAGCCTTCGCCCTCGCATAGGTCGCAATCGAAAAAAATCAAAATTGCGCCAGTTTGCGAAGCGCACTATCTAAATCAGGAATTTGGGGCAGTACAGCATCTTCAAGACATTTGCTGTACGGCACCATACAGTTTTTCCCAGTTACCCTTACGATCGGGGCATCAAGATAAGAAAACGCTTGCTCCATAATCCTTGTAGCAATCTCAGCTCCGAATCCAACATTTGAAGGGGCTTCATGCGCTATGAGACACTTACCTGTTTTTTTCACAGACTCTATTACCGTTTTTTCATCAAATGGAACAATCGTACGCAGATCGATAATTTCTACCGAAATCCCCTCTTGCTGCAATTTTTCGGCTACTTGCACTGCCATAAAGACAAGCATTCCGTAACAAACAACCGTAACATCTGTTCCTTCACGTACAATTTTAGCTTTCCCAAGTGGAGCCATTTCTTCTTCTGCAGGCTCCTTTCTCGCACAAAAAACACGTTGACGGTACAAAGCTTTGTGCTCTAAAAACACAACAGGATTTGGATCTTTTAAGGCGGCTTTAAAAAGTTTCTTCGCATCAGCAGCATTGCTTGGTAAGACAACTTTTAGCCCTGGAGTATGCGCTAAAAACGCTTCGATACTCTGAGAATGATAAGGACCACCTTGAATATACCCTCCATAAGGCATACGAATAACAGCAGGACAGCTCCACTCTCCATTTGATCGATAGTGCATGCTAGCAAGCTCATTCATAAGTTGGTTAACACCAGTCCACATGTAATCGGCAAATTGAATTTCAGCAACAGGCTTTAACCCCGAAAACGCAAGACCAGTTGCAAGTCCTATGATGCAAGATTCCGCAAGAGGGGTGTTAAAGCAACGCTCAACGCCAAAGCGATTTGTCAGAAAACGCGTTACACCAAATACGCCCCCTTTTCCATGAGCGACATCTTGCCCCATTACCACAATCGATGGATCACTAGCCATTTCTTCATCAAGCGCATGATTAAGAGCATCGACCATAACAACGGCTTCTTCAGAGGATGAACCCAAAGAGTCCTCTTTCCCTTCCACAATTACTTCACACTCTTGAAACACTTTTGTGTCACAAGAAGAAGGATCAGGAAAAGGGATTTGATCTGCGAGCTCTGCACAAGATTCTACGGTTTGAAAGCATCTTGCTTTCAAATCTTGCAACTCTTCTTGGCTAGCAAAATTTTGCGCTAAGAGCCATTTTTCCATACGAGGGATCGGATCTTTCTCTTTATCTTGGTCTAAAAGTTCTTTAGATTTGTATTTCAAAGGATCGTCACTACTGCTATGAGCTCCGATTCGAGGAACTTTGGCTACGATCAAACTAGGACCTTGACCTGCTCGAGCCTTTGCAACGCTTTCTTCTACAGCGCCTTGCATTTGCTCATAGTCACAACCATCTACCTCATGAACAGTAAGCCCCTCATAACCTCTTGCAATAGGAGCAATCGAACCTCCAGCTGTCTGCTCTTTAACAGGAACAGAAATCGCCCATCCATTGTCTTGAATGACGAACACAACAGCTAATCGATGTAAACTTGCAAAATTAAGTGCCTCATGAAAATCGCCTTGAGAAGTCGCTCCATCTCCCGCAGAAACGTATACAACTTCTGATTTCTTTTGTAATTGCAGCCCCTTTGCAAGTCCAACAGCTTGTAAAAACTGAGAACCCACACAACTAGATTGCACTGGAAGTCTAAGCTCTTTATGAGAATAGTGTTCTGGCATCATTCTACCACCAGAGTGATGCTTAATACTTCTAGCAAGTAGGGCTCCAAAAAGCTCCACTAAGCAGCATCCGATTCCAATAGCAAAAGCTCTATCTCGGTAGTAAGGAAGACCCCAATCCACTTTAGAAGTCAGACCTAAAGCACACATGGCTCCCACCATTTCATGTCCTAAAACGGAAAGATGAAAAGTCCCCCCTTTATTTTGACGGACCAATTTGTACATCTTATCATCGGTCAGTCTTGTCAAATACATTACTTCTAAAACCTTGAGGGCTTTTTCTTTGGAAGAAACCACTTCAGTCTCTTCTAGTGTAGAAATAGGACAAAACGTCATAAGTTACTTTTCCGTTTTTTTAGAAATGTGTGATACCATTTTTATTTTCTTCTTCAAGTCATCATCTTTCTTAGGAATATGCACAGCTCCTAGCTTTTTCTTCGACACTTCCATCTCTTTGGAATCTTTTGTCGCATCTGTGCTTCCTGGGATGTTTTGACTTACAGAACGAATCAGGCGATCTTCTCGTTCCGATCCGGTAATTTCATGAATATCCATAAGGCGTCCTGAAAGATGGCGTAGAGATTCCAATCTTTCTGAAAGCGCTTGTAGTTTAGTGTCGATTTTAGCTCTTGGGCTTCCGAGAAGCTCCGCTTTACTCTTAAAGCGAGAAGAGAACGTAATCGCAGAAGGGCTGGAAATATCTGGCAGATATAAAAATCCTTTTACAGGAGACGGCACTGTTGTATACATATCCACTGTTACCTGTATCTCTACTTCTGCTTTTACTACCTGCTTAGGAGGTCTTCCTCTCTTGGGCCTTGGATTTAGAGCCTCATTGGAGTAATAAGTTTTAGCTTTTAACTGCAAAGTTTCTCTTGCCGCAGCAACATCTTTAGGAACCTTCACATCAAAAAGATGTTTTTTGATTTTTTCTAGGATGTTTTTCGTGAAGTCGAGGTCTTCTTCAAAAACAAACTGAATTTTTTGATTACGTAGCCATTCAATGATCCGAATACGAGATCTTTCTTGGTAAAATTGTTGCCATTTTTCAAGTTCTGTCAAATGATCGTAAATGAACTCTAAAAAGTTTTCCCGAGCCTCTTTAGCTTGGATGATATCCAGCAATTTTTCTTTCGTGTCAATATCGTATACTTTTTCGTTTACAAACCCTTCCATAAACTTTTTTGTTTCGTAAAAAGTCATTTTAGGAATCAAACAATATCTATCAGGATGATCCATGAGAAGCTCTTTTTCGAGCTCTTCGAGCTCCAGCTCCCCTTTGTCTAAATCCACATATACGATAAATCCTTCCATTCTATCTAAATAGAAATCTCTTTCATCGTCAGACTTAGCAAAAGCATCCATAAGTCTATGGAAACGGAGCAGAATCGGATTTTGGGCTTGCGTAACCTGTTTACTCATACATTGTCCTTAACGTAATTCATTGAGAGATTAACATACAAAACTACCCACTTCTAGAGCAAACAATTTCTTCCATTTCTCAAAAGCATCACTGATAATTCTCAAAAACCACTAAAAGAACAAACAATACCATTAAAACAAATAAAAACAAAATGAAACATATCTTTAATAAATCGATATAAAAATATTTTAATGTTAAAAAATTGCATAAAATAAGACAAAACCGATAACAAGATGAAAAAAATCTCTCTTACACCTTGTCAATTTTCGTTTTGAACGAAAAAGAAAAAAAAACAACTTAAGTGATATTTTGGAAAATGCTTAGAATTTTAAAGAAAACAGCCTAGCCGGCGCATTCTGCTCAACCTTTTGAATGCGAAGCAAAAACATCCCGATCGTAAACATTTCTTACTTTTACCAAGTCAAAATGGCTATTTTGATATCTAATCCCAATTTCTGGACCAGACTCTCCCAAGATGACATAGTCTTTTAAATTACTCGTTAAAGCAATTTGGACACCTAAAACTTCGCTAAAGGCCAAGAGTTCCGCATCAGTTCCCCATTCATTTGTTTCCCTCATCCTTCTATAATAGTCGCGATCTTCTGCTCTATGACCATGTTGTTTTTCATTATGAGTACATGCAATATCCCTTAAAAGATATTGCATGTTCTCGGAATTTTCATCACCTTTGCCTTGAGAAATAAGATGGATCAAGTGTGTAATTTTTCCAGACAATGCAGGAAACTCGTCTTTTTTATTATTTAAAAAACAAAGGAGAGCGCCTTGATTATCACTATTATATAAATTAACAAGTCCATGCGCTAAAGTTAGGAAAAGACAATTTCCATTGCCTTTGATGCTTTCGATGTCACTCACACGACTATCATTTCGAGTGCGCAATTCTTCGATTTGCCTCTCCATTAAAGAGATTTGTACTTCTTCGCCAAGATCGCAAGAGCCTTTTTCTAATTCATCTCTTATATGGCGGAAAATTTCGAGGGCATTTTCAATAATTACCTCTTTTTGCCCTGGATTTTCGCATAACGCACGATGAACGCCCTCTAAGACTATATGAGCAGTTCTTGTTGGAGAATTTAATTCAATGTTCATCTATAAACCAGCTTTACTTGTTAAGTTAAATATTAATTTTACCATAAAAATCAATTTAATTCAACCCGTCAAAAACAAATGCACATGAGATTAATAACGAGACATATACGATTACAAACATCCCCACCGAAATATCAAAGCCAGAAGAATTCGATGAAGCTATTAAATGCAGAATTCTTCTAGATCACGGAGATTACACTACAGCTGTAGAAAAGATGCTTACTCAGACAGAGAAAACGCGCTCAAAAGACCTCTGTCAATACTTATATGACAAGGCAGACAAGAATACTCTTCTAGAAGTATTCAAAGACCTTCATCAGATTATGAGTAAGTTGCCAGGGCGAATGCTAGAATCTCTACATCCAATCCACCTTCAAAAAGGACTGTACCACCAAGGGAGCGAACTCTTAGCCAAAGAGATGTTCCATTCTACCGCATCATCGAGCAAAAGGCCTATGGACAACTTACATCCGGTTATGCACCTAAAGGATCCAGCAGGCATAGTGCTCCAGCGATCTTCCTACCTCTAGAGAAAATAGACCCCCATAATTTTCACAGGAAGAAATTGACTTTTAGATAGAGGATATCTACCATCTGCAAGAAAAAATAGAGAGGTATTATGTTAGACATCAAGCTAGTGAGAAAAAACCCGCAGCATCTGGAAGCTTTGTTAAAAACAAAAGACCCCGAGATTTCTTTAGCGCCAATTATTGCTCTAGATGAAAAAATACGAGAAATTAAAACAAAAGTAGAAGAGCTAAAATCATTAAAAAACACTTTAGCTAAGGAAGTTGGAGAACGAAAAAGAACAGGGCAAGATACTTCAGAGATTATGCAAAAGGGAGCTGGTCTTGGAGAGCAAATTAATGCGTTCGATAAAGAACTTGCTGAAGCAGAAGCTCTTTTGCAACAAAAACTTGCTTGTATACCCAACCCTCCGATGGAGGGGATTAAATCCTCTATGGATCCCAAAGACAACGTCTGCATCAAAACGTTTGGAGAAAAAAGAGAGTTTTCCTTTGCTCCAAAAAACCATGTCGAACTCAATGAGTCTTTAGGGCTATTTGACTTTCAAAGGGGAGCTAAAATCTCCGGAAGTGGATGGGTTACCTATCGAGGCCTCGGAGCACGTCTAGAATGGGCCCTTTTAAACTACATGATCGATACCCATATCGCCAATGGATTTGAGATGTGGATGGTTCCTCATCTAGTAAAGCCTGAAATGATGTTTGGATCTGGCCAGCTACCAAAATTTGAAAAACAGCTTTTTAAACTCAAAGACGAGGACTATCACCTCTACTTGATCCCTACATCAGAAGTTGCTTTAAACGGTCTTCATTACGATGAGATCTTCGAAGAGGCCGAGCTTCCCAAAAAATACTGTTGCTACTCCCCATGCTTTCGAAGAGAAGCTGGAGCTGCAGGATCACAAGAAAGAGGACTCATCCGGGTTCATCAATTCAACAAAGTAGAAATGTTTTGCTTTGCCCGCCCCGAAGAGAGTCCTACAATTTTTGAAGAGATGCTTGCGTCAGCAGAAAAAATCTTACAAGGACTAAATATCCACTATCGAAACATGCTTCTAGTCACTGGAGACATGTCTTTTGCAGCAGCAAAGACTGTAGATGTCGAAGTCTGGCTTCCTGGACAAAATAGATACTATGAAGTCTCCTCTGTTTCTAACTGCACAGATTACCAATCTCGCCGTTCGCAAACACGATTTAAAAAGAAAGACGACAAGCTGGAACTTGTACATACCCTCAATGGATCGGGACTTGCAACCTCTCGCCTTATGGTTGCTCTTTTAGAAAACAATCAACAAGAAGATGGGACAATTTTAATTCCTACTGTTTTACATAAATATCTAAATGGAATACAAGAGGTAAAACCACGTAAATAGGTTCCTAATGCTCTCGCTAATTGAAGATTTTTGTTCTTTCGTAAAAACTTCCCCCACTTCTTGGCATGCTGTCAAGCAAGCGGGATACCGCTTAGCTTTAAAAGATTTCCATCCTTTGGAAGAAGAAACTCCATGGAATCTTCAAGAAGAAAAAAAATACTTCGTATCAAGAGGAGGATCTATTGCAGCTTTTTGTCTGCCAAAAAAACCTCCTTCGCAAATTCTTCTTATGGCAGCGCATACAGATAGTCCTGCTTTAAAAGTAAAGCCTTGCCCCGACGTACAAAAGCAAGGCATGAGCCTTTTGGAAGTAGAAACTTATGGAAGCCCCATTCTCCATTCCTGGTTGAATCGAGATCTAGCTTTAGCAGGACGCATCTTTGTCACAAATAGCCGAGAGGAAATCGCACAGCACTTAGTCTTTCTAGATGATGCTTTGATGGTAATACCAGAGCTTGCCATCCATCTACAAAGAGAAATCAATGAAAAAGGCCCCCTCACAAATAAACAAGAGCACATGATGCCGCTCATCTCTTTACAGGGATCTTTTTCTTTGGAGGCTCTCTTAAGACGCTACGTATCTTTCTCTTCTTTATTATCTTTTGACTTGTTTGCTGTACCTGTAGAGCCCCCGCGCTTTTTAGGACTCAATTCCGAAATGCTCGCTTCGTATCGATTAGACAATCTTACTAGCGTTCATGCGGCTATTTCCGCAATTGCATCTTATGAAGACTCATCCATTCTTCCCTTGGCTGTTTTTTGGGACCATGAAGAAATCGGCTCTCTATCTTGGGAAGGAGCTTTTTCTTCGTTCCTAAATGACTTACTCCTTCGCATCCAAGCTTTTTATAAAATGAGTACAGAAGACTTTTTGATCCTAAAAAGAAAATCGCTAGCGCTCTCACTAGATATGGCCCACGGCGTAAATCCCATGCATGAAAACAAATACGACCCCAACCATCAACCCTTACTTGGCAAAGGGATCGTACTCAAAACCAATGCGCAAATGCGCTATGCTTCTTCCGCAGAAACTCAAGCTCTTGCAAAGCATATTGCTGATAAAGCACACGTAAAAGTACAATCCTTTGCAATGCGATCCGACATGCCTTGTGGAAGCACTGTAGGCCCTGCTATTACCGCTATGACAGGAATTGCTACAGTAGATCTTGGATGTCCTCAGTTTTCTATGCATTCAAGTCGGGAAGTCTTAGCTGTGCAAGATTATTTAGACTTAGTTGCTTTTTTAAATCAGGCTTTAAAGCCTTAAAAGGAATCTTCTTTTATGCCGCACCTGCCGTCGGAACATTTTCATGGCAAAACTGTGCCAGAGCATCTCTTTGATGCAAGAAAAAAAGGAATGCAAGCGTCAGCAGAGATCCACGGAACGGAAATTTCCGGGCAAAAAGCTGCTTTTGCAGATGCTTTAAGAGATTCTGCTCTAGTAATGGTTCTCATATTTGAAGTCTCAAAACACCTCCCCTATCCTCAGTCTGCTACCCTACTTTTTCTTGTGTTAGGAGGCTGGGTTTTATGGAAAACTAGCAGAAGCGCTTTACTCGGCTGGGCAAGACTTGAAAGACTCCATCGTTTAATTGAAGAGGAAAGATGGGAGATCCAACACCATCGTCCCCAAGAAAGAGAAGAGCTCATGGAAATCTATCAAGCCAAGGGATTTGAAGGAGAACTCCTAACACAAGTTCTAGACGTGCTCATGTCCGATGACAACCGCTTACTTGAAGTGATGTTGACAGAAGAGCTCGGACTTTCCCTGGAAACGTATGAACATCCTTTAAAACAAGCATCAGGAGCTTTTTTAGGATCTCTTACGGCTATGATCTCCGGAGGCATTCTATACTACCTCTTTCCATCCTTTGGAGTGTATATAGCAGCTCTCCCCTTATTTTTAATAGCAGGAGCTTGGACTGCTAAGATGGAAAAGATCAGACTCCTCCCTTCCTTTTTATGGAATTTTGCCGTGTTTACTGTAAGCTTGGGCTTTGTCTACTTTATGCAAGAGCTTTTAAAACAATGACCGAAAAACAACCACGCCCCCCCTACGTTTTTGATGAATTCTTTGCCTCAGGGAAAGAAGAATGCATCAGCCCCTTTTTAACGCGCGACTCAAAAAAATGGGGGAAATACCTTTCAGTAAAAACAGCGCTTCTCTCCGCTTTTTTTCTTGTTCTCGCTTTTGCTTTTCAGTTTACCCATATCAATTTATCCTACTTTTTCCTTCTCCTCGTATACGTGCTTTCAGGAACCCCAGCTTTAATTGGAGCTATAGAAGACATTCTAAGTTTAGACATCAATATTGATGTTCTTATGACACTTGCAGCCTTATTATCCGTAGTGATCGGAAGCGGAATGGAAGGAGCTTTGCTTTTAGTCTTGTTCGAGTTTTCAGGGGCCATGGAAATGGCTGTAACACAGAAAACTAAAAGCGCTTTAATCTCTTTACATAGTCTTGCCCCTTCTAAAGCAACTGTCCTTGCTGAAAATGGACATACCATAGAAACAGCCATCCAAGAAGTGCCCTTAGGGGCTCTTATCTTGATCAAAGCGGGGGAAATTGTCCCTCTAGATGGAAAAGTCACACAAGGATCTTCTTTTGTCAATCTAAGTCATCTCACGGGAGAAAGCACCCCTCTTGCTAAAGGTGTAGGCGATGAAGTCCCCGCAGGAGCTAGGAACTTAGATGGGGCCCTTACTTTACAAGTGCATACTCTAGCTCAAGACTCCACATTAAATAAGATCATTCACATGATCAAAGAAGCAATAGACTCCAAACCTCAACTAGAACAATGGATCGATAAATTTGGAAAAAGATATGCGCCAAGCATCATCCTTCTTACGACAGCATTTGCCATTTTTTTACCATGGATATTTCCTATAGCTTATTTAGGACCAGAGGGTGCTATCTATCGAGCTCTTGCTTTCTTAATCGCAGCATCACCTTGCGCTCTTGTCATTGCAACGCCAACCGCCTATCTCTCTGCTATCAGCAGCTGCGCTAAAAAGGGGATCTTGCTAAAAGGGGGGGCTATTTTAGATGCTCTAGCTTCTTGCAAACATGTTGCTTTTGATAAAACAGGAACGTTAACAACAGGAAAACTCCGCTGTTTACGGATGCAGCCTTTGACAGAAGAAGCTACACGCATGGATCTGAATTATGCTCTTTCTATTGCTGGATCCTTGGAGCGCCTAGTTAAACACCCCATGGCGGAGGCGATAGTCTCACTTGCGCAAGAAAAAGGACTTTCGCTAATAGATTTAGATTCTTTCCTCTCAATTCCAGGATCTGGGCTTGAAGCAAAACTAAACAATACAAACTGCTATATTGGAAAAAAAGAATGGATCCTTTCTAAAACTTCTCTTCCTTTAGAATTTCTTCCCTCTACACAAGGATCCACACAAACCTATTTACTTTTAGAAAATGCGCTCTTTGTTTTTCACTTCCAAGATGAAATCCGCCCCGACACGCATAGACTCATTAAAAGCCTGCAAAACACTTTAAAAATGACTGTATGTATGCTCACAGGAGATCATAGAGAAAATGCCCTTCCTATTGCTCAAGGACTCGGTATTTCTGAAGTTTTAGCTGATTTAAAACCTCAAGATAAGCTCGATCGAGTGGCAAAACTTTCTCATGACCATGGACTCATCATGGTAGGTGATGGCATCAATGATGCTCCGGCACTTGCAAGAGCAACGGTCGGGATCTCTCTTGGAAACATTGGAAGCGCTTCTGCAATAGATGCAGCTGATGTGATCTTTTTGCAAGATGATATTTCCTCTTTAGATTGGCTTGTGAAAAAATCTCATCAATCGATGCGAATTATCAAACAAAATTGCTTTCTAGCTTTGGGAGTAATTTGTTTTGTTACAACGCCCGCTCTTCTCGGCTGGGTTCCCCTTTGGCTTGCTGTCGTACTCCATGAAGGAGGAACTGTACTGGTCGGCCTCAATTCCCTCAGACTTCTTCGAAGAAAATAACTACACATTCACAGGAACTTTTCGTATATGTCAACTACTGCCATTACTGCTTTTGCCACTACCCCCATAGAACATCCCACTGCACCTCAAAGAAAAAGATCTAATTCTCCGACCGTTGAAGAAAAAAACTCAGAAGAGAAAACCTCGGACGTATACACCAAAAAATGAAAAAATCTCCACACGAAATCAATCTGCCTTCACTTGCATTACCACAACCTAATATCGAACCTTTGAGCTTACTAACCCTTATCGTAGATCTTAGCCCAGCGATTGCCAGAGAACTAGGTTCCCCTGCTGGAGGAGCAGGTCCTATCACTATAGAAGGTGATTCTTGAGATCAACTCAGAATCCTTATTCCAGCTATTGCATTGATTTCAAAGTATTTGGAATAGCTCTATAGTTTTTTGTAAGCATCGCGTGCAAAAAAATTGGGCGTCAGTTTTACCAGTCTTTGTTCTTTTAAAATTTACCTCATCATTTCAGCCGATACACTGACGGCTTACCGATCTACCTTTTAATAGAGCAATAAGAACAAAACCCTCTATTGTCAATAGAGGGTTTAATGGAAAAACAAACCAATAAAATATTTCAAAACATTTAAAGATCGATAAGACATTGGCAATTATTAAGGTAGAACAATTCACTACCCTAAAGAAATACAGGCTGACTGAGCTAGGATTACGACCAAAGAAAACATAAACATGGTGCGCGCCCACTTAGCATCGGAAACATTTTTCTTAAAGCCTCGTAAACTTAGAGCAAGCCAACCAAGTCCTAAAGCAGACATGCCAACTAAATACACAGGTCCTGCATAACCTAAAAAAGCAAGCCAAGGCACAGTACAAGCAAATGCAATCACATACACAAGAATACGAACTTTAGTGGCAGACGCGCCTCTTACAACAGGAAGCACGGGAAGTGCTGCTGCGGTATAATCATTTAAACGATAGAGTGCTATAGAAAAAAAGTGAGGCATCTGCCAAAGGATCATCAGTAAAAACAGAAGAAAGGCACATAAGTCTAAAGATCCTTTAGCTGCTGAATACCCTACCACAATAGGAACTGCTCCAGCTAAACTACCAACAAACGTCGCATATCGGGAATTTTTCTTCCAAAAGCTATATACAAGCGTATAGATACAAAAGCCAAAGCATGCGACAACAAAAGTAATCCAAGGTGTATATACAGCGAGGAGAATAGCTCCAGCAAGTCCTAAAATTGATGCAAATCGCCTAGCATTTCTTACGGAAATAGTTCCTTGAACTAAAGGTCTGTTTTGCGTCCGTTTCATTCGAGCATCAATCTTACGGTCTAAAAAGTTATTCCACACACAAGCAGATGCGATAACAAGAGCTAAACCAACTAGTGTAATTAAAAAAAGAGGATAATTTATAACGCCATGAGAGGCTAAAGCAAATCCCCCAATCGTAGTAATCAAATTCCCGGCAATAATTCCCGGTTTTGTAAGATGCATATAGGTCTTAAACATTTGGTTATAGCCCCTCTGAATGAATTTTCTGAACTTCTTCCATGTCCATGGGAGGCATCATACGATAATTTAAATGATACATAATCCATAAAGAACCTAAAACAACGACCAAAATAACAATTACAGCAAAAATAAAAGTATTCAAATTCCAATGCGGATGATCCTCTTGTCCTAAGTGAAGAAAAAGCACCATCTGTACAACAGTTTGTACAAGAGCTAGAGCTACAATAATTACAATAAGAGTGTTTGTAGAAAACAGGCTCTTATCTACACAAAAATAAGAGGCTAGAGTCAAAACAATACAAGCTAAAAAACCACCGAGATACGTCTTCATCGTTCCCGCTACATGTAAATCATTGCTCATGTTAAGACTCCCATCAAATAGACAAAGGTAAAGATAAAGATCCAAACGACATCTAAAAAGTGCCAAAACAATCTAAGACAAGAAAGTCTTCTCATGACCATTGGAGTCATACCCATTTTCCATACCTGGATCATGAAAACAGCCATCCAAATCAACCCAACTGTTACGTGTAATCCATGAGTTCCGACCAAGGTAAAGAATCCCGATAAAAAGGCGCTTTCTTTCCAGCTATGCCCTTCCTGAACAAGGCCTCTAAATTCATGAATCTCCATCCCAACGAAAGATGCTCCGAGTAAAAAAGTAACAAAGAGCCATCCTAGTAAGTGATGTTTCCTTCCTAGATTCTGTTTGAGCATCGCAAGACCACTTGTAAAACTACTTGTCAATAGAAGCATGGTTTCTATTAAGACAAAGGGCAATCGAAAGAGTTCCTTAGATGTTGCCCCACCCGCTGTGCCTTGGTGCAATACCGCATAAGTAACGAAGAGCGTTGCAAACAAAAGACAATCGCTCATGATATAGATCCAAAGACCTAAAAAGGTTTTTTCATCCGTCTCTTGGACATGGTTATGTGTCATAGCGTATTCTCAATTTGTTGGATTTCTGAAACCGACACCTCATACTCCGTTTCTTGATTAGCTAGCCGTATGACCATAAGAGCAACAATCCCTAAGGTACTTAATATGGCCATCCAAAGGATGGCCCAAGTTAAAGCAAATCCTATCAAGAAACTTAAGACCCCAATAAAAAATGCAATCGACGTATTATGGGGCAGCAAGAATGATTCATACACAGGCTTTTTCTTAGGCTCAGTAGACTGTTTTTCATGCCAAAAAGCATCTCTCTCTGATACTTCTGGCAAGATAGCAAAGTTATAAACCGGAGGGGGAGACGTTGTTGACCACTCTAAAGTTCTTCCATCCCAAGGATCTTTAACACCTTTTTGTTTAAAATCATGATCTTTCACGCTCTTGACAACTTGCAAAATCTGAAAGAAAATTCCTAAAGAAATTAGAGCTGCGCCAATTCCTGCTACAACAAAAAGAGGCTGCCATCCCGTAGATGCATCGTAATAATTCAATCTTCTTGTAGCCCCCATCAAACCAAGTGCATATAAAGGCATAAAGGCCACTAAAAAACCACCGATCCAACAGTAACAAGCATACCTTCCATACTTTTCATCCAAAGTAAATCCTGTAAACTTGGGGAACCAATAAGTAAAGGCCGCAAAAACTCCAAATAAGACTCCACCTATGACCATAGAGTGAAAGTGTGCGATCAAAAATAGACCGTTGTGCAGCTGAAAATCTGCAGGAGCAATAGAAAGGAGCATGCCAGTCAATCCTCCCGTAGTAAAGACTAGAACAAATCCTAAAAACCAGATCATCGGAGTCTTTAAATCTACGCGCCCACGATACATCGTGAAAATCCAGTTAAAGATTTTTACTCCTGTAGGAACAGCAATCAACATAGTCATGATGCCGAAAAAAGCATTGACGGTCCCTCCGGCTCCCATCGTAAAAAAGTGATGAAGCCAGACTATGAATGATAAAAATGCAATGGTAACGATGGACCAAACCATCGACATATAACCAAAAAGCGCTTTTTTAGAATAAGCTGCTACAACTTCGGAAAACACTCCAAAGGCAGGTAAAACCAAAATATACACTTCTGGGTGGCCCCAAGCCCAAATTAGATTGATATACATCATGGGACTTCCTCCCAGCTCTGCTGTAAAAAAGTGCATATCTAGTAAACGATCTAAAGTAAGCATCGCAAGAGTTGCGGTCAAAATCGGGAAAGCAAAAATGATGAGAATTAATGTTCCCATGATAGCCCAAATAAGCATCGGCATGTTTTTGAAGGTCATGCCTGGGCAACGCATTTTAATAATAGTCACCAAGAAATTGATCCCCGAGAGCAGACTTCCTACTCCCGCTACCTGCACGCTCCAGATCCAATAATCTACCCCCACATCTGGACTGTATTTAATACCTGAAAGAGGAGGATATCCGATCCAGCCTGCTGCAGAATAGTTCCCGATGACCAAAGAAACGATCATCAAAAGCCCGCCTGCAAGAAAAAGCCAAAAACTTACCGCATTTAAAAATGGAAAAGCAACATCACGTGCGCCAATTTGAAGCGGCACAAGTAAATTCATGATAGCAAAGATCGACCCCATTCCGACGAAAAAAATCATCGTAACGCCGTGGGCCGTAAAGATCTGTTGATAATGCGCGGCTCCCAAGTAGCCACCAGCTTCGCCGACTGCAAACATGAGCTGAGCTCGCATCATAACAGCATCAATCACTCCTTTAACCACCATTAAAATCACGATAGTAAAGTACATGATGCCAATTTTTTTAGGATCCACAGAGGTGATCCACTCTTTCCAAAGCCACGTCCAGCGTTTATGATAAGTCAAATAGGCTATGACAAATAAAACTCCGAAAGCCATTCCAACTCCGGCCCCCAGTTCTATCATATCATGCTTAAACGCATCGAGGGTTAATTTTCCGAACATACCTTACTGCCCTCCATATATTTCATGAGGATCCGATCGTAAAGATCGGGAGTTTCTAATACATACAAAGAAACGGGACTGTTTTGACTTGGCTCTACAAGTTTCTCATATTCTTTACCATTCAAGCGCAATGAAGAGCTTTTAGCTTCATCAACCCATTTCTTAAATTCTTCCGGAGTACAAGAGACTGCCGAAAAGATCATTCCTGCAAAACCCTCTCCACTTAAGTTAGAAGAAGATCCTCTAAAGTTCCCATATTCATCTGCAACCAGATATAATTCTGCAGACATTCCCGGCATCGCATAGATCTGCCCTCCCAGCTGAGGAATCCAAAACGAATTCATCGGAGCATCAGCCGTAATTTTAAAATGAACGGGAACACCTTTTGGAAATTGCACCCAATTGATCGTTGCAATTTTTTCTTCTGGATAGATAAAAAGCCATTTCCATTGCAAAGCAACTACTTGAACCTCCATCGCTTTGCCTTTATTAACTATCGGCTTAAAAGGATCTAGATCATGACAACTTTTCCAGGTTATAACTGATAAAATAATCACAATGATGAAGGGAAAAGACCACCAGACTAATTCTGCTGTAACACTATTATCCCATTTGGGATCGTACTTCGCTTTTTTATTCGATGCACGGTACTTCCAAGCAAAGACTACTGTCATAATAAGTACAGGTATGACAACGATCAGCATAAGCCAAGTGCAAATCAGGATTAGATCTTTCTCTTTTACTCCAATTTCCCCCTGAGGATTCAACACTGCCATAGGAGTTCGACACAAATAGAGAATAGATAAAGTTAATACAGATACTCCCAGCAAAATCCCCAAGGCAATTTTGTATTTTCGGTGCATGTTTCGCCTCTTCTTTCCAAAACGCCATCCTATTGATTACTACTTTTTTTTTGAACATAAAATTGTAAAGGAGATGATGATTTATTTTTTTCTCAAGAGATTTTGTTGGATGTTCTCAGAAAAAACTGAAAAGAAATTTACTAGATCGCTATGCGATATAAATATTATTAATAGACGGAAGATGCAATTGATTATTAATAGACGGAGGATGCCATTGAAGGATTTTTCTCATTTCGTTAAGGGTAACTGCACCAGTGATCAGGAGATAGGATAGGGCATTTAGATTCATGACTTTCCCTATATCTTTCACAGTTACTCCTATAAAAAATGAGGCTATCTGCCCAGATAAAACCACTAAATTCAAGTTTTCTATTAAAGACACCTGTTTGTTGAACAGAGAAGAGCTTTGAGGATTCGTATCAGGTGCATTTTTTATGAAATACCCTAAAACTACAGCGGGATATAAAAATCCGGTAATTCCAGCAACTTGACCAACTATACAACCTCCCCCTACTAAAAACTGCGTTACACGCGCTGAAACACGCGCTGCTATGTGAGCGAGACCTAAACCCACCGCTGACGACACAGCTCTGTTTGATGATTCCTCCTTTGGAGTATGGAGCGCTGGTTTAGATAATAAGGAAAAGAATGACCTGGTTATTTTATAGGCGACAAATGCACTCGTAAAAGATGAAGTAAATAACGCAAGATCAAAAGGAATTTTGTATCCATATTCTAACTTTCCATACAAAATGGCCAGAGACGTTAAAATATCACGTGGATGGAACTGAATCTGATCCGGCGCAAAAAACCCAAAAAAGTTCTGATTGCCTGCTGCTCTGAACATATCCTCTGCTACGTTTACACAGTTTGCCAAATACATGTCGTAAATATAATAAGATGCATCCATCGATTGTTTTTTGTTCCAAACAGCGTTTGCTTGAACATCATCAATGGGAATACTCAATTTCAAGTCTGAGGAATCCCAACGGTCCTCGTCTTGAATTACCCCTCGGCCTGACGCTAGAAAAAAAGGTAAAGGAAGAAATAGCCCGCCCGCTCCAAACATTTTCCGGTAAGGTTTTCCTTCCGCACAAGAAAAACAGTCAAGTCCCACGGACACATGATGTGGGAACATATTGATTGTTAAGGTGTTTCTCGCAGGCAATATCATCTTATGGATTTCTTTTAACCGAGCTAATACAAAGTCCGATGCATTTTTGGCATTTGTATGCGCTAAAACCATCATGCTTCCATCTTTTTTTCTAATGTACGTATTACAATAGTTCTGCACATAAGTACGAAGGTCTGTCAATTGCTCGACTGGAATTTGCTCTAGTTGAGATATTTGAGTAGGTGTTGAGCAACCTTCCAACATGCTTTTGGAAAAAGAGGAACTTAAAATAACATCACTCTTGAACAGTCTTTCTAAGATCCAATCCACCCTTGTTAGATTGCCGTTTTTAGCAGCTTTATGAAGTTCAGTAGAGCCTTTTGAATCTGGAATATTGCCAGCTCCATATCGAAGAAATATCCGGTATATACCATCATCCTTAACCTTTAAGGCTTTAAAAAAATGTTCATTAGATATCTTAGAAAGATCAGCCCCCCATTCTAGCAACAACTCTACTATAGGCAGGTATCGCCCCTTATCCAGATCCATGAAAACACAAGCCCAATATAAAGGGTTATGCTCATTATCTCGAAAGAAATTCACGTCAGCCTTATGGTTTAACAAGAACTCAACCAGTGCTAAATTTCCTACAATAGCAGCTTTCAGCAGAGGCGTTTCTCCTTCAGAATCGAGACAATTAACAAAAGTTAAATTTCTACCTTGAAACGTTTTTCTCATCTCTGACATATCCGTATCACTCTCTAGATCATAGAAATTAGAGCAAAGATCTGTTTCCATTTGGATGATCGGATCTTCACCCATAGCGCATGTGGCCAATCCGTAAGGATAACCTACTTTACTCAGAGAATTTACCTGCACAAAGCCCTACTACCTTTAAAATCCAACTTCATTAAGTCATGTAATTCACACAAAAAACAGCAATAGACTACACAAATCCAAAAATAAAAGCAAACTAAAACACAAAACTTGTTAGAAGTTAGTTGAAATGCCACTTTTTCAGCTACTGTAAATTATTAATCTTAGTTAATAACAAAATAGCTGCGAGGTGACTGCAAAAATGGCACGTATGTATATATGCACAAAAGAATTAGATAGGTTGTATACCTTTACAAAGGTATGCAACGAAAAAATGAATCTGAATAAAGCAGCAAAGCTATTGGGAATTAGCACAAGACAAGCGATAAGGATTAAACAAAGAATCCTAACGGAAGGTCCTCATTTGTCCGATGAACCTCAAATATACAAACAAATAAAAACCATTTGAAGCTAGATCAAATACAGAGAACAAATGCTGCCACTTAGGCAGCTTTTCGCAGAAAACCATTACAGAAAAATCTTGGATTCTTCTCCCTTGATGGTTATGTTTATTTTTTTAAGACAAAAAAAGCGTTTCAAGTATTTTCCCTTAAGAAACACGATAAAATTCGTGGTCTTTTAACGAAGAGGGTTGCTTTTAAGTGAACATACCGGTCAACATATTACATAACCGCCGATTCACTTAAGTTTTGAACTGCGTGAAAATGAGGATAAAATAAAATGGAAGAATCAAAGAAAATTTCATTTAATAAAGAGGCTGGATGTGAATTCCACTCCACATTAAAGAAAAGAATAAATCAATATTTCCAAGGGCGGCAAATTTCTCCCAAAGCAAATATTTCCATGTACATCAAATCTTTCTTCTTGATCGGCCTAGTCGCGCTTACCTACATCATACTACTTGCAGACATGGTTGGAGGGCTCGGGGTTATAGCGCTTTATACCCTTCTTGGAGTGCTCATCTCCATTGGCACGATGAACATCGCCCATGACGCTTTACATAACGCCTATGCATCAACTTCCGGAGTAAATCGTCTATTGGGATATCTTATGGACCTCTCTGGAGCCAGTTCCTTTTATTGGAAAAAAGAACATACAGTTGATCATCATACATTCACAAATATCATAGACCACGATTCAGACCTCGATGTTCCCATCTTATTAAGAGTATGTCCTAATGCTCCTCATCGATTCTTTCACCGTTTTCAGCACTGGTATGCTCCGCTCTTATATAGTTTGAATTTGATCCGTTGGGTCTACTATTCGGATCTCAAAAGGATCTATCACATTTTTAAAAACCCTGGACCTGGAACTCCTTCTTATTTAGAAAGGTTCCTTTTAATTTTATTCAAGCTAACTCACATTTCGTTATTTCTCGTGGTTGGCCTGATAGTTTTATCAGTCCCCTTCTGGCAAGTTCTTGTAGGGTACATCTGCCTTCTTGGCGCGATGGGACTCATGCTAACAATCATTTTCCAGCTTGCTCACATCGTAGAAAACGTTGCTTTTCCCTTACCTAATGCCGAAGGAAAGATAGAGCATAGCTTTGCAAAACATCAGCTCATGACTACCTCGGATTTTGCTACAAAAAGTAAGTTGATTAATTTCTTATTTGGCGGATTAAATCACCAAGTAGAACATCATATTTTCCCCCATATTTGCCACATACATTTGCGCAAAATTTCACCAATCGTTCGATCTACTGCGTTAGAGTTTGGAGTACCATATCATGAGAACAGGTCTTTTCTCTCCGCGCTACGATCCCATTTTGGAACATTAAAAAAACTGGGTCAAGCCCCTAGGAAAACTGCGACCTAATTGTTTTATATTTTTAGAAAAATTGCTTTTTAAATCGCTCCAGCCTATCTTTCAAAATAAGATTCGACAATGAGCTGATATGGCTTTCCACCGCTAACGCTTGGAGTGATTATGGCGATTTTTTCCCTAACAAGTCCTGAATTTCAGGATCAAGACCCAATCCCTGCACAGTATACCTGCATGGGAGATGACCTGTCTCCTGAGCTTAAGTGGCAAAACCCTCCCGAGGGAACAAAAAGGTTTGCACTGACCCTAACGGATCCAAATGCTCCAGAAGGGGAGTTCACACACTGGGTTGTCTATAACATCCCAGCTACCCTGACCTCTTTACCTCCGTCTCCAAGTCAGGAACTATTCAAGGATCATGGAATCTTACAAGGAATTAATGACTTTAAAGAGATTGGATATGGAGGCCCATGTCCTCCTGCAAAACAAAAGCATTCGTACGTTTTCACAATCTACGCTTTAGACACAATTTTACCTCTCCCCTCTGGCTGTTCTTACCAAGAACTGCAAAAGGAGATGCAGGGACACATTCTTGCAGAAACTAAGCTAACTGGTTTTTTTAGCAAATAACCCATTTATGGAGAAAAAAATGCGTTCGTTGCTACCCTTCAAGAGATACAGCTTTTTTAAAGGACATTACAACCTACTTCTTGCCTGTCTACTCGTTCTTTTTACATTCCGCCCTTACGATCGAGGGGATTTCTATTTGGGGGTATGGAAGCTCTTAATTACAGGAACTATTTTAGCTGCAATCTTCAACTGCAAACATTCTCGTAAAATCAAAATAGCCGAAACCTGCATTGCCATTCCGGCAGTTCTTCTATGTTGGTGGGATCTATACTCAAACCAGCCTTGGAGCCTGATTGCTACTAGCTTACTGAGCGTTCTTTTTTCTTTTTTATGCACGATTTCTATTATTACTGATGTGCTTACCAAGGCAAAAGTCAACTTTGAGACGTTAAAAGGTGTAATCTGCGCCTTTTTTTTAGTCGCCATAGGATTTGCTTATCTTTACTGGCTCATTGAATATGTAGTACCGGGAAGTTTTTTAAGCCGAGGAGAAACCTATTCTATAATGGCCTACGCAGAAACCATCTCCGATTTGCTCTATTTCAGTTTTATTACCCTACTTACCGTTGGCTTTGGGGATATTATAGCCGTTAAAGATACCGCGCAAACAGCTGTCGTTTTCGAAGGAATGATCGGCCAGTTTTATGTAGCAATTTTAGTGGCTCGCTTAGTATCGCTATATTCCCTATCAGATCAGCTACGGATTTTACAATCTGTGAGCAAAAAAAAGGACGAATAGTAAAAAATTAACTTGATTTTTTTAATTAAAAGTATAAAAATTAAGTTAATCGACGAAATGAAAGAGAGCTTATCTTATGTCTCCCTCTAAAGAGCAGCTACAAAGAGAAATTCTCCAAGAAGGCGAAAAAATCAAGACCTTCTATGAGTGGCTAGAAAGCCACATGCCCCCGAGTTTCTTCGAGGAGGTCGACCATAAGAATGTTCTTTTGATCGCAAGAAGCCTGATCGGGTTCCCCCTGCAAAATTACTTTATCCAGATCCACCTGAAAAACGAGGCCTTATCTCTTTGTCTAGACAGCCCCGACGCCGATTTAAAGGTTCTCGCCCAATATCAAACTAGAGGGATCAAAAACTATCGTTCTTTTGTCTCCAATGCTCCTCTTCCCTTCCCAAAAGCTGCATGTCTAAGAGTTGCCACCATTTCTTTTACCACTTTTTCCGAAGAAGAGTCAGCAGAAGAACTATTTTCAGCTGCACAATACAAGGAAATCCTTAAACAGCTTAAAGAACGCAACCATCAAGTCCAAGAAAGCGACCTTAATGAGCTAATCCAGCAACTTAATCCTCGATTTTTGCGGTCATTAACGTCTGAAAGGCTAGTCATTGCTCTCGATATGTTCTTTCGAGCGAAAACAAGAGATAATTGCCAATATCAAGAAAAATACAACGAAGATTGGAAAGAGAAAAAAGAAGCTCCTTCCTTACAGCTCGTCTTCGCTTGGCGCCATGTCCCTAAGTGTGGTTTTTTGTATCGTCTAGCTAAAATCATCCACCGCCACAAGCTTGCCATTAAACGAGTCAATGCGATCTATATCAACGCTTACGGCAAACAAAATATCCTTCTCATGTCCATAGGTCTTCACGGCATGAATGGGAAAGCTGCCTGGGAAGAGGCAAACGTCACAGACTTTTTACAAGAATTTGTCACTTCCAAATATTTTGAAGGAATGGAATCCATTGAGTCCATCTTTGTTGATTCCGGACTTGTTAGTGGAAATCTTGGAAATCTTATCAAAGCTATGATCTATTTTATCCACCAAGCTTTGGTACATTTAGATCTCAATGCGTACTCTCTGCGTCATATAGAAGAAGGGATATGCAGACACCCAGAGCTCACATGCCTTCTTCTTGATGCCTTTGAACAAAAGTTTCACCCAGAGACGCATCAGATCGAAGCGTACTTAGAAACGAAAAAAAAACTCACACAACTCATTGATCAGCTCGATACAGGAAATGCGCTAAATGACACCTTACGTAAAAACATCTTAAGACAAGGACTACATTTTGTAGACTTCCTTCTCAAAACCAACTTCTATCGCAATAATAAAACAGCCTTTAGCTTTCGGCTAGATCCTCTTTATCTCGATGCGTTACCCTACGACCGCAAAGAAAAATTTCCAGAAATACCTTATGCCATCTATTTTATGAAGGGCTTTCATTTTCTAGGATTTCACATCCGTTTTAAAGACCTTTCTCGAGGCGGTCTTAGAACCATTGTCCCCGACAGACAAGAAAGAACCATAGCAGAAAGAAATAACGTTTTCTATGAATGCTACAATCTTGCCTATACGCAACAAAAGAAAAACAAAGACATTCCAGAAGGCGGCGCTAAAGGAGTCATTTTCTTAGAGCCCTTTGAAAAGCTCTCTAAAGAAGCTGAAGTCTTTTGCAAAGAACTAGAAGAAGCAAATATCCCCTGTGAGGAAGTGCAAAAAAGACTACAAGTGTTTTTAGTCGATCAAAAGCTTGAGCACTTACATCAATCTCAACGCTCTTACATAGAAAGTTTTGTCACATTGCTCAACTGTCTTCCCGATGGAACGTTAAAAGCCAAACATATTGTTGACTATTTTCACAAACCAGAATACGTCTACTTGGGTCCCGATGAAAATATGCACAATGAAATCATCGAGTGGATTGCTCTCTACAGTGAACAATCCGGCTATAAACCGGGCGGAGCATTCATTTCGAGTAAATCCAGCCTAGGGATCAATCACAAAGAGTTTGGAGTTACCTCTTTCGGACTCAACGTCTACGTGGAAGAAGCTTTAAAGTTTTTAGGAATCGATCCGCAAAAAGACTCCTTCACGCTAAAAATGACCGGGGGGCCAGATGGTGATGTTGCAGGAAATGAGATGCTCATTTTAGCAAACTCTTATCCTAAGACAGCGCATCTTTTAATGTCGCTCGATATTTCAGGGATGATTTTCGATCCCAAGGGGCTGAATCTTCAAGAGCTAAAAAAACTTTTTCTCGAGCAAAAAACCCTGCGTTTTTACCCTCCTGAATTACTATCGGAAGGAGGATTCCTACTCGATGTTCGCAGTAAACGGGAACAAAACGCCTATACTTTTCAAACTCTTTGCTGGAAAAAGAAACAAGGCAAGCTCGTAGAAGAATGGTTATCTGGAAATGAGATGAACCATCTTTTGCGCCACACCATTCACGAAACTCCCGCGGATATTTTCATACCAGCAGGAGGACGCCCTCGAACACTGAACGAAACCAATATCCAAGACTTTTTAGACCCAGCAGGTAAACCTACAGCTCGTGCTATTGTGGAAGGAGCAAATCTCTATCTTTCCCCTTTTGCTCGAAAAGCTTTAGAAAAAAAAGGTACAATTATTATCAAAGACAGCTCTGCCAATAAAGGAGGCGTAATCTGCTCCTCTTTCGAAGTAATTTGCAGTCTTTGTTTAAAACCTGAAGAATTTATCCTTGAAAAACCCCAACTGGTCAAAGAAATCCTCGAGCTCATCCGCCAAAAAGCTTTGAATGAAGCTACCTTACTTCTTTCCACCTATAAAAAAACTAAAGGCTCTCTTACCGATATTTCCGATGAAATCTCTTATCGCATCAATACCTACATGTACGAGCTCCTCGATTACCTACAAAACATCACCCTACCTAAAGATCCTCAAGACCCTTTAAACAGAGCTCTTTTAAACCACTGCCCTCCGACGCTCAAAGAAAAATACTCCGCACGTATTTTCCAAGAGCTACCCGACATCCATAAAAAAGCCATCATAGCCTGCTATATAGCAAGTAATGTTGTCTACTCAAAGGGACTCGATTGGTCCCCAAGCATCGTGGATGTACTGCCCTTGATCTCTCAAGACAGGGAAATCATCGGACCTTAAGCATTCAATAACTCAAGCGCGTAATATTGATGGGATATCTCTTGAGTAGATGCTTTTGCTCCTCTAACGAGGAGTTGCATATACTTCAAAAATATAAGGTGATGCTGCCGAATCTGTAGCAAACTGTGTATCTGGCAAAGTGCTCATAATTCCTCCAACGACATAACCCAGGAGAGTTCGCTGCTTTAAAGAGTCTAAAGAAAACACTCTCTGAGAAAAATTTGGCAAATTCCCAGCAGGAACAAACCGAGCTCCAGCTCCAAACAAAAGCGGACCACCGGGAAGAGATCCAAAAATGGAAAGAATAAAAGGATAGGAATTGGCCATTAAATATTGAGCTATATTCCCATTTTTATCGATTACTACATCTGTAACACTGTTGTCAAAGGGCATTTCTGCATCGAAGAGAAACTCCCCATTCAAAGGAAACTCATAAGAAATCCCCCCTAAAAGAAGCGTATGCATCTCCCCTGTTTTTTTAGAAAAAAGGCCCAGACGAGCAGAATTGTAATTATTCATGCCTTGTTTAAAGGTATTTTCATCAAGAGGATCGGGCATAAACGAATCTCCGAATGCATTAATGAATACGGGAACTGTCCACACCCCTCCATCTAAAGTAAACACGCCAGATAAAGCAAGAAAAGACTCCTCATAGCTATTTCCTTTAGCTTGAATAATGGGAACAACATTTAAATCTCTTCGGCGATAGTTAGGATTTGGCTGGTTATACTTTTCTGCAAATACGGCTAACGCATATCCATCATCAATTAACCGAAAACTACGAACTTGCTGTGTGTATACCCCATTAGAAAATGCAGAATAAAATCCATCAAAATTCTGTCCAAACATGAGCAAAAATGGCGCATGAGGATTGCTCTGATAAAGCGCGCCTCCCGTAACCTGAAAAATGGGATGGGAAATTTGTCTAATGTGCTGTTTGGCTGTCTCTTTTTTGCTAGGTTTTTTTACCCAATGAATAAGTCCTGGAATATCGATAGCTGACAGAATAGGCTTAGTTCCAAATGTCCCAGTATTGGTATCTACGCCATAACCTCCGTTCATATATAAGGTTTTATTAGACTGAAAAAACTGCGCCGCTGTTACAGATAAAGAATCTATCTCTGATTGGCTAAGACCAGAACTAGGATCTGCTAGAGATTTGACATACACTTCAGATGTCTTAAGGTCCAAGACATACACATTAGTATTTTGCTCCAATGGAGGAAAATTATCGTTACCGAAATTAAAGCCATGAAGGCCATTAGTTCTTCCAGATAAAAAAACGCAGTTATGACCATCAAGACCAAAGACATACGTTTGCAAACCTCCTGGGATCTGAACATTAGCGAGCTGGATATCTATAGTAAAAGGCACAGAATGAGGAGGCAAAATGGGAGTAAGAGAATCTGTCTGATTGAATGTTAAAGGATCCGAGTAAATCTTTTGAGCGGTAATAGTCAAAGACAATAAGAGGCAAAAAAATTTTATAGATCTAAACATAAAAACTATCACATATTATTAAAGTATATCGGGCATTATAAAATCTGCGAGAAAAACTTGGCAGGAACCATCCCCTCGCTTAGAAGTCCAAAGAATGCGACTTCCTTCTCTATCAAAAACAGAGAGTCCGTCAAAAGAGGGATTTTCTGTCAGGCGACACTGTACTCCAGTTTCTATGTTCATAAGATAGAGTTCATATTGATGATGCCCATGAATCGAAGTAGTATACGTAATCACTTTTCCATTAGGGTGCCAATAAGGAGCCCAATTGACAGCGGAATTATCCGTTAGCTGCCTTTCTCTACCCTCTCGATCTACAAGAAATAGCTGCAAATAGTCCTTTTGAGATCGATCTGTTCTAAAAAGAATCTGAGACCCATCAGGAGAAAAAAATGGCCCCCCATTATAAGAATAGTCTGTATGAGTAAGCTGTCTTACAAAAGAGCCATCAGCATTCATGATAAACAAGTTCATGCTCCCCGTCTCATTGCTCGCATAAACTATTTCCGACCCATCAAAAGAATAAGCACATTCCGCATGATAGGCAGGGCCAGATGTCAATGGTACAAGATCACTTCCATCGGGATTTGCTTCATAAATATTCATGTAAGGAGTTAGATCCCAGACATATTTCCCGTCCGAATCTTTTTTTTCTATTTCCTCAGGAGCGCTATGACTGGAAGCAAAGATTATTTTTTTTCCATCTGGTCTAAAAAAAGCGCAAGTACAAGACCCCTTTCCCGTGCTGACAAGAACAGGACTTCCTCCATCCAACCGCAAAGTGTAGATCTGATAGTTTTTTTCTCCGATTGGAACAGCTTGAAACACAATGGCTTTCCCATCAGGGGAAAAATACGCCTCTCCCGCTTTTTCAAAGCCCATACTCGAAAACGTAACTTGTCTAATATTTTCCAGAAAAGGTTCAGAACTGCAAACAAAAGAAAAAAAACAAGAGCAATAGACGGTCAAAAAAACTAAAGGATATCTCATAAAAAATCCGCTTCAAAGTATGGCCATAGTAAAGAAAAAAATCAAACGGGTCAACAAATTAAATCTTGATTTTATTGGAGAATTTTCGGTAGCGTGACCATCTTGCTATATGGAGGTTTTGAGATGTACATTCGTTTATTTTGCCTATCCGCTCTTTCTATTTTCACATTGTCTGCAACAGAAAAAGAACCTAGCGCCTTTCCTTTAGGTGGAGACGTTTCTTTAGGATTAGACAGTTTCCGAAGTCTTCCTGAAGGAAGCTGGGGAGGAAACATGGGAGCCGTTGGAAGCCTCAATCTAGCCTATGCTATTCCAAAACAAAATCAAGGATTTGGAATCCAAGGCGGAGGTAGTTTTGGAGTATACGCATGGAACGGTAGAGGATCTACAGATACTAAAGCTTTGCAGCTTCAAGGCTTTGCCACAGTAGGTCTTTTTCGAATGACCCCCCACGACTCTGGATTTAATGCAGGGGCCTGCTATGACTGGGATTTGGAGGACAACTACGGAGTCTTTAACCTCAGCCCTACTATAGCTCAAGTTAGAGGACAATTCGGCTACTTAGTCAAAGGGGGCAACGAGTTTGGATTGCAAGGTTCTTACGGAACGGACAAAGCCCATAAACATTACAGCGCGCTGCCTGTCACCTTTAAAGCGATCAATCAAGTCAACGCCTTTTGGACTCATATTTTCAAAAACCATGGAGAAACCATGATTTGGGCAGGAACTCCTTACGGCCCCGGACTTATGTACACTTCAGGAAGAGCGGGAACCTACATTGTAGGAGCAAGCTTTAAAGCCCCTCTAACTCACTCTCTCAGCATGTTTGGACATGGAGTTTATATGGGAGCTAGAAGTGGTTCTGGAGATGTCGAATCTAAAAACTACGCAGCCAATGTTTCTTTTGGACTTACTTATGCTTTTGGCGGCAAAAAAACGGGCTCAAGACCCTACCTTGCGCTAGCTAACAACAGCAACTTTTTAGTAGATACCAATACGAACTATTAATCCAGTTCGGAAACTCTAGAAAGATAGAATCCATAGATTCTCTATGCTACTTAAAAACACTAGCATAGAGAATCTAGCAGATCAAAGCATCTACCTAAATCTACCCAGACACTCAAAAATCCTCTTCACTTACAAATCCAAACAATAAAAACACAGACCACAAAACATTAAAAATAAACAAGATAACAATCGATTCAAGCAGTCAACAGCCTTGACTGCTAATTTTTCTTGCCTTTTCGACGATCGATTGATATACTCACAAGTATTATTAAAGAGAAATTTAGCAACCCAAGCCGGAGAGTGCTACTTTGAAAAACCTGCCCCCTAAAAAGCCTAGCAAAGATGAACGAGAAAAGCTGATTCTCATCGGCTTGGTAGAGTTGTATCTAAAAACAGGAAAGCCCGTAGGATCTCAAACGCTTCAAGAGCAAGGATTTGAAACTTTTAGCTCAGCTACTCTTCGCAACTATTTCAGCAAATTAGAAGAGCAAGGCCTCTTAAAGCAGCAACACTCTTCCGGTGGACGAATTCCAACAAATATCGCTTATAAGATCTATGCAGACTCTCTCACCCCTCCTTTTTCTTTAGAAGAAAAAGAAAAAAAAGCTTTAGGGCAATCTCTTCTTCAAGAGACTAGAGAACTTCACTCTTATTTACAAAAATGCGCAGAAACCCTATCAGACCTATCTCAAGGGGCTGTTTTCCTTTCTCTTCCCAGATTCGATCAAGATTTTGTGCTCGAAGTCAAAATGATCTCCATCGACAGTCACCGGCTTCTTTGTGTTTTTATTACCGATTTCGGAAGCGTACATACAGAAGCTCTTTATACCGATAAAAAGCTCAGCTCTTTTGACATCAAAAGAATCGAACAGTTTTTTCGCTGGAAGATCACGGGCCTTGATAAGCCGACTCTTTCAGATGACGAAGAAAAAAGAGCCCTTTCTTTTTACAATGAAGCGATGCTAAGACACATCGTTGGCTACTCCAACTTTTCTTGTAACGACCTCATTAAAACGGGTTTTTCCAAGATGCTGCATTATCTTGATTTCAACGACGCATCAAGCCTAGCCAACGGGCTTGCTCTATTTGAAAACAACGCCGCACTACAAGCCCTTCTTACGCAGTGCTGTCAGAAAAAAGAGCTTACGTATTGGATCGGTGAAGAACTCTCTTCTTTTTCTTCACATGCCGCATCGTGTAGCGTCATTAGCATTCCTTATTACATTCATCAGAATGCCGTAGGAAGTCTGGGAATTCTGTGCCCTAATAGAGTTTCTTACAAAAAACTTTTCGCTTTGATGCAAACAGCCTCTGAAATGATCAGCTCTTCGCTAACTCAAAGCTTATACAAATTCAAAATCAGTTACAGAAGACCCAATTCAGCCCAGTTAGATTTTAACCGGCAAGCTTTACTGCTTGTCGAAAATAAACCCCAAGAAAATGAGTAAAAACATGACAGAACAAGACCCATCTCCTCAAGAGGATCCAACGTTCGACATTCCATCGCAGGAACCGATCAAGAATGAGACAGAGGAATACAAAGACAAATATCTGAGACTCCTAGCAGAGATGGAAAACACGAGAAAAAGACTGCAAAAAGAAAAGCAAGATATGATGCGTTTTTCCATAGACAATGTTATCTCAGACTTCCTCATGCCAATGGACAACTTAGAAAATGCTCTCAAACACACTCAAGGCATGTCTCAAGAAACGATCAATTGGGTCCGCGGATTTGAAATGATCCTAGAGCAGTTTAAAGATGTACTTTCCCAAAATGGGATCGCTCCCTTCACTTCCAAGGGAACTGCTTTTGATCCTCACCTTCACGATGCTGTAGAAGTAGAAGAATCAGAAGACTGCCTAGATGGCGTCATCCTGCAAGAATATACCAAGGGATATAAAAGCGGGTCGAGAGTTATTAGACCCGCTCGAGTTAAGGTGTCCAAAAAAAAGGCCCCTCTTCAAGAAACAATTAATCAAGAATCCATAGAGGAATAACACTATGTCAGCAAAAAAAAGTAGAATCATCGGAATTGACTTAGGAACCACAAACTCCTGCGTATCTATTATGGAAGGCGGAGTCCCTGTCGTTATCGCAAATGCTGAAGGAGCTCGAACAACTCCTTCCGTCGTATCCTACAAAGGCAGTGAAAGACTTGTCGGAGTTCCCGCAAAAAGACAAGCAGTAACCAACCCAGAAAAAACCATCTATTCAGCTAAGCGCTTTATTGGACGCAAGTTCACAGAAGTTCAATCTGAAATCAAAACAGTGCCCTATAAAGTCGTTGCAGCAAGCAATGGCGATGCTGTTTTTGAAGTCGATGGCAAAACACTTACTCCAGAAGAAGTCGGAGCGCAAGTTCTTTTGAAAATGAAAGAAACTGCAGAAGCATACTTAGGAGAAAAAATTACCGAAGCTGTAATTACCGTTCCAGCATACTTTAACGATTCCCAAAGGCAATCGACAAAAGATGCAGGAAGAATTGCAGGACTTGAAGTTAGAAGGATCATCCCAGAGCCAACTGCGGCTGCTCTAGCGTACGGACTTGACAAGCAACACGACAAAAAAATTGCTGTGTTTGACTTAGGAGGAGGGACGTTTGATATTTCCGTCCTAGAAATTGGAGATGGAGTTTTTGAAGTTCTTTCTACGAATGGAGACACTCATCTCGGAGGAGATGACTTTGACAATGTGATTTTGCATTGGATGCTCGATGAGTTTAAAAAAGACAACGGCATTGACTTAAGCAAAGACAAAATGGCCCTGCAAAGATTGCGCGATGCAGCTGAAAAAGCTAAAATCGAACTTTCTGGAACACAAACAACAGAAATCAACCAACCGTTCATCACGATGGATGCAACAGGACCTAAGCATTTGGCTCTAACCCTTACTCGAGCTAAATTAGAAACCTTAGCGCATGACCTCATAGAACGCACAGTAGAACCTTGCTTGAAAGCTCTGAAAGATGCGGGCCTTACCAAAGAACAGATCGATGAAGTGATCTTAGTTGGGGGCATGATCCGTATGCCTGCAGTAGAAAGAAAAGTCAAAGAGATCTTCGGAAGAGAGCCTCATAAAGGAGTAAATCCTGATGAAGTCGTCGCAATTGGCGCAGCTATCCAAGGAGCTGTCTTAGCAGGAGATGTCAAAGATGTTCTGCTACTGGACGTTATTCCTCTTACGTTAGGAATTGAAACAATGGGAGGCATTTTCACTCCTGTTGTAGAAAGAAACACAACAATACCTACTCAGAAAAAACAGGTATTTTCAACTGCTGCAGATAACCAACCGGCCGTTACTATCGTCGTCCTCCAAGGAGAGCGCAAAATGGCCAGAGACAACAAAGAGATCGGGCGTTTTGATCTATCAGACATTCCTCCAGCTCCTCGAGGAATGCCTCAGATCGAAGTATGTTTCGATATCGATGCAGACGGAATTTTGCATGTTTCTGCGAAAGATACCAAAACTGGCAAAGAACAAAAAATCCGTATCGAAGCCAAATCTGGTCTTTCTGAAGACGAAGTCAAACGCATGTTGAAAGACGCCGAAGAACACGCAGAAGAAGACAAGAAAAAACGGGAAGAAGTAGAGACTCACAACGAAGCTGAAGCTCTCATCTTCCGCGCAGAAAAATCGCTAAAAGAATACAAAGATCGTATTCCTGCAGAGATCGCACAAGACGTACAATCCAAAATCGATCTTTTGAAAAAAGCTGTGGAGACAAAAGATTCTTCACAGATCAGATCTGCAATGGATGCGTTAAATGAGCACATGCAAAAGATCGGAGAGTCCATGCAAAATGCAGGCCCCTCCCCTCAACAGCAAGAAGCTCCGTCTTCCACTTCCAATGCTAAACCCGACATCGAAGATGCCGATGTAGAGATCTTGGATAAAGAAGGCAAGTAGTCCTTTTCTATAGTCAGGAGGTCTTATCAAGACCTCCTGTTTTTTCTGTTAATACTCCCCCTTCTAAAAAAAAAGCCCTATCTGCAATCTTTTTCGCAAAAGCTCTATCATGGCTTGCCACAATAATACCTTTCCCTTCTTGTTGCAGCTTTTGTAAAATAGCAACAAGCCGATCTGTATTTTCTGGATCCAAAGCAGAAGTAGGTTCATCTAAAAGTAAAAAAAGCGGGTCTAAAACCAAAGCTCTTGCAATAGCAATCCTTTGCTGTTGCCCCCCAGATAGCTGATGAGGGTAAAGAGCGGCATATCTCTCCATTTGTAAACGGATTAAGATTTCCTCCACTTTTTTCTTCGCATCCATTTTGCTATAACCATACAAAGCTCGCAAGGGATGCATGCAATTGTTCAGAGCGCTCATATGAGGAAATAGAGCATAAGATTGAGCGACAAATCCCAAAAGTTGCGCCCTTTCTTGAGGCAGTAAATGACACAAACTCCGTCCTTGATAAGAAACTTCTCCCAAGTAGCTAGATTCTAATTGAGCCAAACACCGAAGAAGCGTTGTTTTTCCAGACCCACTTTGCCCTGAAAGGAGCGTGATCTTTGATCTAGAGATGCCACAAGAAACTCCCTGCAAAATGACTTTTTGTTTTTTAATAACCGAGAGGTTTTTTACAAGTAACATAATCTCATTTTCCTTTCTAAAATTCTCATAAAAGCGTTAAAGATAGCAGACAGACAAAGATACCAAAGAGCTACCAACAAATAGATGGGAACCGGCTCTAACTCTCGACTGACCAGATTCATACCGGCTCGAGTGATCTCCAAAAGCCCAATAGAAGAAACAATGGCAGAGCTTTTCAATAAAGAGTCCAATTCATTAGTAAAAGCGGGAAGTGCATTTCGAAACATCTGAGGAAAAATGATCGCCTGCAAGCTTTTCCACCTCCCATATCCTAAACTAAAGGAAGCCTCCCACTGCGCTGCAGGAATAGAATTCATCCCAGAACGCACAATGTGCGCAACATATCCAGAAGAGCACATTCCTAAAGACAAGACAGAGGCTTGAAATGGCTGCAAATTCCAGCCTAAAAGATCTGGCAAGCAAAAATACAACAACAAAAGCTGCACGTAAAAAGGAACAGCTCTATAGATAAAAGTAATTGCTTCAATCCCTTCAGATACGATGGGGATTCTCAAACGATTGCAAGAAAAAACCCCAAAAACAAGACCTAAAGCAAAGCTTAAAAAAGCAGAAAACACAAGAAGCAGGACGCTCATTTGCGCCCCTTGCCAAAGCAATGGCCAGCAACGGGAAAATAGATCGTAGTTCATGATCCACCTATCTTCCATTTCTGCTCTAGATCTAAAACCTTGCCTTCAAGAGTAAGCTCATCTACTGCTTTTTGCATTTCTTGAATAAGAACTGCATTGTCTTTACGAAGGCAAATCCCATTTCCTAAACAAACATCCTCTATCTTTAAAGGAAGAGAGAGAACTCTCAACTCGGGATACTGAGATGTCAACTTTTTAACAAGGGAAGGATCGACCATAACAGCAAAAGATTTTCCATAGCGAATCTCTAGCATTGCATCTGGAACCTTTTCCACTTGCTTAGAAACTACTTTAGGATATTTTTTTAATACCCCCTCTTGCCAAGATCCCGCTTCAACACTCACTACGTATTTAGGATTTTTGCCTAAGTCTTCTATCGAAGTAATTCCTTCAGGAATTTCCCTCCAAAAAAGAAAAGGCATTTGCGTTACCCTCTCTCCTTGATAATAGATCATCTCCATTTTTTTACATCGATCCTCTGTAATAGAAACCGCCCATATGAGGACATCTACCTTCTTTTGCTGCAGGGCCAGTAAAAGGCTCGGCATACTCCCCAAATCTTTAATGACGAGCTTTCGATTCAACTTCTGAGCTAAAGCTGTAGCAAAATCGATATCAAAACCCTCTAAACGCCCTTGAGCATCTAAACTCACATACGGGGCATAGCCACTTGCTGTCCCCACGACTAACGGCTCTTGTCCCCAAATAGAGGAAAATACAAAAGCCCATAAAAAAAATACTTTTTTCATAGAAGCCTTAAAAATAAAAATTTAAATAAAAAATAAAAAAAAATTAAAAACTAAAAAGCATTAGCTTTTAAAAACGAAGAAAAAATTAGATATGATGATGATGTGAACAAGAAATAGAAAAGAGTGACATGGAAATAAATGAATATGTACTCATAAAAATCTACCTTGCTATAAAGACAATCTCAATATACTGAACTTTCCAAAATATGTACAATAAAACATTTCAACATCTTAACAATTTAAAGAGAAACACAATAAATTTAATGGTGTAAAAAAAAGCAAAATCCTGGTATTCTTTACAGTAAATTAATCAACAAATGGCTTTAACATGAGCAACTTAGCTGTAAAAAATAATTCCACAACAGTCGCGACATTACCAGCGATACAGATGCACAAAGTAAACACCCCTGAATCTCAACCTAGTGGAGAGCTCAAATTACCACAGAATCAAACAACCCTTCCAGGATCCAAATCTAACGTAAAAGTTGATCCTATTCCTCTCTCTACTGCAGATATATTGATGTGCGTCGGCGGCGTCGCCGCAGCCACATCTTCCACTTTAGATTACCTTAACTACTCAACCCCGCTACTTAGCACCATCGGCAAAATTACTACAATAGCTCTGATCTTAGGAGAATTGTATATCGTAACCGAGAAAGTTCAAGCAGATGCAGTTAAAACCTTAGAAAAACACCGAGCTGTTTTAGCTCAATCTTATTTTGGGCAAAATCAAATAATGCAACTAGAAAGAATAGCCAGCAATCGCGGCTACGAAGCCACAATCAATTCCACAATCATAGTAGGAGCAAAGTGGCTTACTTTAGCAGTATTAAAACATGCCTATGACCCCCAAATACAAGCGTGCACATTCTTTACATCCGCCATGGCAGCAATCCACACTGTCCCAAGAGCTATTCAAGAATTACAAAAGACGTTCCGAGTAACCAACCCTAAAGAACATACCTGGGAAATTGCAAGAAATACATTTGTTCATGGGTTTAATGCCACCTACTCTCTTTATACTGTAGGAAACCTATTTTATGGATTATTCAGCCCTCCGCAAGCTCCGATATTTCCTACTAATAAAGACGTCTCATTAAATACCCCTCCAAAAATGCCTCCCACAATTGTCATCCCATCTGCTTTAAATCCGGATACCAAGTGCAAACTAGCTGAAGACATTGTAAGTAAATTGAGCCCAATGTCCCCAAAAGAGCAAGATCAGCAAATAAACTATCTTCTCGAAGCCTTTAAACAAAATAGCACTGAAAAAAAGGCAATTCGCCATATATCTTTGGCGTTACACCCCGACAAAAATCCCGAATGCGACGAAGTGGCTAAAAAAGCACAGACAATTTTCAATACTGGTATAGACAGATTACGATTTCCTGAACCCCCTACAGCTACAGTCCAACACTACAACCATCCTAGAGAAGCTCGCAGAATCGCAGAGCTAACCAATCCCCCTAACGAGCTTTCTTCTTTTGAAGAAAAGACAAATTTTGCCTGTAAAGTGTTCAATGGTATTTGCGATACATTGTCTAAAGACATCAATGACAGTAAATCCAAAATAAGAAACTCAATAACAGATCTTACAATTGGTAAGGAAAAAAAAGGTGAAGTTCAGGATTTTATCTATACAACGCTTCGGAATTTACAGACCACAATAGAAAACAAACTAAATGGACGGATATTTGATGTCATAGCTCATATGAACAATCAAAAAGACTCTGCTGTAGATCATTACCTTGCAAAAAAACCTTTACGAAAAGCGATATTCGAAGGCGTTGACCGCCTCAATAAGGCTACAACGCATTTAATTAATGTATTTTCGTGGAAAAACGCTACAATAGGGCTAGATCTCGAAAGCCATGGATTAGACACTAAATTCTTCGAAGATCCAAATGATGTGTCTCACCCCACTTTCCCTCTTGGTAAAACAAATTCCTAGGAGCAGTTTTTAAATAAGCCCCTATTGTTCAGATCTGAAATATTCGCGCAGTATTCCCAAGGAGTACTGCCGAGCTACTTCTTCGATAAAAGTCAAAAAATGGCCACTTGCTTTATGATCTGCTTTATCTGAAATCGTTCGTAGAACAACAAAGGGAACGCCAAGTTCAGTACAAACTTGCGCGACAGAAGCTCCCTCCATTTCAATAGCATGAAAATCGCAGGATAATATTTCTCTAATTTGATCAGAAACGCTTTTGTGCAGCTCTACGCTGCCAATAAACTGATCCCCACTTGCAATCATACCAACATGAACTTTAGGATCTGAAACTCCTAAATCAGGAAACTTGATCCCTGTATTCAAATATCGAGAAGCCGCACCTTGCATTTTACGAACTCTCATCGGATCCGCATGAATGATTTGCGTCCCCAAACTAGTTATGTAATAGTAAGGATAAATAGGTCTAGTATCTAGATCGTGTTGTACATAAGTACTTCCTACGACAACATCTCCGATACTTGTCTTGTGGCCGCCTCCTGCAACGCCTGTAAAAACAATTTCATCAACCTGAAATCTTTCGATTAATAAAGCAGCAGTTGTTGCGGCAGAGACTTTCCCAATTCCCGCTATACAAAACACCACAGGAACTCCTTCAAAAGAACCTTTCACAAACTCACGCTTACCTACATGCTCAACTGTTTTTTCCGTGATTGCATTGAGAATAGAATCTCCCTCTTCAGGCATAGCGCTCATGATTCCGATCGTTGCTAAAAGAACATTGAACATGGTGGGATCCTCTTTGAAAAAGTGAAGTATTTCCGGAGTGTAGAAAAGTTGAAAAATATTTGGAAGGGAAAAAGTTGGACTTTTTGGTTCCTGCAAAGATATTTTGTTCCCTGTCATTTAACCTAAGGGATACTAGCTATGTTAAAAACTTTTTTGTGTTTTTGTTTTGTTTCGATTTCTGTTTTTGCAAAATCTCCCATATTTGTAGGAATCGCTGGAGGTACTGGATCTGGGAAAACTACTCTAGCTGAAAAAATCCATGAAAAGTTTCCTGGATCTGTACTCATCTCCCAAGATTCCTATTATAAAGATCGATCCTATCTCTCATTTGCCGAGAGAGAGAAAATCAATTTCGACCATCCCGATTCCTTAGAATTTTCTCTATTGAGAAAACATTTAATCGACCTGAAAAATGGGGATCCGATAGAGCAACCGACCTATAGTTTTCATCTCCATGCTCGTGAAAAGCAAACCACATGGATTGAACCTGCAAACATTGTTATAGTAGAAGGAATTCTTCTTTTTGCAACAGACGAAGTAAGAGATCTCTTTGACATTAAAATCTTCGTAGAAACTGATGATGACGTTCGAGTGCTACGTCGGATTGAACGGGATATGAAAGAGCGTTCTCGAGATTTTAACAGCGTTAAAGAGCAGTATCTAAACACAGTAAAGCCCATGCATACAGCTTTTGTAGAACCCAGCAAAAAATACGCGGATATAGTTATCTTAGAAGGAGGCCGTAACTTAGTTGCCATCGATCTGATTGTCTCTAAGTTAAAAGATAGCATCTAACTTACGCATTTCACCTAAAAGCAATCGAGCTTTCATCTGCCATGCAGATGAAAGCTCGAGCTTGCGATAAAAGTGTATCTCTCTTATTAGAAAAACTTAGAAAGCAGCCTTACTATATCTTGATACGTAAGATAAATGAAGAAGGCCACAAACAAAACAATGAAAGGAATGATGAGTTTTTCCATAGTCTTTGCTTTGATCTTTTTCCCTGTGATCATCTCAAAAAGATAGAAACAGATATGTCCCCCATCCAAAATAGGAATCGGCAAGAGATTCAAAATCCCCAAATTAAGACTGATCATAGCAATTAAATAGATCACTTCTTTAAATCCATCCGACCATCCATGATGGATGACTTGAACCATTCCAACAGGCCCTGCTAAATATTTAGGGCTTGTGTAGCCTGTAATCGTTGCATAAAGAGTTTTCCAAGCCTCTTGCAAAGAAGACACCATAAGCTGTACAGGAGAGGGATTAAAATTAACGGTACGATCTTTTAAAGGCAGCCCTAACATCACTTGATTTTGACTATCCTCAAGCATTTTAAGAGCTTTAGATCTCTCTTCAGATACAGCTTCTCCTTGCTTCTGCTTTTTTTGCGAGGAAACCGCTTCCGTAATACGCTCTTTCAAAGAGTACGTAAGAGGAAACTCGTAACGGGGCTTTGGAACAATCGGATTTAACAAGTATAAATTACCAACATGGGAAAGCCGGGAAGATCCACCTACAGACTCTGTAAGCTTATTAAGATCTGGAAAGGAAATTCCTGATACAAAAGATTGATCTGCTTTATTCCAAGAAAGAGGAGCATAATTCTCTCCTCGAACCACAACCATTTGTACATGGCGTGTTTGGATGGCAGAAAAAAATTCGTGTAATTGCTGTACCGGAGCACCATCTACAGCTAAAATGCGATCTCCGGAAAGCAGAGGAATTTCTATAGAATCCGCAAGAGGCTCAAAAAGTTTTTTCTCTGTAGCCGTTTCATCGATATAGGTAACAGGACTTTGCACCAGACATTCTTCTGTCAAAGTATAAGGAATATAATAAAGACTGGAAAGAGCCGTACGGATTCCAAGGGCAAATTCAACATCTTGTAAGTCTGCTTTTGCCGCTGAATCCAATCGAAGATCACGGATCTGCAATCTTGGGATACGTGTTAGAAATACTTGATCTCCCCTTGCAACGGTCAGTAGAGTTCTTGGCTGGTTGATAAGAGTAGAAAGCTGACGTCTTGAAAAAATCACATCTCCATCGATCCAGAGAACTCTATCTCCATCTTGAATTCCACTGTCTTTCATAGGAGAATCTTCAAGATTCCCCATAGACTCATCGTAGATAAGGTAGCTAGCAGGAGAAAGTGTCTGCATTAGCGTTGAGATCTTATCGGTATCTGTCTGAGATTGGAAATCCAATGTATAAGAAAAAGGCTTACGCGTGCCGCGTAAATAATCAATTTCTTCCCCTGTCATGACATAAGGACCGTGATCTAGCAATGCAGCATAAAACATTTGACGATACCCTGTAAAAGGCTTGTCTGCATACGTTGCAATCGCATCTCCAGAGCGTATCCCTGCTTGATAAAGACCACTCGAGGGATCTACCCAACCGATCAAATGTGTTGAATCAGAAAAAGGTTTTTCTCGACCTCCTGTCATCCAGAGTATAGAAAACATAACAAAGGCAAGGATAATGTTAATCAAAGGTCCTGCAATAGCCACTCGAATTCTTGCCCAAGGACTTTTTGCAAAAAAAGAATCATCCGAAGGCGGGGAAAAAGAATCTTTGCTATCCATTCCTGCAATCTTGACGTATCCCCCAAAAGGGATCCAACCGATCTGCCAATGGACTCCTTTATTTTTCCATGCTAGGATAGGTCTTCCAAAGCCAATGGAAAAAGCTTCGACGCGCATTTTTTCTCTTCGCGCCACAAAATAATGCCCAAGTTCATGGACGAACACGAGGAATCCTAAAGCAAACACTGCCAAAGCAGCATACAGTATACTGTAGATCATAAACGGTAAAAACCTTTTCTTTGTTTAAATGGTTAGCGCTTCTCGTCTCGCTGCAGCATCTACAGCAAAAATTGCTTCTAATGTTGATGGAGTTTCTTTTTTATGACAAGAGAGCAATTTATCTAGTTTCTTTCCAATATCAAGCCAGGAGATCTTTTTTTCTAAAAATCGGGAAACAAGTACTTCATTAGCAGCATTGAGATAGCAGGGAAAACTTCCGCCTTCTTTCAGCGCATCATAGGCAAGCTCCAGGCAAATAAACTTCCCTTTTTCCATAGGGAAAAATTCCAACTTTGGATATTTGGTAAAAGAAAATGCAGGTAAAAATCCGGCAGGTCTCTTGGGCCATGTAATTGCATATTGGATCGGAAAAATCATACTGGGCTCAGACATTTGCGCAAATAAACTACCATCTTGCATTTCAATCATACTATGAATAACACTTTGAGGATGCACTACCACTTCAATCTGTTCAAGAGGCGTTTGAAAAAGATGGTACGCCTCGATCACTTCAAGTCCTTTATTCATAAGAGTAGAAGAGTCAATGGTCACTTTAGATCCCATAGTCCAACTTGGATGTTTTAAAGCGCTTTCCACTGTGATTTTTTCCAATCCTTCTACAGGAAGATGGAAAAAAGGCCCTCCCGAAGCTGTCAAAATAAGCTTTCTGACCTCTTCTTTATTCTTGTGCTCCAAACACTGAAATAAAGCACTGTGCTCGCTATCTACGGGAAAAATCATCACCCCTTGCTCTTGTGCGCGTCTCATCACAAGCTCTCCGGCAGCCACGAGAACTTCTTTGTTGGCTAAAGCTATGTTTTTTTTTGCCTCAATGGCGGCTAAAGTAGGAATGATGCCAATGGATCCCGTCATTGCAGAAACAACGAGATCAGCCTTAGGAAAAGAGGCCACTTCGATCAAACCTTCCAATCCTGCAACGATCCGAGTACCGGGAACTCTTTTTTGTAGGTCCAAAGCTTTTTTCTCATCGAAAACAGCTACAAGCTTGGGATGAAATTCTTGAATTTGCTCATATAGCAAATCAATTGATCCATGCGCGGCTATGCTTACTACCTCGAGATTTAAATGACGTGCTACTTGTAAAGTTTGTTTTCCAATAGATCCCGTCGATCCTAAAATGGCTAAGCATTTACTGGACATGCACAGCTCCTTTTTCGCTTTTTCCCTATTAAAGAAGATAAAATTACGATTCCATAAAGAGCGCTTAATAGCGCCACCAGAAGTCCTGAAGTGGAAAGAGGCATATGAAATACAGTTAAAAGATGCCTAGAAAGAGCTACAGCTATAAAAGAACAAAGAACACTAATAAAAAAGCTCATTCCTATAAGTTTTCTGATCGAACACACATAGCGAAGGGAAATCAAAGTGGGGCCAACTAAAAAAGAGAGAAATAAAAGAACCCCGACCGCACGAAAAGAAGCTACAGCAGAGGCAGCTGTAAGCACCATTAAAAGATAATTCAGAAACTGCGTCGGCCACCCAAGGCTTTTGGCAAATCCTGGATCGAAAGCCCCCACAAAAAAACCTCGAAAAAAGATTCCAACAACCAAAATGGTCACACCTGAAAGATGGATAGCAGCTTTGAGATCATCTATATGCAAGGCGTCGATATTACCCATTACGGCTTCCGTTCCCAAATGCAAATTTTTCGTATAAAGAGTTACGAGTAAAATCCCCAAAGCAAAGAGCGTTGTAAAAACAAGCCCGATGCTTGCATCTTCTTGCAAATGCAGAACGTGCGTACAAAATTGCGTAAGGAGGACAGTTAAAATCCCTGAAGCTAAAGAAGCTGTCCATAAAACTTTCATCGAAGTAAAAGAACTTTCCAAATGCTCTACAGCAAACCATCCATTAAATAAAAGAAAAGAGCCAATGATCCCTAAAAGGATCGTATGGCTTAAAGCATTGGCAAGCATAGTCATCTGCTTCAATACCAAGAAAGAACCTAGAATAGAAAGAGAGAGCCCCAGAAAAAGAAGAACAAAGCACTGAACTTCATCAGAGGCCATCTGCTGCCAAGAAAGATTTCCAGTAAGGAATGAAACAAGTCGGGAGAAAAAAAGAGGGAAGAACCCAAAAAAATCACAGCCAGAATAAGGACTTGTCATAGCACAGGCACCTAAAGTACTTTCGTGCCTATGCTAACAAACCTAAGGCTTATTTTAAACGTTTTAAAATTCTCTGAGCCTCTTCCTCATCAATTAAGACAAAGCGCTGAAATTCTTCCTCATAACTATAAATATCACCTTTGGCCAGATCAAAATACCAAGCATGGAGATTTAAAGTCCCCTCTTGCAATCTTTGCTGCACGAGTGGATAGGTTTTGAGATGGAGAAGCTGTTGTAAAACATTTTTTTGCGCTAATTGATTGTGAGGAGCAAGACTACAATCGACTCCTGGCACGCATTCTTTTTGAGTACCATCACATCCGCAATGCTTAAGCCACTGTCTTAAATGTGGATCTTGTATCGACTCGGCACCTGCCATAAGAGCTCTCATGGCCCCACAATCCGAATGCCCACAAACGATAATATCTTTTACTGGGAGATAGTGCAGAGAAAATTCAATAGTTGCCGCTTCTGAAGTTCCTGTATGAGTCAGCAAAGATTCAAAGGTAGGGACGATATTGCCGACATTTCGCATGACAAACACATCTCCGGGATTTGTAGAGGCAAATGCATTAGGCGCAACTCGGCTATCGCAACATGTGATCAAAAGAGCATCAGGAGACTGGCCTTCTGCTAAATGTCCAAAGTGATCTCGATAGTACTGTAAATATTTTCGCCTAAATTCTAAAATACCCTTGATCAGCTTATACACGCAGCCCTCCTTAAAAACCGATTATCATAAGGATTTTCGAAAGAAATGGCAATAAAAGCTTTTAAAAGCTAACACATCGTGAGGTTAGCCGCTAGGCCTACCGTATTAAGACCTAGATGAGCGCCAATCGCCCCTGTTAACCCAAGCTTTGATTCTTTAATAGCTCCAAATAAAAGCCCAGCTACAAAAGTCAATGGAATTTGTAATCTGTCCACATAAGCACTCGACATCACTTGTCTATTTGGCGCATGCATAATCGAAAATAAAGCAGCAGTTATTACAACACGAAAAATTTTAGCTTCTTTTGAATCCAAAAGCTTTTCTTTTCCTGGAGCTACAGTTTTTAGAATCATTTGGGGAAGACGCTTTAATAACACATCTTGAAAAATGCCTCTCCAGACAATCTCCTCCGTAATGGCCGCATCAAAATACATACCTCCAGACACAAGCTTTAACGTAAACGGAGTATGCTTTCCAAGGGTAGACGGGCCCATTAAAACATAGAAAGGTTGTGCAAGTAATTGTAAATATCTTGAGGTGGCGGATAAGGTTTCAAATAAAGAGAAGCTGCGAAGACTATTTGCAAGAGTTCCATAGGGAGCATTTACTTTAGCCGCATAATCTTGAAATAGGCAGGCAGAATTAGGATCAATGGAAATTCCTTGTTTCCTCAAACTTTCCAACATCATAGATTTCATGCTAGGAATCCATCCTAAAGAACTTGCTGCAAATTGATAGATACAACTTACAGTTCCCAATCCCACACCCAACCCCAGACCTGTTCCAAATTTTGCTTCCTCAGAAGAAATGCTATCATAAATTTTTTTCGCGCTAGCAACATTCGATGCAAAAGTTTCCTGTAATGCTGCCATCCAAGGCCGATTGGCTTCAGAAGTTTTTGGAAGACTTATATTTGCAGAATAGGCTCTTCCCTCTAGCTGTCCCTCTGTTTTAGGAATGGGAGCAGAAGATTTTGATACAATCGTTAAAGGGTCCGTATTTCTTGCAAAAATATAACTCATTTTTCACCTCGGATTAATTTAAGATAAAAACAATTATACACAAAACAAAACAAAAAACTACTAAAAACATTAAAAAAATAAATCAGACAAAAAACACATATGCGAATTATAATTTTTATTTGTTGAATAATGAGGTAAACTTTTTTAGCCTGTAGTTTTTTTTAGAAAAATGATCAAAGCAAAATGATCGTCAAAAAAAACCTCCAACATAAAACGGTAAATATATTTTTAAGTTGCATGCAGATTTCTTGCAATGTAGACGCCAGTCCTTCCATGAAAATGAAATACTGTCTGGCCCCCCGCTGCTCCACAATGAAATTCTATAGGACCTTTAATTTCAGATGAGTGTGCTTTTCGCAACGCCAGCATATTTTGGAATAATTTAACCTGAGTTTCTAAAGGGATTGTAAACCAATGGGGATAATGTTTTTCAGGAATCACCAGGACTTGGTTACTAAGAGAAGTTACAGAAAGACTGCCATTTTTAAACTTCTGCATAATGCGAGGATCCGGAGATATTTTAACCGCATATTCACAAAAACAGCACGTCTTGATATAGGCAGACTCATCCTTAGGCATTCCAGAGAGAGGCTCGGACATTTTTCTTTCAATACCGCAAGGAATAATAGAAGCTTTAAAGGACGGAAAGGTTTCAATTTTCACATGGTATCCGGCAAAAGCTTTGACTTTCTCTTGTTTTAAAAAATCAATATTTAAGCGTTTTAGAAATAGACGAATTTTGTCCTCTTCCGTTGATACAACGCTATTTGCTTGTAAATACTTTAAACAAAAATTCAAAGGAACTATTCCAGCCACAAAATCACCAAAAAAAACAGTCATCGGAATAATAATACAGCTGCAAAAGAATTACATAAAATCAAATAAAAATCTCAAGCAACTAAATTATTTTATTGTTGTGAGGAATCGGCTGTAGATGGGGATCTACGCGAGGATGATTCAAATACTCAGAGAGACTCTCTTCAAGTTCTGGAGTAATTACGTGCTCCATTTCTTCGGCACTTGCGTGCACTTTTTCTTTACTTTGACCGAGGTGAACTAAATACACCTCCCACAGCCTATGTAAACGAACAATTTGACTTGCCTTTACTCTACCATCCTTCGAAAGCAAATACTGCTTAGAGACTTTTTCCACCCATCCAGAGCCTGAGAGCCTATTAAGAAGAACCCAAGTGGATATATAAGAGCGTTGTCGGGACCGGCTGAGATCTATACAGGTCTTACCTTCCTTTTCAGGAAGCTTCCAAAGAATTTTTAATAAATTTTCCTCCTCACAGACTTTAGAAAATCTTTTTTTCCGAAGATAACGAAGTAATAGCCCCTTTTGGGGTGCAAAAAAAAGACTTAATAAACAAAACCCCGCACTACACAAAATAATTAATGGACCAATAGGCAGAACAAATCGAGTGCTTTGAGACCAAAACGAAGCTTGAGCAGAAAAGTAATTTCCCAGAAAAGCACTGCAAGCTCCAATCAATGCAGAAAAGAAAAACATCCAACTGAGCTTATTAGTTAGCTGCCTTGCAGCAAGAGCGGGAGCAATCAACATACCGGAGAGCAAAACAACCCCAACACCTCGAATTGCGATAGTAACCGCCAAGACAAGAAGAAAAAAGAAAACAGACTCTACCCAGCGAACAGACAAACCAATACTAGAGGCAAATAGAGCATCAAAATTCACCAATTGAATCGATCTATAAAGCAAAGTCACAAAACAAAGGACTCCTAAAGCTAACACTCCATACATCCAAATATGAATATCCGTCATCGTAGCTGGTTGCCCATATAAAAAAGCTTGAATCTGTCGGTACCATAAAGGATGAGAATACTGTAAATGACTTGAGAGTAGAACTCCTATTCCGAAAAAAGAAGAAAGAACAAAACATAGAGCGGCATCGCTTTTAATCCGAAAACGCTTTTGCAAAAAATGGAGAAGAAGAAGCCCTAGCATAGAAAAAACAAATGCACCTAAAAGCAAAAAAGAAGAAAACCACTCCTGCAAAAAGGAAAAAAAAGCTCCAAACACCCACGCTCCAACAACAATTCCTGGATAGGCTGCGTGAGAAAGAGCTTCTCCAACTAGAGCTCTTTTGCGAATAAGCACAATTACACCTACAATAGAAGCTGTAATACACATGAAGATGCTTCCAATCATCGGGGCTCTTAAAAGCGGATCGGTAAAAAAATCTGTCCAACTGTACATCGTTTAAGAAAGTCCTAAGTTCTTTTTTTGTGCTTTCTTCGCAGCCTCTTCTAAGAAAGAGAAATATCCTCCATAGGTCTTTGACAAGTTCTCTTTATGGAATACTTCCTCCACAGGACCACAAGCGATTAGTGCAGTATTGAGCAAAATGACCCAATCAAAGTATTGCTCCACAGAATTGAGATCATGATGCACCACAAAAAGAGATTTTCCTTGAGCTCGAAGTTGATCAAATATGGACACAATGACTTTTTCTGTGGCCATATCAACTCCCGCAAACGGCTCATCCATCAAATAGATATCCGCTTCCTGTAAAAGAGCTCTGGCCAAAAAAACTCTTTGCTGCTGACCTCCCGATAACTCTCCGATTTGCCTATGAGCAAAAGACTCGAGACCAACAGATGTCAAAGCTCGAAGGACGGCTTCTTTATCCGATTTCTTCATCCTGCGAAAGAGTCCGCTTTTCGAATAACGCCCCATAAGCACCACATCAAAAACTGTAATTGGAAAATCCCAGTCAATCGCACTTCTTTGAGGAACATAAGCAATAGATTTCCTCACTTTTTTGTAAGGCTGACCTAAAAATTCGATCCGACCAGCAAGAGGTTTTATAATCCCTAAAAGAGCTTTAAGCAACGTGCTTTTACCAGCCCCGTTAGGGCCAATAATACCCACGAGCTTTCCAACTGGGATAGAAAAATGCAGATCCCATAAAACAGGAGTTTTATCATAGTTGACTGTCAGCTGCTGTACGCTAACGGCTGTTTGCATAATTTACTTCCATTCATTTTGTAATATCATCGCGTCATACTCTACCATTCCCGGATAAGATCCCGCCATCGATCCTGGAGGCCCCATAGAATCTCCATATAAAGACTCTGGAGAAATATGAATGTTCATCCCTTTTTCTTTGCAGGCACTCACAATTTTACGAAGGGCATCCGGACTAACATTCGATTCAGGAAACACAACTTGTCCACGGTGCTGAATCAAATAATCTATAATCTTCTGCAAATCAGCTGCCCCCAGCTGTCCTTCAGGAGCAAATCCCTCCGGCGCCGCCATCCGTTTTTTCCAATCATCTGTAAGAAATTCCTCATCGGTAGAAAGGTAGGCTCTTGTAAAATAAGCAAAAGCGTCATGACTTGTCACTAAGTACCGTTTTTCTTCAGGAATTTTTTGCATCTGAGCGCGAACCATTTCATGAGATTTCATTAACTCTAAAAAAGCTTCATGAGCTCTTTGAGCATAATACGCCTTACCTTCTGGATCTTGAGCTGAAAGAGCTTGGGAAATTGGTTCTATAGCATAGCTCCACAGAGAAATATCCATCCAAATATGAGGATCAACCTGACCCTGCTCTAATAAAATGCGATTAGGTAGTTCTTTTCGAATAGTATCTCCCAAAGAAATGGCATGAGGATGTAAAGAAAGTTTATGTCGCAAGCTCGCACCGTGCTCTAAGTTCAATCCACTAAAAAACACCACTGAGGCCTCATTGATCTTTTCATCGTCACCTTTCACAAGCTCATAACTATGGGGATCGATCTCCCCCATGATGAGGACGCCCCCCTGAACTCTCTCACCACCCACTTTTGCAACCAAATCACCAATCATAGCTGTGGTAGAAAGAACTTTCATCATTTTAGATAAAGGAGGTGGGGGTTCTTGACTTGCCGTACTACAGCCACCTAAAAGAGCGCAAAACAGACAAATAATCCCCTTTTCTATTTTTCCCATTATTGTCATTTAAAAATTCCTTAAAAAATGAAATGTAAAAATCCCGCGATTACAACCTTCTGTAAAATCTATACGAAGCGCGTAATTCCCCACACTTGAAATTTTTCGAGCTCGAACATCAAGCTCGAGTTTACGATCTTCTTTTTGCTCTTGGCATCTTGCACAAGGACACTTTTTCTGCAGATCCGATAAGCGAAAGGAACTTACCACCCCATCGCTCCAGACAATTTGAAAATCATAATTGGTAAGTTGAGAAAATTCCCGAATTAACGCGAGCATCTAATCCATCTCCTTCCATACATATTCAAACTGTTTTAAACAGACCTTCTCAGCTTCCTCTAGAGTAAAAAGAATTTGCCCAAGCTTAACAGCCATCTCTTCAAAACTACGAGAAGCAAGACTTTCTGGACAAGCAAAAGGAAGGGCAATTCCTCTATCTGCGCAGCGAGATATTTCCGGATCGATAGGCACCTGTCCTAAAAACGGGACCCCAAATTGTTCAGAAATCTTAACACCTCCCCCTTCTCCAAAAACAAAGTGACGGACACTAGTATTGGGATCTTGAAAATACGACATATTTTCAATGACACCGAGAAGAGAAACTCCCATATGACGAAACATCTGCGCAGCCTTTTGCACATCAAGACTTGCAACTTCTTGCGGTGTAGTCACAAGAACTGCACCAGAAAATGGAAGCATTTGCATAAGTGTTAATTGAATATCGCCTGTACCTGGAGGGAAATCCACAATAAGATAATCGAGATCTCTCCAAGCCACCTGCTCAATGCATTGAGCTATTAAACCATTGGCAACAGGCGCTCTTGCCATGACAGCTTCTTTATTAGGCTTTATATAAGCTAGGGACATCGCCTGCACCCCCTGAAAAATTCCTGGCTCAATATGTTCCTTTTGAATTTGCACCGGCTTTTCTAAAGGCATCATAATTCCTAAAGAAGGACCGTAAACATCCGCATCAAAAATCCCTACTTGATATCCTAACTTTTGCCAAGTAAGAGCTAAATTTACAGCCATAGAAGACTTTCCCACCCCACCCTTGCCTGCAGCAACTGCAACAATATAACGCACATCCTTAAGCATGTACTAAGACCTTTTTAATTCTTTTTTAAGAAAACAATAAATTCCATTCTATTTCAGCATTTCAAAAAGTTTTGAGTTTCACACAAACCCCGAAAAACTCCAAGAGGAATTTAATAAGAAAACCATCTTATTTATTTAATTGTTGTTGCGGAAAATAAGAAAGAAAAATAACATTTCTTGCGAGGAATCCAAAGCAACAAAAGATTTAGTTAGGTCAATAGATATCTAAGGAAAATATTAATTCCGAAAAATTTCCCTTGATTTAAACTCCGATTACCGTTTTCATTTGCTTTTGAAGTTGAAAACAATTACCATCTTGAACGAATGCAAACATAAATACAAACAAGGATAGAACCCTGTATGGAAAGAACAAAAAATTTAAAAGAAGTTGAAGAGATCATCGCTAAAGCTATTAAAAAGGTTAATGGAAGAAAAGAGAATGATCTTTGCAAATATATTCCTGGAGATAGCGGAGGATATATGCACCATTTTACTTTGAAAAAAATGAAAAATAGACATCCAGGTGAACTTGGTTCTCTTTTAGAAAAATTCATTATTAACACAGAAAAACCATCTACTCTTCCTCCAAAACAAAGAGCAGCTAGAGGATCTAGAAAGAAAAGAGATCAATATACTCTTTCCAGAACTCAACTAGAAAAAGTTTTACAATTTGCTCGTCAAACTGGCGACAAAGAAATTATGACAATGTTAGCTCCTAAAAAATCTTTAGCTAGCAGCAAGAGAGAATTGATTGCTTCTATTCGCCAAGGAAGAATTGAACCAGAACTTTGGAATTCTTATGTAGAAGCTCTTCAAGTCCATGATCAACAAGAAGAATCTTCAGCACAACCAGCTCTAAGCAGCCGATAATCCATTTATTATCAAAGCTTTACGAACGCCTCGCCCTTATTTAAGTGGTGAGGCGTTTTGTTTGAAGCGGATAAAAAAATAGAATATCACTCAGATTCCTCTACAAAATCACTATCCGCGCACTTTTTTTCATTTTGTACTTGAAATTAAAGCTCAAACAAATAAAATGGTAATGTTTTAAAGAAGAGCGTTTTTTAATTAAAGCCTTTTGTTTTATCGTAGCGAACCTAAAGGCGCTACAAGAATTTGTTAATAGTCTGTCTATGAGGATATAAAACATGTCAGAAACCAAAACAACCGAATTTGGAAGATGGCGGTCCTTTTTTTGGCCCGTCCATAATTTTGAGCTCAAGAAGCTCCTTCCAATGTTTTTTTTATTCTTTTTCATTAATTTCAACTACACAATCTTAAGAGATACGAAAGACGCATTGATCGTTACTGCTCCAGGTTCCGGAGCTGAAGCGATCCCCTTTCTAAAAGTATGGGGCGTACTTCCTTTTGCGATTCTCTTTATGTTGATTTATGCAAAGCTGAGTAATGTTCTAAGCAAACCAAAGCTGTTCTATGTGACAATCACAGGATTCATCAGCTTTTTTGCTATTTTTGCCCTAGTACTGTATCCATTAAAAGATACATTGCATCCATCTGCAGCTGCTGACGCGCTTGCAGCTTACCTTCCCAAAGGATTGAGTGGATTAGTCGCCTTATTCCGTAACTGGACATATGCCCTTTTCTACATTATGTCTGAACTTTGGGGAAGCGTTGCCATCTCCTTACTTTTCTGGGGTTTTGCTAACGACATTACAAAAGTCTCTGAATCCAAAAGATTCTATGCAATGTTCGGTCTAGGAGCTAACTTAGCGATGCTCGTCTCTGGACCTACTATCGTTTACTTCTCTAACATCAGAAGTACGCTAGCTGCCGGAGTAGATGCTTGGGGAGTTTCCTTAAATTACATGCTTAGCATGGTTGTTTTTTCTGGACTTGCCATCATGGCAATCTATTGGTGGATCAATAAAAACGTTCTTACTGATGCTAAATTCTTCGATGCTTCAGATGTGAAGAAACCTAAGAAAGAAAAAGCAAAGCTATCCCTAAAAGAAAGCTTTATGTTCTTAGCGAAGTCTAAGTACATGGGATGCCTGGCCATACTTGTTATCGGATACGGAATTGCGATCAATCTCGTAGAAGTAACTTGGAAAGGACAATTAAAACTCCAATATCCAAATCCTAACGATTACAGCGCGTTCATGGGGATCTTCTCTACAATTACAGGGGCAGTCACTATCTTGATGATGCTTTTCGTCGGAGGAAACGTTATTCGCCGTTGGGGATGGACCGTAGCTGCTTTGATCACTCCGGTGGTTTTATTGGCAACAGGAGCTGGATTCTTTGGCTTCGTAATCTTCAGAGATTACCTAGTTGGATTCATCGCTATGCTAGGTACTACACCTCTTATGTTGGCTGTAATATTCGGAACTGCACAAAATATCATGAGTAAGTCTGCAAAGTACTCACTCTTTGACCCTACCAAAGAAATGGCTTACATCCCCTTAGACCAAGAATCTAAGGTTAAAGGAAAAGCAGCTATTGACGTTGTAGGAGCTCGTTTTGGTAAGTCCGGCGGATCTCTTGTTCAACAAGGGCTCATCCTCGCATGCGGTTCTTTAGCTGCAATTACGCCTTACATTGCCGTAATTCTCTTTGGAATCATTTTTGCCTGGATTTTTGCTTCCAAGTCTCTTGGAAAGAAATTCACTCAGCTTAATGCAGAGAGAGAGCAAGCAAAAAAAGCAGAAGTTGCATCAAAGCAGGATCAAAATCTCCAAGGAGCTACTAGCTAGTTCTTAGGAAATTTTTTTTCCAAACGAAGCCTTTTACTCGTTTTCGGGTAAAAGGCTTTTTTTTTACTGGGCCCATAAGGATTTGACTTAATATCTTTTAGAAGACTAAAATGGCCGCCCAAATCTTTGAAATTAGTGAGCAAATGCATGGATTTTTCCAATCTCAATACAAATTATTCCTTCAGAGATTTCGCATCTACTTCTCAAAATTCAGCTATATTAAATAAAGCACTACCGACCGCTACAGTAGCTCTAATAGCCCTATGCGCCCTTAAACAATCGAAAACAGCTAAAGACAATGTACTAAGACCCTTAGTAGAAGCTAGTAAAATAGGCGCCGCTGTAACACAAGGAGCTATAGATGGGGCATATCACGCGACAACATCTTTCATCATGGGAATTTTCTCTGGAGCGCTAGGAGCCTCTACAGCACTTATGTTAAAAGTTGGCACAGAAAATTCTTACTTATCCCCTGAAAATCTCGACTTCTTAGAATCTAAAATTTTTGCAAGTAATAGCTCCGCATTACGCATGACTAAAACCTATATAAACCCCCTTGTTGAAAAATACTTTAACACTTCCTGTTTAGGCTGGTTTTTTGACGGTCTTATTACAGCGCCCTTTTTACACTTAATTTCACATCCTCCGACCTATGCTCAAGAGAACGGATCTAAGAGAGCTGCTCAAGTAGAAAACGCAGCTTGCTATTTAGGCCTTGTAGATCCCAAGAAAGAGGAAGACCCGCAATTAAAACAAACGCAAGAAGGTGCAGCACTTCTTACAGCTTTCCTTGTAAGCGGAACATTTAGCATCTTAACCGGCGCTATCGCCTATAAGACAAGCCACTCTCCAGACTTTCCTAAGAATGTGTCCCAGTTCTTGAACACTAACCTCTTTGCTAAAGAAAGCTAACTCCGCTCAAGAAATGTGAAGGCAATGTAATATACTATTCTTTAAGCGGAATTTTTTTATGATCTGTAAAAGGACCTGTTTACTGAAAAGATAATCCAATCCTCTTCTAGTATCTTTAGAAAAAAATGCGCCTCTAATTTCAGTAAATTATTTTCCATTATTAAATCTCTGAAAAACCGCTTGGCCCCAGATCTGATCGTCTATTTGCAACTCAGTATAATTTTCGTTTGTATAATCACCGATTACTCTTCTCCAGAAAATCTTTGCTAACTCATGACCTGAAATTTGCCTCACTTGCCATAACCCCGGATGTTTATCAAAAACAGCAAAAGCCATATTTTTGCCAACCATTTTTTTTCTGTAAGCAGGAATAACATAAAATTCTACGATCTCAGAATAACCATCAATCGGCTCAACAATGCAAAAACCAGCTATATTAGAGTCTTCTTTCCAATAATAACCGATATTAGGGATATGCCAGTCCACATCTACAGAGTATTTTCCGTCTTGATTTTTCTGCTTTCCAGTGATAGAGGAAAATTCGCGTTCATAATCTTGCACTAATTTATCAAAGATGAGGGAATTCAATTCGTTAATTAACTCTAACATATACCTCTTCATATTAATCGTTAAATTTAAACATTTTTAAAGATTTACAGCACCTGCAAATAAGGCATTAAAAAATTTTCCACCTCTTCGCACGCCCTACATTTCATAAACAGCCATCTTGCGTTCTAAGATTTTATCGCATATAGTCGTTTCTTTTCTTTTGAGATAGATCCATGTTTACATACGACAGAACAAAAATTCGAAATTTTTCTATTATTGCCCATATTGACCACGGCAAATCTACGATAGCAGACCGCCTCCTAGAGATTACTGGCACCATCCCTCAGAGACAAATGCAAGAGCAGGTATTAGATGCTATGGACCTGGAACGGGAACGAGGCATTACAATCAAAGCACATCCCGTGAGCATGTACTATACGGCAAAAGATGGTCAGGTCTATCAAATCAACTTCATCGACACCCCAGGACACGTCGATTTTTCTTATGAAGTTTCTCGGTCTTTATCGGCTTGCGAAGGGGCCCTTCTCGTCATCGATGCCGTACAAGGTGTTCAAGCGCAAAGCTTGGCCAATGTCTACCTTGCTTTAGATCGAGGACTGGAAATTGTTCCCGTCATTAACAAGATCGATCTCCCTTCTGCTGATGTGGATTCCGTTAAACAACAGGTAGAAGACGTCATCGGACTCGATACTTCAAATGCTGTTTTATGCTCTGCAAAAACAGGGATTGGAATTGCCGAAATTTTAGAGAGAATTTTAATTGATGTTCCATGTCCTAAGGAATCCACAGAAACCTGCCTAAAAGCCCTCGTATTTGACTCGCATTATGACACCTACCGAGGTGTTTTAGTCTACTTACGGATAATGAGTGGGGAGATTTCTAAAAAAACACAAATCAAAATGATGATCTCCGGAAAAATCTTTGAAGTGCAAGAGGTGGGAGTTTTTTCTCCGAATGAAAAACCCGTAGAAAAATTAAGAGCTGGAGAAGTGGGCTATATTTTAGCCAACATCAAAAACACTGCCGACGTGAAAATCGGAGATACGGTAACCACTGTACAAAATCCCGCAAAAGACCCCCTCCCAGGATTCCAAGTCATCTCTCCTGTTGTTTTTGCAGGAATCTATCCGGTTGATTCTTCAGATTTTGAAGTGGTACGAGATGCCTTAACAAAGCTTTGCTTGAATGACTCTGCTTTACATGTAGAACAAGAAAGCAGCTTAGCTTTAGGATTTGGCTTCCGATGTGGATTTTTAGGACTTTTGCATTTAGAGATCGTCTTTGAAAGACTACAACGAGAATTCGACTTAGATATCATCACAACAGCCCCAAGCGTTGTCTATAAATTTACCCTTTCTGATGGATCTCAAGTAAACATTGATAACGTCGCTCACTTTCCAGACGTAACCTTGATCGATAAAATCGAAGAACCTTGGGTTAAATGCCATATCATGGCTCCAGCTGAATACCTCGGAGCTATCATGAGCCTCGGCATGGACAAACGAGGAGAGCAAACAAAAACAGAAACAGTAGATGGGAAAAGACTTCTTTTAACTTATCTAATGCCTTTGAACGAAATCATCACAGACTTCAATGATAAGCTCAAATCTGTAACAAGAGGGTATGGATCCTTTGATTACGAATCCGACTCTTATCGCGTTAGCGATATCGTTAAGCTTGAGATCCGCGTCAATGAAGAGCCCGTCGATGCATTTTCCTGCCTTGTACACCGTACTAAAGCAGAAAACAAAGGCAGAGCGATCTGCAAAAAACTTATTGAAGTAATCCCCATGCAGCAGTTCAAAGTCCCGATCCAAGCAGCGATTGGAGGCAAGATCATCGCCAGAGAAACGATCCGCGCTATTACAAAAAATGTTACAGCCAAATGCTATGGTGGAGATATCACACGTAAGCGCAAGCTCTGGGAAAAACAAAAGAAAGGAAAAAAGAAGATGAAAGAGATTGGGAAAGTCAATATCCCTCAATCTGCTTTCATGGAAGTTCTTCGAGCAGAAGAAGATTCTTAAAAACTAGCAAAAGCTTCAGGTCTCGCTGGAGCTTTTTTTTAAAGCCATTCATTATATTGCCATTCTTATACAAAAAGTATTCTCTATTTGGGACAACCCTAAAGAGTTTCGAACAGATTTCCTCCTTTATTTTTGACAACATATAAAATTTCATAGGATTTGCACCCCTAGACACTAGAAAACATATTGCGCACATCTTTGCATTGGCAACTCGAATGTCTAATATTTATTATCTGTTTATAAAATTAAAACAAACGAAAAAACAATTCGAAATAACAAAAAAACACTAATCAAATAAAAAAAAGAAATGAGCGGATATGAATTTTTTAACCGTGGGAAAAAACCACACCCCATGCTAATATTTACATTTTCTTTAAAATAGGTAAATGGAGAGATATGGACATGGAAATATCTAAAATTTTTTCTTATCCTGTATGTAGCGGTTTATCTGATGGGATCGATTTTGCCAATGGCATAAAAAAAACAGGATTTGTCACATTAAAAACTGGAGCAGTTATATGCGCGACATTTGCCGTGGTAAAGCTATACCAATACGCTGTAGGAACAGATAGAAAACAAAAACTAGTACCAAATATCGAGTGGAACTCTAAAGGAATTACCTCAAAGCCGATCTCAGGAGCAAAAGAATTCCAGGTTCCAACAAAAGACAAAGAGGGAAAAGTGATTTCCCCTAGTGTTAGGACAGTAATAACTATTCCTCCAATCGCTTCAGGAGTTTGCGGTGGGATTTTATTAGGAGCCTCAGCGATAGCAACATATCTATTTTGGAATGCAATCGAAGGAATACTTCGATCTTTCTCAAAACATTTACAATGCCATTCATAAACAAATAATTTAACCCAACTATTTTGGAGATAATTAATGGAAATACCCAAATTTCTTTCAAACGCGGGATGTAACGTTTTATCTGACAGTATTGATTTTACTCACGGCGTTAAGCTGACAGGAACTATCGGATTTAAAGTTGCAGCGATAGCTACTTTAGGAATTGCTACAATAAAATTGTGCCAGTACGCTATAGGAACGGATAGAAAACAACACATTCTACCACCTAATTTAGAAGTAGACTCTAAAGGAATTAGATTCATACCACCCACCACCTCTTACCTAACAATTCCTATAAAAGATGGATCTGGAAAAGAGTCCTTTATAAAACTACCATACAGAAAGGCTCCCGAGCCATCTATTGCGGGTAAATTAGGAAAAGCTGCCGTATTGGGCGCATGCGCTGTTGTAACGTATACACTTTGCAACACCCTCGAAAGAGGCCTTCGAGCTTCTTCTAGTTATTTTCAATGCAAAGCTTAAAAGTTCCTACCTTTCATTTGAGCAGATAGAAAGTTGTCTTTCTATCTGCCTTAAACAATTACGGAATCCTCATCAGAGAGAAATCCCCCTAAAAAATATTTCCTACTGAAAAAATCATAGACTCACACAAAAATAGTTTTTAATAAATTTTGAAAATTATTTTGACTGCATTCATTTTCCAAACATTATTTTTAGAGAAAAGAACATCAATCATCATTCTTACAACGAAAAATAGACATTTCGAATCCAAATTAAACTTTCAACCCACTTAAAAAAATAACTTCATATTGAAAAGAAATAATAAAACGAAATATAATACAACAAAAACAAAACAAGGTTAAAAAGAAATGGAAATACACAACAATGCATCAATAGGATTTGACATAATCAGAAATAAACTTTCATCTAGTATTTTGAACAGCACCTGTGATAACCTTTCAGAAGCTGTTGAGTTTTCCAATGGAATGAAAAAAGTGGGATATATCTCTCTCAAATTTTTAGCCACCACATCCGCTTTGTTTGCTATATTCAAATTAGCCCAATATGTCATCGGAACCGATCGAAAACAACAAATCCTACCAAATTTCAACTCGGACACTAAACAATTTACTGCAACACCAATAACCAAAGTAGAAGAATCAGTAACTCCCTTAAAAGATAAAAATGGAAAGGTGATTGGAAAAACCATAATGACAACGACGACAACAACGGCAAAAGCTCTTCCTCATAACGTATCAGATCTTTCTCCTGTAGTCAGCGGAATATTCTCTGCAGCGATATTAGGAATAGCCGCTTTTGCTACACATGCATTTTGGAACACCTTAGAATATGGATTTCAATCCTCATCAAGGTATTTACAATGTAATAAAGGGTAAAAAATCGAAAAGCAGATAGAGAGGTTCCTCTCTATCTGCTTAAAAAAACTAGATACTATAAGATCCGGCAGTGATATTGCCACCACTTCCCGTCCAATTGGTATGGAAGAACGTTCCTCGAGGAGCATCTACTCTTTCATAAGTATGCGCGCCAAAAAAGTCTCTTAACGCCTGAAGAAGGTTAGCTGGAAGTCTTTGACAACGGTAGCCATCAAAGTACGCAAGTGCCGTACTAAAACAAGGATCAGGAATGCCTGTAAGAGCGCTATACGAAACTATCGATCTCCAACCCTGCTCTGCTTTTTGAATCTCTCCTTGAAAAAAAGGATCGAGTAGTAAATTGTCCAGCTGAGGGTTTTTCACAAACGCTTTTTTGATATCGTTTAGAAAACGACTGCGGATTATACATCCAGCTCTCCAAATCAAAGCAATAGAACCATAATCTAGGGTCCATTTAAACTCTTTAGCAGCAAGCTTAATCAAAGTAAATCCTTGCGCGTAGCTAATGATTTTAGAGGCATAAAGAGCTTGCATAACTTCTTCAATTTTTTGTTTTTTATCAGCAGGCGGCGAAAGCTTACGACATGGATATAACTCAGAAGCTTTTACCCTTTCATCTTTCAAAGAAGATAGGCATCTAGCAAAAACAGCTTCCCCAATTAAAGTTACAGGAAGCCCGAGCTCTAAAGCACTGATCCCCGTCCATTTTCCCGTGCCTTTTTGTCCGGCCACATCTAAAATCTTATCCACTAAAGGAGATCCATCTTTGTCCTTATGAGCAAAGACAAGACTTGCAATTTCGATCAAATAACTATTGAGGACGCCTTGGTTCCAGGAAGTAAAAATCTCTCGAATTTCCTCTATAGAGCAACCAAGAGCTTCTCTTAAAATTTGATATGCTTCGCAAATCAGCTGCATATCTCCATATTCAATCCCGTTATGCACCATTTTGACATAGTGGCCAGCTCCCCCTTCTCCAATCCACTCACAACAAGGCAGCCCATCTTCGGAGGCTTTAGCTGAAATACTTTGAAAGATCTCTTTTATAAAAGGCCATGCTTTTTGATTTCCTCCCGGCATGATAGAAGGACCATGGCGAGCGCCCTCTTCTCCTCCGGAAACCCCAGAACCTACAAAAAAGATCCCCTTTTTCTCTAGTTCCTGCATCCTTCTTTCACTGTCGAGATAGAGACTATTTCCCCCATCAATGATAATATCTCCAGATTCCATAAAAGGAAGACACTCTGCAATAAGCTCATCTACAGCTTTACCAGCTTTTACCATCATCATAACTTTTCGAGGACGCTTCAACGTCGAAAAAAACTCTTTAAGACTATGAGTGCCTATGACCTTAGTCCCTTTGGCTGTAGTTTGCAAAAATTCATCGACCTTTGCGGTCGTGCGATTGAATACAGCAACGGTATAACCATGGTCATTCATATTCAAAACAAGATTTTGCCCCATGACGGCAAGTCCTATAAGTCCGATATCTGCTTGGCTTTGCATGATTTCCTTATCTCCTAATTATTTCTTTCTACTTGAGACAAACCTCATAAATCTTCATAATGTCTGTCTTTATGGGTCCTCGTAGCTCAGGTGGATAGAGCGGTTGCCTCCTAAGCAACAGGTCGTGCGTTCAACTCGCGCCGAGGACAATTTTTACGAGCGAAGATACCTGTCTATTCCTTGAGAGATCCCCTTAGCGATCCTTTCCAAATACGCTTTATCCTTCATCTTAGATCCTTCTTCCGGATTCGTCATGAACCCTGCTTCAAATAGAACAGCAGGCATCTGCGTCTCACGGATTACATATAAGTGATTTCCCAGTTTTATTCCTCGGGAAAGAGCTCCTGTTTGATCCATAACGTAGTAGAGCAAAAAGTTGGCGAGTTTACGAGAGGATCTGCCTCGCGCAGAACTCTCTCCTGTATAATATACTTCAAGCCCTTGAGCTAAGTGATTGGGAGCCGTATTAAAATGGATGCTAACAAAAAGAGCGCAGTTCATTTTATTAGCTATGAGCACTCTTTTTGCTAAAGGAACATACGTATCTTTAGATCGAGTTAGCAAAACGCGATAGCCCAAACCTTCTAAATATCTTTTCGTGTACAAAGTGGTCAAAAGAGCAATTTTTTTCTCTTGTAAAGAACGCACTTTGGCCCCTTCATCCTTACCTCCATGGCCTGCATCCAAAACAACTAAAGGACCTTGTACTTTAGAAATCGGGAGCGTCTCTCGTTCTGAAGCCATCGAATTTAAATGAAGAGATGAAGAGGACTTGCCCTCAGCGATAGAGAAAAAGAGGAAAAGGCAGGCAAAAAATAAGCCTCTTTTTAAATACCACATAACAACCATAGGACAAGGGTCTCTTTTTCCAAGTTAGACTGCTAGCACCGACAATACTCTTTTGCGATGATTCTGTCATCAAAATGGATTGTATGATGGGAAAAAACCTGGTAATTTTCATGTCCCTTCCCTGCTATTAGAAGAACGTCGTCTGATTTCATCTGGCTAATAGCTTTTTCAATAGCCTTTCTTCGATCCACTTCTATACACACTTTTTTAACATCTTGGATCCCAGCTAAAATATCTTGGATGATTGATTCTGGAGATTCTCCCCGAGGATTATCAGAAGTAATCCATAAAGCATCGGAAAGTTTTTCTGCAACGGCACCCATCTTTGGACGCTTTTGCTTATCTCGATTACCTCCACATCCAAAAACACACAAGACACGCCCTACAGCAATTTCCCGCAACGCTTCTAAGACGTTTTTTAATGCATCTTCCGTATGCGCATAATCAACGAAGATATTTTTCCCCTGCTGATTCTCTACACGCTCTAAACGTCCTGGAACTGCTGGGAAAGAAGAAAGGATGGAAAGAATAGAGGGAAGATCAAAATTTAGCCCTATAGCAGTTGCTATAACTGCGAGGTAATTATAGATGTTAAACTTACCGATCAAAGCAGTAGTAAAAGGTAGCCGGAGATCTCGATAACAAATCCAGCAAGAGCTACCTTTAGGAGAAAGCTTAATTTCTTCTGCACGCACATCAGATTCCTGACAAAGTCCATAGGTAAGAAGTGGAGCTTTTAGGTCTCGAATCATCGTTGAAGCCCAAGGACTGTCACAATTGACAATCGCAAGTTTCGGATAGGACTTCCCCACATTTCCATGACTTCCCAAAGAAGAAAAGAGAATAGCCTTAGCTTTTGCATACTCTTCCATTGTCTCATGATAATCGAGATGATCTTGTGTAAGGTTCGTAAAAATAGCGATATCAAAATCGATACAAGCAACTCTTTTTTGGACCAAGGCATGAGAAGACACCTCCATTACCACACCTTGACAGCCCGTTATTTTCATTTCATGAAGAAGCTTTTGACTTGTAATGGCATCAGGAGTTGTCAAATTAGAAGGAAGGATCTTATCCTTGATAATCCATTCAATAGTTCCTATAAGTCCTGTTGCAATTCCGACTCTATCTAGAAAATGTTTAATGAGGTAAGAACAAGTAGTTTTCCCATTCGTACCCGTAATGCCAATGGAAAGCAATTGATGGGAAGGATAGTCGTAAAAACGCTCTGTTAAAAGAGATTCTAACGCTGTAACATCAGGATGCACAATCTGTACTACCTGTTTTAAAAAAGGATCGAATAGATCTGTTGCAATCGCAACAGATCCAGCAAGAGCAGCGTCCCGAATGAACTGATTGCCAGAAAGCTTACTTCCCTTTTTCGCAAAAAATAAATACCCAGGAGCTGCGAATTGAGAGTTGTTACAAAGACCTAAAATCTCTACATCTTTAGAGCCTTTGATTTCTAAAGAAGGAATCCCTTTGACTAGTTGCTTGAGTTTCATTTGTTCCAGTTGTCGTATAGTTCTTTTAATTGTGCAGCTTCTTTAACCCAGACGGCCTTAGAGGCATCTCTTCTAGGATCTCCTGGAGGAAATCCGAAAGGATCATCAGGTTCTACACCTAAATATTGCAATGTTTTTTTCCCAATTTCACAAAAAGCTGGAGCCGCACAATTGCCCCCGTACTGATTTTTCCCAACTCCTGGAATAATTTTATATTCCGGCTCATCAATCACAATCACCAAAACAAATCGAGGATTGTAAGCTGGACAAAAACCAATAAAAGTAGAGACGTGATCTTTTTTCGAATAGGTACCGTTAATCACTTTTTCAGAAGTGGCCGTTTTTCCCACCTCTGTATACCCAAAAATATCACCCTTGGGAGCTGCCCCCCCGGGCTTTGTAACATACAGCATCCCTTTCAAAACTTCAGACAACGAAGCTGCACTCAAAAGAGGCGTCTTTTGTTGCATTTTTCGTTTTTCTGCATTATCCAGCAGGACCTCTGAGGTTCCATCTCGATGTGTTTTAACAATTTTCCGAATTAAGCTGGGCTGTACTTCATATCCACCATTAGCGATCATCGCGTACGCTTTCAGCATCTGTACGCTAGTCACTAAAATATTATGACCAAAGGAAATAGAAAAAGGAGTCGGTTTCGACCATTCAACAGCACCATTAGGATGCTTTTTATGGGGAGATGGAAGAAGGCCCGAGCTTTCTGAAGAAAGTTCTATCCCTGTTTTCTTCCCAAATCCAAAAATATCATGCAAACAATTGCGATACCACTCTTCTCCCAACTGTTCGATCACTCTTTGAATCATGCGAGCCATGTAGATATTAGAAGACTTTTGCAAAGCCATGTACATATTTAAATAATGATGCAGTCTGGTATCTCTAATGGGTTTAGATCTGCCTGGGAAAAAACCGTTAGAGGTCGCAACTTTTTCTAAAGGAGAAAATAAAGGAGGTTTTCCTCTTTTCAACAGCTCTTCATTAGCCTTTAAACAAATCAACATCGTGATGGGCTTCATAGTAGAACCTGGTTCAAATGGCTCTATAATCCCCTTGATCTCCGCGCGTTTTTGTAAAGAAGGATCGTTGAAAAAACTGCGATAATTCGCAGGCTCAAAAGAAGGATACTGCGCCCATGACAAGATCTCTCCTGTATGAGGATCCATCATGATAGCCCAACCGTGTTTAGCTCCTGCTTTTTCTACAGCCTTTGCAATTTCTTCTTCAGAAACTGCTTGTAAATAGTGATTGATCGTCAAAAACACATCAGCGCCATCTTCAGGAACAGTCACTACAGTTCCGAAATCTAAAGCATTACGAGGAGATCTTAAAAGGACTCTCTTACCCTCTTTCCCTTTTACGAAAGATTGTAAAGAAAGTTCTAATCCTCCTGTAGGAATCTGATCATGCGTCTTGGGATCTCTTTCATCACGCACAGTATGAAGAATTTGCCCCAACATTTTCCCATAGGGGTAAGAGCGCTGAAAATCTTGGACAAAAAACAGAGCGTTACGAGGAATTTTATGCGCTCTAGCGTAAGGAAACCACCACTTTTCAATTTCTTTTCTTTTTTCTTGGCTCATCCAACTAATCAAGCGACGACTTCTTGATTTTTTGAAAACCTGTGCAGAGAGTTTTTCTTTTTCCTTTTCCCCAAAGGAAAAAAGCAAAGACAATTTTTGCACAACCTCAGCTTTATGCGCCTCTGGAACAGAAACCGAATCTACATATAGATGCGATTTTTCTACATCCGTGACAAAAGGAATCAGAGTCTCTGGATGACCTCGTCTAAGAGAAGTGTTAGAGTAAAAAGTGCCTCTTTTATAGGGCTCTATAATTCTGAGCTCATGTTGTGCTAAAGCCTTTTTGTGCCACTTATCTCCTTCTACGATCTGTAGACGATAGAACTGAATAAGAAGTAAACAAAAAAGAAAGGCAAGACCCACAGACAAAAAGACCAGACGTTTGCGGTTTTCTAAAAAAGGAAAACCACCAAGGCGTCTACGAACCATGCTTACTTTGCTCCTACTGCCAATGTGTGCTTAACTTTTGAGGGAACGATGTTTGTTTTGCAAGCATAAACATCTTCTATAAAAGGAGTTTCTTGCAAGACAAGAATATCTTTACTTAATGGGTATTTTAAATGACTGAACTGAGGCTCTGCTGCAAGCTGCATTAGGTGCTCAGGATGTTCAAAAGCTTGAATTTGATAGGAAAGCTGAACGCTTTCTTCTTGGATATTTCGAATTTCTTTCACAAGTTTTGGGACGTAGATACGGATTTGCGTTAGCTCATTTTGTTTTTCTAGATAAGAAAAAAGAAAACCGCCTAGCATTACGAGGCAAACAGCAATTTGAACAACCCATCCCTTACTCGATCTCATTTCTTTTTTTTCCACTTCAATTTTTTTCTGCAAACCGCATTTTAGCACTTCGTGCTCTCGCATTTTTTCGAATCTCTGCAAGTGTCGGAACAATCGGCTTCTTAGTTAACAACTTCATCAAGGGGACCAATTTCTCTTTTCCTTCACGAATAGGAGTTGATGCTTCACGGAATATGTTTTTTACAATTCGGTCTTCTAAACTATGAAAACTGATCACCCCGACCTTCCCGTGAGTTGCTAGCAACTTTAAGGCTTGATCTAGAGCATTTTGAAGAACGTCGAGCTCTTTATTTACACAAATTCTCAAAGCTTGAAATACAAGAGTTGCTGGATGAAGTTTCCCCTTAACACGGCCTCGGCAAGAAGAAATGAGATCCGATAGTTGTTTCGTTGTACAAATACGACACTTTCTTCTCGCTTGTACAATCGCTTTACTAATGACCTTCCACTTAGGCTCTTCTCCATATTGCCAGAAGATGTCTCCTAACTCTCTTTCAGACCATTCATTGATGATAGTCTCTGCATCGAGTTGACTTAATGGATTCATTCTCATATCTAATGGCCCCTCTTTTAAAAAACTAAATCCCTTCAGCTCTTGATCGAGCTGCATGGACGAAACTCCGATGTCAAAAAAAAACCGTCGACCGCAGTCACGCCCCTTTCTTGAAGAACTTCTGTTAACTGATCAAAATTTGCATGAACTAAATGAATTTTCCCTTCCCACTCTCGCAATGTCTCTTTTGCAATAGCTAAAGCATCTGGATCTTGATCAAACCCAATAAAACACTCTATTTCAGGATGCTCTTGCAAGATTCTCTTAGCATGTCCACCGGCTCCTAATGTGCCATCTACATAAACTTTGAGAGTACTTCCTGCAAAAATTTCAGCCATTTCATTTTCTAAAATCGAAATATGGGGCCTTTTATTGTTCATCTTCTTCCCCTTGAGTTTCGTCTTCTAAAAGAGCAAAAGCCTCTTCGCATAGTTTAGCAAGATTCATCTCTGGATCTTTACCTTTCATCAAATTCTGTAACTGCTCGTTATATTTTTCAGCTGGCCAAATCTCGATCTTATTCAAGACTCCCGCGATAACAATATCCCCTTTAATACCAACAGCATTCTTAAGCACTGGAGGAAGAATCACTCTTCCAATCTTATCGCATGTGGTTTGGTGTAATGTGGAAAAAAACAGAGTAAAAAACTTCTGAAACTTGCCTATATGCTGCTTGGATTGAAACTTCTCCACAATCTTCTGGATATCGCTTTGACGATAGATCGCAAGACATCCGCCAAGTCCAAGAGCAATGCTAAATTCCAATTCTCCATTTTCTACAAGTCCAAATCTCAGGGACTGAGGCAAAACGAAACGATTTTTATCGTCTAGCTTTGCTGAAGTACATCCACTGAAGAAAAACTTGCTCATATTCCCACTCTTTTCCACCATTTAACACTAGTTGACCAAAACGATCAATCTTTTTAAATAAAAACTCTTGACTCAAATTTTTTTCCCAAAACAACCCACTACAGACCAGAAAGTTACACTAACTAAAAAAAGTGGGAAAAAGTGGGAATCTGACTACGCTCCACCAAGACACCCCTCAAAAACCAACCTCCGAGCCTTATTTTGAACATTAATTAAAACGTAAAAAATTGCAACAATAAAAACATTGATATTAATATAACTATAAGAACAAAATATAATTAAACACCTTTTAGACATGAGGAGCTATAAATGGCACCAAGAACCATAGACAACTTAGGCCTGGACGCTTCGACTCGATATGCATTTGATCAACAAGAGCTCGATAAAAAGATCCTCAAAGAAGCAAGAGGGATTCCAAGACAAGCTGAAGTGGATGTTACTACGCCCTTTTTTGCCTCGGAATTTGATCTCCTATTTGATACCAGCAAAAAAAATGCCGCTTGGGCGCTCTTCGAAATGCCAAAACACTATGGAGAGCAAAGAAAAAGGCTGTTCACCTACCAGGTCATTCCTTCTTTAGGAACTCAAGAAAAAACAGAGAACCAAGAAAAAAAAATTGCAGCGCAACTGAAAGAAAAATCCGACGAACAAAACAAAGAACGCAAAAAAAAACAAAACAGCACTGCATGGGAAGATGATATCGAACGGGAAGATCAAGAAAAAGAACAGAAAATTTTACTAGCTCTTTTAAAAAACCTTCTGTTTCTCGACAAATGCATGATCGATATTACGGCCAGACGCATGCAATATCAAAAAGGATAGGATCATGAGCTACATCAACTGGCTAGAAATTTTAGGATGGAACCTAGAAGAGCTCGAAGACATTCGCTTTGTAGGATATGCCTATATCAAGCAAGGCAGATACGATATCGCTATCAGTTTTTTTGAAGCTCTCGTCATTTTATCAGAAAATGACGCCTATGATCTACAAACTCTCGGGGCTTTATATTTGGAGCAAGGGAACTCTTTTGCCGCTCTCAACTATTTAGAAAAAGCTGTTAAAGTAGATCCTCATCACGGCCCCACTCTTTTAAATCGATCTAAAGCACTCTTTGCTTTAGGTTACAAAAAACAAGCGCTCCTGCAAGCCAAAGCGCTTGAATCGCATTCCATTCCGGAAATTGCGGGTCAAGCATCAGCTCTAATTCTCGCCCATTCTTGAAAGGAAACTGGTGAATTTTGTTGCATGCTTTCTCATCGAATGCTAACTTGACGTCATAAAATCAATGCAACATTCGCTTGTGGAAAGTTTGTTCACGAATAAGCCTTATTAAGGATGGGATACTCTATGCTTACCAGTCAAACCCAAGATGCTTGGGCTCTTTTTTTAGATTGTATGGAAGAAAGATGTTCCTCTGTGGAGTTCGCTAATTGGTTTGCCCCCATTCAAAAGATAGACAGACACCCTGACCGCACCACATTAGAAGTTCCCAATATCTTTGTACAAGAATACCTCCTCGATAATTACAAAGAAGATCTCGCGCTCTTTTTTCCTTTAACGCCGTCAGGAGATCTTTCCATCGAGTTTGTCATCGCAAAGCAATCTCCTAGAATACAAGAAGCCCCATCACCTATTACAGCACCTCTTCCAGAGCCTGTGATTAAAGACTCTTTTCAACTCAATTCTCTGTACAACTTTGAAAATTTCATCGAAGGCCCCTCCAATCAATTTGTCAAATCCGCTGCATTAGGCGTTGCTATGCGGCCCGGAAAATCATACAACCCTCTTTTCATTCACGGGGGTGTTGGTCTTGGAAAGACACATCTTCTGCATGCAGTTGGACACTACGTAAAAAACAATCATCCCAAACTCCGAATCCACTGCATTACAACCGAAGGGTTTATTAACGACCTAGTCGAAAACCTACGCAATAAAACATTAGATAAGATGAAGCGATTCTACCGCTCTTTAGATGTTCTTTTAGTCGACGATATTCAATTCCTACAAAATCGCATGAATTTCGAAGAGGAATTTTGTAACACCTTTGAATCGCTCATCCATCAAAACAAACAGATCATTATTACAAGCGATAAACCCCCAGGACAACTGAATCTCTCTGAACGGCTCACAGCTCGCATGGAATGGGGACTTGTTGCCAATATTGGTATTCCAGATTTAGAAACACGCGTGGCTATTTTACAATATAAAGCAGAGCAAAAAGGGATCCGCCTTCCCCAAAAAATCGCCTTTTTCATCGCAGAACACATTTACAATAACGTAAGGCAGCTAGAAGGAGCGATCAACCGTCTAAGCGCTCACAGTAAAATGCTCGGCCTTGACGTAACAGAAGAGAGTGTAGAAAGAACCCTCAGCGAACTTTTCCAGCTCTCTCCCTCTAAGAAGGTTTCGGTAGAAAACATCTTAAGAAGCGTTTCTTTAATCTTTGAAGTCAAAATTTCCGATCTAAAAGGAGATTGTCGAAGTAAAGACATCGCCTTTCCTCGCCAAGTTGCTATGTATCTAGCCAAAGAGCTCATCAATGACTCCCTAATGAAGCTGTCTTCTGCTTTTGGAGGGAAAACCCATTCCACCCTTCTGCATGCCTGGAAAAAGATCTCCGGACAGATTGAGCAAGACGAGACTTTGCGTCGCCGCATCGATATGGCTAAGAGGAACTTAGAAGCTTAACAACACTTAAATTAAATTAATTAATTGATAAAATAACAACCACATAATAACCTAATAATATACACACTTATTAGGAGCTGTTATGAAGATCAATAAAATACTATTTCCCATCATTGCTGTGGGAAGTTTACTAAGTGTCGAAGGCTATTCTTTAAGTGGTGGAGGGACACCTCCTCCGACAGTCCAAGACAGACCTAGAGCGATCACCCCGCCTTCTCGTTCAGCCGTCCCTGCTCCACATCAGCACAATCAGCAAGGACAACCCATAATTAAACAAGATTCTCGCCCAACTGAGACGCCAACCGACGTAACACCAAGCAATACCGGGGCTAAGAAGGCTCAATACTAGTATTTACAAGCGTTTTGTAGAGAAAATCTACACTCCAATAAAGTTCAACTTTTAAGGAGATGGTTATGAAAAAAATGCTATCGTTGATAGTTATGACGGGTTTTCTATGTATCAAAGCTTCAGCGCAAGCCCCTCCTCCGGGGCCTAACAAGCAGGCTCAGACACCTAGAGCGCAGAGCGTCGCTCCCGCAGTTGCCCCTAGCGGGAAAAAAGAGGCTCATGCAAATAGTAAGCCCTCAGAGGGCAGCACTAAAAATACCGACAAATCAAAAAGACCTGTCGGGGATTTTGCCAACCACCATTAACAGTAAACAGGGCTTTATAGGAAAAATCTATACTTTCTATAAAGCTCATACTTTTAAGGAGTCATTTATGAAAAAACTATTATCGTTGATGACTATAACATGTCTGGTCTGTATACAAACTTATGCAGAACCGCCTTACAATAGCGCGATCAAACCCGCTACAACTCCTCAAAGGGCTGCCAGAGCTCCAGCACCACCTAAACATGATGCCTCCGTTAATCCTAAACAAACAGAAGGAAATCAGCAGAAAAAGGCAAGTCCTGCTCCAGACTATTTGTTAATGCCGGCTAAATAAAGCAAGATTTTCCTTCTTTTTGACAGAAGCCTATCATAAAAATTTGAGATGGGGCCCCCTCGTGCAAAAGGTCCCAAGAAGCAGAAAAAGAAAGAAAGAGATCCACTACAAGAAGAACCTTATCTGAGCAGATCTTAGGGCGCCAAAGGCTTTCTGATTGGATCCAATGATGGGCAGGAACTGCAAACCAAGAAGAGAGAATTTCCGCTAAGAGTCGGTTTACAGGATCTAAAGGCGAGGAAAGGATAATATCTGGAATGGGCCATTGCAAATGCAGAATTTGAAGAGCCATAAGCGCTGCCATTGTAGTTAAGACTTCTTGCTGCATCGATCCATTTCTTTCTCGAAGCAGCGCTAAAACAACCCCCTCTTTTTCTACAGCAACAGCTTTCTTTCTAAAGCAGTAATCTAAAGGAAATGGTTCTATCATCTCTTGGCAAGAACTGCAAAAAAGAAAATCGCTCTCTACTTCCTCTTCTTGACAATGTATACAATAGGCAGGAAAGACAAAGTGAAGAAGACTTTTTCTAGTCTCCTTCACGAGCGTTTTTATTTGATGTAAAACTGTACTTGGGCTTTTCAAGTGTTCCTCGAATCGATAGGATCAAGTCTTCTGTAACTTTCCAAACCACATTTTGTTTCATAGATAAATCCACATGCCAATCCCCTGTCAAAGAGAGATAAGCACTATCTGCAGTTGGAGAAAGATAAAACTGTGAGCGTTTGCCTTCACTATAAACGTTGCGCAGAGAGGTAAAATACACTCTTCCATGGCGAAGAACAAAATCTGCCTCCCCCATGACTGGAGTAAGTAGGCCAGGATCAAGTCCTAAATCTTTAACAAGGGCTAAAGGCACATCCCAAAAAGAAAACTCTTTTTTCGTCGGAGAAGCAAAATACAAAGCCCCTCTTCCTTCCAATTTTTCCAATTGATTTAAGGATCCTTTGACATCATAAAAGCTTAAATTTTTAATCTCAAAACCTTTCGCCTTACTACCCTTGAATACGGCTGCCGGAGCAAAATTTTTAACAGAAATCAGCGGAGAGGCAACTTCCCAAGCTTTTATCTCTGAATTAAAGGTGAAATCCAAATTCTTAATCGAAAGCTGCGCTTGGCCATCTGCAATTTTCAGTCCCTGAATGCGAGTTTTTTGGGGAGTAAAATCAACTTTAGCTTGAAAAAGCTCTAAGGATTTCCCAAACAATCCAAATCTCTCTCCAAATAGTTCTCCTTGCAGAGAAACTATTTGCAAAGGATCTTCCGCATGACATGCTACAGTCCCTTGAAACGAATACCCTCTGCCAAGTCCCCATTTTTTTACATTTGCTTTCCATTCTTTAGGAAGTAGAGAAGCAACCTCTGCAAAATCTGCTTGTACTTTGCAGTTATATAGCTGCTTGTCTCTATCTTTTTGCGTACGCTTCATATGTAGATCAATTCCGCGAAACACTCCATCTACTGTTTCACACACCCATTTGCCTGAAGAAGACTGTTTCCACTCGGAAGCAAGGCCTTTACTATCCGGATGATCTTTGACAAGAAAGTTCAACGACAGTTGTTTTGCAAGTTGCACTTGCATTTGGACATGCAACGGCAAGTCTTGCCATTTAGTCTGACAAGATGCGTAGAGTTTTTCTTGCTCGAGGAAAAAATAAAGCTGCTTACAATCAAACGAAGTATTTTTAATAGAGTAAGAACCATTTTTCACAATAGCTGTCACTTTGCGATATTGTGGAGCTAGATCAATTTCCGTTTGCAAATCGATCCCCTGCTCTATTTGTACTTCTTTGAGCTGTGGGAAATACGATTGTAAAAGTGGATGAGAATCTTTAGGCACATACAAAGAGCCTTCGCGAAGAAAAAACTTTTTATCCGCTACAAGGTAGCTCATAGTTTTGGCGGAAAATTTTCCAAGTTTTTGTTTTTTCTTTGTTAAAGAAACAAAGCTCCACTCACTTCTGCCCATTTCTATGCCTTTAGAAGAATCCAATATAAATGGGATATCTTTATTAGTCTCAATTCCAACTTCCAAAGGAAGGGGAAGAGTAGCACTGCAGCGAGATACGCCTCTTCCTTGCAATGAAGAGGTCACCGTTTGATAAATACCCTCAAAGTTTCCTTGTAATAGCACTGAACCAACATTAGGCAAGGTTAGCGCTGCAGAGAACATAGGAATTTGCAACTGACAAGAAGTGGGAAGATAGCGCCCTTTAAATGCATATTTACCCTTAGGACCCTCGACCGTTACAGAAGGAATGTTCCATTCTGTAGCAAGTTTTTCTACAGACCCTTGAATCTCCCAAGCTCCAATACGACAAGTATCAATGCGTACAAGCCCTTTTTCTCCTAAAAATACAGCTGCAACTTTCCCGAGCGCTTGATTTTCGTAGACTATCTCCGGGCTCTGTAGAGCAATTTTCCATTTTGCGTGAGATGGATCATAAGCCGCTTGGATTTGAAGAGATCCCTGACAAGATTCAAGCCCTGGGAAAGGAGCTACAGGAACTCCCATCTCCTTCCACATAGTTAGATAAGAAGAAAGCTGTTTAAGGTTCACATTAGAAGTTGCATAGATAGGAGCAATAGTTCCTTTAGAGGAAATTCCAATAGGCAATATTTGGACTGGAAGTCCTAATAAATGGCTATGAGAAAGGAAAGAAAGAGCAATCCCATCAGGCTGCTTTTCTATCTTTCCCTGTAAAGAAGCCCATTCCCGTTTACGGTCTTTAGCACGCAAATAAAAATCTACAGGATGAGAAAAAGAAGAATCCCATTGCATATCCCCTAAAGAAAAGAAACAGGTAGCCGTAGGCAAACTGTACATCCCCTGCAATTCTTTTAAAGCAAACTCTCCTTGTGAACTGCCTTGAAGACGACAGGTTCCCTTAAAAACTTTTCCCAAAGAACCAAAATCACAAGCAAGTTCAGCTAGATCAATCGCTCCCTTCCAGTCCCACTTCCACTGATCGTTTTCTTTTTTTCCTTCAAAGGTACAAGCTCTTTCTTTAATAGCAAAAGCGCCAGATAATCCCAAAGAGGCGATTTTAGGAGCGTACCTGGTTAATAAAGGATTTAAAGAAGCCAAGTCCCCTTGCCAAGCTTTAGAAGCAATATGCACTTCTTTAGGATGCACCAAAGCACTTCCTAGAAACTTTGTACCCAGAACCTCAGCTTGTAGACTATCTGTCCAAAGCTGCTCTCCTTCAAAGAAAAAAAGAGTGTCACGTACTTTAGCATCCATTTGCAGAGCCTTGTTATATACATGAAGCACATCAACAGGCAAACTTCCCTTCCAAAGACCTTCTCGATATACATAAGAGATGTGCCCTATTTTTTCTTGGCTACCCATCTTGGCATTGATATCCCAAGGGCCACCAAGCAAGCTTACGTTTGCTTGTAATAGATCTATCAACAGAGCTTTGTTATCAAAGGAACCTTCTCCTCGTGCAAATCCTTCTAAGGTTAAAGATCCCAGATAAGGTTTTGCTAAAACAGTGATCGTTTCTGCGGAGATCTTTTGCACACTAAAAAAGCCCTTACAAGAAGAAAAATCCCAAGGCATACAAAGATCTTTAATTTTTCGACTCGCTTTCTTATCTAAAGAAAGCTGCAGAGCAATATCTTCGCCAACATTTGTTGATGTAACAAAACAAAGAGAGCCTTTTCCTTGCAAATTTTTTTCTTTTTGCGCTACATCTAGGACAAAAGTAACAGGACATCCTTTTGAAGAAGTTTTGTATCCTAAATAAGCCGTCAGATCACTAGAAAGCGCTTTTCCCTCAACATGTAAAAAATCGGAAGCCTCAGGCTCTAACACTTGGATTTTCCCCCAAATCCCTTCATAAAATCCCTCTACAGAAGAAGCTAGCAAATCGCCCGATGCTACTGCTACGCTACCGGAAACTAAGCGAAGTTTTTCCACTCCAGATATTGATACATTGGCTTTTTCTAAAGTTACATCTAAAGAGGAGAGCTCTAAATTCTCTCCATTTTGTTCCAAGTTTGCAGAAAAAAAGCCTTGTTGTAATGAGCACGCTAAATTTTTAGCTGGGAGAGAAAAAGAAAGATTTTCCGCAGAGCAATCTGAAAATGTCAAAGATTGGATCTTTCCTTGACGTAAGGATCCTTGACATTTCCCATCGATCAGACCACTATGCATAGAACACAAGGGCACATGAAAAACAGGAAAAGAGAGCTGTAAAATGTTAAACACCTCTTCCGATAGAGCACGGCACTGAATCTCTATGTTGCCACCTTGTTTTTCTTTTTCGAAAAACCGTACAAAGAGATGAGGAGAATTTCTTTTTAAGAAAAAATCAGCTGCAAGCTGAAACGATTTTTTCCCTTCTTCCAAACTTCCTTTACCTTCAATCTCAAAGGGAACCGTAGAACCTTCAGAAAGTAACATCCCACCCATTCTTAAGTAAGGATCTGTTTCTGGTTGGATGCGAATCTCTCCTAAAGCTTCTTGGAGACCTACCTTGCATCCATTTTTTTCGAGATGGCAAGAGGCGTCTTCAAAAGTAATAAAAAATTCCGCCGTATTCCAATCATCTGATGCAAGAAAAAGCGTTCCTTGTAAAGAACGAGAAAAAAAATCCATCCCTAAATCTGTATGAGAAAAACTGAGGTTTTGTAAATCAATCTTCCCCTCCATTCCCTCTAGACCTTTTTTAGGATGTAGTCTGGTTTCTATAGAAGCTGATACTTCCCCTTCTACTTGTTTGCATCCAGCTAAAGTAGCTGGAGAAATCCACGAGACTAGGGTAAAAAGATCAGAAACATTTCCTTTCTCGATTTCAATTTGAGAAAGTAATGAGCCATTTTCCCATTTCAGATAAGAAGAAAAAATCGAATGTTTTTCTCCGTCTTTCATACAAAGAGTTCCAATTCCCCCTTTTTCTAAAGCAGGCTGAAAGGAAAATGAAACAGGTTCCTTAAAAAGTCCTTCTATTTCTCCATCAGCGATCGAAAGCTGAAGATCTAACCTAGGATCTCCAGTACAGAGTAAAACAGAAAGTAAAGAAGCATCACTGGATTGTTCAGAAGATAGTTTTACGGCAACATGAGAAAAAGTTACGATAGGTTTCAACTGCAAAGGGAACAAAGAAAGATGAATAGACGCCGTAGCCCCTTCAATCAAAATCTCTTCGGATGGGCTTTGATAGTGGAGATCTTGAATCTTTAAGGTGTTTTTATCCCTTTCGATCAAGCTGCATTTCCAGCCTTGCGATTCTATTTTACGAGAAAGGTATACTTCAACTCCCTTGGTTAAAAGCTGATCTCGAATGAGGATGATAAATCCTAAAAAAAAGACAACAGTGAGTAACCAAATTCCCTTTTTCATGACGCTCCGGTAATCTACAAGAAAAAAGCTATATTATGCGGAGATCTGAAATGTTTTCCACCCAATAGAAAAAAATGCTAAAGGTTTTTGTATGGGGATCTGTTTTTATTTATGGATAGGAGAAAGCCTTAAATAGACGCCTTGAATAGTCGGCTGAGTGCAGAGCGACGTTTTACAGGCATTGGAAGAGTAGCCTTTTCGCAATCTGAATCGATGCAAACAGTGCTCAAGACTCCAGTAAAAGATCGTAGCTCTTTAGCCACTTTTGTCATTGAAGGAACTCTTACTGCTGGATCTGTAGAAAGCATTTCCCGGATTAGTTGTTGCAATTCCAAAGGAACACAATCTGGGAATGTTTGACATCCTATAGAGGCATCTAGCCAGCCACCTTTTTTTGTGGGGTACGGTGTAGATGCAAATGCATTGTGTAGCATCACACCTAGAGCACGAACGTCCATCTGTGCTCGCATAAATATTTTTTCTTCAGCCGTTACTAGACTCCTAGGATTTTGCACTAGATCAAATTCCTCCTTAAAGCAAATACCTGGGGTCGGTTGTATATCTTTATGATGAGCTAAAATATTAGGGAGATCGGCAATGGCAATATCGGAAAAAGCAGCTTTTTCATTATGAAGATCATAGTTGATGAGAATATTGTCTGCCTTAAGATCTAGATGATACAACCCTTTTATATGCATTTTTTTCAGAGCATCGGCTATACGAAAAAAGATAGAAAGCTTTGCTTGATTACGCTCTTCAATAGAATTTTGCGATCCTTCTAATAGCTCCATATATTTCTTTAAGTTCCCAGAAAAACATGGAAATATAATAGCGCGTATGTGCCCTCCTATCGAATCTCTAAGAACTCCAAGCGCCTGTATAACATCTGGAATTCCTCGTACTTTTTGAACTGCTTTCCATTCTTGTTCCGGCAAAATAGGATTCTCTTCAGAATTTTGCAAAGTTGAATCATGTTGTTGAGACTCTCCAGCCTTTGAATCAACATACATGTCAGAAAAACCCTTGATCGCTATACGCATTGTGGTTCCCGAGCCATCTTCTCCATAGACTCTAGCCTCTCTGAAAAACACCATTGCAGTAATCCCACCATTGTCAAAGTTCTCTGCACCTGCAAAAAATGCATTCATTGTGCTATTGATTCCAAAATTCGCTTTTACCAAGCTACCTGCAGGAAAAGCAGATGCACTTACAGGATCTACAACCAGCCACTCTCCATCTACAGCGCGACCAACAATCCCCTGTTCTTTACCAACCATAGACATAGAAAATGGCAAAAATTCTGCTTTTTTGTTTTGAGCAATATCAATTAAAAATGGGTATAGTTCGCTATTTTCGACACGTCCGTCCACTACTTGATACACACGGGTTAAAACTTCGGGAGGTACAATTCCAATTTTTCGTGCCGCTTTTACATTGGAGATCTGCGCATTTCTAAGTTGAGATTGCCATCTTCGTCTTAATGGATCCCCTACAGAACAAAGATCCTCTATTGAAAGCGCCATATATCTGGAAATTTGCTTAGATACCTTGCTCTTATCTCGAACCCCACGATTCCCGAAGATCACTACACTTTCTTCTAATCTATTTTTTCGATATCCTTTAACGGTATCATAGACATTTTGCCATTTAAGGGACGCCGCAGAAGCTATAACATATCTTAAATGGGAAGGATCTTTTCGCAATAATCCTTCTTGCATCTCATAATGGTCCACTAAACACTTAGCAATAGCAACCTGTCGAATCCTCTTTGACTGCAAATTACTATCCGATTTATCTAAAGCTTTGAGCTCAAGAGAAATTTCATTAAATTCACACGCTAATTCTTCTGCCCGAAGCTCTCGAAGTGATGAATAATCATATTGAGAGAAGGCAATTTTTTCTTCAGCAGACAAGCTATCGTACAATAATTGATATCTTTGACTCCACTTTCGCCTAAATGCCTCATTTGCGGTATATAATGCATTGGATTCGGAATATTTCGTTTTTTCATTTTCATAATTAGTAATCATGCATCGGGAAATAGCCTCAAGATCTAATCGTTCTTGGTGAGACAAAGGACTCTCATGACAAACTTCTACAGAACTGGAGAGGGCCATAGAATATGCAGAATCAGATTGCAGGTCCGATACCGAACTTACTTCACTATATGCATCAAAAGCTTTTGAAGTTTCTTGATTGGTATACGAATGGGAAGGTTGCACCTCTTTTCGAGTAGCCGTGGTTTCTCTGAAAGATAAACACTCTTTTTCAAATTTTTTCTGAAGTCTTTCTAAAGAATATCCTTGAATTCTCTCGAATGCCTCGTTTTTTGCACGTTCACCTTCCGAATCTTCTACTAATTCATCTCGAATAGCTAAGCACCTTTGCCTCCATGTCTCACGATGTAGATTAGTTTTCGGCAATTTGTGAAAAATAGATACAACAATTGGATATAGACGTTCTATCTGTTGATAGGTCACAGGCGGAGCAATACCTGGAATCTGATATGTATCTGGACTATTTCGCAAATCCACTGTAGTACATTCTTGCATCATAAATAAATCACATCGAAATAATTTTAAAGGTCAATTATATCACAAAGTAAAATATTTAACATTACTATAATTAAAAGTAAAATTAACTCAAATAAAACACTAACTACAAGAAACATGTGGCATATTAGAATACTGAAAATACACACAAAAAAAGCAGTCGCACATTAAAATTAAAACTTCACACAACAACCTAAAATAAGTTTAATCAATGGAAAGCACTAACAATAAGAAAGAAAGGAAATTACATTTTCAAATAACATACCGAACACCTGGCAAAGCATTAATCATGAATACGTTACATACGCAACACCGCAAACGTTGACGTTTTTTAGAATACGAAAAATACAACTATCTTAAAAAAATCCCCTACGAAATCATTTCCCCCATAAACTTGGATGAGTTCAAGACAAGTTACTTCCATAAAGAAAATTTTCTGGTCAGTTCAGACACCTTTTCCCAATCTCCAAACAATACAACACCATAATAGACTAAATCTGCTTCTTTGGTCTGCCTCGTACGTTCTACCTGTTCTACGTAAGTGCCGACAGTCATCGTATCTGTAAAATCTACACAGGAAATTCCGGCTTCAAGAGCGCCTAATCTGAGAGCTCTTAGCTTATTTGAATTGGCTTTCAAAATCATGAAAGGCATTTCTGATATATTCGGGTGGCTTCCTTCGTCTGCATCGACATAATTAGTAAGACGCAAAGGCTCTTTTCCAATAGCAGATCCAAAGCCGATGCACATATGAGCTAATGCATTCATAATGATGCCAGGCTCAATTTTTTCATTCATGACTGCGACTAACTTATTTGCGAACATATTGGCCTCCTAAAGTTCAAATCGGTTAAAGCTATTTTTCCAGTTGAGCTCAACGGCTTCCATTGCAAGAGGAAGATTTCTTTGCTTTAAAGCCTCGATGATCCGCTCATGTTCATCGTAGGAAATAAGAGCATTTTTAATTTTGTCAAAGTAATAGAGATCTAATCTTTTTAACTTTGTCTTTATCTCATAAATTATTTTCTCAAGTTCCTGGTTCTGAGAAAGTTTTATATAAATGGAATGGAAATCATAATCGGCTTCCAGCGCAGAAAGGCGATCTTTCGCTGTCATTTTTTGTAAAAAGCTTTCATTAGCTAAGACCATATCCTGGATATGCTCATCAGTAATCGATCCAAAAGCTTGGCTTAACGCCAATCGTTCTAAGGTCCAGACTATAGAATAAAGATGGAAAGCGCTGTGAAAATCGATGGAACTTACACGAGTTGAACTGTTCGCTTTAGTTTTAACGAATCCTTCATCTTCCAAACGAAGCAAGGCTTCTCGGATAGGAGTTCGACTAACTCCCAATTCTTCTGCTAATTTCTTGTCTCGCAATTGAGATCCTGGAGGTAGAGTTCCGTCTAAGATCCAGCTGCGAAGCTTGCTATACGCTTCTTGGCGGACAGAGGTACGTTGGATTTTGCTTTCCATTTCGCTGCTCCCTTCGTTTAGTGATATGTAATATATCAGTTAAGTAAATTTAAGTAAACAAGCAGGTTAAATGCGTAAAATTTCACCTTTAACTATAACGCTAAAAACAAGAGGCGCCTCTCTTGTTAGGAAATAGGGAAACAGCAGCTCCCCTATTTAAAGGACTAATTTGATTTCATTAAGAGTAATAATTTTATCAATATGCGCCTGAAAAAACACTCCTTCAAGCAATATACAGCAATAAAATTGCTGCGGGCATTTTTTAAGATATGATTTTTAAAGGACCTTTACCAATCATCTTTTGATATTCAGAAATGTCTAGAAGAATAGAATCCTCATCTGGCACGGTCAAGGCCATTTTAAACAGCCAACCTTGAGACTCTGGATCTGTATTTAAAAGTGTAAGATCTTGTTGTACAGCCGTATTCACCTCTGTAATTTCACCAGATAGCGGAGCATAAAGGTCTGCAGCAGCTTTAGTGGATTCTAAAACAACAACTTCTTCTCCTAGGGCGACTTTTTTACCAATAGCTGGCATCTGGACATACACAATATCTCCAAGCTCTTCTTTCGCATATTGGGTAATTCCAACAATCCCTTCGCGGCCTTGAATTTGGATCCATTCGTGAGAGGGGGTATATTTTTTTGTCATAAATTGTCCTTATCGCTGTAGGGTAATAGAAGCCCATAAACTGGGATTTGCTAACATATCAAAACGGTCTGAAGAAAAAGGGAAATGCTGAGGCTTTGCTTTAGAGCGGTTTACTCGATAAGCAAAATACAATTTAGGAAATTGCTCAGGATCAAAACCGTGCAAGGCATTTTCACTTATCTGAAATCGAAGTTCATAAGATTCTTTTTCCGCATGGCACTGTATCGTAAGATCCGATGCGCTGCATAAAGGATGAGAATCTTCAGAACGAAAACGCGTGACTTCCTGCGCCTGAATTCCTTGTACCTCTCCCGCTAAAAAAACAAAGTGATGACAAAATCGAGTAGCGCTGCCTTTTTTAATCTCTCTTGTACTAATAAAAAGCTCTAAAGAGTCCCCTTTTTCATAAGCGGGAAACAAGGACTCTTTAAACGGTTTATGAATAACAGCTTTGCCTGCAATCCCCTCTTCGTTCCAACCTAAAGATAGATCTGCAAACTTTTCTTCATCGAGAAGATCGCAGAGATCTAAAAGAGGCTTAGATTTCAACGGGGCTGCAAGATCCTTAAGATAAGGAATAGCTATGTGATAAGAAAAAAAATCCGCTGGAAGCAGCGGATCCATATTTTCTAATAGCTCTTGCCATTTCATAATACGCCTTTTAAAGAAAGTGCGTGTTTAGATTCTATCTCAGAAAACAGCTTTTCAAAGAGCTGCTTTTCTGTTTCTCTTTTCAAAGGAGCTTTGAGTCTTTCTATTTCAGCCTTAGAAACAGATGCAGGAGGCAAGTTTTGTAAGATTTGAAAAAAACAAGGCTTGCCTGTTACTAAAGAAAGAACAGGAGACCATTTCCCTTCTACAAAAGGAAAAGCAGAAAGAGCCTCATACTTACCTCTTTCTAAAATCTCTTCTTCTTGCACAAGATTCCATTGAGAAGATAGAGCATCTTCTTTGTTTATTTGCAAACCAGACTCTGCGTCTAAAAGACTTTTTTGCAGAAAAGACACCATCCAATGATCCGTGTAAAATGCAGTGGATTCCAGCTGCTCTTTCGTAGGCTCTTTCCCAGTAGAGGTTTTGTACTGCTGAGCAATCGCTTTTAAAGCAGGTGCAAATACAGTTCTTGCCACTTTTTCTGTTACTTCCGAAAGAGGTTTCCAGGAACCATCTTTTTTCATGTAAGCTAAAGAGTCTTTTTTGCGAACTTCTACATAAGCATTTTCTAGCTTCTTATCCAACATACGGCGCAATGCACCAGAAGTATTTGCTTCTGTAAAAGTCTTTACCGTTCTAGAAACTGCTTTTTCCAGCACGCAAAAGCTATAATAGTGCTGCTGGTCTTCTGTATACATATCGATCTTTTCTTGTAGATGCACCTGCTCTAAAAGAGAAACAAAAGCAGAAGGATTTGAAAGCCCCTGAAACGGAAGATCCAAGCCAGATTTTGTGACAGAAACAGATACAGTCTTTTTCTCTGAAGCATCAAGTAACTCTTTCATTTTTGCCGGATTTTGCGCCAATATCTGCTCTCTTGATGCTCGGTCGATCTCTGTACGCTCTTTTAGATCTAACTCCTCTAAAGCTGCAAAACGATCGTCTTTAGTAGCCGCACTACTTTTTGCCAAAGAAGGATATTGTTTTTTTATCCAGGCCCAACCCGATTCTTCGAGCTGCCAACTCCAAGTTTCTTTAAGTCCTATATGAGATGCTGCCTTTTTTTTGTCGATTTCTGCATATTGCAATACATAATTTCTGTGGACAAGATCTGGAGCCTTTTTTTCAATTTCATCAATAGAAAGGAGTTCTGTTGGAGCTAATAGAGGATGTTCTTGAAAATGTTTTTTCGAAGAAATGGCTTCTAAATACACTTGCAACTTCCAAAAAGATGTCAGATCTCGAATTTGCAGATGAGAGGGAAGAGAATACTTTTTCACTTTCATCTGATCTTTAGCAGGCCCCTGCAATGCAGCAAGAGCCGCAGGATCTACTGCGATGTTATCCATTGATACTTCTATAAGCTTGCGAAAAAGCACTACGTCCTTCCAAAGATCAATACACTCAACTTCTGTCATCCCTAAGTTACGAACTTGTGTTAAAAAAATCTGATACAAGTTGGCTTCTGGTTTTTTTTCTGGAGAAAGAAGATCAATCGCATGTTGCAGATTGGCCATTAAAGCTGAACGCACTTCTTGAGAAGTAACTTTAATCCCTTGTTTTTTTGCTAAAGCAGCTCCATTGATAATTACTTGAGAAACTGCCTTCAGGTAGGTTTCTCCAAACCAATCCTTAGCAGAATGCAGCCCTAATAAAGAAACATCCGCATAAGCTAATGCAGGGTCTGTTTCTGCATGAGAAGCCTGCTTTTCTTGATAGGCTAAGATCCTTTTAATAAAGGAAGAAGGCACCATCTGAGAGTGGAGGCGAGCTTGACTTAAAAGCTCAAATTTTCTACCCAAAGATAGATGGAAAGATTGTGAAGTCAATTCTCTGACAACTTTAGGAAGTTCTGGGGAAAACTGCGACCATACAGATTCTGCACTTATAAAAGGACTCTGCTCGTTTCTATAAGAAGAAAAAGAAAGAACTTGACCTAGGATCTTTTCCATGTCTTTTTGAAGATCTACTGCAATCTTTTCTGCTAAAAGCTTTCCAAGTGACGATTCTAAAAACTGTTTCTCAAGAGCTCCGTCGTTCAAAAGATTAACAGCTGCGATCTTATCATCCTTGCTATCTAAATGGCTGGAAGATAAAAAATGCACCATCCTCTGAACTTTTTGCAGAGAAATTACAGAGCCATCAATTGCGCGCACTAAAAGCTCTTCTTTGACTTGGGGAGCTCCCCCCATAGAACCCATGGTCCCAAAAACGGTAAACGAGAGAATGATCACTCCCGTGGTTACGACAAAAATTCCTTTTTGATGCTTTCGAAAAAAATTCAGCATGAAACGCTATCTCCCTCTACTAATAAGACTTTGCAAAAATGACTCTTTGTGTACTGGGCTTACCGCTAATTACACAGGTCCCTGCTTCTTTCGGACTATCCAAAGGAATGCATCGAATGGTTACATTAAGATCTTTTTTTACGAGCTCTTCTACTTCTGCATCTCCACTCCAATGGCACAGAGCAAATCCTCCATGAACTTCTGGTTGCTCCTCATTTTTAGGAGTAAAAAAGCGGTAGAATTCCTCTTTTGAATCGATCTTGCGAGTATGCGTATCTCTAAAAGAGACCGCTTTTTGATATAAATTATCTTGTATTTGATCCAGAATAGTTTCTACTTGTCCGAGGAACTCCTCATAACCGCACATAGACACCTCTTTATGAGGTCTGTCTCGACGCATAACACAAACTTTTCCAGAAGCAACATCGCGAGGTCCTACTTCTAAACGTAAGGGCACACCTTTTTTAATCCAAGACCAAGATTTTTCGCCTCCCCGCATCTCTTTTTCATCAACGATTACATGAATCTGTCTTCCCCAATAGGAAAGTTTTTTCAAATCAGCTGCAAGCTTGCGGCAGTACGATAAAACCTCTTCTTTAGTCTCTTCTTTGTGGATAATGGGAATGATCACAATATGAGAAGAGGCAATGCGTGGAGGAAGTATAAGTCCATCATCATCGCTATGAACCATAACAAGCGCTCCAATCATCCTCGTTGTAAGCCCCCAAGAAGTGGTCCATGCATACTGCTGGCTCCCATCGGCTGCTCGAAAAGAAATATTGGCAGCTTTTGCAAAGCTTTGTCCCAAAAAGTGAGAAGTTCCAGACTGCAAGGCTTTTCGATCTTGCATGATCGCCTCTATTGTATAGGTAGCAACAGCTCCTGGAAATCTTTCAGAAGGAGTTTTTTCCCCAGCAATGACTGGAATCGCTAAATAGTCTTTAGCAAACGCTTCATAAATACGAAGCATTTGATGTGTTTCTTCTTGAGCTTCTAAGTCTGTCGCATGTGCAGTGTGTCCTTCTTGCCACAAAAACTCTGTTGTACGAAGAAAAAGACGTGTTCTCATTTCCCATCTTACAACATTCGCCCATTGATTGATTAAAAGAGGAAGATCTCGGTAAGAAGACACCCATTTAGCAAACATCTCACCAATGATTGTTTCAGAAGTGGGTCTTACAACAAGCGGCTCTTCTAATTCTCCAGCAGGAACAAGCTTCCCCTCTTTATTTTTCTCTAAACGGTGATGAGTAACTACAGCACACTCTTTAGCAAATCCATCGACATGAGCAGCTTCTTTTTCTAAAAAACTTAACGGAATGAATAACGGGAAATACGCATTTTGATGCCCTGTTTCTTTAAACTTACCATCTAATACGCGCTGCATATTTTCCCAAATAGCATATCCCCACGGTTTAATGACCATGCAGCCTCTAACAGGAGAGTGTTCAGCTAAGTCCGCAGCTTTGAGCACTTCTTGGTACCATTCTGGATAATTTTCTTCCCGAGTAGGAGAAATCGCATGCTTCCCTTTTTCTGTCATAGGAGGTTATCTCTTCGTTATATGTTTCTGTAAAAGTTTTTTCATTTCATCACGCGCACTAGTCAATGCAGCAATGCTCTCTTTTTCTTGTAAAAGAGGAAACGTAAATGTTTGCATTGCTTTAGTAACGACAAGTTCTGGGAGCAATACTTTTTCTAAAATTTTCTGAGAGGGCATCATCAAGCTGATACTTCCCTGATGCAAAAGGCCCGCTTTGGTCTTTCTTTGTGCGGCGCCAGCCACCTTTTTCCCTCGGATCATGACGTCGTATTTCGTAGGTTTGGCCATGCAAAAATGTTGAGATCCTGTACCAATAAGCTCTCCATCGTGCGAGGTCAGCTCCGCCCCGTTTTTATTTTGCAAAAACTCTTCCACCGCCTCTAAAACGGCCATGTTTACATAAGCATAATTTTCTAACGTGTTTTGACTAAAAGCTACATGAGAGGATGGAAGCAAAACAGAAAAAGCAAAATCCCACAAATGAAAAATTATCCCCCCACCTGTCGGCCTGCGAGCCACGCAAATCCCTTCTTCCTGGAGCCCCTGAAAACAAAAAAATTTATGGGGATCGATAAAATGTCCGTAAGTAACACTTGGACCCTTCCATTCATAAAAATGCAAAATCGGTTCTGCACTAAAAGAAATTTCTTCTAAAAGCTTTCGATCTTTTTCCATGATCCTTTCAGCTTCCATAGGCTCTGTTTCTATAATGTGCCAGTTCATGAATAAGAATCCTTTTTTTAGAGGAAGTCATTTTACACTTTCCTCCTCTTTTTGTGCAAAAGAGGAAATATGTAAAAAAAAGTTGATATTCATTTGCCAATTTGTAAAAAAGAGAGGAAGCCAGTAGCATAGAGTCAACCGAAGGAATAGCCATGTTTGATAAGTTTACCAATCGTGCCAAGCAAGTCATTAAGCTCGCAAAGAAAGAAGCGCAAAGACTCAATCACAACTATCTGGGAACAGAACACGTCCTGTTAGGACTCCTCAAATTAGGGCAAGGGATTGCCGTCAACGTCTTACGAAATTTAAATTTAGACTATGAAACCGTTCGATCCGAAGTGGAAAGACTTGTAGGGTTTGGACCTGAGATCCAAGTCTATGGAGATCCTGCGCTAACAGGAAAAGTGAAAAAAGTTTTCGAGTACGCCAACGAAGAAGCCATGAGCTTAAATCACAACTACGTAGGGACTGAGCATCTTCTTTTAGCCCTTTTACGCCAAACTGACGGCGTTGCAGCTCAAGTACTAGAAAATCTCAACATCAATTTAAAAGATATCCGTAAAGAGGTCTTAAAAGAGCTAGAGAGCTTTAATCTGCAACTTCCCCCTATGGGAATATCTGGCAATCCATCCTCTCCAATCTCTTCCGCCAAAGGCTCTGAAAAAACCGCAGGCATGGAAAAGATGCCAGCGCTCAAAGCGTACGGGCATGATCTTACAGAGCTTTGCAAAGAAGGTAAATTAGATCCGGTCATAGGAAGAAAAGAAGAAGTAGAACGCCTTATTCTTATTTTATGTCGCCGCAGAAAAAACAACCCTGTTCTCATTGGAGAAGCTGGAGTTGGGAAAACAGCGATCGTAGAAGGTCTTGCCCAAGCTATCGTCAAAGGAGAAGTCCCCGATCATCTTTCGAAGAAAAAACTTATTTCTCTCGATCTTACCCTGATGATCGCTGGAACTAAATACCGAGGACAATTTGAAGAGCGGATCAAAGCCGTCATGGACGAGATCAAAAAAAATGGCAACATCCTCCTTTTCATAGACGAGCTTCACACAATTGTGGGAGCTGGGGCTGCAGAAGGGGCCATTGACGCTTCCAACATTTTAAAACCAGCTCTTTCCCGTGGAGAGATCCAATGTATTGGAGCAACTACTTTAGATGAATACCGTAAGCATATTGAAAAAGATGCCGCTTTAGAAAGAAGATTTCAAAAAATCCTCGTAGCGCCTCCTTCCATCGAAGAATCCAATTCGATCTTAGTAGGACTTAAAAGCAAATACGAAGATCACCACAAATGCATCTACACAGATACAGCTATTACAAGCGCCGTCTACCTGTCAGACCGATACATTGCAGGCAGATTTCTTCCCGATAAGGCGATCGATCTTATCGACGAAGCCGGCGCCAAAGCGCGGATTGCCATGATGCATCAACCTCAAGATATCACACAGTATGAAGATGATATTGAAAAACTGCGCGTAGCAAAAGAAGATGCGATTGGAAGTCAAGAGTATGAAAAAGCCGCTAAACTTCGAGACAAAGAAAAAAATCTTCGAGACACCTTGCAAAAGCTCATCACGGAGTGGGAGCATAAAAAAGAAGAACATAAAGTGATCGTTGACGAGGAAGATGTTGCTGCAATTATCGCCAAGCAAACAGGAATTCCTCTAACGCGTTTAACAGAGGGAGAAACGGCCAAAGTTCTTAGAATGGAAGAACTTCTCAAAGGCAAAGTCATCGGTCAAGATGATGCATTAAGCACCGTTTGCCGAGCGATCCGAAGAAGTAAAGCGGACATCAAAGACCCTAATCGTCCTATTGGAGCATTCCTATTCCTCGGCCCTACGGGTGTTGGAAAAACACTAATGGCCAAACAACTTGCGATTCAAATGTTTGGAGGAGAGGATGCGCTCATCCAGGTAGACATGTCTGAATACATGGAAAAATTTGCCATAAGTCGCATGACAGGATCTCCTCCTGGATATGTGGGTCATGAAGAAGGTGGACAGCTAACTGAGCAAGTAAGACAAAGACCTTACTGCGTTGTTTTATTCGATGAAATTGAAAAAGCGCATCCTGATGTCATGAACCTTTTATTGCAGATCTTAGAAGAAGGAAGACTCACCGATTCCTTTGGAAGAAAGATCGACTTTAAAAACACCATCATTATTTTAACTTCTAATCTCGGAGCTGATCTTATTCGCCGCTCTGCAGAAGTTGGATTTGCTGCAACAGAAGGAATGCTCGACCATAAAGCTATGCAAGAAAAGATCGACTCTGCGGTAAAAAAAGCCTTTAAACCAGAATTTTTAAACCGCCTCGATGGAATCATCATTTTCAAACCTCTGGATAAAACTCACCTCCTACAGGTAATCGATCTGGAAGTTGCTAAAGTACAAAAACGGCTTGAGCGCAAAAAAATCGCAATCTCCCTCGACAGCAAAGCAAAAGATTTCTTGGTAGATAAGGGATTTCAACCAGAAATGGGAGCAAGACCTCTGCGTCGTATTATCGAGCAATACCTGGAAGATCCTTTAGCAGAGCAGCTTCTCACGCATCCTGATAAGGGTGGGCAGTGGGTAGTTACTTGTGAAAATGACAAACTTGTCTTTGTCGATTCAGAAGGAGTTACCACAGAGCTTGCTTGCGCAGCCTCAGATAAAGAAAAGTAAAAAAATCTCTATCTTTTTTCTTTTATCCCAATCGGGTATCCTATCTTTTTACGTATAGGATGCCCGTGTCTCAAAAAACAGTAGTTGTAGGTATGTCAGGAGGAGTTGACTCCTCAGTTTCTGCTCTTCTTTTAAAAGAGCAAGGATACCGTGTGATTGGTCTTTTCATGAAAAACTGGGAAGAAAAAAACCTAGATGGAGAGTGCACCTCCGCTAAAGACTATGAAGATGTTGCAAACGTTTGTAAAACCCTGCAAATCCCCTACTATTCTGTAAACTTTGTCCAAGAATACTGGGACTTTGTATTCCATCATTTCGTCGAAGAACTCAAACTTGGCTACACCCCAAATCCCGACATCCTTTGTAACAAAGAAATCAAATTCCACCTCTTTTTCAAAAAAGCCTTAGAACTTGGAGCTGATTTTCTCGCAACAGGGCACTATGCACAAATTTCCTCAAATTCTCTTTTGAAAGGATTAGACCCCGGAAAAGATCAGACCTATTTTTTATACACGTTAAAACAAGAAATTTTATCTAAAGTATTATTTCCTATTGGGCACCTTCACAAAAAAGAAGTACGAGCTTTAGCTCTGGCAAACAACTTAACGACAGCTACAAAAAAAGACAGCACAGGGATCTGCTTTATAGGAAAACGTGACTTCAAAGAATTTATAAGCAAATACATTCCCTATCAAAAAGGGCTCTTCCTCACTCTAGATGGCAAAAAACTCGGAGAACATGAAGGGATGGCTTATTACACCATAGGACAAAGAAAAGGCCTTAAAATCGGAGGGCCTGGAGATGCTTGGTTTGTCGTAGACAAAGATCCTGACAATAACATTGTTTACTTAGCTCAAGGAGAAGAGCATCCCGCTCTTTACTCTTACGAGTTAACCGCAACAGATGTTCACTGGATAGGCTTAGTTCCCACATTTCCTTTTTCTTGTCATGCTAAGATCAGATACAGGCAGCCAGAACAAGAGTGTATAATCACAGAAACACAGCCAGGAATGCTCTACATTCAGTTTACTAATCCTCAAAGAGCAATAACCTCTCGGCAATCGATAGTCTTCTATTCAGGCAATGAATGCCTTGGAGGAGCTATGATTCAAAAAAGAGGAATTTCTCTTTACGAAGCATCTAAATAAAAAAAATTTAATCATAAAAAATCACCTAATCGAGTAGGAGGGAGCCGTAAGGCTCCCGTCCTCTCACACCACCGTACGTACGGTTCCGTATACGGCGGTTCATGAAACTTAAAATACTTTCCTCAGATCAACCATCGATACTAGTCCTAAGGTTTTAAAGAAAGCTTTAGGAAATGCTTCGTTCATATGGGGGGACCCAGAATTCCACCAGGACCCTCTCCCATTCTCGCTTGATTTCCACGCTCGATCTTTATCTATTCCTCTAGCCATAAGCATCTTGATCCTAGCTTTCCCTCGCTTCTTCTGTTTCCAGATGATACAGCGAAGTTTACGCCTGATCCATCCATCGAGATCTTCGAATATTTGTTTCGTTTCCGCTAACTTAAAGTAGTTGCTCCATCCCATTAATATAGGTCTGAGTTCTTTAATAAATTTAGCCAGGTTCCGGCCTTTTCCTTCGCTGAATTTCTTTTTCAGTTTATCTTTCAAGCGTTCTACTGCTTTCGGAGATACTTTCAGTTTCGTCTTTTTCTCGACTGTCACTGAGTATCCAAGAAATTTACGATTCCATGGACGGGCTACTGCACTCTTTTCATCATTTACTTTTAGCTTGAGACGCCTTTCTAATAATTCTTTAAGGGAAGTCATCACCCTCTTGCCGGCAGCTTCCGATTTTACATATATGTTACAATCATCTGCATATCGACAAAACGAATGTCCCCTTCTCTCTAATTCTTTATCAAGGTCGTCTAACATAATATTCGATAACAAGGGAGATAAAGGTCCTCCTTGTGGAGTCCCTTCCTCTCTTGTCGTCTCTACTCCTCCAATCATAATACCTGCCTGCAGATATCTTCGGATCAGGAGCAAGATGCGTTTATCTTTAACTTTGCGTGCAATCCTTGACATCAGTATGTCATGATTCACTCTGTCAAAGAACTTTTCCAGATCCATGTCGACCACCCATCGCTTTCCGTTAGCTATATATTCTTTTGCTTTTTGGACTGCTTGATGCGCGCTTCGTCCTGGTCTGAAACCATAACTAGATTCGGAGAACCCTATCTCGAAGATAGGACTTAGAATTTGATGAAGCGCCTGTTGTAGAAGTCTGTCTACCACGGCAGGAATTCCAAGCTTTCGAATTCCGCCTCCTGGCTTTGGGATTTCTACTTCCTTTACAGGACTCGGTTTATAGCGTCCTGTTATCACATCATCTTTCACTTGAAGCCAATGTTCTTTCAAGAAGCCTTTCAGGTCCTCTGTTGTCATCTTATCGACTCCAGGGGCGCCTCTGTTTTTGACTACTTGCTTATATACCTTCAACATGTTTTTACGTTCTAGCATCACTTCAATCAATGAAGTTGTATTCTGGATTGTTGTCTGTGTTGCCGCACTTGTTTGACGTTCACAACATCTAGCCTCTCGCAGATTCCGTCTGCTATTCTCTAGATAGGATTCCGATTTTTCATTCGGGATTTCTACATCTTTCTCAAGCATCGAAACTTCCAGATTTCTTTCCATGTTTCATGTTCGGGCCTTCAACTCAATCGATTTTGAGCTTACTATGCCTTCTGCTGACTTCTGTCTCTTTGTCTCTCGACAAAGGTAGTTAGATTCCACTCAACAGATCTCCCTGGGTAATGCGCGATCCTTTCACACTTATGCCTGTCGCATCTACATTTAAGCTTCCCGTATAAGTATCGGATTTTGAAGAAGTTTGCCTTCTTATCCAGCTTAATTGCCTTTTATGCGCTTCCTGTTCGTCAAGCCAGTGTTTTGCTTACAGCTTCCTTCAGATTTCATCTCACGATGAACACCCTTGCTGTTCAGCTAATAGTTCCCCTTATCGGGCCTATAAGAGACTTTCACTCTCTAGAATTGCGCCATGCCAGGCGCACAAACAAAAATGAGAAGTGGAAAACCACTTCTCATTCGTAAAAGAAACTCTGAACTTATCGAGCAGAGAGATCTTTAGCTTATTGTGTTTGGCCTGGAACATCAGTTGGAGCTGCTGTGTCAACTGGAGCTGCTGTATCAACTGGAGCTGATGTGTCAACTGGAGCTGATGTGTCAACTGGAGCTGATGTATCAACTGGAGCTGATGTGTCAACTGGAGCTGATGTATCAACTGGAGCTGCTGTGTCAACTGGAGCTGATGTATCAACTGGAGCTGCTGTTTCAACTGGAGCTTTAGCTGGAAAGAAGCTACCTACATAATTAGTAGTAGCAACATAAGCATCGCCCATTCCTGTTAATGCCGCTTTAAAACCTTTTGCAAGGTCTGCATTCAAGTTTGCTCCTTGATAGTGACGGATACCGTAAGCTGTTCCATAAACAACTGCGGCAGCCCCTACAGCGATACCAACTTTTGCAGCTGTGCTGAGACCTTCTTTTTTTGTAACTTCTTGTTTAGTAGGAATTACTGTAACAGGCTTTTGACCCATCATAGTAGCTTTGTTTAGTGTTGCAGCTGGGCTTGAAAATCCACAGTTTGTACCACAATTAACTCTTTGTCCTTGAATTGCGTGTGCCATCTTTATTCTCCTTGTATGTATACATGGTTTAAGTTGAACTTTATGTGCTCCATTATAGACTTTGAGAGAAATTAATAAAACCCTTTTCCTTTCTAAATAAATAGTTTACGTAAATTTAAATAAATAATTTTACGTATTTGCATCGATTTTATACTGTTTTAAAAAAATAAATATTATTTTTCCTCAAAAACCAAGAAAAATTGTTTTAAAAAACAAAGAAATACTTTATTTGAAAGGTTAGCGATTATATTAATTTTTAGTTATGAAAAAAATATTTCCTTTATTTACTTTGATTTTGAATTTTGGATGCTTCCAATCCGTGGAAAAATCTAACGTAAACTCCATGTCTTCCTTACAAGAAATTTCAAAAAAAGCGCTAACTTCCGTTTTTTTTGAACAAGAAAGTCAAAGAAAGGAGCAGTGGTGGAAGGTTTTTAAGAGTTTTGAGCTCGATGTTTTGATGCAAAAAGCCATTGAAAACAACCCAACACTGCAAATGGCTGAGGCAAAAATTGTTGAGGCTCAAGCTTCTGCAAAAATAGTACGATCGAAACTCTTTCCTAATTTAAGTGCGAGCGCAACGGATAACTGGAATTATTTGAGCAAATATGGATTTGATCGAAGCTTCTTTCCTTTGCCTGGTGGCGACATGGAAATTCCTCATAAGTTCAATGAAATTGATCTTTCCTTGAACTTTTCTTATCAAATTGACTTTTGGGGTAAAAATCGCAAACAAGTAGCTGAAGCTTTAGGAATGGCTATTGCGCAGCAAATGGAAAAAAATCAAGCAGAACTTATTTTATGTGCATCAGTTGCCTTTAGCTATTTTGAATGGCAAGCACACAGACAAGAAAAAGAGCTCTATGAAAAATGGCTCGCTTCAGAACAAAAACTCGACAGCTTTTTTGCATCTCGCTATCAAAGCGGTCTGGATGATGTGAGATCGTCTCTTAAACAGTACCAAGCAAGTGGAGAAATTCAGCAAAAAATCGTAGATCTAGAAAAACAGATGACCATCGATCTTCTGTTCCTAAAAACTTTAATAGCAGAAGATCCAGCAAGCACATTAACGCTCTCTCCACGAGAAGAAGTACTTACACAAAAGATACCCATACCAGAAACGATCGGACTAAATCTTGTAGCTCAAAGACCCGATCTCATGGCGCAAATTTGGAGAGTATCTTCTGCGGCCAAAGCAATTGGTGTAGCCAAAACAGAATTCTATCCCAACGTAAACTTAAATGCCCTAGCCGGTCTTTCTTCTTTATCATTTCCCCATCTGTTTAATTGGGCAAGCCGCACGGGCTCATTAACTCCAGCTATAAACCTTCCTCTATTTACAGGAGGAGCTCTTAGAGCAAATCTTGGAAAAAAAGTGGCGCTATATAATGAATCTGTCGCCTCTTATAATGCTCTTCTTTTACAAGCAGCTCAAGAAGTTGTCACATCCATTACCACCTTCTTGTCTTTAGAAAAACAAATCGATATCCAAACCTGTCAGGTCAGCTTTCAAGAAAAAGAGCTGCAAGCCTCTTCTCTTCGATATGAAAAAGGTATCGACAACTATGAACCTGTTCTTTCCTCTTACAGAGAATTTTTCGCTCAAGAACTAACTATGATCTCCCTAAGACATGCGCTGATTTTATCCTCATTACAAATTTTTCAATCATTGGGAGGTGGGATGCAGCCTCAAGTCCTTCCCACCTCTTTTACCCCATAAAGGAACTGTATGGAGGAAATAGCAAATAGCTCAATGAGTACAAAAAGAAAAAAAATTCTCTGCATAATGACAGCGGTGTTTCTTGCTATTGCGATTGGGATCTTTGTGTATTGGCTTTTGTGGGGCCGTTTCCATGAATACACAAATGATGCTTACGTCTCTGGCAACTTAATTTATGTCACACCTCAAGTATCCGGAATCGTCACCTCGATCTGCGTCGATAATACTGAGTTTGCTCAAGAAGGAGATTTGGCAATCGAACTCGATCCTATCGACTATGAGATCGCATTAAATGCTAGCAAAGCAGATCTTGCGAGCACCATTCGAGACGTTGCAGAACTCTTTTTACAGGCAAAACAAGCACTTGCTATGATCGATGTGGCCAAAACACAATTCATTCAAACTTCGCAAGATTTTGAAAGAAGAACAGAGCTTGTAAATTCTGGAAGTGTCTCTAAGGAAGATTTCGACCATGCAGAAAATGCTCTCTTAGGAGCGTATTTTTCTTTGGTCTCTGCAGAAGCTAACTATCTTTCCCTTTTCGCTCAGGTGGGAAACACCTCAATCCAAGAACATCCTCGCGTACAAAAAGCTGTGGAAGATGTAAAAAATGCATGGATCCAAAGACGGCGGTGCAGCGTCAAAGTCCCAGCAGGAGGACTTATTGCAGAACGTTCCGTACAAGTAGGACAAAGAGTTACTCAGGGACAATCTCTTTTTGCTGTGATCCCCTTAGAGCAAATGTGGATCGAAGCGAACTTTAAAGAAGTGCAAATTGGAAAAATGCAGATTGGGCAAAAAGTATCTCTGAACTCGGATGTCTATGGGTCAAAAGCCCCCTATGAAGGTTATATTATAGGAATTGGAGGCGGCACAGGCAGCGTCTTTTCTATACTCCCCCCTCAAAATGCCACAGGTAACTGGATTAAAATCGTACAAAGAGTGCCCGTTCGCATTAGCCTCGATGCTAAAGAACTAAAAAAAGCCCCATTAAGACTGGGCCTTTCTATGGAAGCTACTGTAAATATTCGAGATATCGGGCATAAATCCGTTCCTTTCCCCATATCCCCTCGTTCTTTATATCAAACCTGGATCTTTGACTCTGAAGAAGAGGGGCTGCAAGATGTAATTCAAACCATCTTTACTGCGAACCTACCAAGCATTGATCTCTCCCAGCTAGATCTTGCAGAAGGATTAACCAGCCCATGACTAGCTATTTAACTGGTGCTAAACGTTTTCTCTCGCTGATAGCTCTTTCTCTAGCAACTTTTTTAATCGTACTGGATTACACAATTGCCAACGTATCAATTCCCTACATTGCAGGAGACCTTGCCGTTAGCTCAGATTTAGGAACTTATGTGATCACTTCCTTTGCTGTAGGAAATGCGATTGCGCTTCCTATCAGTGGATATCTTACGATGAGGATTGGGAGCGTCCGCCTTTTACTTGCCTCGGTCCTTCTTTTTGTTTTACTCTCTTGGGCTTGCGGCATGGCCACCAATTTTTCCTTTTTAGTTATTATGCGCTTTTTTCAAGGATTCGTAGCTGGACCTTTGATTCCCTTAAGTCAAAGCCTTTTGATCTCGACCAATCCCCCTGAAAAAAAAAATATTGTCCTAGCCTTTTGGAGTGTTGTTGTCATTGCAGCTCCCGTCATTGGACCTTTATTAGGAGGCTGGATCTCTTACGACTACACTTGGCCTTGGATTTTCTACATCAATATCCCCTTCGGACTTATTAGCGCTGCTCTGATCTACTACACCCTCAAAGATTTTCCTAGTATTATACAAAAAAAAAAGCTCGACATCATCGGATTTTTGCTTCTAGCAATTGCTGTAACAAGCTTACAAGTACTGTTAGATAAAGGAGAACAGTTTGACTGGTTTCGTTCCCCAATCATACAAACTCTTGCCGTTGTATCTTTCCTTGGGTTTGCTTATCTGATTGCTTGGGAGTCAACACACCCCGCTCCATTAATTGATCTGCGTCTTTTTAAAATCCGCAGCTACAGCATCTCCGTGATCTTTATCCTTGTTATCTATGCCATGTACTTTGGATCTGTTGTTTTAATCCCACTTTGGCTGCAAACTAATATGGGATACACCTCTACTTGGGCTGGTGTTGCCGTTGCGCCTATTGGCATCGCCCCGTTTTTATTTTCTGCCTTTACAGGAATCCTAGTCAATAAACACGGAGTATTAAAGCCTCTCTTTCTCTGTTTCGTCTTTTTTGCTATTTCTTGTTTCTACACAGCATATTTTGATACAGACGTAACCATTCAGTCCATCTGGATTTCTCGATTTCTTGTAGGATGTGGCCTCGTATTTTTCATCACACCGCTCTTTGCTTTAAGTGTACAAGACGTAGAAACCGAGCGCTTGCCAAGCGCAACAGGAGTATTTCACTTTGTAAGAGCTATGAGTGGGGGCATAGGCACATCGATCTTCACAACTCTTTGGATCCGAAGAAGCGCTTATCACCACGAACGAACAGGTTCAATGCTTACTCATGCTCGACATGCTACAGAGCAGTTTTTACAAGAAATAAAAGAACTCGGACTTCAAGGAAAGCAAGCTCTTGGGGTTTTAAACGAAATGCTAGATAATCAAGCTGCCATGCTGGCCCTCAACGACTGCTTTTTCGTCATGGGATGGATTTTTCTGCTACTCATTTTTTTACTTCCTCTGGGAAGAAGAAAAGCAGGACTGGGAAATATCCCGCCTTCTCATCATGATGTGTCTATTGAATAAATAAAACACATTCCTTAAACAGCTAAGCTATCGAACTGCCTGCTTTAAACACATTTAGCAGCTAAAAAGCAAATCAGTTACGTTTCTTAAAATTGTCATCTTCTACGCCGACTAGAAGGCTTTACCTGCTTTTCCTGCATAATCACAACAACAGAAACACTTGCGATAGCTGCAAAAAAACACCAAACAGACAAGAAGCAAGCAGTATAAAAATAAAGCGCTATAAGGCATGTAACTAAAACAATCCCGCCAAATGGCTGCATATGTTTATGTGATGAAACAAAAAATGGCCCTATCACTGACATCGCATAGAACAATAGCATAATATGAGAATACGTGGAGCTTATCACTTGGGTAAATTTGTATTTCACATGATGCTCTTGTATAACTCCTTCGGGATGATACAAAACAAGGATAAATATATACATGATGCCAACCAAAACACCCAATCCTGTTAGCCCCATAAGTATACGATGAGATCGCTCTTTCTTCTCTATAAGTAATAGGCTAACTGGAATCCAAATTGGCCAAATCACAAAAGCAAAAAACAAGAAGAAATTACCAGATCCACCTCCGTTAATCCAAATCACACCCTCAAAAAACTGCTGTAAAGAAAAAAGGAAGGGAATCAATGCAAACAATAGCCATCGTTTCTTAGGTGCACTTGCGACCGATACCACACCAGTTAGCGCAAGAACTGCTGCTGCAGTAAAACTTGCCGTTGCAGAAAAACACATAATTACCTCACCTGATTATTACAGATCTCATTCTGAACTATGCTACAAATAAAAAATAATGCAAGACTTTTTATCAAGAAAACCAAATCACAAAATCCCAATAAAACAACTTCACAAATTTAATTTAAAAGATTTTATAAAATCCTTCTTTTCAAAGAGGAAAGTCATACGAGGAAAAAAGGCAAAGATAATTGAAGAGTAAATGTAAAAACAGTCAAACCCACCCAGGATAAAGTTAGACGGGCTCTTCCGTCCCCTTGCAAGCCGAAGCTGGGAACAATTAATATCCTACAGGAGCCATGGAATGAGGATTTTTTCAAAAAATTAGAAAATTCCCCCGAAAAGGCCTGCGACGATATCGTCAATACTCTGAGCAGAGCCTTCCTTCTATTGAAGGCCCCAGCACCCATCTTATTCTGCTCACCATTCAATTTACGCAACACGCTTACATTAAAGTAATTGCAATAAATTCGTTCAATCAAAAATGTAACACAAAAACCCACTTGCAATTAATGGGCTTTTCTATTACATTTTAAATATGATAAGATCCATATACTCAGAAGCTCTTAAAGAGCTATCTAAAAAAGCAATTTTTTCTTCTGCAGAAGGCAGAGAAGCAGGAATTCCTTCCAGGATGCTTGCCTATTTTTGTGCGAAGGGGCAGCTCGAACGGATAAGTAAAGGGATCTATAAAATCAATAACCTAGATTTCAATTCCGAGTTCGAATGGGAAGATCTTGCTATAACAGCTTTGAGCATTCCCAGGGGCGTAATCTGCCTGATTTCTGCTTTATGCTATTACGATTTGACGGATGAAATCATGAGGGAATTTTGGATTGCCATTCCTCATGCCACAACCTCACCTATTAGGGCAAATGCTCACATTGTCCGAATGCGAAACATTTCTTTAGGACAAACCACTATTAAAATCCGCAGCCTGAAGCTCAAAATTTTCGACCGTGAACGGACAGTCGTGGACTCTTTTCGCTATCTGGACAAGGAAACTGCTTTAAAGGCGCTCCAAGGTTATTTAAAGACCTGCAAAAACAGGAAACCAGACCTCGACAAGCTTTTAAGGTATGCGAAAAAGCTTAGAGTCAACATAACCCCCTACATTTCGGCGTTTACACTATGAAATCTGCAATCGAACAATCGATCAAAGAAAAAATCAAAGCAATGGCCAAGGAGAGGGAAACAACATTTGCTGAACTTTGAAGGAACCTGATCTTAGAGAGATTCTTGACCCGTTTAGCACGATCTCCTTATAGGGAGAAATTCGTTCTGAAAGGAGGAACTCTTCTAGCAAAATACATCCATCTTGGAAGAGAGACTCAGGATCTTGATTTCTTCATTCAAAAGCTGTCGAATACCGAACAATCTTTGAAGACCGTTTTGCAAGCGATCTGCGATATCGATGCCAATGACAGCTTTGCCTTCGAACTAGCTAAAATTAAAATCCTTGATCATTCGCAGCTTGCATATACAGGAGCAGAAATTACGTTGCAGGCATTGTTCGGTGCCACAAAAACAGTCATCCGTATGGATTTAGGATTCGGCGACCGCGTGGAGCCAATTGAATATCCTATAGATTTGACTACCACATCAAAAGGCCCCCTCTTCGAAAGCAGGATTTCTCTGCATTGCTACCCAAAAGAATTCATTTTTGCAGAGAAATTAGAAACGGCTGTTTTCCGAGGAGGAGGCAATACCAGGATGAAAGACTTCCATGACCTTTATTCGCTGATTCGGTTAGACGTTCTAGACGGCGCTCTTGGAAAGAAAGCCATCCAGCTGGTTTTCCATCACAGAAAAACTCCCCTGAAGAAGCTGCCGGTTGCATTCAACAGGGACGCTTTCGATACGCTTGAAAAAAACTGGGCCTCCTACCGCAGAAAAATCAAAGTAAAAAATGGCGCTCTCAAAATGCCCGAATCGATAGAGACCGTGATTTCAGCCATGAATCAATGGCTGGAAAAAAACGCGTTCTTCTAATTCGAAAAAAAAATTTCACACATTCTTTTTCGTAAAGCATCTGAATAGCACTTCCAGCTATTAAGGCAGATTCGAGCGCTCCAATTCAAAACGTGCTGCGCTGGAAACTATTCGAAGGTTTTTATGAAAGGACGCAATCGCTATGACTTTAATGCCAGCTCTGTTCAAGTTCCCTGTTCCCCCCAATTTGAAAACGTATGAGCAAGGCGCATCTTTGCAAGCAAATTTGACATTAATTACGAGCTCTAATCTAGGAACTATAAAACCATCTAAATCTAAAAAAGCGAACTGCTTATAAATAGAAGAGAAAGATGTGCTTTGATTGAATAACACACCGGCATCGAAGATGCCGGTGTTAGAGAAAAGATTACTTATTGTGACGCAACGTACTATTCTTAATACTATAGGTGAAATAGATAATTAAACCTAAAACAGTCCAGCCAATAAACTGCAACCAAGTTACCATAGGAAGAAAGCACATTTGAGCTATACATACTATAGTTCCTATTAGAGGCACCCAAGGGGCCCCTGGCGTTTTAAAAGGTCTATGAAGAAGTGGCTGCTTATAACGAAGCACTAACACTCCAAAACAGACAATCGCAAAAGCCATTAAAGTTGCCATTACGACGAGCTGCCCTAAAATCGCTACTGGGAAAATTCCTGCAATAACAATACCCACTAAAGTTACGAGCACAGTCGTAAACAACGGGTTGTGAGTACGAGGACTAACAGATCCCAGTTTTTTAGGAAGAAGACCGTCTTGAGACATGGTGTAAAAAATTCTTGTTTGACCAAGAAGCATAATCATTATGACAGAAGTAAAGGCAGCTAAAATAGCCACTTTGACAAACAGTCTTAACCATAAAAATTTTGCACCAAATACGTTTACAGCAACAGCAATAGGATCTGCAACATCTAAAAGCTTGTAGTTGACAACGCCAACAAGAACAATAGCCATGACAATATAACAAATCGTACAAATCCCCAAAGATCCAAGCATCCCTCTAGGCATGTCTTTCTGTGGGTTTTTGGTTTCTTGCGTAAGAGTTGAAAGCGCATCGAAGCCTAGGAAAGCAAAAAAGACAACCCCAGCCCCTCGAAATACTCCGCTCCATCCGAACTGTCCAAAAACACCTGTGTTTTCAGGAATTAGAGGAACAAAGTTATTCCAATTGATAAACGCAATACCGCATCCGATAAAAAGTACAACTACGGCAAGTTTAATAACAACCATGACGTTATTAACGCTTGCGGCAGCTTTTGTACCAATAGAAATTAATACGCCCATCAAGGCAATGATACACATAGCAGGAAGGTTGCATAGGGAACCACTTAAGTGCCACCCTGTCGTCATATCGTAATTCAAAGGAGACTTAGAAATGATGTCTGGTAATGAAACCCCAAAATCTCTCAGCAAACTGTTGAAATAGCTAGACCAGCCAACGGATACCGTACACGAAGATAGCAAGTACTGCATGGTAAGGCCCCAACCAATAATCCACGCTACGAACTCCCCAAGAGCTACATAGGCATAAGAATAGGCACTTCCAGAAATAGGGATCAAAGCGGCAAACTCTGCATAGCAAAGCGCGGCGAAAGTGGAGATGATCCCTCCGATGATAAAAGAAAAAATAATACCAGGACCTGCGTACTCTGCAGCAGCAGTTCCAGTAAGAACAAACAGCCCGGCACCGATGATCGCACCAATACCGATGGCTGTTAAATTAACAGCCCCTAAAGAGCGCTGCAAAGTATGTGATTTTTTTGCCGCATCTTGCGCCAAAGCGCCTACGGTCTTTTTGATAAATAATTTTTGAGACATGAATTCCTTGGAAACGTAGTTTTCCTAGACCTAAGGATATATCCCTTATGTATTTTGCAACACAAAAAAATCCGCAAATAGAAAAAAGCTATCCTGAGATCTTGCCTTCCCAATTCTTAATAAATGCTAAAGCAGCTTCCTTGCTCGGCCGAGACTTTAAAAAATCAAGCGACTCTAAAGATCCGGAAAGGTGAGCAATTTTTGCTAAAAGATGCAAATGGCGTTTATCATGAGATGAAAACAAGAAAAACAAAGTGTGGATAGGTTGCTTGTCTAAAGCTTGAAAATCGACTGGATCGCTTGGAAATGCCATAATCACTCGATCTTCCGAACCTTTGAAAATAAATTCTCTGGGATGAGGAACTGCAACACCACAATTTAAAGCTGTCGACATAAGTCTTTCTCTATCTAGCAATAGTTCTGTAACCAATTCGACATCTAGACCAAGTCTAGGAGCTACAGCCTTCATACTATTTCGAATTACTTCTTCTTTTGTCTTACCAGGAACGTCTGTTAAGACATCTCCTTTGACGAGAGCTCGGAAAAGACTGAACTGCTGTGTTCCTGTCTTAGCTAAAGGTGCATCATCTGCCTCTTTTTCCTCTAAAGGATAGATCTGAGCGTCCTCTTCCAAATCCAGTTTACAGCTCATCATCCAGTTCTCGATCTCAATACGACTAAATCGATATTGATGGTTGAGTCGATAGGCGGGAATTTTCCCTCCAATTAACCATCTGCGAATCGTTGTTTCAGAAACACTAAGAAGCTCTGCGACATCTTTAATTTTAAGATCCATATAATTTAACACCCCATAAAAAGATCTAATACTTCTGACTCGCAGCTGCACCTGAGAAGGCGCTTTCTGCGATGCTCATCTTTGATAGCTTGCGTCAAATGGGATAATATTTTCAAATATTCTGTTTGTTTATTATCAGGACCGCCAATCATAAAGATCAGTCGCACTAGAGATCCGTCCAAAGCATCCCAATCAATGCCCTTATTTTTCTGGATTCCAATAGCAATAAAAAAGTCAGAACAATGCGACATCTTGGCATGGGGAATTGCTACCCCAATTCCTATTCCTGTAGAGACGATCTTTTCCCGCTCTAAGATCGCCTGATGGAAACGATCTCTATCGGTAAGCTTTCCCTCTACATCTAATCGCTCAACAAGGGAGGCGATAGCCTCTTCTCGCGTTTCTTCCTCTAAAAATACAATCAAAGGTTTTTCTAAATATCGCGCGATAGATAAAGAATCATCTTTATTTAACATTTGATTAATGCGTGCCAGTATGACCAAAGCCCCCCTCTCCTCTAGCTGTCATACTAAGCTCTCGTTCCTTGCAAGAAAAAGAAGCTCTTAAAACAGCAGAGAGTACAATCTGTGCGATTCTCATGCCTCTGGTAATGCGGAAAGGTTCTTTTCCGTGATTGATCAAAATAACTCCGATCTCACCTCGATAGTCTGCATCGATTGTACCAGGGGTATTTAATACGGTAATTTGGTGCTTGAAAGCAAGTCCACTTCTTGGTCGCACTTGAATTTCATATCCTTGAGGAATCTCTACTTTAAGACCTGTAGGAATTAAAGTAGACTCTCCTGGAAGTAAAAGAACATCTTCTGAAATGCAGGCTTTTACATCAGCTCCTGCTGCCAAAGTAGACCCATAAACGGGAACAAATTCTTCCGACGCAGCTTGAGTAAGTACTTCAATTTCATACTCCAACATATTTCTTCTCCTATTTACAAGGCTCTATTCTGGAAATACGTTAGAAGCTAAAGGGGTACAATTTTCTTCAGCAATCTTCATGAGCTGTTGCAGCTTTCTGGATAAGGCGGGCAAAGAATCTTCTACAGCCTCTTCCCACTTCCTCTCATTTCCTGTCAAAAAATCTAAAAATAGAGCTAGCTTATCTTTTAATTCATGCCTGTTTACAATGCAATCAATCATTCCTTTCTCTAAAAGAAATTCCGATTTCTGCGCTCCAGGAGGAAGCTTTTGCTTAATCACCTGTTCTACAACACGAGGACCTGCGAAACAAATCAGAGCCTCAGGCTCTGCCAAAATAACATCTCCTAAAGAGGCAAAAGAAGCTGTCACTCCCCCAGTAGTTGGATTCGTAAGCACGGAAATATAGGGAATTCCTGCCTCATGCAATCTAGCTAAAGCTGCCGATGTTTTCGCCATCTGCATTAAAGAAAGGATAGATTCTTGCATACGAGCGCCTCCAGAAGCTGAGACGATGACCAAAGGCAGTGAATGCGTATAAGCGTATTCAATAATGTTTGTTAATCGCTCGCCTACAACAGACCCCATAGAGCCTGCCATAAAAGAAAAATCCAAAACCCCCATAGCAATTTTTTTACCATGAATCGTACATGTTCCAACAATCACAGCTTCATCGCGACCTGAAGATTTTTGCGCGCTAGCAATCCTTTTCGGATACGCTTCGGTGTCGACAAAATGTAAAGGATCCATCGGCTTAAACTCGGAGAACATTTCTTCAAAGCTCTCCGGATCTGTTAAAATTTCCACTCTTTGCAAAGCAGATAGTCGATAATGATAGTTACATTTTGGACAACAATGCAAATTCTGTTGTAGCTCATTTGCATGGATCATCTCATTGCAATGGGTACACTTCACCCACCCACTATATCCATCTTTTTTTGTTGTTTGAATTTTTATTTTAGGTTTATTTCTAGAAAACAACCCCATAAGTCCCTCATTTAATAATATGGAACACACTAACAAAACTATCTAAATAAAACAAGAAGCAGATTCAATTTCTATATACTAAAAATATTAACGCTAGGATTGCGCGTCCTTAAACCGCTGTTCCACGTTCTTCCAGCTTACAATATTCCAAATGTTTTTTACATATTCTGCTCGTACATTTTTATATTGAAGATAGTATGCATGCTCCCAAACATCGATACCGAGCAAAGGAACGAGCCCTTGAGTGCTTAAAGGGTCTTGATTGTTGCAAGAGGTCATCACTAGACGTTTAGACGATTGATTCCATCCAAGCCATCCCCAGCCAGATCCTTGAACTGCCACAGTCAAAGCGCTAAATTTTTCTATAAAAGATTCGACACTACCAAATTCTTTAGTTATAGCGGCTAAAAGATCGCCTGAAGGAGCGCCTCCTCCTCCATGAGATGTAGGAGCTAAGTTTGTCCAAAAAATCGAATGGTTAACATGCCCACCACCATTGAATCGAATCGCTTGCTGAAGTCCTATCATAGAGGCAATATCGCCCTTGCTCTCAGCATCATAATATTTTTCTAATGCTACATTAAGATTTGTAACGTAAGCGTTATGATGTTTTGAGTAATGTAGCTGCATGATTTCTGCAGAAATAACAGGCTCTAGCGCAGAAAAATCATAAGACAGTTCTGGCAATTTGTATAAGACATGACCACTCATAAAAGCAACTCCGTAAATGGATTAAAACTCTGTTTAAGACTGATCCGGAATATTAGAAGCTATAAGAGCTTAATGTCTATAGATATTTACTAAGATTGAGCATCTTCTTGCTCTGAGGACTCTTCTTCTTTCTCCTCCTCTTTCTCATCTCCTTCTAGAGATTCTTCTCCATCATCTGAAGAAGAATCCTCTTCTTCAGAGGCAAGGTCCAAAGAAGAAGAAGCACATTTTTTTACGGTTTGCGCAGCTAATAAGCAAGCAAGCTCCTTAGCGAGGGCCAAGTCTTGAACGAGCCGCAAAAACTGTTTAGCTTCCGCTATACGTCCTTTTTCCATGAGCATTTGAATTAGCTGCTTTGCTTGCGATGGATCTTGCAACACTTGAGACATAAACGGCAAAGATTGATCCGGATTTTTTTCTAAAAGCAATTGAAATAAAGCCATTTGCTGAACACATGGCAATTGCAATCCGATTTCCATAGCTTCCTTGACACAACCTGAAAGGAGAAGCATTTGACAAATAGAGCTTTGCATTTCTGGATTTGGGAGCAGCCTAGCAAGTTCTAGGACCGAAACAGCAGATCCAGCTACGAGAAATTCTTTACACAGCACTTGCATTACGAGAGGATCTTTCACATTTTTTGCAAGGAGCATTGCTTCTGCCATTTTTCCATCTTGGAGAAATCTTCCACATAGCATAGGGATATAAGCATCCGGCAAATTCTTTTGAGCTTGCAAGATTGCAGCAAAATCTTTGCCTTGGGACAGCAAATCCAAACACGAACAAAAAGTTTTAGCAGGTTCCTGAGAAACAGTTTTCATAATTTCCTGAGCTTCCGCAACCTTTCCCTGCGCAAATAATTGAGCGCAGATCGAGGCCTTAGACCCATCTGTTAGAGTATTTGCAATCCCTTGAGCTTGCGAATTATTTCCTTCTGCAAAGGCAAGCAAACACTGACAATACGGCTGGCTCTGATCTGACAAAGTAGAGATCAGCTCTCGGGCTGCATTAAGAGCTTCTTTCTTTGCGGGCGGCTGTAAAAGTTGTATACATGCAGCTGTCTTCAAAGGCTCGGGAAGTTTTTGAGCTTCCATTCCCGCTTGTTTATATTGTCCCTCTACTATCAAGTTCTGACATTGAGCATAGGGTTCTCGACTAAGAGACAAGCTATTCAGAGAACTGGGTTTCCAATCAACTTCTTTCATTCCGATTAAAGTTCCAGCTAATATAAAAATCGACTCTTCCATAGTATCTCCCAAAATAAGAAAAGCGAGATTTACAATATCATTAATAAAGCGAACTACGTCATTCTCTGTAAGTATCGGTTGAGCGAATCCCCCGGCAGAATGAAGTTCAGGAGCTAGAGCAATATAGCGAACTTCCAAAACGGGATTAAACATCCTCTGAACGTTGACATCTCGTAAAAAAGGAGTAAATTTAGGGTCTCGCAAAACTTGAAGAACAGCAGCTCCAAGCTTTGGATGGATTGCTGATAACCTGGAGATTCCTTCGGCCAAAGTTGGCAGCTGCTCTGCGCCACAAAACGCAAACACCCCACTTAAAATACTCATAATTCACACTTGTCAAAAGTTAATATTCGATAATTATACACTAAAACATTATTTTATTCAAATCTTTGATTATATTAAACTTATATACATAATAATTAATTTAATTTAACGCTTTTAAAGAAAGTAAAACAATCGAAATTGCAAGAGCAAACAATTTGAAATCAGAGACCAGCGAATTATTAAAAAAAACATTAGACAGTCAGAAATTAAAACAAAACCTTAACAGTCAATAAAAAAGCTGAGACTGCATACACATTAATCCACAAAAAAACCGTTACATTAAAAAATGAAACACAGATTTAGATGTTTTTAATGAAAAGATTTAGACATCTTTAGATAGGTGATAATAAGCTCAATAGAGTCATGAGAATTATTCACACTTTTATGAAGTTGATTTGGAGGATCTATTCCTCGAAAAACTGCTCGCCCCGTAGGAAAGTTCACATCTGTTGTGGATCCATCAGCTTCCAGACGAGTCATCACACCACCTTGCAGAGCAACAACAACATGCTCATAATCATCTCGATGTAGCCAGCTCTCTTCATGCGGCATAATTTTCACACGGACAACATTTACAAAATCATTGTCTATCTGGACCTCATACTCGAGGGATTGAACTGTAGAAAAAACCCAAAAACATAAATATAATAACAAATACCTCATGGTCAATCCCCCGATAAAACACTATTTCTTCTATCCAAGATCTCTTGTAAAAATGGCTCTTTGCATTTGCGATAAATCTCCCCCTGACCTTGAGCGTCTAATGCCGCTTTTTCCTTAAGATCCGCATATCTCCGCATTTCTTCAGGAAACTTGCCTAAATAATCTCTAAAAAAAAGCATGTCTAGCCACTGCTGGTTTTTGGGGTCCATTAAATGGATATGATAGGTTCGAATCCCCTCTTCTGAATCTGGTTTCTGCGCTTTAAAAAAGGCTCGATCCTCTGAGCTAAGTCTTGGCTGAAATTCATATCCCAGGTCTGTAAGGATAGATATAATGAGCTCTCTTTTTTCTTTAACAGCACCTATAGCTATATCAATAATTCCCTTACCACCAAGTCCCGCAATTGCAGTACTTCCTACATGCTCAATAAGAGCATCTTTAGGCAGGGATTTTTGCAACTTTTTTGCTTCCAGAGAAAAAAGAATAGGAAACTGCGGATTGTAGGGTTTAAAGCTGTATTTTTTGTGCATGATTTTCTTTTCCGTGCAAAGATTATGGTATAATCTATCGCAGCTCGATATTTCTCTCATAACAATACGTGAAAATATATTTTTTCAAAAATTCCTGGAATAACATTGTTGAAAATGATTTTTTAAACAAACATACATCCGCCTTTAAACAATAACTAAATCTGTAGACTCTTTTAAAGAAACGAGAAAATTTATGAAAAAAACTATCATATTCATGGGATTATCCAGCGCATTTTTATTCATGAATCCAATACTTGGCGTCGCTCCGACAATGTGCTGCTGTGAAAATTGCGCATGCCCTCAAGGGCCTCAAGGAAATCCGGGAGCTCAGGGAATACAGGGGCCTCAAGGGATACCAGGACCTCGAGGAGCTCAAGGAATACCGGGGCCTCAAGGACCTTCAGGAGGAGCACTTGACTTTGCAGATTTTTATGCATTAATGCCAAGTGACAATGCAGCAACTGTTGCTGTCGGTGGAAATGTTGATTTCCCTCAAGATGGACCTTCCAGTGGAACCGGACTCATTGCTCGCATCGGCGTTGACACATTCAACTTGACTAACATCGGCTGTTATCAGGTTTTGTTTCAAGTAAGTATCAGCGAAGCTGGACAACTCGTAATAACACTCGATTCTGGTAGTGGCGCGATAGAGCTTCCTTACACAGTAGTGGGAAGAGCCACAGGATCTTGTCAGATAGTCGGAATGGCTCTTGTGCAAACATCCGTCGTCAATTCCATACTCACAATAAGCAATCCTTCAAGTAATTCTACAGCACTAACAATAACCCCTATTGCTGGAGGAACAGAAGCAGTTTCTGCACATCTTATTATTACGAGGATCCAATAATCACTTGAAAAATAAAAAACATATAAATCGACAAAATTTTAAAAACACTAAATGCAAAAACTAACACAAGATTACATTACGATAATACAGAAAATATTCCATGCTTAAAAAAATACGATTCGCTATTGCCGTTGAGAGTATTCTTCCAAAGAATTCTTTACAACCTAACGATTGGGCTTGCTATTCTTACATTCTCCCTAGGGGTAGGCATGTTAGGCTACTGCCATTTTGAGAACATGAGCATAGTTGATGCTTATGAAAATGCCGCTATGATTTTGTCCGGGATGGGACCAGTCGATACTCTAAAAACAGTAAATGGCAATACCTTCACAGTGGCGGCAACACGCAAAACCTCTATAAAATAGGAGCAGAAAGCCATCAAAGGTTTGATCATATTGTTATTGCTTCAGAAGCAGCAGAAATGCTTAATTTCATAGAGATTTCTCACAAGATAGTAACCCTTACCGAGGCTGGGAAAAAATATTTAACAGTTCGCGGACATGAACGTAAAAACCTTTGGAAAGATCGGCTCTTAACCATTCCGCTTTTTATAAAAACGCAACAGTTTCTACAAGAAGCCCCTCATCGTACAGCAAACAAAGAACAGTTACTTCAATTACTTATGAAAGCAGTTCCTCATCAAGATGGACAAAAGCAATTCAATCTCTGGATGAATTGGGGCCGTCGCGGAGATCTTTTTGTTTATCACTCCAAAACCAAGGAAATTACTGCAAAGGAAAGTTCGATTCAATAAATCTACCCATAACAAATTCATTTCCCTTACTAAATTTTTCTCTTGTCGTAAAAAAATAAATAAGCGTAGGATGCCTTTCACTTAAAGATTTCGTTAATTTCAAAGGCTTTTGTGAGATTCCTGCTTCTATTACTTCTCGTTCCATTTCATCTGCTAGCAGAATGGGAATCCTTATTTTCTACTGATGAAGATCCAGCTCTTTTTCATCACGTCCATGTCATTTCAGGACAATTAAACATAGCTATAGAAGACACAAAATTACTGGGGGCTTACCCATTTTCTTTGACCCGCACTTATTGCAGTAGCGCAGGGTCTCATCCAGATAATCTTACTCTACAAAGACTGAAAAGAGACTGCTTTTCTCAAGAAGGCTGGCAACTTCTTCCTCATACAAAACTGTTGGTGCAGTTCAATCCTGAAAAGCACGATTTTAAGGCTATGAAATTTCAAGTTCCAGAACCCAGTGGAGATGCCTTATTGTATCAATACAGCCACAAAGAAAAGATTAAAGATCATGTCTATTATTACTACTATAAGCCAGAAAAGAAAGCCGGAAAGTATGCTGGAGCGCTAAGCGGGAAAAATACTCCTCACAACAATGTGCTTCGAGTCTATATGGATGATCGGGGTCCCGAGAATTTTGATCTTTCTATTTTTCTTCCTAACGGAGGAGAACGACACTACGAAAAACTTTCTAAGCGCTTTGAGCAGTATCTCGGCAGCTGCTACTATAAACTTGTATGGGAAACCCTTCCTTCAAAACTGAAGCTAATTTACACATACGAAAAAGATCAATTGACACTCATCGACGTCAAAAACCCATCTAACAATAAAACCCTTTCTTGGATCCGTTTTGAATTACTAAAAAAAGATTCCCCCTATCAATTTAAGATCTCAACCTCCGACAACCATTCCGTAATGTATACAAATACAGAATCTCAGGATCGGCAATATTTAAAAGAAGTTCAAAAAGACTCTGAAAGGCAAGAAGTCTTTGGATACTCTAGAGGGGAAAAGGAAATAGGATCTCGAGTAAGTGAAATGCGCATTGATAACCAAATACAAGTCAAAGTGCGCTACTACAGCTCGACTAAACCCTTGAAGGAACGAGATGAGAAATTTTATCGAAAACATCCCTATGTTGATAAAGTACAAAAGCTAGAAGCCCCTCTTGGGGCGCACGGGGAAATGCAAACTCTTGCAGAGTTTTTCTACGAAATAGGAAAAACAGATGTTAGAGATGCAGAAGGTGCTCTTACCCGTTATCATCACAAAGAAGGACAGCTCTCTCAAATCGAGTATTTCCATAAAGAAGGAACCCTCCACTCAGTTTTAAAATTCATATGGGAAAATCAACATTTAAAAGCCAAAGTGTTATGTGATGGAGAAGAAAGACCTATTTTTTCCAAGACGTTTTTCTATGACAACAAAGAAAATGTTATAGAAGAGGTTCTTTGGGGTCAAATAACAGGCCAGGTAAATGGATCTTTTGCTCTTAATAGTGACGGGACCTTATCTGGCGCTGATCACATTCACAAGTGGTATGAGTATGACTCTTATTCCAATCTCGAAAAAGAAGTGGAAGATGGAGGCATGTATTATCTATACAATTACAAAGAAGGTACAGATCTTCTTACTCGCAAGCTTTCTTTTCATGGAGGCCAAATTCTCCAAAGAGAATTTTATCTATACAACGACGATCATTTTCTCGCAGGAGAAATCTTAGACGATGGGAATAAGGAGGACCTTACAGATCTTACCGGAGTTTCTCAAAGGACAATCAAGCTCTACAAGTACAATGACAAGGGCTTCATTATAGAAGCAAAACATCTCTACTTGGATCTTGCTTCCCATACAGAACGTTTAATAGAAAGACATGTGTATGAATATGATTATCATAACAGGCTTTGCCAAGATAAACTCTATGATGGCCATGATGAGTATCAATACACTTTGGAGACAGAATATGATGAGAGAGATCACATCATTTCTCAAAGCAATCCCTTAGGACAAAAAAACATCTATCGTTACAACGACAAGGGGCAGCTCAAGGAATCGGAAGAAATAGGACTTCCGAAAAAAATCTACAATCTTGATGCATTAGGAAGGATCCTTTCTTGTGAAGAGATCGATGATATAGGAAATGGAAAAACTTCTTATAACTCCTATGACGCCAAAGGAAGAATCTCCTCTCAAACAGACGTTTTAGGCCGGATTACCAAACAGACGTATGATACATTTGGCAGGTGCCTTCGAACAGAATTCCCAGATAGTCGGGACGACTCTGCAAACACCTATACTCCCTTCCTACAATTTACCTATGATGTCAGTGGGAATCTCGCCTCTTATGCCAATTCCATAGCAGATACAACAAGAACAGAATACAACGTCTTTCAACAACCTACTCGCATTATTCATGCAGATGGAACAGTTCTTCTACATATCTACTACAAAAATGGAACACTTGCCAAAACCATTGAACCTGATCAAACAGAAATCAATTATACCTACGATCCATTTTTGAGAATGACCTCTAAAAAATGCTACACTCCATGTGGAGAGCTTCTTTCGGAAGAGTCGTGGACCTTTGACACTTTTCATCTACGTTCTCATACAGATACAAAAGGACTTGTCACGACGTTTTTTTACGATGGAAGTGGAAAAAAAACAAGTGAGATTGCGGGATCTAGAACCATTTCTTATTCTTATGATGCTCTGGGTTTTTTAGAAACCACTACCTGTGGAGACATCTCCCAAGTAGAGATTCATAACGTTCAAGGCAATGTCATAGAGAAATGGGAGAAAAAGGGCTCCCATATAGAAAATCACACTACATTTCACTACAACTGCAAGGGGCTTTTAGAAAAAACAGAACGTGTTACATCACATGGAACCGTATATGACACATTTTCCTATGATCCAGAAGGAAGACTTTGCCGGCATGAAGATCCTCTTCATGCCGTAACGCAGTTTCAGTACTTTCCTATTCGTAATAACCTAGGACAGCTTGTCTTTTGCAAAACGACCATCAACGCTCTTGGTTTTAAGACCATTGAAATTGATGATGCTACAAACAGGTTAGTTTCTATAGAAAAACAAGATGAATATGGCAAAACACTTTCCTTGGAAGAGTTTTCTTATGACCGAGCCGGGAATAAAACAAAAAGAGTATCTTCTGTTTATCTGAAAGATAGTCCCTTAAAAAAAGTCACCCATCTTTCTCAATATGACTGCATGGGACGGGTGATCAAAGAAATTGAGGCTGGAAGCAAGGTCACGGCTTACTCTTATGATAGAAAAGGCCGTGTAGAAACCAAGACTTTACCAAGTGGTATTTGTTTAAAGCATGAATATGATGGACTCGGACGCGTACTTTCCCTACAAAGTTCCGATAACACCGTGCATTACAGCTATCACTATGAGACGGGAAGTGGATACCGGATGCAAGCGGAAGACCTCATTCGAGGACAAACTATCTGCCGCTCGTATAACCCCTTTGGCGAAATGATAGAAGAAACATCTTCTTTATGGAGTCTTTCCTGGGATTACGATGATATGGGTAGATGTAGGAGTTTTACCCTTCCAGACTCCTCTTCCACTACTCATGAATATTTTGATGGGCATCTGCATTCTGTTACCAGAAGAGATGTAAAGGGAACTCCTACCTATGCACACTCCTATATTAAAACCGATCCCAACGGTCATATAGCAGAAGAAAAACTCATCTATGATCTAGCAACAGTTCATACAAACCACGATGTTTTAGAGCGCCCCTATTCGCAGACCTCGCCTTGGAATACCCATGAAGTTTCCTATGACTCTCTAGGAAGGCTCGAAGAGAATTCTCACTCTCTTTTTACAAGAAAAAAAATGTCCTATGATGCTCTCAATCAACTAAGTCAAGATGGAGAAAGAACGTATCTTTTTGATTCTATGGGAAATTCCTCTCTATATGAGACTAATGATTGTAATGAAGTACTTGCAACTCCAGATAGTCGGCTTATCTACGATCTAGACGGGAATCTCGTAGAAAGAATTCTTACAGATCAACAAATTCTCTACTCTTACGATGCTTTAGGAAGGCTTACTTCCATTACTTACCCCAAGAGCAAAAAAATCCTCTATTCTTATGATCCCTTCTACCGTCTTTTTTCCAAAGAGACCTATCTATGGCAAGAGGAACATTTTGAAAAAATGCCCGAACATTCCACAAAGTTTTTCGTCCATGACCATGACAAAGAAATAGGGGCATTAAATGATCGTAGAGAATTTTTACAGTTAAAAGTCTTAGGACTTGGGCTTACTGGAGACATCGGAGCTGCAGTTGCTATAGAATTGGATGATGTGGTCTATGCTCCGCTTCACGACTTTCACGGCAACTGCATAGCCCTTATTTCGCCTTCCGGAGAAATTGCTGAAACATATCAAATAGAAGCTTTTGGTAAGGAACGATCCCTCCCCACCTCTCCTAAAAACCCCTGGCGTTTTTCTTCCAAAAGGCAAGAAGAGGGCCTCGTGTTTTTTGGTCTTCGCTGCTACGACCTTGCGTTAGAAAGGTGGCTTACTCCCGATCCTGCGGGCTTTGTAGATGGATCGAATCTTTATACCTACGTACTAAATAGTCCCTTAAATAGACTGGATCTTTTTGGACTACTGAGTTTTGATCCTTGGAAAGATGGCCTTTGGAGTGATCCGCCCGCTCCTAGCACTTTCTCTCTTTCCACAATGGAAATCCGCCAGTCTATAAATGGATCTAGAAGGATCCTGAATATTTATGCAAATGGAGTGAAAACAGACGACTACATCATTTGTAACCATTTGCATAAAATACAGTTTTCAGTTCAGGAAATAATACTAGGTAGAGTCAAGCTTTTCGATCATTTTGCAGATATTTGTCCTACACAAGGCAATATGGTTGGAATAATTTCGTTTCAAAATGGAATCAGAACAACGCGTAAAGAGTTGCAAAAAATGCTCACATCTATTTCAGATAAAATCCCTGAAGGCACCCTGTTAATAGGAATGTACAATCCGACAACTTACTCACTTTTAGAAGATATGGATAGAGCATGTAATGAAAGAGGTGGATTGCAGACCCCAACCATTTGTAAAACAGCTCAATTCATCGGCGCCATAGCAGACGCTATCCATAAAACCAATCCAGAGCTCATCTACTTGAATTTGTCCCATAGTGAAGGAGGAGTAGTTCAAAGAAGAGCTAATGAAATGCTGACAATGGAACAAAAAAAGATTTTCAAAAGGCAACTTCACTCTATATCTTTTGCTCCAGCTAAAAATATGCCTAACGAATATGGGCTCAAAGTGCATAATCTATACTCCGAAGAAGATGGAATTACTGGCAGGTGGGCTTCAGAGCAAGATGGATTAACCTACAACGTAGAAATACTTGAGTGTCTTTCTCCTCGAAGCATCAATCGTGGGATTAAAGAACATAGCTTTATGGGACCCACGCTGCAAAAAGGATTAAAAGATCAAATTGAAGACATACGAAAAGAAAGGAAATTTTATTATGGCAATACGCGCTAAGTTTTTATTTTTGGTTTGCTTGCTATTTGCTACCGAGCCTGTGATGGCAGAAGAAAAAGATTATTCTAAAGAAGAAAGAGCTATTCTCAATCGTTCTGTTAATGAAGTAATCAATACATTAAAACAGGAAATGAAGGAACAATTTGGACTAAGATGTAATGGGTGTGGAGGAAGCATGCCCTACGATATACAAGAGATAGATGTAAATTTTTTGTATTGTCATCAAGTTAGCATTGAAGAGGCGAGAGAGTTAGAAATTCGAGCGACAGAAAGATTTGTGGAAATCATCAATGCTCATGAAGCTATCAGACCCTATTTACGAGACTATCCATGGGATCATAATAGAGCGAGGATTATGATCGCTTTTCGTGATAAACACGGAGAAGACTATCCTGAAGGAGTTAGGCTGATTTTACAAGCACATGAAAAAATGTACTTTTTTGGTCCTGAAAAATTTCCGAATGATATCGATCACATGAAAGAAGAACCCTATGCAGAAGCTAAGCAGATTGTAAATAGCACACCATCTTGCTTAAAACCTATAGTCATCAAGCCGATAGAGAAAAAAAAGAAGTGGTTTGGTTTGTTTTAGAGAATACAAAAGGCACAGAAACCATAGGATTTTATGATGGCAATACGCGTTAAGTTTTTATTTTTATTTTCTTTATTATTTACTATGAAGCCTTTTTTTATTCCTGCAAACTCGGAACCGTCAAAGATTAGAAAAACCGCATTTCTAAAAAAAGTCATCTTAAAATATCTAAAAGCTTATTTCGGCTAGGATTGGACATTATCCCCTTCGCAGAGAACGAAATGCATGAATTCCCAAAAACCACAAAAAAGACAACCAACTACAAATTAACATATTATGAAAATTTCAAGATTTTTTATGCCCATGTAGAGGAGCGCAACTTCGATCTAGCTATTTTTTTATTAGGTTTTTAACCGTTTACTAATCGGACGCCCACAAAATATTTCGCTAATAATTCCAGGCCAATAATTTACATTCCACAATAAACAAATTAAAACTTAAAACATTATCAAACAGTGTTAGCGTTAAGTAGAAATGACACCTATTTAAATTTAGTTAAAATGACACCTTTTTGGAGGAGTGTTTAACTAAAGCTTCTTTCTTTATTTTATCATAAAAATTATTTTAATTTTTCTTGCGAGAGTTTCGCTGAT